>NZ_JAQPZT010000004.1:0-414141 GCF_037619475.1 Corynebacterium sp. USCH3
GCATGATCTCGGCGGAGATGTGCGGCTCGAGGGCGTCGTAGTCGTAGGGGAGGTCGGGAAGCTCGTACACAGCCATGTTCTCGATCCTTTCGGTGAGGGTAATCGTTATATTGCCGTCCACCAGTGTGGTCAGTTTCCGGGCCGCTCGCAATGATTTACCTATTGAATTGAAGAGTTCAATCAGATGAACATATCGACATGGCGAGCGGATGCCGTCCCACCTGCGGTGATCCGTGCTCCCGCGTACGCTGGGGATTGATTCACCGTGGCCCACGCAGACCGACCCCCACCCACAGGAGCAGCCATGAGAGCCAGTGCAGGTACGAGAATCGTTCTGATCGGGGCGGGCGACGTGGGCGTGGCCTACGCCTACGCACTGGTGAACCAGGGGCTCTGCGACCATCTGGTCATCATCGACGTCGACGAGCGCAAGACCTGGGGCCACGTCCAGGACCTCAACCATGCCGTCCCCTGGTCCGGCCACGGCACCCGGGTCACCCAGGGCGACTACGCCGACTGCGCCGAGGCCTCCATCGTCTGTATCTGCGCCGGGGCGGCACAGAAGCCCGGGGAGACCCGCCTGGATCTGGTGGGCAAGAACGTCGCCATCTTCCGGGACATCGTCGGCAGGGTCCGGGACTCCGGGTTCGACGGTGTCTACCTGGTGGCCTCGAACCCGGTCGACATCCTCTCCTACGCCACGTGGCGGATCGCCGGCGTGCCGTCGAACCAGGTCATCGGTTCCGGCACCATCCTCGACACCGCGCGGTTCCGCTCTGCACTCGGGGAGTACTTCCAGGTCGCGCCGACGTCCGTCCACGCCTACGTGATCGGTGAACACGGCGACACCGAACTGCCCGTCCTGTCCGCCGGTTCCGTCGCCGGCGTGCCCTTGCCCGTCCGGCTGGCGCAGTCCCCGGACGGGGAGGAGGGTGTGGGTGAGATCTTCCGGCGCACCCGCGACGCCGCCTACGAGATCATCAACGCCAAGGGGTCCACGAGCTTCGGCATCGGCGTGGGTATGGCCCGGATCAGCCGCGCCGTGCTGCGCAACGAGGACGTGGTCCTGCCCGTCTCCGCGCTGGTGGACGGCCAGTACGGTCGCGGCGACGCGCCGGCGATCTACATCGGCACGCCGGCGGTGGTCAATCGCCGTGGTATCCGCGAGGTCATCGAACTGGGGCTCGACGACACCGAGCAGGCCCAGTTCGACACCTCCGCCGACACCCTGCAGCAGGTCATGTCCGATGCCGGGGTGTTCGACCTCTAGGAGTGGGCCCCGGAGCGGGCCCGGGGCGGCCCCGGAGCGGCGTGCCTGCCAGGCCCCACGGGACGTCAGACCCGGAGGAACCGCCGGATCAGCGGCATCTCCTCACGGGCCTGCGCCAGCCCGGCCTCGTAGGTCTCCGCGAGTTCGTTGAGTTTGCGGGTGCCGTTGCCCAGCGGCATCCGGTGCGGCGCGAAGATGTACGCCTTGCCACGCCGTTCCTGTTCGAAGATCCAGTCCCGGGTCCGGTTGTACCGGGCGTGCCGGTCCAGCATCGACTGCGCCAACGCGGGGTACTGGGGGAACGCCCGCTTGACGAACCAGGAGAACTTCGAGGCGCTCTTGCGGTAGGAGCGGGTGCGCGTCATCACCACGAGGAAGCGGTCGAAGCCCTCCATCTCGATCGCGGAATCGACCGGGATCCCACCCGTCGAGCCGAATGCTCCGTCGAAGTACACGTCTGTGCCGATCTTCGTCGGCGGCATGACGATCGGCAGCGATGCCGAGGCGCGGGCATGACGCAGGAAGTCATCGAGGCCGTGCATGTCGTCGCGGGACCAGTGCACCGTCTCACCGGTCCGGCCGTTGAACCCGGAGATACGGAAGTTCCCGGGGCTGGCGGTGATCGCGTCCCAGTCCGGCACCATGCTGCGGTCCTCGACCTGCGCGTCGGGGCCGAAGATGTAGCGGGCGTTGAAGAACCCGTCCCCCCGGAGGAACGGACGGATGCCGCCGAAGAGCGGGTCGCCGGGGAAGACGGTGAAGTAGTCGCGGGCCAGACGGGTGTCCTGCGACAGGTACGTCGCCACGTGCACCGCCGACGCGGAGTTGCCGTAGGTCCAGTCGAACTGGATCCCCTCCTCGAGCAGGGCCTGCACCATCGCCGACGAGAATGCGGCGCGCATCGCCCCGCCCTCGAACACCAGCGCGGTGTCACTGACCGGGGCGCTCGGGACGCCCCGTGCCGGCCCCCCACCCGGGGAGAGGCGTGTACCTGCCGGAAAATCTGCCACGGGAGTACATGTTACAGTGCGCCGGCCGGCGACACCGGTCGGATCGGGTAAGAATGGGGCCGTGAAGATCATCGCGCACCGCGGGGCGAGCGGATACCGCCCCGAGCTGACCCTCGACGCCTACGAACTTGCTGTTGAACTCGGTGCCGACGGTGTCGAGTGCGATATCCGGCTCACCGCGGACGGGGTCCCCGTGGTCATCCACGACGCCAGCGTCGACCGCACGTCGGACGGCACCGGGGCCGTCGCCGGGATGACCCTGGCACAGCTGCGGGAGTTCAACGTCGGCACCGCCGGGCGTCCCCAGCGCATCCCCACCCTGCGCGAACTGCTGGAGTTCTTGCGCGACGCACAGACCGGCGACTACCGTCCCGAACTGTTCGTGGAGACCAAACGTCTGGGCAGTGCGGCCGAGCGGGACGGACGGCTGGAGGCGGCGTTGAACCGCGAACTGCATGCGGTGGGCATGGCGGACGGGGCCGCCGGGTCAGCCGGGGCCTCCGGCGTCCCGGTCCACCTGATCTCCTTCGACCACGGCTCCCTGGCCCGCTTCGGTGCGCTGAATCCGCAGATCCACCGGATCTACCTGCGCAAGGAGTACCGCCTGTGGCGGTTGCTCAGGCACCTCGAGCCGTCCGACGTCGCTCCGTCGCAGGGCTACTCGGTCCACCGGGCACGGTCGGCGCCGCAGGACGTCGTCGGTGACGGCGCGCGGACCTACGTGTTCACTGCCAACGCGTCCGACGACCTGCTGTGGCTGCAGCGGCACGGTGTGCAGTGGGCAGCCACCGACTACCCCGACCGCGCCCGGACGGTGCTCGACGGTGCCGTGCGGATTCGCTGACCGCTAGACTGTGGGCCGTGGCTAAGAAGAACAGGAAGAACAAGAACCAGGACGACCTGCCCGAGGGCATGAGCCGTCGTCAGGCGAAGCTCGCCAAGCGTGCCGCTGAGCGCGCCGCACTGGAGCGCGACCCGCGCCCCTACGACGGCTTCGCCGCCGAGGCCGACCTGATCGCACTGCAGGAGTTCGTCCCCTCGGCGCACTTCACCGCAGAGACGGTCCCGGACGCCGGCTTCACCCGTACGGTGACCGTCTGCACCGTCCTGCCCGGTGCCGCGGCCGCCCTGGTGCGTGCCGAGGAGGAGGGTGGGGAGGCGCTGGTCGCCCTGCAGACCCAGCACCGTGGCGACAACCCCAACCGGGACCTGGCTTTCGCCCTGAACTGGGCGAAGGACGCAGCTCCGGGGAGCAGCCTGGAGGTCGCCGTCGCCGACGGCTCCGAGCCGGCCCTGTCGTCCCTGCTGGTCGCCGACCAGACCCCGGCGATCGAGGTCCGCGAGGACTTCAACTGGTGGCTCACCGAGGATCAGCGTGCCAACCCGCAGGTCGTCGCCTCCCTCGACCAGGCCAACGCCTCGGTCCTGCCGAGCTCGCGGGTGGACGCCGAGATCACCGGTGCGGCGTGGTGGATCGACCCGGGCGAGAAGGCCCACATCCGCTGGGTCCGTCCGGAGACCGAGGCACAGCTGCTCCCCGCGCTGGCCCGCGTCCACGCCGCCGGTCAGCTGAACCTCGGCGAGGACACCCGCTTCGCCGGCGTCTTCCGTACCCACGGCATCCTCGTCCCGGTCTTCGACCTGGACAACACCGTCGACGCCAGCGAGTTCGCCGCACCCCTGCAGGAGCTCGACGCCCGGATCGCCGCCGCGGCGGCCGAGATCGCCGACGGTGGCGCCCTCACCGCCGAGGAGCAGAAGTCGCGTCAGACGATCATCGCCCGCGAGGTCACGATCCGCTGACCGGCGATCTGTGCCACCATGGGTGGCATGGCTGATACCGCATTCCAAGGAACCCCCGCCCACACCGTCGGTGACCTGCCCGCAGTCGGCGAGCAGGCACCCAACTTCACCACCGTCTCCGCCGAGCTCAAGGACGTCAACGGCGACTCGCTCCGCGGCAAGCGCGTGGTGCTGAACATCTTCCCCTCGGTCGACACCGGCGTCTGCGCCGCGTCCGAGCGGGAGTTCAACACCCGCGCCACCGACCTGGAGAACACGGCCGTGGTCTCGGTCTCGAAGGACCTCCCCTTCGCGCTGGGCCGCTTCTGCGCCGCGGAGGGCATCGAGAACGTCGAGGCCACCTCGGCCTTCCGGTCCTCCTTCGGCGAGGACTTCGGTGTGACCCTCACCGACTCCCCGCTCGCCGGACTGCTGGGTCGGGCCGTGGTCGTCCTGGACGCCGACGGCACCGTCCTGCACTCCCAGCTCGTCCCGGAGATCACCACCGAACCCGACTACGACGCCGCGCTCGCCGTCCTGAACTGACGGCCACCGGCCGGGCGCCGTCGAGGTGCTGTTCAGCGCAGTCCGCTGAACAGCTCTTCGGCGGCAGCGTCGTCCCAGAGCACGACGCTGCCGGCATCGGTGTCGGCGAACCCGCCGACCGGGACGGTCTGCTGGTCGGCGCCCCGGATCATGCCGAGGGCGAGACGGGCCAGATGCCACACATGGTCCCCCTCGTCGACCGTCAGGGCGGCGGAGAAGGCGTTGATCAGGGGCAGTGCCCGGAACGGGTTCGCGAGCGTGCCGAAGGACCCGACCTTCGAGACCACGGCGCCGAGGAACTCGCGCTGGCGCTCCACCCGGTCGAGGTCGCCGTTGGCCGAGGTGTAGCGGGTGCGGACGTACCCGAGCGCCGTCGGCCCGTCCATCTCCTGACAGCCGGCCTCGACATTGAGTCCGGCCATCGGGTCGTCGATCGGTTCGGACGGGCAGAGCTCCACACCGCCGACGGCGTCGACGATCTTGCCGAAGCCGCCGAAACCGATCTCCATGTAGTGGTCCATCCGCAACCCGGTGGCACCCTCGACGGTCTGCTGCAGGAGCTGCGGGCCGCCGAAAGAGAACGCGGAGTTGATCTTGTCCTCGCCGTAGCCGGGGATGGACACGTAGGAGTCGCGGGGGATCGACACCATGGTCGGCTTACCGCCGAACGAGGGCACGTGGACGACGATGATCGTGTCCGTGCGGGCCCCGCCCTCTGAGAGGTCGCCGGCGGCGTAACGTTCGCCATCCTCCTCGCTCATGCCTGCCCGGGAATCCGAACCCACGAGCAGCCAGTTCGAGCCGGCCGTGTTGCCGATCCGCCCCTCGTAGTCGGTGAGCGCGTCGACGCGGTTGAGGTTCGAGTCGACCCACCAGGCGGTGCCGCCGGCGACGAGGACGATGACCAGGAGCAGCGCGCCGATCACCCGGAGCGGGCGGATCCGCCGACGCTTCCGCGGACGACGGGAACGGGGAGGCGGTCCCGACGGCTGCTGTGGCTGTGGCTGATAGCGCGGGTGAGCGTCGCGTTCCTGCCGGTACGGCTGGTACGGGGTTGCCTGGGGCGGCTGTTCCGGTTGCCGGCGGTACTGCGGCGGCTGGGCCTGGTTCGGGGCCTGGTTCGGGGCCTCGTTCGGCGCCCGGTGGCGGGGCCGCGCCGGGGACTCACCACCGTAGACACGGGTGGAGTCCTGCCCGGTGCCCTGCGGGGGAGGGGCCGGGGAACGACGGGGTACAGGACGCCCGTACCGGTCCAGGATCGGCCGTCCGTGCCTGTCGCGGGCGACAGAGTCTCCGGAGCGGCCGTCGTTCTCGGGCGGGGTTGGTGACATGGGGACATACTACGGGCTGGACGGGTGGAAAAAGGAGTCCCGTAAGATGCTGCCCATGAGTGATGCATTGATGGGTGTCGCGTTTCCGGCGATCATGGCGGTGGTCCTGGCCATGGTCATCTCGCAGGTGACGAAGGCTGCCGCCGGGGGCGACCTGCCACGATCCGGTGCCGTCGGGATCCGCACCTCCGCGACGAAAGCCAGTGACGACGCGTGGGAAGCCGGGCATGCGGAGGCGGCACCGTTCGCCCGGACGGTGACCCTGGTGACGTCGGTGCTCGCCGCGGTGATCATCATCCTCTCGTTCTTCGTCGAGGGTGCTTGGGTGACGGCGCTGGGGGTGGCCCCGTTCGTGGTGGTTGTCGTCAGTCTTGTCCCCCTGGTCCGGACCGCCAACCGTGCCGCCCGGGCTGCGGAGTCGGCGAAGAAGGGCAGTGAAAAAGGTCGGAACAAGGGCAAGGGTGGGAAACGGCGGTAGTCGGTTCCCCTGCCCAGCAGCGTCGGGCCAGGGAAGGCTGCCCTGCATGTACGATGATCGTGACCGGCATGACCTGGTGCCGTGATGTCGCGGCGGGGTAGCACCGTCTGACCGTCCTGAGGGAGCTTTGATGACCGAGAACAGCGTGCGCGGCAGTTTTCCCGGCCGCCGGCGGAGTCGTCCCGCCGGTACGGTGACGACCCGGAAGACCCGGAGGACCACGGCGTTGGCCGCTCTGTCGGCCGTCGTCGTGGCAGGGGCCTTCGCCCTGACGGCGTGCTCATCGGGGCAGGGGGACGGCGACGCCGGTACCGTCGACACCCTCGACACCCTCGACACCGACTTCACCCCGGTGACATTCACGACCCCGTGGGGTGAGACGACACTCGAGGCACGTCCGGAACGGATCGCTGCCGTCGGGTACAAGGACACCGACATCGTCGCGTCGATGGGGGAGACGCCGGTGATCGTCCCGGAGAACACGGTGGACCAGGAGGCGTGGACGCTGGAGGCGTTGGAGGCGCTGTCAGGTGACCCGGAATCGACTTTCGCCTATGACGCCAACGGCCTGCCGCCGGTCGAGGAACTGGCGGCGGCGGAGCCGGACCTCATCATTGCCAGCCAGCTTGACCTGAAGGACGTCTACGACCAGTTGTCCGGGATCGCCCCGGTCATCGCCGCGGAGACGGAGGAGGACGTGGCAGGTAACTGGCAGCAGACGGTCATCAACCTGGGGGAGGCACTCGGCGAGGAGGAGCGTGCCGACGAGGTGATCGACGACACCGAACATGCCGCAGCGTCGGTGCGGGAGAAGTATCCCGAGTTCGGTGGGAAGACCGTGTCGTTGATCCAGTATTTCGGTCTGGACGAGATGCGGATGCTCAACCCCTCCGGCTCGGATGCCGCCGCCTTGTTCGGGGACCTCGGGTTCGGCGACGATCCCGGCACCGCTGACCTGGCGGGCGTGCAGCTCAGCGGTGAGCGGGTGGACGACCTGGCCGCCGATGTCATCATCGTGCTCGACAATTCCAACGGCCGGATCGGTGAACTCGAGGACAGCGCGGTGTTCGCCGGCATTCCGGCGGTGCGGGATGACCGGGTGCTGGTCATCAGCAACAACGCGTTCAAGGAGGGCAACCACCCGTCCTTCGAGGCGAACGGGAAGCACTACGAGGGCAATCTCGCGTGGGCGCTTGCGTACCCCGGGCCGCTGTCCACCCGGTGGGCGGTGGAGACGTTGGCTCCGCTGCTGGCGGACACGGTGCGCTGAGACAGCACCCGGGAAGCGCAAACGGGGCCCGACCGTCCGGAGAGGACTGTCGGGCCCCGTCTGAGGGGACGCCGGGAAGGTGTCAGGCGTTCGCGGCGGCACGTCCCATGGCACGCAGACCGGTGTCGGTCATGTGCAGCGGGAGGTTGCGCCGTTCCGAGGTGGTGTCGATCAGGCCGACGACCCAGCGGTCGTTCGAGCACATCTCGTGACCGCGGCTCGCGCCCTTGAGGTCGACGAAGCGTCCGCCGGCACTGGTGGCGCCGTCGCGCAGTGCGCGTTCCAGGGCCCACTCGACGTCGGAGGCCTGGATCAGGGCGCTGGGGATCTGCACGTTCGGGATGATGTTGATCGGGCAGACCTGGCCGGCACCGTTGGTGATGTGCGGGAAGCCGAGGACCTTCACGGTGGCGTTGGGGGCTTTGCTCTTGACGTGGGCGACGGTCCGGTTCACCGAGTCGCGCAGCTGACGCTCGATCTGGGAGACCGGGAGCTTGTCGCCGAGGATGTAGGGGTAGGTGTCGTTGGCGCCGGCCCAGATGACGACCTCGTTGGTGCCGGCGTTCAGTGCCCCGCCGCGCTGTGCACGGTCGGCCTGCTCGGTGACGTGCATGCCACCGGTGCGGTAGGAGCCACCGGCGCAGGAGTAGTTGTCCACGTGCTTACCGGACGCCTGTGCGTAGGAGTTGGCGAACCGGTTGTCCGTGCCGCAGCCGGAGCCGCTCAGGATCGGGTCCGGGAGAGGCAGGCCCTTGCCGGCGAGGTAGTTGTAGATGTCGGGGTTGGCGACGATGGAATCGCCCAGGACCACGGTGTTGCCGGGTGCAGCCTGGCTCTCGGGGGCCGAGAGCAGGGTGCCGGACAGTGCGGCCACGGTGGCCACTGCCGCGGCGGCGATTCCGGCGATGCGGCGACCGGCCCGCGAGGCCGTACGGTGTCGTGCGCTCATTGCTGAGGTTCCTCTCCTGAAACGTGTCATGTGTCCCGACGTGTCCCCGACAAGCCGTAGACGGATCCGGTCTCCTAAACCGTTCCCTGGGACAACGACGTTACATTAGCGTGACTTTATCCACTAATCATCCGGAATGTAACCCCTGTGACTAAAGTGACCTAAGTTACGCATGGGATTGTGTGCTCTACATCATGCCGTAGCTGGACGGGTAACGCCAGAGCCTTCCGACCCGGTATGGTGGGCGAAAGTACTTTACTGACCCGGGCATCGGTGCGCCGCCCCGACGCCCGCCCCTTGTCACGTCACGCGTACGTTGCACCGGGGGAACGACAACAATACGACCGCCGAAGCGACCAGACCGCAGACACAGAAAAGGAGTGACAGTGTTCGAACAGCTGTCCTATGACCTCAAGGGCGCCGTGAAAGGGGCCAAAGCCTTCGTAGACACCGGATTCCTCAAGGGATCCACACCGTCCGGCGGTCTGGGGGTGGCCAAGGCGCTCGGCCGCTACGGTACGAGCCTGGCCGGGCTTCTGGAGGGCACCGCCGCCCGGTTCCCCTCGCGCCTGGCGCTCGTTGACGATGACGGTGAGCTGACGTACCAGCAGCTGGCCAACTACTCCCGCCTCACCGCGCACACGTTGGCCAGCCACGGCATCACCTCGGACAGCCGTGTCGGCATCATGGCGCGCAACGGGCGCGGGTTCCTCTTCCCCCTGGCCGCCAAGGGCTACCTCGGGTACACCGTCTTCCTGTTGAACGTCGGTGCGAGCAAGCACCAGATCTCGGAGATCGTCAAGGAGCACAAGCTCGACGTCATCTTCTACGACTCAGAGTTCGACGACCGCTTCCCCGAGGACCTCAGCGACTTCGGCGCCACGCTCATCCACGCGGACGTGGCCGAGGGCTACCGTACCGACATCGACTACCCCACCATCGAGGAGTTCTGGACCGCGCCGGGGCCGCACAACGACGCGTTCCCGGGCCGCCCCACCCAGGGCGGGGTCATCCTCATGTCCTCCGGGACGAGCGGGACGCCCAAGGCGGTCGCACACACCGAGCCGAGCTTCCCCGTCGGCGTCCTCGGCCCTGTCCTCAAGGGGTTGGACGTCAAGGCCGGCGACCGTCTCCAGCTCACCGCCAGCCTCTTCCACGTGCTGGGGTGGGGTGCCGCGGTCCTCGCGATCACCGCGGGATGCACGCTGGTCACCCAGCGGGTGTTCAAGCCCGAGGTCGTGCTGCAGCAGGTGCAGGACTACCGGTGCACCGGCATGCTCAGTTCGGCGGTCTTCCTCAAGGACGTGCTCGCGGTGGACGACGGGTCCTATGACCTGTCGACGATGACCTGGATCCTCAACGCCGGCAACGCGATGAGTGAGGATCTCGTCCGCGGACTGCAGGAGCGCTACGGCAACATCCTGTCCAGCGGCTACGGATCCACCGAAGGGCTGCTCGTGGCGTACGCGACCCCGGAGGACCTCGTCGAGGACCCCCTCACCGCAGGCCACCAGGTCTGGAACGGGCGCCTCGAGCTTCTCGACCCGGAGACCGGCGAACCGGTCGCGCCGGGAGAGGTCGGGATCATCCACGCCCACAACGCGATGTCGATGAAGGGCTATCTCGGTGACCGTGACAGGCCCGAGTACCGCGACGGCATGCTTGACCTCGGGGACAAGGGAGTCATCGACCCGGAGTCGGGTCGCCTGCGGGTGCTGGGGCGGAACAACGACATGATCATCGTCGGTGGCGAGAACATCTGGCCGACGTCGGTGGCGGACGTCATCGACCGCGCCGCCGGCGTGGCGGAGTCCTACTGCGTCGGCGTGGAGGACGACGAGAAGTTCCAGCGGGTCAAGGCCTATGTCGTCACCGACGGCACCGTCGAGCTCAGCGAGGACGACATCCGGCGGCACGTGGAGCACAACTTCATGGCACCGGCAGTCCCCCGCGACGTGGTCCTGATGGACCAGCCGTTGCCGCGGAACCCGATCGGCAAGGTCGTCAAGCGCGAGCTCGAGGTCTTCGGCTGACCCCGTCCGGTCATCTGGGCCGTCGCCGGGGTCACGCAACGGCGGATCTCTGACCCCTGCGGTGGCTCAGACGACATCCGTTACGACAAGCCGGGCGTGGACCCCAGTACCTGGTAGCCCACGAAGGCGACGGTGTCGATCAACCCGTGGGCGATGACCAGCGGCCACACCCGTCCGGTGCGGTAGAAGAACCAGACGAACACCAGCCCCATCACCATGTTCCCCAGCCCGGCGGAATACCCCTGGTAGAGGTGGTAGCTGCCGCGCAGTACCGCGGACGCCAGAAACACCCACATCCAGGGGACCCGGAGTTGGCGGAGCCGGCAACACAGCCACGCGACGACCAGGACCTCTTCGGCGAAACCGTTGGCCCACGAGTTCAGGATCAGCAGCAGCAGGTCCTGGGCACTGCGGTCGAGGCCGGTGGGGATGACCTCCTTGGACAGTCCCAGCTGCACGGCCCCGACGTAGAGGACCAGTCCGGGGACGCCGATCAGTGCCGCCAACCCCACGCCGGGCAGAGCGTCGCGCCACCGGGGACGCAGGGACAGGACGTTGCGGGGAGCCGTGGCGGGCTTTCCCTGCCCGTCGTCGACTGCGGTCCGCACCAGTGTCGGCGGGACGTGCCGTAACAGCAGGAACAACGCCAGACCGCCCCAGGCGACGAGGACTCCGGTGGAGATCAGCTGGAAGGCGGGATCAAGCCAGGTCAGTGCGGACTGGCGGGCATTGAGGGTGGTGCTCTGCTCGCCGAGACCCTCCGGCCGCGCCGCCGCCTCGAGCAGCCTCAGCGCCGACCGCACGCCGGACGCCCCGAAGGTGACGGCCAGGACGATGAGCAGCTCCCACCGGATCGCCCGGCGGTCCGCCGGGGACACGGGGCCGGTCGCCGCCTCGTTCACGGCCACGGTCTGGTTCACCTTCCTGCCCCGGGGGGATCGCCGAGCAGGCGCTCGACGTCCCCCGGGCCGTCGACACTGACGGACTCCAGCACCTCCGGATCGGCGTCGACCATCCGGGCGACGGTGACCTGCAGATGGGAGGCGAGGTCGAGTAGCTCGGCGGCCGACACCCGGTCCCCGACGGCGCCCAGGTGGACCGACACAGGCCATCGTCCCGACGCCCGGTCAGGGGTGAGCAGCGGGACGGAGAGTCCGGCCCAGCCGGTGAGGTTCCACAAGGTCGCCCACGGGGTCCAGGCGGTCTGGGCCCGGAAATCGGCGGCGGGGTCGTTGAACTCCTCCCCGGAGTAGCGGGAGAAGGCGCCGGTCCGGGGTGGGGCACACGCCAGCATCGGGGTCACGACGACGTCCACCGGATCGTCGGTGCCGTCCCACGCTGCACGGATCTCCTGCGGCAGTGCCGTGACCGCGTCCGCGGCGGCGGTGATCTCCGCGGGGGTGAGGTCCAGGCCACGCTGCCTCAGCCAGGTCGGCATCGCCGTGGCGGGGTCGGGCAGGTCCCGGCAACGGGCCGCCATGATGCGCGAGAAGATGTCGAAGTGCTCGACCGGGTAGGGGGCGGCCACCGGCCGGACCCCGCGGACGCCGGGATGGGTGACCAGCAGGGATGCGGCGGCAGCGGTGGCGTTGGCCACCGTGGGGTCGACGAGACTGTCGGTGTGGAACGGTCTGTTGGTGTGCCCCAGCGTCAGTGGTCGGCTGAGCGGCCGGGCCGGGGAGGCGGGACCGGTGAGCCCGTAGGCGCGGGCGGTGAGGTCGAGGTCCCGCGCGATGAAACCCTGTGCCGCCGGGTTCGGCAGAGGCCCGTCCCCCACCCGGTGCGTCGGCTTGAGGCCCGGCAGGCCCACGGCGGCGGCGGGAACGCGGATCGATCCGCCGCCGTCACTGGCGTGGGCGACGTCGACGATGCCGCGGGCCACGGCGACCGCGGCGCCGGACGAGGACCCACCGGTCGTCATCCGGCGGTCGATCGGGTTCACCGGCCCGGGGCCGTCGGCCGGTTCGGTGTAGACCGTCGCCCCGAATTCGGCGGTGACGCTGGCACCGACGAGCCGGGCCCCGTCCTCCAGCAGCCGGGTCACGGTGGTGTCGTCGGCGTCGGCGTCGACGGCGTGGCCGACGGAGCCGAAGGTCGTGACTTCGCCGGCCACCCGGTTGAGGTCCTTGACCAGGACGTCGAGTCCCCGGAGAGGTCCGAACTCCCGGGGGTCCGTGTGTGCCCGGTCGTAGATCCTGGCCACGCCGAGTTCCGCGGGGGACAGCCCGGTCCGTGCACTCAGGCGCGCGAGACGCAACGACACGGCCTCGGTGCTGCTGGTGCCGGTGGACGCTGGGGGATTCATGTCGGACAGCGTACCGCCGCCCGGTAGGTTGGTGTCATGAGCGACATCGAGACGGTGGCCTACCTCGGCCCGCGCGGAACCTTCACTGAACAGGCCGTCCTGAACCTGACGGCCGCCGGCCATCTGCCGGACGATGTCGTCCACCGCACCGTGAGCTCCCCGGCGGACGCGCTGGAGCTGGTTCGGCGGGGGGAGGTTGACCGGGCCGTCGTCGCCCTGGAGAGCAGTGTGGACGGGCCGGTCACGCAGACCTTCGATTCCCTGGCGGACGGCGTGCCGGTGCAGATCCTGCGCGAGCACGACGTCCCCGTCGTCTTCTCGATCCTCGTACGCCCCGGCACCCACCTCGAGGACGTCCGGACGTTCACCACTCACCCGGTCGCGCAGGCCCAGGTCCGCCGGTGGGCCGCCGAGCACCTGCCCCACGCCGAGTTCATCCCCGCCAGTTCCAACGGTGCAGCCGCCGCCGCCGTCGCCGCCGGCGAGGCTGACGCCGCCGCGGCCCCGGCCCGCGCCGGGGCGATCCACGGACTCGAGACGGTCGCTGACGGGATCGCCGACGTGGCCGGGGCGCACACCCGGTTCGTGATGGTCGGCCTGCCCCAGACACCCACTCCGCGCACCGGGCATGACCGGACCGCCATTGTGCTGCAGGTTCCCAACACCCCGGCCTCACTGGTGATGGCGTTGATGGAGCTGGCCACGCGCCGGGTCGACATGTCACGCATCGAGTCACGTCCGACCCGCGAGAAGGCCGGCACCTACAACTTCCACGTGGAGATCGTCGGACACCTGCAGGACGATGCCGTCGCCGAGGCTCTGGCCGGGCTGCACCGCTACTGCGACCGCATCAGGTTCCTCGGCTCCTGGCCGCAGGAGGGGTGGGTCGGCGGTGTCGACGGCCCCGACGGGTCTGTGCCGCCGGACTACACCGCGTCCTGGGACTGGGTCCAGGGCCTGCGGGGGCTGACACAGGAGCAGGGGGACGGTGGTCAGGCGTGAGCCGACTGCTGCTGATCCGGCACGGACAGACGACCTCGAACGTCAGCCACGCCCTGGACACCAGCCTGCCGGGTGCGGCACTGACGGAACTCGGCTGGTCGCAGGCCCGCGCCGCCGGTGAGCGTCTCGCCGGGGAGGAGCAGGACGTGCCGTTGGCGATGGTGTCGTCGCAGGCGTTGCGTGCACGTCAGACGGCCGCCGGGATAGCCCTCGGCAGCCGCCCGCGGGGCCTGAGCCTCGAGCACACCGCACCGGGCAGTGACTTCGCCGACGCCCTGGCGCAGCTGGCGGAACTGGAGGTCACCGACGGCATCGACCATGCCGAGATCGGCCCGGAGGAGTCCACGACAGCGGACGTCCCGGCAGCGCTCGGTGGGGGCGCCAGGGACCGCTCCGGGACGGACGGGGACCTGATCTCTCCGTCCCCCGTCCCGCATGCGCCGCTGATCATGCCGGGCGCCGTCCCGGGGATCTCGGAGATCCCTGCCGGCCGGTACGAGATGCGGATGGACCCCGACGCCCATTACGGCTACCACCGCACCTTCGCTGAATGGCTGGGAGGGGAGATGGACCTGCCTGTGCCGGGGGCGTCCACCGGTCGGGAGGTCGTCGGGCGCTACCTGGGCACCCTGCTGCCCGTGCTGTCGGCCACCCAGCGCGCCGGGGCGGATCTGGCGGTCGTCAGTCACGGTGCGGTGATCCGTCTGGTCGCCGCCTACCTGGGGCGGGTCGATCCGGAGTTCGCGGTGCGTACGTTGCTGCCGAACACGCTGCGGGTGGATCTCGAGGTGCCGGATCTGGGCGGCCCGCTGGTGCCGGGGGACCTCGACGAGGTCGTCGCCGACGGGTGGACGGTCACCGACTGGGCCGGGCACGGCGAGCCGCCCCGTGCCCGGTAGCCGGGGCACTACATCTAACCCCAGCCGAGTTCGTGCAGGCGGTCGTCGTCGATGCCGAAGTGGTGCCCGATCTCGTGGACCACGGTGACGGCCACCTCGTCGACGAGCTGCTCGTGGGTGGAGCAGTAGTCGCAGAGCGCGTCCTTGTAGATGCTGATCTTGTCGGGGAGGAAGGTCGGCCACTCCACGGAGCGTTCCGTCAACGCGACACCGTGGTAGAGCCCGAGGATCGACGGTTCCTCCTCGTTGCGGTCCTCCACCACGATGGCGACGTTGTCGAGTGCATCGAGCAGCTGTCGTGGGATCAGGCGGAGACCGCGGTCGACGAGGTCCTCGAAGTCGTCGTCACTGACCTCGATCACGGTGCCTCGTTACCGGAGTCGCTGTTGCGGCGCGGGTTGCGCTCGGGCTGCTCGGCGGGCGGGTTGCCGTCGATGGTGAAGTCACCGCGCACGTCACCCTGCAGGTCGGCGAAGCCGCCACCCTCCCGGGCCTTCGTCAACGCACAGTTCACGGTGCGCGATCCGGCGTTCCAGGATTCCTGCGGCAGGGTGGTCCAGAAGGGGGTCAGGGTGGACTGGTAGAGCTTCTCGTCGTCCCCGCCGCCGAGGAACTCGATGGCTGCGGCGGTGCACACGGCGTCGAGGTGGTCGTTCTGCTGCTCGAGTGTCGGCCATGCGCCGTCGAAGGTGTCCCCGAGGTTCTCCACGGAGGTCACCTGCCAGGAGTACGGACGGTCGCAGTCGGTGACGTTGACCGCGTCGCCCTGGGCGCGCATGCAGGTCTCCGCCGGCTCGGCGGGGGACTGGTCGGTGTCCGCGGCACGTCCGGTGGCTTCGGCGTACACGCCGTCGGCCTCGGGGACCGCCACCCCGCACAGCATGGTGCGGTCACCGCCGTCCCACGCGGCCTCCGGCGGCAGGATCGGGACGATGGAGTACCGGCCCTGCGGGTCAAGTCGTCCGTCGAGGTAGGTACGGGTCGGTCCCTCGCACAGCTCGGAGGTCAGCTGACCCTGGCGCTCCAGGTCGGGCTGCGGGGCGTCCGGGCCGAACTCGCTGGTCGGGTACTGTGCGAGGTCCTCGCGGGTGGAGACCTCGAAGCGGTGCGGTGAGGCGCAGTCGACGACGGCGAAGTCGGTGGCGATGTCGCCGTCCTGTGACCAGTTCACGCAGTCGGCGGTGTCGGCGTCGGTGAAGGCGACGAGCTCCGGCGCCTCCTCGGTGCGGTCCACACCGCGTTGGGCGACCACGGACGCCCCCTGGGGAGCGAAGTACTCGTAGGCACCGGCACCCACCGCTCCTGCGAGGGCCGCGGTGAGCAGCACGGTGACCGTCCTGCGGCGGCCTTTACGGGGACGTGCGTCGGCAGGACGGTCGGCGGTGGAGGACGGGGTGCTGGACGGCATAACACGCATTCTTTCACGGGGACCGGACATCACTGGAAATCTTCGGGCAGTGCCGGACAGCGCTGCACACGGTGGAATCCACTGTAGCTAAACTACGGGGCATGATTGATCTCAAGTTCCTGCGGGAGAACCCTGACGTCGTCCGTGAATCCCAGCGCACCCGTGGCGAGGACCCGGCGCTCGTCGACCGGCTCCTGGAGGCGGACCAGCGTCGCCGTGAGGCCATCGCCGCCGCCGACACCGCGCGGGCGGAGCAGAAGGCCTTCTCCAAGTCGATGGGGAAGTCCATGAAGGACGCCACCGACGAGGAGCGGACCGCGCTGCGGGCCGAGGGGAAGACCCGCTCCGCCGCGGTGAAGGAACTTGAGGACGCGCAGGCCGCCGCCGAGGCGGACGTGCAGGACCTGCAGATGCGGCTGTCGAATGTCGTCACCGGCGCCCCGGCGGGCGGGGAGGACGACTTCGTCGTGCTGGAGCACGTCGGGGAGCCCCGTGAGTTCGACTTCGAGCCGAAGGACCACCTCGAACTCGGTGAGTCGCTCGGGCTGATCGACATGGAACGCGGCGCGAAGGTGTCCGGCGCACGCTTCTACTTCCTCACCGGCGACGGCGCCCTGCTCCAGCTCGGCATGCTCAGCCTCGCGGCCCAGAAGGCGCGTGACCACGGTTTCCAGCTGATGATCCCGCCGGTGCTGGTGCGTCCGGAGATCATGGCCGGCACCGGGTTCCTCGGTGCGCACGCCGACGAGATCTACCGGCTCGAGGCCGACGACATGTTCCTCGTCGGCACCTCCGAGGTGGCGCTGGCCGGGTACCACAAGGACGAGATCATCGACCTGTCGGACGGCCCGGCCCGCTACGCCGGCTGGTCGTCCTGCTTCCGCCGGGAGGCCGGCTCCTACGGCAAGGACACCCGCGGCATCCTGCGCGTCCACCAGTTCGACAAGGTCGAGATGTTCGTCTACTGCCGCCCGGAGGACGCCGAGGCACAGCACCAGGAACTCCTGGCGATGGAGAAGGACATGCTCGCCGCCGTGCAGGTCCCCTACCGTGTGATCGACGTCGCCGGCGGAGACCTCGGTTCGTCGGCCTCCCGCAAGTTCGACACGGAGGCCTGGGTGCCCACCCAGGGCACCTACCGGGAGCTGACGTCCACGTCGAACTGCACCACTTTCCAGGCGCGGCGGCTCAAGACCCGCTACCGTGATGAGGAAGGCAAGGCACAGATCGCGGCGACGCTCAACGGCACCCTGGCCACCACCCGGTGGCTCGTCGCGATCCTGGAGAACAACCAGCAGGCCGACGGCTCGGTCGTCGTACCCGAGGCGCTGCGCCCGTTCGTGGGCAAGGACGTCCTCACCCCGAGGTAGGTGCCTGCAGACCCGCACCAGACCCCGCAACCAACCAAGGAGACGTAGCACGGCATGTGGATCCCCAAAGGCTTCGAGATTCCCACCGGTGTGCCGGATGTCCCGGCACACCCCGAGTCGAAGGAGTTGTTCTACGGCCGGATCATCATCCCCTTCGCCAAGGCGTGGATGCGCTACGTCCAGCGTCTGGACGTCGAGATCTACCATCCTGAGCGCCTGCCCACCGACGGCGGCGCGGTGCTGGCGGTGAACCACACGGGCTACTGGGACTTCGTGTTCGGCGGTATCCCCTCCGCGGTCAACGGCGGGCGGCTGGTGCGTTTCATGGCGAAGAAGGAGATCTGGGACAACCCGGTCGCCGGGCCGGCGATGTCGGGGTGCCACCACATCCCCGTCGACCGTGCCGACGGCGGCGCGTCCGTGCGGGAGGCGACCCGTCGGGCGTCCGGCGGGGAGCTCATCGGCATCTTCCCGGAGGCGACCATCTCCCGCTCCTTCGAGATCAAGGAGTTCAAGGACGGTGCCGCACGCATCGCGCAGGATGCCGGAGTCCCGCTGATCCCCGTGGTCCTGTGGGGTTCGCAGCGGATCTGGACCAAGGGGCGCAAGCCGATCTGGCGTCCGAAGAACGCCTCCCTGATCATCTCGGTGGGCGAGCCGGTGGACCTCAGCGGGACGCCGAGGGAGGCCACGGAGCGGCTCCACGAGGCCATGACGTCCATCCTCGACACCTCACGGGCCCGCTACGCCGACGCCTTCGGCCCGTTCCCCGACGGGGAGTACTGGATGCCTGCCTCACTGGGCGGGTCCGCCCCGTCGCTGGAGGAGGCGACGACGAAGGACCGTGAGGACGCGGCGAAGCGCAAGGAGGACCGCATCCGCCAGGACGCGGAGAAGGCGGCCGGCGTGGCTCCCGGCACGAAGAAGTCCCTGATCGGACGCCTGCGTGGGAAGCTGGGACGCTAGGTGACCCCTCCGGCCCCCACCCTGGTCGTCAGTGACCTGGACGGCACGCTCGTCACCTCCGCGGAGCGGGTGTCGCCGCGGGCCTGTGCGGTCATCAACCGTCTGGTGGCGGCCGGGGTGACGTTCATCCCGGCCTCGGGCCGTCCGGCCCGCTGGATGTTGCCGGTCATCGACCAGCTGGGGCTGCGGCCGATGTGCGTGTGCGCCAACGGGGCGGTGGTCTACGATTCGGCGTCCGACCGGATCACCTACGCCGCCGAGTTGCCGACGGATGTCCTGGCCCGGGTCACCGCCACGATCTCGGAGGCGACGCGTCCGTGGTTGCGTGGCCGTGGACTGGCCCCGGTGACCTTCGCCGTGGAGCGCGCCGGACGCAGCGCCTTCGACCGCGCCGACGAACTGTTCGCCGTGCAGCCCGAGTACCCGCATGCCTGGGACACCGACGAGCATTCGGTGGAACCCCTGGACGCCCTCTGCGCGGTGCCGGCGGTGAAGCTGCTGGTACGCCACGAGGCCATGGAGAGTGCCGACCTGTTCGATCTGGTCAATCCGGTGGTCGATCCGGCCGAGGCGCATGTGACCTGGTCATTCAGTGGGGGACTGCTGGAGATCAACCTGCCGGGGGTCTCGAAGCTCTCCGGGGTGGCGCACGCGTTGGGGGGAGACGGGGCGGACGTCCCCGCGGTGGACCCGTCCCGCGTCATCGCCTTCGGGGACATGCCCAACGACGTGGCGATGCTGCGCTGGGCGGGAACGGGCGTGGCGATGGGCAACGCCGTCGACGAGGTGACGGCGATCGCCGACCACCGCACGTCCTCGAATGACGAGGACGGCGTCGCCGAGGTCCTGGAGCAGTGGTTCTGACAGTTCGGACGCAGGGGTCGGACGCAGGGTTCGAACGCGCGGTGCGAACGCGTCAGTGCGGTGTCCGTCGGGGCGGGTAGAACATGGATGACCATCTCAGCGTCCGGCCCCAGAGGAGCACACCACCATGAATGATCTTGACCGCATCTCCGACTCCGTCCCGGTTGCCGTTCTTGAGCCCCTGTCCCGTCGGCGTGTGATGGAGACGTTGGAGCGGCTCGGCCTGGCCTACCGGGTCGACCGGGACACGGAGGTCAGCGCGGAATGGGACCATGCCACGTACTGGTTCTCCATCGCGGGGGAGGCCAGCAACGTCCTGTCGGTCACCGGCTACTGGAGGGGATGGCTTCCCGCCGAGTACCGTGACGAACTGCCGAAAGCCCATCTTGGGGTTGACGGCGACGAGGACCAGCACATCCTGGTCGAGCACGCGGTGGGCTACGAGTTCGGTGTCACCGACGAGCAGCTCTACCAGCACATCGGGATGACGGTGCACCCGGGCAACCTCTTCTTCGCGGAGATGAGCGAGACCTACCCGGGCGGGGTCGGCTGACCGCCGCTGGGGAGTCAGGCGTGGACGTCTCGTCGATTCAGTGTCCACGCCGAGATGATTCTTAGTAGTATCCGTGGTGAACGCCACAACAGCCACCACACCACAGGGAGTCCACATGTCTCAACGAACCGCTATCGTCACCGGCGCCGCCCGCGGCATCGGTGCGGAGGTCGCAGCACGGTTGGCCGGGGACGGCCTGGCCGTGGCCGTGCTCGACCTCGACGAGGGAGCGTGCCAGGACGTCGTCGACCGCATCACCGCCGCCGGGGGCAGGGCTCTCGCCGTCGGTGCCGACGTCTCCGACGAGGCAGCGGTCCAGACCGCCGTCGACCGCGTCGCGGAGGAACTCGGCACCCCCACCGTCCTGGTGAACAACGCCGGTATCATCCGCGACAACCTGCTGTTCAAGATGACGACGGACGACTGGGACGCGGTGATGTCCGTCCACCTGCGCGGCGCGTTCCTCATGTCCCGCGCTGTGCAGGCCCACCAGACCAGGGAGGGGTGGGGGCGCATCATCAACCTGTCGTCGACCTCGGCACTGGGCAACCGCGGCCAGGTCAACTACTCGGCGGCCAAGGCCGGCATGCAGGGGTTCACCAAGACCCTCGCCATCGAGCTCGGCAAGTTCGGGGTCACCGCGAACGCCATCGCGCCCGGCTTCATCGCCACCGAGATGACCCAGGCGACCGCGGAGCGGATGGGTGTGAGCTTCGAGGACTTCACGGACGCCGTCGCCAAGGAGGTTCCCGTGCAGCGTGCCGGTGTTCCGGACGACATCGCCCATGCCGTCAGTTTCTTCGCCAGCGAGGGGGCCGGGTACGTCTCGGGCCAGGTGTTGTACGTCGCCGGCGGACCGAAGGACTAGGGGGCGCGGGACGATGCGGGTACTCGACGGACGTGAGGAACTGCAGGCAGCCGTCGGTGAACACCTCGGCTACAGCGACTGGCTCGAGATCGACCAGGAACGGATCAACCAGTTCGCCGACGCCACCGGAGACCACCAGTGGATCCATGTCGACGCCGAACGCGCCAGGTCCGGCCCGTTCGGCACGACCATTGCGCACGGCTACCTCACCCTGTCCCTGGTGTCGACGCTGGTGTGGCAGGTCTACACCGTCAAGGGAACCACCATGGGGGTGAACTACGGGACCGAGAAGGTCCGCTTCCCCGCGCCGCTGCCGGTGAATTCGCGGATCCGGGCCGGCGTCGAACTCGTCTCAGTCGAGCCCGGTGGCGGCGGACAGCGGGTCGTGACCCGGGTGACGATCGACCGTGAGGGAGGGGACCGACCGGTGTGCGTCGCGGACGTCGTCGCCGTGCTGGTGTTCTGAGCGGATCAGATCCGCACCACGATCTTGCCGGTGACGTGCCCACGCTCCAGCTCGCTGTGGGCCTCGGCGAGGGTCGCGGCGTTCATGCCGATCATCGTCTCGCCGACGGTGGGGATCAGGCGGCCGTCGTCGACCATCCCGGCGATGCGGTCGAGGATCACGCCCTGTTCATCGACGTCCTCGGTGTCGAAGACGGTCCGGGTGAACATGGACTCCCAGTGGATCGAGATCGACTTCTGCTTGAACGGCGCGATCTGGAAATCCTCCGGGTCGTCGATGAGGCACAGGCGCGACTGCGGCGTCATGATCTCGGCCAACTCCTCGGCGTGGCCGGAGGAGTTCGAGGTGAAGACCAGGTCGATGCCGTCCGGCTCCAGGTCCAGGACCTGGGACGCCAGGTCACGGCGGTGGTCGACGACCTCGTGTGCGCCCATCTCGACGACCCAGTCGCGGGACTCCTCACGCGACGCGGTGGCGATCACGGTGAGCCCCGTGAGCGCGCGGGCCAGCTGGATCATCACGCTGGGCACCCCGCCGGCACCGCCGAGGACGAGCAGCGAACCGTTCGAGTCGATCGACGCGCCGAGCCGCTCGAAGAGCGCCTCCCAGGCTGTCAACGCGGTGAGGGGGAGGGAGGCGGCCTCCGTCGCCGAACACGTCGTGGGACGGTGGCCGACGATGCGCTCGTCGACGGCGTGGAAACGGGCGTTCGTGCCGTTGCGCAGCTGGCTTCCGGCGTAGAAGACCCGGTCGCCGATCCCGAACCGTTCGACGTCCCCGCCGACCTTGCGGACGACGCCCGCGGCGTCGTACCCGAGCACCGGCTGTTCGCCGCGTGCGAGGGCGTCGCCGGAGCGGCGCCGCATCTTCGTGTCGATCGGGTTCACCGACACCGCCTGGATCTCGACGAGGAGGTCACGCGGGCCGATCTCCGGCAGGGGGACGGTCACGTCGGTCAGGCACCGGGGGTCATCCACGGGAAACTCACCGGTGACGGCGACGGCCGGCATGGTCGTGGGCAGCTCGATTGCACGGGAACTCATGGCGTCCCATAGTAGGGCCACCGGCATGGCACCGCACCCGGGCAGGCCACGGCCTGTATCGTTACCGTCCATGAGTGACAACAGTGACCAGAGCGCCTACGACCTGATCGTCGTCGGCAGCGGATTCTTCGGGCTCACCGTCGCCGAGCGCGCCGCCAGCCAGCTGGACAAGAAGGTGCTCGTGCTCGAGCGTCGCAGCCACCTCGGCGGCAACGCCTACTCCGAGGCCGAGCCGGAGACCGGTATCGAGATCCACAAGTACGGGGCCCACCTGTTCCACACCTCCAACAAGAAGGTCTGGGACTACGTCAACGAGTTCACCGACTTCACCGACTACCAGCACCGCGTGTTCGCCATGCACGACGGAACCGCCTACCAGTTCCCCATGGGCCTGGGCCTGATCAACCAGTTCTTCGGCAAGTACTACAGCCCGGACGAGGCCCGCGCACTGATCAAGGAGCAGACCGACGGGCTCAACCCGGAGGACGCCGCCAACCTCGAGGAGAAGGGCATCTCCCTGATCGGGCGGCCGCTCTACGAGGCCTTCGTCCGCGACTACACCGCCAAGCAGTGGCAGACCGACCCGAAGGAACTCCCGGCGGCGAACATCTCACGCCTGCCGGTGCGCTACACCTTCAACAACCGGTACTTCAACGACACCTACGAAGGCCTGCCCGTCGAGGGCTACACCGCGTGGCTGGAGAACATGGCGAAGAACGCCAACATCGAGGTCCGCCTCGACACCGACTGGTTCGACGTCCGCGAAGAGCTGCGCGCGGCCAACCCGGGCGCCCCGGTCGTCTACACCGGCCCGCTGGACCTCTACTTCGACTACTCCGAGGGCCACCTGGGGTGGCGCACCCTCGACTTCGAGACCGAGGTCCTGGAGACCGGTGACTTCCAGGGCACCCCGGTGATGAACTACAACGACGCGGACGTCCCCTACACCCGCATCCACGAGTTCCGTCACTTCCACCCGGAGCGCAAGAACTACCCGGACGACAAGACCGTGATCATGAAGGAGTTCAGCCGTTTCGCCGAAGGTGAGGACGAGCCGTACTACCCGATCAACACTCCCGAGGACCGCGAGAAGCTGCTGCGCTACCGTGAACTCGCCGAGGCGGAGACCACCGACAACAAGGTCTTCTTCGGCGGGCGCCTGGGCACCTACCAGTACCTGGACATGCACATGGCCATCGGCTCCGCGCTGAGCATGTTCGACAACAAGGTCTCCCCGCTGCTGGAGGGGTAGAGGTAACGGGGGCGGGGAACTCCTGAGGAGCGTCCCCCGAAGAACCTCACCGGGTTCTCCCCCGGAAAAGGCACCGTCCTGTGCCCGCGGATCAGCGATATCGCGTGCACAGGACGGTGCCCATTTCAGATGTGAGGTGGGTGCCTGTCGCTCAGTCGTCGAGGTCGGTGGCCACCACGGAGAAGTCGTCGGCCAGGTCGACGTCGACCTCGCGTCCGTCCTGCCCCTGGACGCTGACCTCGTAGGTCACACCCCGGTCGTCGGAGGCGGACACGGAGTCCACGGTGCCGTCGCTGACACCGGCGTCGGCAGCCGCTGCCACGGCCGCGTCGACGGCATCGTCGAGCGCGTCCAGGTCGAGGACCGGATCCTGCTGGTCGGACGGGTCAGGCCCCTCGGTCTCGATGCGCATGGCACCGTCGGCGGCGACATGGACCTCCGCTGACCCGCCGTCGTCGAGTTCGACCTCGACCTCGTGACCGGCGCCCTCGACGTCGACGGAACTGGCACCGGTGCCGCCCGCTTCGGCGATCGCCTGCTCAGCGGCGTCCCGGAATGAGGCGGCGTCGGTCCCGGCGGTGGCCGGTGCGCCGTCGTTGTCAGCCCGGTTCTCGGCGGCGACGGTACGCACGCTGTCGTTGCCGTCATCGTCGGAGTTCTCCGAGACCCCGTAGGCGACACCGCCGGCGAGGAGCAGTGCGGCGACCGCGCCGGCTCCGACGGCCAGGCCCTTACGTTTCCGCCGTGGCGTTGTGGTTGATTCAGTGGTTTCCGTGTGTGCTGTGTTTCCTGTGTTTCCTGTGTTTTCGGACATGCACCCACTATGACCGGCAGGTACTGAACCCTTTCTGAAACTTGCTGAAAGGGTCTTTATCTCGGCAGGGTGAGGGTGAAGACCGCGCCTCCGCGCGTCGCGTCCTCTGTGCTCTCACCCACGGTGACCTGCCCGTGGTGGGCCTGGACGATCTCCTTGACGATGGCGAGTCCGAGACCGCTGCCTCCCGCGTCGCGGGCGCGTCCCTCGTCCAGGCGGGCGAACCTGTCGAAGATGCGCTCCCTGTCATCCTCGGGAACGCCGGCGCCGTCGTCCGTGACCGTCAGTACGACAGCCGAACGTGTGTGGTCGGCCGGTCGGAGACCAAGAACGACGCGCGACTCCGCATGGCGGGCGGCATTGTCGACGAGGTTGCGCACCGCCCGGCCAAGCAGTCGGGGACTCCCCTCCACCTGGGCCGCGTCCACACCGGAGGTGTCCACGGTGAGCGCACTGATCCGCCCCAGCCGGACCGCTTCCGCCAGCAGCAGGTCGTCGAGGTCCACCAGTTCCGTGGGGGGACGGTGGTTCTCGTCGAGCCGCGCCAACAGCAGCAGGCCCTCCACCAGGTTCTGCATCCGGTCCCCCTCGTCGATGACCACCTCGCTGAGTTCGTGCAGGGACGTGGCATCCGGGTAGGACGCCCCCAGTTCGGCGTGCTGGCGCATGGTCGCCAACGGTGACCGGAGTTCGTGGGAGGCGTCGCTGATGAACCTGCGTTGCACCGCCTGGGAATGCTCGAGGCGGGCGAGCATGCGGTTCATGGTCGTCGCCAGTGCCCCGAGTTCGTCATCCCCGGCGTCCACCCGGCGGGAGAGCTCCTCGGCGGTGATGCTGTCGACCTGGCGGCGGAGCCTCTCGACCGGGCGGAGCGCGCGTCCGGTGACGATCCACACCACCGCCCCCACCAGCACGATGACGAGCGGGACGGCGACGGCCAGCAGGACCGTCGCCGCGCCGACCGTCTCGTCGACGTGCTCGGTCGTCCGGGCGACGGTGAACGTCCCGAGGTCGGTGTCCTCGGAGACCACCAGGTAGGGCTCACCGTCCACGGTGACCTGCTCTGAGCTGTCCTCAGGGGGCGTCGGGAGCTGACGCGCCTCGTCGTCGTTGACCACGGTGCCGCCGGGCCCGTCGAGCCGGACGAGCTGGTCGTCGTCGACTCCGGTGATGATGCCCTCCACCCGCGACGGGTCATTCTCGACCTGAGAACTCAGGGCGTCGAGGTCCTGCTCCGCGGATTCTTCGACGGACGCCGTGAACACGCGGCCGAGAACCAGGACGGCCACCACCGCGCTGGCGACGAGGATGAGCGCGACGATCGCCGTCGCTCCCGCCGTGACCCGCGCACGGATCGACCGTGACGCCTTACCCACGGTCTACCCACCCGTCCCGGACAGCCGGTAGCCCACGCCCCGCACCGTCTCGATGGCGTGCCGTCCGAACGGCCGGTCGACCTTGGCGCGCAGGTGCCCGATGTAGACCTCGATGATGTTGGCGTCCCCGGTGAAGGAGTCGCCCCAGATGTTGGCGATGATCTCCCGGCGGGTCACGGCCTCCCCGCGGCGGCGCAGCAGGAAGTCCAGCACCGCCATCTCGCGCGCGGTGAGCGTGATCTCCTGCTCGCCGCGGAAGACCCGCCGGGCGGCTGGATCGAGTCGCAGGTCCCCGGCCTCGAGGACGGCGGGACGTTCCCGGGCTCCGCGACGGGCGAGAGCCCGGAGGCGGGCGATGAGTACCGGGAACGAGAAGGGTTTGGTCAGCCAGTCGTCGCCACCGGTGTCGAGTCCCTCGACCTCGTCCCATTCGCCGTCCTTCGCGGTGAGGAACAGGACGGGGGTGTGGTCGCCGTCGGCGCGCAGCGCCTGGCAGACGCGGTAGCCGTTCAAGCCGGGCATCATCACGTCGAGGACGATGACGTCGTAGTCGGCGTCGGATGCCATATTGAACCCGGTGCCTCCGTCATGGGCGACGTCGACGACCATGCCCTCGGCCTCCAGGCCGCGGCGCACACCGTCGGCGAGACGTTTCTCATCATCCACCAGCAGAATCCGCATGGGCTTCAGTGTCGCACGGACAGGCTGAAGCGGTGCTGAAGGCGGGTGTGGGCCCGCGGGAGCGGAGTGCGCAGTCGGGGGATTCGAAGGGACAGTCGGTGCGCGACACCATCACTAAGGCGCTCAGGTTCCCCCGACAGGTCGACATGCTAACGGACAGTACCGGCAAGGCCGGGCCCGTCCTGATCACCGGCGTCGACTCACTCGGCGTGTTCTGCGTACGCGGAAAGGAAGACCGTCACCCCGGATTCCACGGCACGGTCGATGTCGTCACTGTCGACGGAGTTGAGGCGCCCCGTCATCATGATCCGGTTGCTCGGCACCCACAGCATGAGGCCCGCCAAGTGGTTCGCTGCCTGGGCCGTGTCGTCGATGCGCAGCAACCCTCTCACGACAAGGCCGTCCAGAACTCGCGTGATGCCCTCGAGGGTCGCCTCGAACGCTCCGCGGTAGTACGCCATGCCGAGGTCGGGGAACCGTGTCGCCTCGGCGATCACCAGACGCCGAAACCGTTGCACGCGGTGGTCGAGAATCGACTCCGCGAACTGACGCGCGAGAAGCTGAACCGCATCCCGGGCAGTGGTGCACCCCGAGACGTCGACCTCGATGATCTCGGACCGGACGCGAGTGAGGAAATCGTCCATGAGCGCGGCGAACAGGCTCTTCTTGTCGCCGAAGCGCCGGTAGATCGACTGCTTGGACGCTGCGGCAGCAGCGGCGATCTGATCCGTGGTCGCACCGGTGAAGCCTTCGAGAGAGAACACCTCCATAGCCGCATCCAGGATGCGGCGCCCCGTGGCATCGATCTCATGACTGTCCATCATGCCATCCTCTCCCAATCAGATTCGGGTCTTGACGAGTGCAGTACCGGTCAGTACTCTATCAGAGATAACAGTACCGAACGGTACCGTACACCTCAGGGATTGGACCGCCCCATGCCCACACACTTCACCACCTCCGCCGACGGCACCCGACTCGCCTATGAGACACACGGACGCGCAGATGCTCCCATCGCCCTCTGGGTGCACGGTGCCACCATGTTCCGCGCACTCCACGATGTCCCGGGCAGGGTCGCCGATCTCACCGGGCTGCGCGTCATCGACTACGACCGCCGCGGCCGCGGCGAGAGCGGCGATACCGCCCCCTACGCGCTCGAGCGCGAGATCGAGGACATCGCCGCGATCATCGAGACGCTCGGAGGGCGGGTAGCCGCACTGATAGGCGAGTCCTCCGGCGCGGTGCTGGCACTGGAAGCTGCGCGAGCGGGGGTGGCCGCCGATCGCGTGATCGCGTACGAGCCCGCGGTCGTCGTGGATGACAGTCGACCGCCTCTGCCCGGAGACTACGTGGAACGACTCGATGCCGCCGCGGCGTCCGACGATCCCGCCGAGGCGTTCCGCATCTTCTTCGTCGACGCCGTCGGCCTGCCGGAGGAGATGGCGCAGGGCGTCACGTTCGCACCGAACTGGGAGCAACTGGCCTCAGCCGCGCACACGATCCGGTACGACGGCCGCTTCATGGCCCCGCTGTCGATCGGTGACCCGGCACCGCTCGCTCGCTACGCCGAGGTCTCGGTGCCGGTGCTCGTCGGAATAGGTGCGGACACCTGGCCGTTCCTCACGGCGGCAGGCGAGGCGGTGGCCGCCGCGCTGCCCGACGCTCGCGTCGAGACCTTCCCCGGCGGAACTCACCAGACCGACCCTGCGCTCGTCGCCCCTGCTTTCTCGGCCTTCGTGCGACGTGAGTCATGAAGCGACCGATCACCGCCGAGCTGTTCACAAGTATCGACCTCGTCGTCGCAGCGCCGCAGGAGTGGCACTTTCCGTGGGTCGATGAGGCCATGCTCACCGAGATCAGCCGTGAACAGACCACCTCCACGCTACTTCTGGGGAGAACGACCTACGACGTGTTCGCATCGTCCTGGCCCGAACAGGGCGACGATGTCCCGCTCGCGGCACAGCTCAACGGCATGACCAAGGTCGTCGTCTCGGATCGCATCGCGGAGGCTGAGGCGAACTGGGGAGAGACGAGGATCCTGCGTCCACGGGGCGACCTGGCGTCAGCAATCGGCAGTCTGGACGAGTGCGGTGACGACCGCATCACCGTCGCCGGCAGCATCAGTCTGGTGGAACAGCTCCTGTCCGACGGGCTGCTGAGCGAACTGCGCCTGATCGTCCACCCCCTCGTGCTCGGCACTGGACGTCGACTCTTCGACGGGTGGGGCGCCGGACGCATAGCTTTCAGCCATGACGAATCGACCCCACTCGGCAACGGAGCCCGCCTCGACGTCTACCGACCGGCCTAGGGCCCCGTCCTCCTACCAGCCACCGTTCCCACCCCCGCGCCACCACAGGAGTCCCCATGTCAGCTCAGGCATATCTGACCACCATCGAACAGCAGACCGGCAAGACGCCCCGCCAGCTCATCGCGACCGCAGGCGAGGCCGGGTTCACCGAGGCATCCAAAGTCGGCGAGATCGTCGCCTACTTCAAGGACGAGCACGGCCTGGGCCACGGCCACGCCACTGCTCTCGCCCAGATCATCCGGAACCTCGACTCCGTTGACCTCGCCAACCCCGACCCGTCTGCGACACCGCCCGGATCCATCGGGCGGCTCTGGCTCGACGGCATAGATTCACGGCCGTTCTAACCGTGGGCCGTGCACACGTGAACCCTACCCACAGCCGAATCATCCCGGCGGACGAGATCCGCGTCTCGGGGAGTCGAACTCTGAGGTTCGAGGGTCGGGATCACGGTTCCGGTGTCAGCTTCTTCCTGGCCATCAATGACCCTGGAGGGGGTCCAAGACTACATCGCCATCCATACACGGAAACCTGGACCATTCTCGCGGGCGAAGCCACGATCCATATCGGTGATGAGGAACTCGTCGCCCGAACCGGTGACACCGCAGTCGTGCAACCCGGCGTCTGGCACGCGTTCACGAACACCGGCGACTCAGAGCTCCGTATCATGTGCATCCACGACTCGCCGGAGATGCTCCAGGAGTCGCGACCCGCGGCCCCGGCCTCGCCTGATCCCGCTTCGTGATCGAGCGCGGCACGAGTGACGCGGGTTGCTTCCGTGGTCCGCACGGTGGACGGGCCCAGATTTGACGCCGCATTCGTTCCGGCGAGCAGGCCTGCACCGAGAAGGATCGTGTTCCAGTGCCAGCTGAGGAACGCGCCGTCGGGCATCGCCAGGCTGCAACCGATCATCATGAGGTTGCCCAGGAGCAGTCGGGGCGGGGATGCCCATCCGGCCGAAGGCCCCTGAGACCTGCGCTTCTCGGGTCCTGCGGATCCGGTCAGCAGGAGGACGACATCGCCCCACAGTCCGCCGCGCGCCAGGCCCTGGATGAGACGTAAACGAAATCTTCCGACGGATACGGCAAGGACGCCCTGCCGGCGACAGGGCGTCCTTCTTCTGACGTGTTCACGCCTGATAGACCACACGTCCGACCGTGGCGCCGTCCGCCAGACGCTGCAGTCCGTCCGGTACCTCGTCGAAGCTGAGGTGCTCGCTGACCAGTGGCGCGACCTTCCCCTCGTCGGCCAGGGTCGTCAGTTCCTCGTGGCAGTGGCGCACCGCATCGGGGTCGAACTTGTTGTACAGGCCCCAGTGCAGGCCCAGGATCGAGTAGTTCTTGATCAGGGCGTGGTTCAGCGCCACCTCCTGGATCTCACCGCCGGCGAAGCCGATCACCACGATGCGCCCCTCGAAGGCGATGCACTTGGTGGAACGGCGGTAGGTGTCCCCACCGACCGGGTCGAAGACGACGTCGGCGCCGCGACCGCCGGTCTCCTCCTTCACCACCGCCACGAAGTCCTCGGAGTGGCGGTCGACCACGACGTCCGCACCCAGCTGACGGGCGATCTCCGCCTTGTCCGGGCCGCCGACCACGCCGATGACGCGTGCGCCGGCAGCTTTGCCGATCTGGATCGCCGCACTGCCCACACCGCCGGCCGCGGCGTGGACGAGCAGTGTCTCGCCGACCTGCAGCTGTGTACGACGGTGCAGTGCGAACCACGCCGTCTGGTAGCCGATGAATAGCGATGCGGCCTGGCCGTCTTCAAGCGACGCGGGCGCGGGGAAACACGTGGCGGCGCCGAGCACGGCATATTCGGCGAAACCACCGTGGGGGAGTTCGGACGTGCCGTATACCCGGTCGCCGACAGTGACGCCCTTAACGCCCTCGCCGCCCTCACCGACGGCGGTGACGTCACCGCACAGCTCCACCCCCGGGGTGAACGGCAGATCGGGCCGGACCTGGTACTTCCCCCGGCACATCAGGACGTCGGGGAAGTTGGACGCCGTGGCACGCGTCCTGACCACCACCTGCCCGGGGCCGGGCTCCGGGATGTCCTTCTCGACGGCGGTGAGAACCTGGGAGGGCTCACCGAGCTCGGAAACCTGCCATGCCTTCATTTCTGCTCCTTGTCTTCGACGCCTTCGAGGTCTTCGACGGTCCGGGCGATCCTGTTCATGCCGTTGAGCCACCGGTCCGGTGCGGTGGCTCGCTTCGTGTAGTAGTCGGCGACCTCCGGGTGGGGGAGGATGTAGAAGTCGTCGCCCTGGAGTGCCTCCAGGACGGTGTCGGCCACCTGTTCCGGGGTCAGCGCGGTGTCTTTCCCGAGCAGCTCCTGGTACGGCCCGGCGCCGGCCAGCATGCTGGTCTGCACGCCCTGGGGGCACACCGCCTGGACCACGACTCCCCGGTGGCGGTAGGTGGCCGAGAGCCACTCGGCGAAGGCCACCGCACCGTGCTTGGTCGCCGAGTAGGCGGGTGCCCCCAGCATCGTCAGCAGGCCTGCCGCCGAGGCGGTCACCACGAAGCGCCCGCGGCCCCGTTCCACCCAGCCGGGCACCAGCAGTCGTGCGGCCCGGACATGGGCCATCATGTTGACCTGGATCGACGTGTCCCAGTCGGCCTCGGCCGCATCGAGACCGCGACCGCGGTCGACCCCGGCGTTGGCGAACCACGCGTCGATGTCGCCGTAGGTGTCGCGGGCGCGTTCCACGAGGGAGGCGACGCCCTCCTCGGAGGAGGCGTCCCCGACAGCGGCCACGGCCTCGCCCCCGTCGGCGGTGATCGACGCGACGGTCCGGGCGGCCCCGGCCTCATCGAGGTCCGAGACGACGACCCTGCCGCCGCGCCGGGCGAGGGCACGGGCCAGTGCCGCGCCGATACCGTTGCCCGCGCCGGTGACGACGACCGTCGCCCCGTCCGGATCGAATATGTCTGTCATCCGGTTCTCATCTCCATGGTGTCAGTGGTGTGTGGTGGTGCACTCGAATGAGTTCCACTGTGCACTGTGATCTGGGTCATGGCAACTGTCAAAGCCATTTTACCAGCGCTGATACCACGGAGTACTGCTGTTGGACGGGGTCAGACCAGGGTCAGACCAGGGTCAGGACGGGTCGCCGGCGGCACCTTCCGCCGCGATGTTCACCATCCACGACATGCCGAACTTGTCACGGACCTGTCCGAAGTGGTCACCCCACATCTGCTTCTCCAGGGGCAGGACGACGGTGCCGCCGTCGGACAGCCCGGCGAACCAGCCGGCGATCTTGTCGTATTCGTCGGCGTCGCCGCCGATGCAGAGGTCGACCGGAGGGGCGTCGAACTCACGCGGGTCGGTGTCGGCGGTGTCGCATGCCATGAACGTCCAGCCGTCCGGGGTCTCCAGGTGGCCGTGCATCAGCAGGGATTCACGTTCGGGGGTGTCGGCCGCGCCGGCCTGGCCGAAGGTGAGGGTGTCCGCTTTCCCGCCGAAGACCTCGGCGTAGAACGCCAGGGCCTCGGCGGCGGTGTTCCGGAACTTCAGGTAGGGGTTGAGCCAGGTGGACATGGTGGTGACCTTTCGGTGGTGGTATCTGCGCCGCGGGCACCGGGGTGCCGTGGATGCCGTGAGTGCAGAAGGGTGACCTATCTTACAGGCGTATCCTGAGACACCATGAGTGACAGCACGAGTGACAGCACGAGCAATCGGACCTGGCAGCAGTACTACCCCGAATGGACCAGCCCCGAGCTGGAGTACGACGGCGCCGACGCGCGCACCCTCGCCGCCGTCTTCGACCATGCGGTGAGGACGTGGCCGGACCGTCCGGCGATGACGTTCTTCGGTGCCACGCTGACCTACGCCGACTACGGGCGCGAAGTCCGCAAGGCCGCCTCGATGCTGCACAACCGTGGCGTCCGGAAGGGCGACCGGGTCGCGATCGCCCTGCCGAACTGTCCGCAGGCGCTGATCAGCTTCTACGCGGTGCTCTCCCTCGGGGCGACGGCCACGCTGCACAATCCGCTGTACACCGCCCGTGAGCTGTCGGTGGCGTTCAAGGACCACGGGGCGAAGGTCGGCATCTTCTGGGACAAGGCCGTCGAGGTCGCCCGTGAACTGCGCACCGTCGCCCCGCTCGAGCAGATCATCCCGGTCACCGTCACCCGGGCGATGCCGGTGTACCTGCGTGCCGCACTGAAACTCCCGGTGAAGCCGGTCAAGGCCATGCGCGACAAACTGCAGGGCAGCACCGACGGACTCACCGAATGGTCCGACCTGGTCAAGGACGCCTCCGAATCCGAGGGGCGGGCGCTCATCGAGACCGCGGAGGTCACCCCGTCCGATCCCGCGATTGTGCTCTACACCTCGGGCACCACCGGCACCCCGAAGGGCGCGGCGCTGTCCCACGCCAACCTGTGCGCCAACATCATCCAGGGCGTCGCCTGGGTCCCGGGACTGGGGAAGGGGGAGGAACCGGAGCGGATGCTCGCCGCGCTGCCGATCTTCCACGCCTACGGGTTGACGATGAACATCACCCTCGCCCCGCTGATCGGCGGGACCGTCCTGCTGCTGCCGGCGCCGGAGAAACCCCTGCTGGCCTCGGCGATGAAGAAGCAGAAGCCGACCTGGGTCCCGGGAGTGCCTGCCCTCTACCAGACGATCATGGACATCGCGGAGAAGCAGAAGATCGACATCTCCGGGGTCAAGGCCAGTTTCTCCGGCGCCTCGGGTCTGCCGGTGGAGCTCGTGAAGCGCTGGGAGAACATGACCGGCGGCCTGCTCGTCGAGGGTTACGGGCTCACGGAGACCTCGCCGATCGTCATCGGCAACCCGATGAGCACCGACCGCCGTCCCGGCTACGTGGGCATCCCCTTCCCCGACACCGACGTCCGTGTCGTCGACCAGGACGACCCGTCCCGTGAACTGCCCGACGGGGAGGCCGGTGAGCTGGTGGTGAAGGGCCCGCAGGTCTTCGGCGGCTACCTGAACCGTCCGGACGCCAACGAGAAGGCCTTTGTCGACGGGTGGTTCCGCACCGGTGACATGGCGGTGAAGGAGACGGACGGATTCGTGAAGATTGTCTCGCGCATCAAGGAGATGATCGTCACCGGCGGGTTCAACGTCTACCCCGCGGAGGTGGAGGAGGTGCTCACCGAGCATCCGTCGATCGCGCAGGCCAGTGTCGTGGGGCTGCCGCGGGAGGACGGCTCGGAGACCGTCGCCGCCGGTGTCGTGCTGGAGGACGGGGCACGGCTGGACGAGGATGTGCTCAAGGAACACTGCCGGGACGGACTGGCCCGCTACAAGGTTCCCCGGGTGTTCCAGGTCTTCGACGAGCTGCCCGCCGACCAGCTGGGGAAGGTGCGTCGCGTGGAGGTCCGGGAGCAGATGCTGGGGTAGCCAGGGAGGGGCAGGGGCCGGGGTCTGCTCCGCATCCGCCCCGCATCCGTCCCGCACCGGCCCCGCACCGGCCCCTGCATCCTGGGACGACCACGTGGGGGCGGTTCTACCGGTCAGATCCGCCCTCACGTGGTTGTCTCAGCGTGACGAGGCCCGCCAGGCGTCCCACAGTCGCGCATAGCGTCCGCCCGAGGCGACGAGATCATCGTGGGTACCCGATTCAGCGATCCGTCCGGAGTCCAGCACCACCACGAGGTCACCGGTCCGTATCTGGGACAGCTGGTGCGCGACGATCACGGACGTCCGGCCTGCGGTGACAGTCCCCGTGACAGTCCCGGTCCCGGTGTCGGGGTCTCCGACGGTCCCCGTGTAGGCGGTGGCTTCGTCGAGGACCACCACCGGCGGATCGAGCAGCAGGATCCTGGCCAACGCGAGCTGCTGGACCGCTGATTCGTCGAGGCGACCGTCGTGGTCGAGGTCCAGCAGTTCGCCGCCTGCACACACCCGGGTCAGGGCGGCGAGGAGGTCACCGTCCGTGGCGTCCGGCGTCGCGAGCCGCAGGTTGTCGGCGACGGTCCCGGAGAACTGGTGGATCTCCTGGGTGACCAGGGCGACCGCCGGGGTTCCGGACGGGGCGGCGGCCACGTGCGCGTCGACCCCGCCGATGCGGACGGTGCCCGTGTCCGGCCGCAGGGTCCCCGCGATCAGCCGGGCCAGTGTTGATTTCCCGGATCCGGAGGCACCGACCAGGACCACACGTCGGCCGGCGGGCACCGTCAGGTTGACGTGCCCGAGGGTGGGACGCACGGACCCGGGGTAGCGGAAGGACAGTCCCTCGATGGCGAGGTCCGCGTCCTGGACGGTCTGCGACGGCCCGGTGTCCCGCTCCGCCTGGAGGACGCCGACGAGGCGTGCCAGTCCGACCTCGGCGCGTTGCAGGTCGTCGATGCTGGCCAGCAGGACACTCACCGGGGCGAAGATCCGCTGGAAGAACAGTGCGCCGGTGGTCGCCGCACCGACGGACAGCATCCCGGCGTCCACCCGCCAGAAGCCGACCGCGAGGATCGCGGCGAGACCGAGGAACTCGGCGGTGTTCAGTCCTCCGTTGAAGACGTTGCGGACCTTCGTCGCCGTTCGCCCGATCTCCACCGAGGCGAGACTGCGCTCGGCGATGAGCGTCAGACGGGTCTCGTCCTGTGCGTGGGCACGGACGGTGGCGGCGCCGTTCACGGTCTCGATGAGGGCCTGGCCGCGCTCGGCGTCCATACGTTGCTGGCGCACGTACAGGGGTCGTGACCGGCGCAGGAACACCACCCCGGAGAGGATCTGCACGGGGAGGGCCACCAGTGCGGCGAGGGCGAGCCACGGGTCCAGCACGGCGACCCCCAGGGCGGTGACGGCCAGGGTGAACAGTGCCTGCGTGGTGCGGGGGAGGACCTCGGTGACGGCGCCGGTGACGGACTCGACGTCCCCGGTCACGCGGGAGACGACGTCGGAGCTGCCCGACGTCTCCACGTCACCGACCTCGAGGTTGACCGCCGCGTCGAACACTTTCTCCCGGAGGTCGGCCAGCGTGGTCTGCAGGGCGGTGACCAGCAGGCGACCTCCCCAGAGGATCAGCACTGCGGCGAGGCCGCCGGACACGACGATGGCCCCGCCGGTCAGGCACAGGCGGGGGAGGCCGTGGCCGGCGATGACGTCGTCGACGACGCGTCCCTGCAGGGCAGGTACGGCGAGGGCGGTGCCGGAGCCGAGGGCGAACAGGACGACCACGGCGGTGAGCGTCCGGAGTCGGGGGCGCAGCAGGGTGAGGACGACGCGTCCGGTGTCGCGGACGGACGCCTCGGGAAGTCGTCGGTCCCGGGTGCCGGTGGGGCTCACGGCTCCACCACCTCGTCGCAGAGTTCGAGCAGGGCGTGGTCCGTGGTGACGACCACGACGGCCCGCCCGGGGGAGGGCCCGTACGAGGTGGTGAGCCGGGCGAGACCTGCCGCCACCTCGCGCGAGGTCACCGGGTCCAGGGAGGTCGTCGGTTCGTCCAGGACGAGCACCGGGCCGGCGGTGTGGAGTGCCCGGGCGAGTGTCACACGCTGGCGTTGGCCACCGGAGAGCCGGTGGCCACCCTCCCCGACCGGGGCGTCGACGGACCCGAGATGGTCGATGACGTCGTCGAGCGCCGTCGCGGCCGTGACCGAGGGGTCGAGCGGTGCCGCCGGTGCAGCGCCTGAGGCACCGTCTGGGGGAACCTCGAAGGTGACGTTGTGTCGCAGGGTGCCGCTGAACAGGGTGGAGTCCCGCGGGGGGACGGTGACGGTCCGCCGCCACCGGTCGGGGCCGATGTCCAGGGCGTCGTCCCCGCCGAGTGCGAGTTCCCCGCGGCGCGGCGCGGTGCGGAACCCGAGACGGTCGACCAGGTGCCGGGCCGCGGCGGCGTCCCGCACCCGGACGCCGACGAGACGTCCGGGGGACGCGGTGAGCCGGGCCCCGTCGGGGCTGGTCCAGGTGAGAGTCACCCCGCCAGTCACCTCACCGTGCACCGTGCCCGGGGACAGCCCCGCCGGCAGCAGGAACGGGTCGGCGACCAGTGCGCATAGCCGGGCGGCGGAGGCCCGTTTGTAGGACCAGTTCGCGCCGAAGGTGCCGATGTGGGCCAGCGACCCCTTGAGAAACTGCGCCAGACCGATGACGGTCACGAGTTCACCGGGGGTGATGGTCCCGCCGACGGCCATCCATCCGGCGGCGACGGTGAGCACCGCCAGATAGACCAGGGAGACGATCTCACTCACCGCGTCATAGGTGCGCAGGGACACCGCGGAGGCGACGGCGGTGTCCCGGGAGTGGCGGCTGGCTGCCCGGTACCGTCTGCTGACCTCGTCCTGTGCCCCGAGGCCACTGATGATGCGCAGGCCCGCCATCGCGTCCGCCGCGACGTCGCTGGCCGCGGCGACCGCACGCTGCTCGGTGCGGCCGCGGGCGAACATCGGCCGCGAGAGCCACTGCATGAGGGACAGGACGGCGACGGCGCCGAGCAGGACGCCGACCCCGAGCGGCACGGAGATGACCAGCAGGGCCCCGGCCGCGGTGAGGAGTCCGGCGACGGTGGCCAGTTGCTGCACGATGCTCCAGGACACGCCCGCGACCTGGTACGTGTCGTTGGTGGCGATGGAGAGGAGCTCACCGGTGGGACGGTGTGCATGACGACGCGGGTGGAGGACCCGGCCGACGGAGAGTTGGCGCAGGTCGTGCTCGCCGAGGCCGTAGACCCGCACCATGCCGAGCATCGAGCGTTGGTAGCTCAGCGACATGACCAGGAAGGTTGCCGCCAGGACGCCGAGCCAGACGACCAGGGCCGTCCGGTCGCCGGGCATGATCGCCCGGTCGATGACGGTGCCGATGAGGACCGGGACCGCGGCTTCCCCGATGTCGTGGACGATCAGCCCTCCGGTGCACAGGGCCAGTCGGGTGGCACGGCCGTCACGGGCCAGCGCGAGCCGGAGGATCCGGCCCGTGGTGGGGGAGCCGGAGTTCCCGGAGTCGCCGGGGTCCGTGGGGAGGAGGTGAGTCGGGCGCATGGGTGTTCACGCTAGGGCGGACGACGGGGTCGGGGAGGACGAGTGTCGTCGCGGAACGGACACCGGGACCGCCCGGGCGGGGTCGTGTCCGCTCCGCGGGAGAACATGTCCGTTGCGGGAGGTCGGTACTCGATACCGTCTGGACCTGAACGGCATCGACGCCGCACGTTTCAGCAGACACGTTTCAGCAGACACGAGGAGCAGCCATGAACACAACCACCCTGACGCGCCGGGCGCGCGTCGTGGGACGGAGGATCCTGACCACGGCCGTGGCCGCGGGGGTCGTGGTCGCAGCCGCGGCCTGTGGCACGTCCGACGACGGGCAGGACGGCGACGGTCTCCACACCGTCGACAGCGCCTACGGCGAGGTGGAGGTCCCCCGGGAGCCGGAGCGGGTCGTCGCGGTCTCCTACGACACCCCGTGGCAACTGAAGTCGCTCGGCGTGACTCCGGTCGGTGCCCAGGACTACAGCGACTACGCGCAGGGGTTCACCGACGAGCAGATGGATTTCGTGGAGTCCGCGGAGCCCGTCGGGGCGTTCTTCGACCTGGACATCGAGGCTGTCGCCGCCGCTGACCCGGACGTGATCGTCGGGGACGTGCTCGAGATCGACGAGGACATCCACGCGAAGCTCTCCGAGATCGCCCCCACCGTCATCGTCGAGGGGGAGACCCGGGGCGACTGGAAGGCCATCGTCGCCGACATCGCCGCCGCCGTCGGCGCGGCGGACGCACTGGAGGAGACGAGGGCGACCTACGCGGACCGTCTCGCCGAACTGCAGGACGACTACCGCGACATCCTCGACAGCCACACCTTCGCCTCGATCGGGCCCATGGCGGATTCCGCCAACTTCTACATCAACTACCCGTCGGGCATCCTGGGCGCGGTGTACGAGGAGGTCGGTATGCGTACCGCCCCGTCGGTGCCGGGCGGGGAGTTCCCCAAGGGGTGGGAGGAGTACTCCACGGAGAACATCGACGCACTGCTCGGGGAGGCGGACGTCATCCTGGTCCCGGTGCTCGCGGACGGGACACCCGACCCGATCATGCAGGAGATCATCGACAGCCCCCTGTTCCAGCAGCTGAAGGCCGCGCAGGACGACCACGTGGTCGAGGTCGACGGGCTCGTCACCGACTACGCGTCCGCCACGGCGTACCTCGACGTCGTCGAGGACAGGATCCTCGCCCCGCTGGAGGCCTGACATCATGGGGAACAGGGTATGTGCGCCGTCTCGGCGTGGAGCTTCTGATCAGCGCGGGGCGGTGCCGGCATCCCCCGTGCGCTGAGCTCTCACGAGGTGAGTTGGTCGACGACGTACTCCGCGAAGTTCGCCCCCACCTTGGAGTATCCCGCGCGGTGGTTGTACAGGAGTTGCGGGGTCGTGCCGTCGACGACGGCGGGCAGCCGCTTCCAGAGCGCGTCCTCGGCGACGGGGGAGTCGGGGTTCTGCACCAGGATGACGTCGGCGTCGGCGAGGATGTTGAGGTTCTCCCTGCTGTACAGCTTCAGCGAGCCGTCCGGCTCGCGGGACCCGCTGTCGGTGAGGACGGAGAAACCGAGGTCGGTGAGGACCTCGGGGACGAGGTTCTCGTCCTCGAGGACGAACTGGTCGTCCTGCAGGGCGACGACGGCGACCGTCGCGCCCTCGTAGTCGTCGAGACGGGCCGCACCTTCCTCGACCGTCCGGTGGTAGTCCTCGATGCTTGCCTCGGCGTCCGCCCGTTTGCCCAGCTGCTCCGCCTGGTCCAGCAGCGGGGCCAGCCAGGCGTCGGTGTCGGCGCCGCCGGCCTCATCGGACGTCGTCGCCAGGTCCCCGTCGAGCCCGAGTACCGGGGCGATGCCCTCCAGCCGGTTCTGCTGCTCGTTGTCGTAGGTGTCGAACCAGGCGGCGGTGGTGATGATGAGGTCCGGATCCAGGTCTGCCACGGCTTCGGCATCGGGTGCCGTGGTGTCGAAGGCGTACCTGGTCACCGAGTCAGGGAGGTCGTCGTTGACCACGTTGTCCTCCGCCGATTCGGCGGTGGTCTCGGGGGTCGCGACCAGGTTGAGGCCGGTGATCTCGGCGAACTCGGGGCACAGGCGGGTCTCGATGCACACGACCCGCTGCGGGTCGGCCGGAATCTCGACCTGCCGTCCCGCGTAGTCGAAGGTGACGGTGTCGCCTGTGCTGCGGCCGGCACCGTCTCCGTCGTCGGACGAGCACGCGGTCAGGGCGGCCAGCGAGGTCACGGAGACAGCGCAGAGGCCGGCGAGCACGGGTGTGAACACCGGCCGGGTGGAGCGTCTTTTCAGTGTCATGTCGTTGACGCTAACTGCCCGGGTGGCTGCGTAACGGACAGATTCTGTCTGCTGCGCGACAGTCCCGTCGTCCCGACCGCAGGCACGGGTCACCTACGCACCACCTCCTGTCCGCTGCGCGAAGATCCCGGTATGTAGGGTTGCCTTAGCGAATATGTCGTGAGTGGGGCCGGAGGCCCGTGGCGGACAGGAGGAGACAGATATGGGTGCAGGTGAGGCAGGACACGAGCCGCGGATCCACCGGGCGGAGGTGACGGCCGTGACCCGCGTGGGGAAAGCCATGATCCGGGTCAGCCTTGGTGGAGCGGACATGGTCGACTACCCCACCACGGGTGTCGGGGACGAATGGGTCCGGGTGTTCTTCCCGGACACTCCGGGTGAACCTGTCCGGTTGCCCACGGTGGAGGGGAGGGGCTGGGTCTACGCGGACGGCGTGGAGCCGTCCGAGATGCGGACCTACACCATCCGTGACTGGCGGCCCGGTGAGGTGGACATCGACTTCGTCGTCCACGGTAACGGCGTCGCGACCACATGGGCGACCTCGGTCGGGGTCGGTGGCGAGGTCGGGCTGACGGAACCGGTCGACGTCTACCGGCGCCCCGACGGTGTCACCCGCCAGATCCTCTTCTGCGATGAGCCCGGGCTCCCCGCCGCGTTGCGTCTCTGCGAGACGGCCCGGCGGGCATGTGGTCCACGCTGGTCTGTGAGGTCCGGGGCGAGGGATTCGAGATCACCCCGACCCGCGGGGAGGTCGACTGCGTCTGGTTGTCGGGTACGGGGAACGGTGTCGCCCCCAGCGGCCTGCCCGGTGCGTTGTCTGCGCTGGAGGTCCCGCAGGACGCCGCGGTGTGGGTGGCGACGGAGACCCGTACGTCCCGTACGTTGCGCCGGCAGCTGCGGGAGGAGAAGGGGTTCGCCAGGGCGGCCGCCACCACCATGGGCTACTGGGTGCACGACAAGGAGGGGTGGATCGCCGTCCACGACGCCCTGGGTGAGGACTTCCGGGACACGGTCCAGGCGCTGTACGCCAGCGGCAGAGACGACGACGAGATCGACGAGCTGGTGGACGCGCTCTACGAGGAGAACGGGCTGTGACCGTTGTGGATGCGCCGTCTGACCTCGGTGAGACCCGGAGCGACAGCCTGATTCCCGGCGACTACCTCCTGACGATGCGGGAACTGCGCTACCCCAGTCCGCTGGAGCCGGAGATCTGTTCCGACCGCTTCCACCGGCACACCGGGCACCACGTGGTGTTCTGGGCGATGAGGGGGACCGCCCACGTGGATGTCGACGGCCACCGTCACCACCTTCCGCCCGGGACCGGGGTCTTCGTTCCGGCCGGCGTGGGGCACGTGGCCGACACCAGTGCGTCCACCACGCTCACGGCCGTCTACGTCAGACCGTCGGCGTGGGTGGCACCGGTGGACGGGGTACGGGACGTGGCGGTGAACACCGCGACCAGGGAGATGCTCGTCCTGCTGGCGTACCAGGGGCTGAAGCGCGATCAGCGCTTCCGTGCCCAGCGGCTGTGTCTGGAGTTCATGGCGGAACCGTCACTGCCCGGTCTGGAACTGCCGTTGCCGGACAACCGGCTGATCCAGCCGGTCGCGCAGCACATCCTGGACTGTCCCGATGATTCACGCTCGCTGGAGGACTGGGCGTGGATTCTCAACACCAGCGGACGGACCATCGCGCGTGCCTTCCGTGCGGACACGGGCATGAGTTTCAGTGAGTGGCGGACGGTGGCGCGGATGTCGGCGGCGGTGCCGCTGCTGGCGGACGAGGTTCCCGTCGGGACGGTGTGCCGGAAGGTCGGGTACACCTCCGCCAGTGCATTCAGCACGGCGATGCGGCGGGTCACGGGACGTGGACCCCGGGATTTCCGGCCTGTCCGCTGAGGTGGTTCCGGCCGGCCGGCCGCACCGGTGTTGACGCCGTACACATTGATGTTTACAGTGTCACCCATGCAGACCATTCTCGGAGCCAACGGACAGATCGGAACCGGACTCGCACGCGAGCTCCATGACAACTACACCGCGGACATCAGGCTCGTCAGCCGCCACCCCCGGAAACTGCATGACAGTGACGAGCTGGTGTCCGCCGACCTGATGAACGCCGACGAGACGGACAGGGCCGTCGAGGGCAGCGACATCGTCTACCTCACCGTGGGGCTTCCCCCGGACAGCGCACTCTGGGCCGCGCAACTCCCCACGATGATGAGGAACACCATCGACGCCTGCGAGAAGCACGGTGCCAGGCTCGTCTTCTTCGACAACACCTACATGTACCCGATGACCAGCGTGCCACAGACCGAGGACACCCCGTTCGCACCACGCGGCAGCAAGGGGCGCACCCGGGCCACCATGACCACCATGCTGCTGGAGGCCATGGAACAGGGCCGGGTCGACGCGGTCATCTGCCGCGCCCCGGAGTTCTACGGTCCCGGGAAGACCCAGAGTTTCACCAACACACTGGTGTTCGACGCTGTCGCCGAGGGGAAGAAGGCGCGGGTGCCACTGAGCGCCGACACCCGACGCAGCCTGATCTGGACACCGGACGCCAGCCGGGCCATGGCGCTGATCGGCAACACCGACTCCGCCTACGGTCAGACGTGGCACCTTCCGGTCGACAAGGAACGCATCACGTACAAGGACCTTGTCCGGCTCGCGTCACGGCAGTGGGGGCGCGAGGTCGGCTACTCCGTGGTGCCGAAGGTCGCCTTCGCCGCCGGTCGCCTGTTCAGCAAGAATGTCCGCGAACTCTGGGAACTCCTCCCGCGGTACGCGGTGGACAATGTCTTCGTCACCGACAAGTTCGCCGAGGCCTTCCCGGACTTCCGGGTCACGACCTACGCCGAAGGCGTCGCCGCGATCCACCGGGAGCGGGAGCGGTAGACGGCCGGGACACGTAACAGGGCACGTTCCAGGACACGCTCTAGAACACGCTCTCGTCCAGGTCGGTGAACAGCCGGTCGGGGTGCTCCAGACGGTCGAGGACGGGGTCCACCGTGGGGAGCTCCCGGGTGAAGAAGTACTCCGCCGCGGCCAGTTTTCCGGCGGCCAGGGGCGAGCCCGCGGCTTCTGCGGCATGCGCCATGTCCAGCCAGATCCAGGCCACCACGATATGCCCGGTGACCTCCAGGTAGTCCGTGGCATGGGCGAGTGCGGCGGCCGCGTCGCCGTCCTGCCACAGGATCTCTGTGACGTGGACGAGACGTCGGACGCGGTCGGCGAGCGCGGTGGAGTACTCGGGGAACAGGGCGGCCGTGGTCGACACCGTCTCCATGATGATCTCGGCGAGCAGTGCCAGCCCCGCGCCGTCCTTCATGACGACCTTGCGCCCCAGCAGGTCCTGGCCCTGGATGCCGTGCGTGCCCTCATGGATCGGGTTGAGCCGGTTGTCGCGGTAGAACTGCTCCACGTTGTAGTCACGGGTGTAGCCGGCGCCACCGAGAATCTGGATCGCCAGGTCATTGGCCGCCGGGCCGTACTGGGACGGGAAGCTCTTGACCACCGGGGTCAGCACGTCCAGCAGCAGTTCGAGGCGGGGACGTTCGTCGTCGGGGGCGACGCTGGCGAGGTCCACCAGCTGTGCGGCGTACAGGCACAGTGCCATCGACCCCTCGGCATAGGCCTTCTGCGCCAGGAGCATGCGCCGGACATCGGCATGGTCGATGATCGGCACCTGGGGCTGGGCAGGGTCCTTCGCGCCGACGGGACGCCCCTGCGGGCGGCTGCGTGCGTAGTCCAACGACTCGAGGTACCCCGTCATCGCCAGGGCGGCGGCACCGGTCCCGACGCCGATCCTCGCCTCGTTCATCATGTGGAACATGTACTGCAGCCCACGGTTCTCCTCGCCGACGAGGTAACCCACCGCCCCGGCCGAACCGCCGGGTGTGTGTGCACCCTCGCCGAAGTTCAGCAGGGTGTTGGTGGTCCCGCGGTAGCCCATCTTGTGGTTCAGACCGGCGAGGATCACATCGTTGCGCTCACCTGAGGGCAGGAACTTCGGGACGATGAAGAGGCTGAGGCCCTTGACCCCGTCCTCCACCGGGCCGGTACGGGCGAGGACGAGGTGGATGATGTTGTCCGTCATCTCGTGGTCGCCGCCGGAGATCCACATCTTCGTCCCGGTGATCCGCCAGGCGTCGGCACTGTCGGCACTGTCGGCACTGTCGGCACTGTCGCGCCGGGCGCGGGTCTTCACGTCGGCCAGTGAGGACCCCGCATGGGGTTCGGACAGGCACATCGTCCCGCTGTATCTGCCGGCGAGCTGGGGTTCGGCGTAGGTGCTGATCTGGTCCGGTGTGCCGTGGGCGAGCAGGAGTGCGGCATTGGCCATGGTCAGCATGGGGTAGGCCGCGGTGGCGATGTTGGCCGCCTGCGGCCAGGCGAAACAGGCACGGGAGACGGTGAGCGGAAGGCCCACGCCTCCGTGTTCCTCACTGAAGGAGGCTGCGGTGAGGCCGGAGTCGGCGAAGGCGCGTAATGCGGGGGCGATGGCCTCGTGGGTGTGCACGCCGTCAGCGTCGAAGGTCGGTTCGGCCTGGTCCGAGGCGCGCATGTGCGGCCGGAACCAGGTTTCCGCGAGCTCGCGGGAGGCATCCAACATGGCGTCGAAGGTCTCCCTCGAGTGCTCGGAGAACCTGTCGTGCTCGGTCAGTGACTCGACGTGCAGCCAGTCGTAGAGGAGGAAGGCGAGGTCGTCGCGGGAGAGGATGTCGGCCGTCATACTTCCGATGATAAACCTATCTAACATACTCCCGGGTACTTTCCCTGATGAAGGGGATTCTCTGGCATGTTTCGTCGTATTCTCCGCGCATCGGCGCGGAGGACGCCGCCGCCCGCGCGGCGGAGGAGACGACCACCGTGACACGTGCGACACGGTCGACGACAGGACCGGGCGGACGGTCGACGAGACGGTGTAGGCGTCGAGGGGCCCGGCTCACCCTAGCCCGGTCATCTCCGCGCTGCGTTTCCACAGGCCTTCCGCCAGTACTGCGTCGTGGACCTGGGGGTTCACCTTCCCGGCGATCTTCCCGTCCTCGTAGTACCCGCCGGGGGTGAAGTCCCTGCCCGGGCTGCCGAGGGCGAGCTCCACGAGCAGTCGCGCACTGTCCTCCGGGCTGGTCATCAGCAGCTTCGACACCACGGGGAGGTGGTAGACGAATCGCATCAGACTGGACGTCTCCGAGGCGAAGCTGGTGCTGACCACGCCGGGGTGGAACGCCACTGCGTTGATCTCGTCGCCGAATCTCCGGTCCAGCTCCCGGGTGACGAGGATGTTCTCCAGCTTCGCGTCCCCGTAGGCCTTGTTCGCGGTCCATCTCCGGGTGTTCTCCAGGTCGTCGAGGTCCACCTTGCCGAACAGGCGGGCACCGATGCTGGAGGTCTGGATCACCGTGGCACGGGATTCGCGGAGCCGGTCGAGGAGAAGGTTCGTCAGCAGGAACGGGGCAAGGTGGTTGACCTGGAAGGTCTTGTCGTGACCGTCCTGCGTGGTCTCCCGGGAGAAGATGCCGCCCGCGTTGTTCGCCAGTACGTCGATGCGCGGGTAGGCGTCGAGGAGCGTGGACGCCAGCACCCGGACCTCGTCGAGGTGCTGGAAGTCCGCCAGATGGTGCGGCAGGTCGAGTTCCTCCGCGAGGGCGCGGGTCTTCTCCGGTGACCTGCCCACGAGGACGACGCGGTGACCGGCGTCGGCCAGGTGACGTGCCGCGGCGGCGCCGATGCCGTCGCTGGCGCCGGTGATCACGATGGTTCTGGTGTCGCTCATGCCGTCCACGGTACGCACGGTCGGCAGGAACCCACAGAGGACTCACAGGCGTCCGTCGCGTGCTCGACTACGCCCGGACGGCCGTGATGGGGAATAATCGTCGGCGTACAACTGTCTAACGGAGGCCGGCGTAGAACTTCATGAGCGCAACCACTGAGATGAGCGACGATCGCCGTGACGATCGCTACGACCCGCGGCGACTCGCCCGGGTCATTCTGCCGAAGCGGGGAGAACCCAGGGACGTCCGCTCCCTCTACATCGTGGAGAATGAGCAGACCCCGGGTCGTGTCACGGCACTGTCCCGCACCTCGGCGCGGATCCCCGCCGGCGAAGAGGTCAGCTTCGAGAGCTACTTCAACGGCTTCCCGGCGTCCTACTGGCGCCGCTGGAGCCAGCTCGACGAGGTCCAGCTGCGCGTCGACCTCACCGGCGACGCCCGCATCGACATCTACCGGTCGAAGATCGACGGTTCCCGCATCGCCGTGACCGGCGGCATCGTCGAGGTCGACGAGGACGGACACGGTGTCGCCGAGTTCACCGTGTCCCTCGCGCCCTTCGAGGACGGCGGCTGGATCTGGTTCGACATCACCTGCGAGTCGGACACCACGATCCACAGTGCCGGCTGGTTCGCCACGCAGGACGCCGCCGAGCAGCGCGTCGTCTCCGACACGGTCGTCACCGACCCGGCGACGGGGGAGAAGACGACCCTCAAGGAGGGCGACCTCCTGCCGGCGCCGGAGGCCCGCGTCACGATCGGCATCCCGACGTTCAACCGTCCGACCGACGCCGTCGCCGCCCTGGAGGCGCTCTCCTCCGACCCGGTGGTCGATTCCGTGGTGGACGCGTTGATCATGCCGGACCAGGGGACGAAGCACCCGAAGGACGAGCCGGGCTTCCCGGCCGTCGAGGCCCACTACGGCGACCGGCTGCGCATGCCGGTCCAGGGCAACCTCGGCGGGTCCGGCGGCTACTCGCGCATCATGTACGAGGCCCGTCACCCGGAGCGTGGCACGGACAGCCCCTTCATCCTCTACATGGACGACGACATCGCCATCGAGCCGGACAGTGTGCTGCGTGCCCTGGCCGCGTCGCGCTACGCGTCCTCCCCGATGCTCGTCGGCGGGCAGATGCTGAACCTGCAGGAACGCAGCCACCTGCACACCATGGGTGAGATCATCGACCGCGGCAGCTTCATGTGGACCGCCGCCCCGCACACCCACTACGACCACGACTTCTACAACCACCCGCTGCGTGACCGCGGGGAGTACGGCACGAACGCCTCGGGCGAGCAGGTCGACTCGAAGGACCTGCACCGTCGTATCGACGCCGACTACAACGGCTGGTGGATGTGCATGATCCCGCGCGTCGTCGCCGACACCGTCGGCCAGCCGCTGCCGCTGTTCATCAAGTGGGACGACGGCGAGTTCGGCCTGCGCGCCCGCGACCACGGCTTCCCGACCGCGTCGTGGCCCGGTATCGCGATCTGGCACATGGCCTGGTCCGACAAGGACGACGCGATCGACTGGCAGGCCTACTTCCACCTGCGTAACCGGCTCATCGTCGCCGCACTGCAGCACGAGGGCAGCCCGACGGGCATCATCGCCTCGATGACCAAGGCCACGGCCAAGCACCTGATCTGCATGGAGTACTCCACCGTCGCGATCCAGAACGAGGCGATGAAGGACTTCCTCGCCGGGCCGGACCAGCTCTTCGAGATCCTGGAGACGGCGCTGCCACGCATCAACGCGCTGCGTAAGCAGTTCCCGGATGCCGTCGTCGTCCCGTCGTCCTCCGCGTTGCCGGCGGCGGACGGGGGCCCGGCGAAGCTGACCGACATCCCGTTGAGCCCGGTGGCGAAGGTGACCCGGCTGGCCAAGGTGCTGGCGAACAACCTGCGTGCCGCGGACCCGCACCACCATGAGGTTCCGCAGGTGAACCTGCCGCCGATCGAGGCCCGCTGGTTCTCCCTGGGCCGGCTCGACGGCGCCACCGTCACCACCGCCGACGGTCGGGGCGTGGTGTACCGCAAGCGTGACCGTGACGAGGCCCGTGAGCTGGCCCGCGAGTCGGCACGCCTGCAGAAGGAGGTGGCGGCCCGTTTCGACGAGATGCGGCAGCGCTACCGTGTCGCCCACCCCGAGCTGACCAGCGTGGACGCCTGGGCACAGATCTTCGAGCCGGGGGAGAACCGATGAGCAGGGCCGAGGCGGACGTCCTCGTCGCCGTGCAGGACGCCGTCCTCTCCGGGTCGTCCGGGGAGGCCGTGCTGGGCACGGCCCGGGGGCTGAGTCACTTCGGTGAGCACGCCCTCGGCTGGTTCGCCCTGGCCGGTGCCGGTGCGGCGGTGTCCGCCGCCCGTGGCAGGACGGTGGCCCCGTGGCTGGAGCTCGGCGTCTCCGCCTTCTCCGCCCACGCCGCCTCTGTCGTGCTCAAGCGCGTCGTGCGTCGCCGCCGTCCCTCGGATCCGCGGATCCGGGTCGGGGTGTCGACCCCGTCCCGGCTGAGCTTCCCCTCGTCCCACGCGACGTCGACCGCTGCGGCGCTGAGGTCGCTGGGTCGGATCACCGGCTCGCGCCTGCCGCTCGCGGGTGTGCCGGTGATGATGGCGTCCCGTCTGGTCCTCGGCGTGCACTACCCGACTGACGTCCTCGCCGGGGTCGCCCTCGGTGTGGCGACGGAGAAGACCGTCCACCGAACCGCGAAGGAGATCAAGCGATGACTCGTCCAGGCACGGATCCGGAGTTCGACCCCGCCGAGTCCCACGACACCAACGAGCGGCCGGGCGAGTCCCTGCAGCGTCAGGTGTTCATCGGGTCGGAACCGCACACCTCCGGGCTCGAGGAGCCGGCGGCGTGGGAGGACCAGACCTATGCGCGTGAGGAGTCCGGTGCGGCGGAGGGCACGGGTGCCACAGGTGCCGCCGGCGCCGCTGCCGGGTCGTCCCACCGTGCGCCCCGTAACCTCCCTGAGGCGATGGTCAAGGCGCTGCGTCCCAAGCAGTGGGTGAAGAACGTCCTGGTCGTCGCCGCCCCCGCGGCCGCCGGTGGGGACCTTCTCTTCCAGGGGCGGGTCATCACCGACATCATTATCGCCTTCGTCGTCTTCTGCCTCGGCGCGTCGTCGATCTACCTGGTCAATGACGCCAAGGACGTCGAGTCCGACCGTCAGCACCCCACGAAGCGTTTCCGGCCGATCGCGGCGGGTGTGCTGCCGGTGGGCCTGGCGTACACCATGGCGGTGGTCCTCATCGTCGCGGCGGTGGGCCTGAGCTTCCTGGCGTCCAACGGTGGGTCGTTGGCGATCGTCATCGCGGTGTACATCGCCCTGCAGCTGGGCTACTGCTTCGGGTGGAAGCACCAGCCGGTGATCGACATCGCGCTGGTCTCGTCCGGATTCATGCTGCGGGCCATGGCCGGTGGCGTGGCGGCGAGCATCGACCTGTCGCAGTGGTTCCTGCTGGTCGCCGCCTTCGGTTCACTGTTCATGGCCGCCGGCAAGCGGTATGCGGAGCTGAAGCTGTCGCTGCGTTCGGGGGCGAAGATCCGCAAGTCGCTGGAGAGCTACACGCCGACGTACCTGCGTTTCGTGTGGACGTTGGCGGCCACGGCCGTGGTGCTCGCCTACGCCCTGTGGGGCTTCGACATGAGTCAGCAGCACCCGGGGCACGCGTCGGTCTGGTACCAGGTGTCGATGGTGCCGTTCACCGTCGCGATCCTGCGCTACGCCGCCGACGTCGACCGTGGTGAGGGTGGCGCGCCCGACGAGATCGCGTTGAGTGACCGGACGCTGCAGGCGCTGGCGCTGCTGTGGGTGGCCACGATCGCGGTGGCCGTCTACGTTATTCCGGCTGTCACTTAGCTGGACGGACGCTGCCGTAACGCTTGGCGGCGGCTTGCCGATATTCTTGGCGGGAAAGATCACTGTTTGGTAACGTTCCGAACACTGTAGGCACGGACGGCACGGACTCCGCCGTCTGAACACAAGCACGTAAAGGAAAACATGACGACTGCCACCGGAAAGCACCGGTCCGCGACCGGCTCGCTGGGCCGCAAGATCATGGCCCTGATTGTCGCGATCGGCACCGCCTTCGGCTTGGCCGCCGTCGTGGCCCCGACCGCCTCGGCCGATGACCGGGGGATCCTCGGTCCCCGTTGTAGCTGGGCGAACTACAATCACTTCGTCCAGAACTGCTGGTTCTACTCTGCGGCGATGGGCCAGGACATCCAGGTCCAGATCAAGCGCTCGAACAGCGACGCCGCTGTCTACCTGCTCGACGGGCTGCGTGCCCGCGACGACTGGAACGCCTGGACCTACCTGGGGCACGCCCCGGAGATGTTCGTCAACGACGACGTCAACGTCGTCATGCCGGTCGGCGGTGCCTCCCAGTTCTACGCGGACTGGATCGGCCCGTTCAACGGTTCCACCACGCCGAAGAAGCCGCGGTGGGAGACCTTCCTGACCCGTGAGCTGCCGGCACAGCTGCAGAGTGGGTTCGGCATCAGCCCGACCCGCAACGCCCTGGTCGGTCTGTCGATGGGCGGTACCGCCGCGATCAACCTCGCGTCCCGTCACCGCAACCAGTTCAAGCAGGTCACCTCGCTGTCCGGCTACCTGAACACGACCGCACCGGGAATGTACATGGCGCTGCAGTTCGCCATGAATGAAGGTTCCCCGGGCGCGAACATCTGGGACATGTGGGGCCACCCGGTGCACCCGACCCGGTTCGCCAATGACCCGCTGCTGAACGCCCCGAAGCTCGCCGGTATGCCGGTGTACGTGTCCGCAGCCGCCGGTATCCCCGGCCCGCGGGACGACTTCATGGCCAACCCGGTCGGGGGTATCGCCGGCATCGGCCTGGAGTGGGCATCGCGCGGTTCCACGGCGACCTTCGAACTGGCCGCCCGTGCCTCCGGTGCGAACGTGACCGCCAGCTACCCGACGGTCGGCGTGCACAACTGGACGCTGTGGACCCCGGAGCTGCAGAAGGCCCGGCCGAAGGTCCTGGATGCCCTGAACGTCTGTTACCGCGCGGGCAAGGTCGTCTGCTGACAGGCGGATAGCGGAGGGGGAACGTGCCGGCCCGGGAGATGTCGTACCGACATCTCCCGGGCCGTACGCATACACTGCTGAGGTATGGCAGGTATGGAAACAGAAGCGAACGGGATCGGGGACGGCGCAGGGGACGGCGCAGGGGACGGCGTAGGGGACAAGCGCCGGCTGCGGCCGGTGGACCGGGGCGCGCGGCCGTACATGCGCGGCCGGCTCCACGAGAACGCGGCCTGGTACTTCGGTGGCACCGGGACGGCGCTGACCGTCACCGCCTTCATCCTGCACGGCAACACGACGCTGTCGTGGATCACCGCGCTGTACACCCTCTGCCTCATCGGACTCTTCGCGGTGTCGGCGCTCTACCACCGGGCCCCGTGGCGCAGCGACGCGACCGTGCAGGCGTGGCGCCGGGCCGACCACTCGATGATCGCGATCTTCATCGCCGGTACGTACGGTCCCATCGCCGTGTTCGCCTTCGACTCGTGGTCGGACGGGCTGTGGATCCTGCCGGTCTGCTGGGTGCTGGCGATCGCCGCCGTGGCGATGAACATCTTCTGGATCGGGCACCCGCGCTGGTTGGACGTGGTGGTCTACCTGGCGTTGGGCTGGCTGGCCGTGCTCAAGATCGGTGGGTTCGTCGAGACGATTCCGCTCGTCGCCGGGGTGCTCATCGTGGTCGGGGGAATCATCTACTCGCTGGGCGCGGCGGTGTACGGCCGTCAGCGTCCGAACCCGTCGGTGCGTTGGTTCGGGTTCCACGAGGTGTTCCACGCTGCGACGATCGTGGCGGGAGGACTGCATCACGTGGCGATCTGGATTCTCGTGCTGCGGTAGGGGCCGACGGCGGGCGGGTGCTACACTCCCACCAGAAACTAAGTCTCAAGTAAAACTTCAAGGTTCTGGCGTGTTGTCCCGGGAAACCGGGGGCCGATTGCCATAATTGCCGGTGTTGCCGTCACGGCAGACCGTGGCGGACACCGGTTCCGACCGGATCCCGGCAGTGGGAGGGGAACCCGCTGCCGGGACTGCCGCCGGTGCCGCCGATACTGCTGACACCGCTGATGCCGTCGAGACGTACCTACGAAGGAAGAATCGCCACCACCATGAGAATCGCTGCGAACACCCGCACCGGGAAGTCCCCCGCCAGCCGTCCGTCCCGTCGGGCCTCACGGCGTGTCGGTGCCGCCGTCCTGGCGTTGCCGCTCTCTGTGGCGCTCGCCCTCCCGCTGGCCGCCCCGGCCGCGGCCCAGGGCGGCAGCCTGGGGAACTACCTCGACCCGGACGATGTCCCGGAGCGTCCCACGCAGGACGTCACCGAGCAGGACCTGCCGGGACTCCCGGACGGTGTGGACGTCGACCGTGTCGAGTGGCTGTCCGACCGGTGGGCGAACGTCTACATCAACACCCCCTCGATGCCGGAGGGCCCGGTGCTGGTGCAGATTCTGCTGGCCCGGGACTGGTACAGCCAGCCCGACCGTGACTTCCCGTCGGTCTGGGCGCTCGACGGCCTGCGCGCCCGCGACGACGAGTCCGGCTGGACCCTGTCGACGAACATCCAGCAGTTCTACGCGGACAAGAACGTCAACGTCATCATGCCGGTCGGCGGAAACTCGTCGTTCTACACCGACTGGGACCAGCAGCCGGAGGAGGGCAAGACCTACAAGTGGGAGACCTTCCTCACCCAGGAGCTTCCGGCCGTCCTGCGTGAAGGCTGGCGCACCACCGAGCAGCGTGCGATCACCGGTATCTCCATGGGCGGTACCGCCGCGATGAACCTGGCGCACCGCCACCCGGAGCTCTTCCAGTTCGTCGGGTCGTTCTCCGGGTACCTCGACACCACCTCGCCCGGTGTCCCCCAGGCGATCAACTACGCCACGAACGACGGCGCCGGGTACGACGCCCAGCGGATGTGGGGTCGTTACGGCTCGGCACGCTGGAACGAGAATGACCCCAAGCAGCACGTGGACGCGCTTAAGGACATGACGGTCTACGTGTCCGCCGGTAACGGCAACGCCGGCCCGTACGACCGCCAGGGTCCGATCCCGGGCTTCCCGGAGAATCCGGCGGCCTTCGGCCTGGAGGCGATGTCGCGGATGACGACCCAGACCTTCGCCAACGCCGCCACGCGCGCCGGTGTCGACGTGGTCACCAAGTACCGCAGCTCCGGCACCCACGACTGGCCGTACTGGCAGTACGAGATGACCCAGGCGTGGCCCTACATCGCCCAGACCTTCGGCCTGTCCGAGGAGGACCGGGGCGCGAAATGTGCCGCGGTGGGCAAGATCGCCGAGGCGGAGAAGCGTCAGCGCAGCCAGAACCTGGGCACCTGCACCACCAACGAGTACGACGCCGCCAACGGCGGCAAGGTGCAGGACTTCCGCAACGGCCGGATCTACTGGAAGAAGGACGCGGACAAGGCCTGGGCGACGTGGGGCCGGATCGGTGCCCGTTACTCCGAGATGGGCGGCGCCGGCAGCTGGCTGGGTTACCCGACGGGCGAAGAGCAGACCGGTCTGAAGAACGGCGGCATCCTGCAGCGCTTCGAGAACGGCATCATCTACTGGACGCCGCAGACCGGTGCGGTCGCGGTGAAGAACGACATCGTCGACGCCTGGGGCAGGAGCAAGTGGGAGAACGGCGCCTTCGGGTACCCGGTCTCCGCTGTCGAGCAGGTGCCCGGCGGCGCGATCCAGAAGTTCCAGAACGGTGTCGCCGTCCGGGACACCGAGGGTAAGGTCCGCATGATCGAGGGCAAGATCGGGGAGAAGTACCTCGAGGCCGGCGGTCCGGCCGACTCCGGCCTGGGCTTCCCCCGCTCCGAGGAGAACAAGGTCCGCGGTGGCGCCTTCACCGCCTTCGAGAACGGCAACATCTACTGGTCGGCGTCCACCGGCGCCCACATCATCCGCAAGGGCAAGATCTTCGACGCCTGGGGCGAGGACAAGTGGGAGCAGGGACGCTTCGGCTGGCCGGTCGAGGACCAGCAGGGGATCCCCGCCGGCGGTGAGGTCGTGAAGTTCCAGCACGGTGAGATCCGGGAGATCAACGGACGGATCGAGAAGGACCCGCGATGAGTATCCGCAGTTCGGTGACGAAGGCCGGCTCGGTGGCGGCGACGCTGCTGCTGGCCGGTGCCCTGGCCGCGTGCGGTGGTGATTCCACCGTCGACAGCGACGATGACGCGCAGAGCAGCGGGGTGCCCAGTGTGAGTTCCTCGACGACCGGCTCCGCCACGGCGTCCTCGCCGACCTCGAGCCCCGCCCCGGACGCCGGGGACGGTGGGGAGACCCCGCGCGACGGTGAGGTCAACGAGGTCGAGGAGCCGGGAGGTGAGGTCGCGCCCCGGATGCCGGAGGACGACGCCTTCCTCTCCGAGCTCAAGGACAACGACATCGATCTCGGGGACTCCGAGATCCAGGACCAGGTCATCGCCGCCGCCCACGAGCAGTGCCTGGCCAACGAGGAGGGTCGCGACGGTTTCGCGGTCCCGATGATCGCCGGCCAGCTCCAGGTGCAGGAACTCACCGAGGTGTCGGCTGAGGATGCTGAGCGGATCATTACCGAGGCCGCGGAGAGCCACTACTGCTCCTGACCGGCCCGAATCCCGTCACGGGTGGTCACGCCGGGGCATGGGTGACGGGTGACCTGCGACACCTTTGAGTAAAAGTTTATATCTTAAGGTATAAATAACGGGCACTCCGGCGATTGGGCAGGGGTTGCACCGACGTTTCACTCAAGGAGAATCCCCCGTGTCCCTGCGCCTCTCACGGCGAGCCCGGATTACCGGCGCGCTGCTGGCCTGTGCCCTCGTCTTCTCGCCGACGGTACCGGCGACCGCCCTCGACATCGACGACAGCCCCGCCCACGGCGCGGCAGCGTCCGACGAAGCCATCGGTGCCGTGGACGCTCCGGCGGGGACCGCGCCGGAGAACTCCCCGCTGGCGTTCATGGACCCGGGGCCCGCCCCGCAGCGCGAACCGCTGTCCGTCACCGACCAGGACCTGCCGGACCTGCCGGACGGGGTGTCCGTGGAGAAGGTGGAGTGGATCACCGACCGGTGGGTCATGCTCCACATCAACTCCGCCGCCATGCCGGAGCGTCCGGTCAAGGTGCAGGTCCACCTGGCCCGTGACTGGTACAGCTCCCCGGAGAAGACCTTCCCGTCGGTGTGGCAGCTCGGCCCGCTCTACAGCAGCGAGGACGAGAGCGCGTGGTCCTACGCCACCGACGCCGTCCGCTTCTACGCGGACAAGAACGTCAACCTCGTGCTGCCGGTCGGTGGGGGTGGCTCCTTCTTCACCGACTGGCAGTCGCCCGACGGCGGCAGGAACTTCCGGTGGGAGACGTTCCTCACCAAGGAGCTGCCGCCGATCCTGGAGCAGGGGTGGCGCACCAACGATCGACGGGCCGTCAGCGGGCTGTCGATGGGGGCGACCGGGGCGATGGTCCTCGCCGGGCGCAACGCCGAGATGTTCGACTTCGCGGCGTCGTTCTCCGGGTACCTGGACACCTCGTCGCCGCTGATGCCCCGGGCGTTCGGCATGATCACCGGTCAGGCCGGGTTCGACGCGCGCAAGATGTGGGGCAACTACTACTCCCGCGAGTGGTTCACCCACGACCCGAAGCTGCTCGTCGGCAACTTCCGGCGCGCCGGGACCACGGTCTACGTCGCCGCCGGCACCGGGTTCGCCGGGGCCTGGGACGCCGACGACAACATGCCGGGCAGCCCGGACGACGTCAACGCCGGTGCCATGGAGGCGGCGTCCCGCGTGACCAGCCAGACCTTCGTGAACTTCGCCCGTGCCGCGGGGGTGAAGACGGTCACGAAATTCCGCCCCAACGGCACCCACATCTGGCCGTACTGGGAGTACGAGATGAAGCAGGCGTGGCCGTTCATGGCCGACGCGCTCGGGCTCGGGGAATCTGACCGCGGGGTGCAGTGCGAGGCGGAGGGGGCGTTCGCCGAGGCGGTGGAACGCTACCGCACGAACCAGAACAACTACGACCTCGGCGACTGCATCAGCGAGGTCTACGAGATCCGTGACGACCGCAGGGGCGCAGTCACGGGCACCGCGCAGGACTTCCGCGGCGGCGTGGTCTACCTCAAGGACGGTGCGGACGAGAAGGACGGTGCCGTGGCGACCTGGGGCCGAACGGGTGCGACGTACCGTGAACTCGGTGGCCCGGACTCGTGGCTGGGGTACCCGGTGGAGCCGGACTCCTGGGCCCGCGACGGCGGTGCCTGGGCGCAGTTCGACCACGGCTTCATCTACTGGTCGCAGGTGCAGAACGGTGCCGGCCCGGTGACGGTGAAGCAGGACGTCATCGACGCGTGGGGTCCCACGAACTGGGAGTACGGCCCGTGGGGCTACCCGGTGGCCCCGGAGGAGGAGTTCTCCGTGGGCGGGCGCACCGGTCAACTGCAGCGCTTCGAGCACGGCGTCGCGGTGCGGACCCCGGACGGCGACGTGCACCTGCTGCACGGTGCCATCGCGGACCGGTACCTCGGGCTGAGCGCCGCTGACCGTGACCGCGTGGGCTTCCCGACCGGCAGCCACGGCAACACCCTCGTCCCCGGCCACTACACCGACTTCGAGCACGGAGTCATCTACTGGTCACAGGACCACGGAACCGCCCTGATCCACCACGGCCCGATCTTCGACCGGTACCGTGACGAGGGGTTCGAGGGTGGACGCTACGGGTTCCTCACCGGCGACGAGACCGTCCGAAGCGACGGGAGCCGTCGTGCGGACTTCGTCGGTGGCACGATCTTCACCGACGCCGGCGGGACGGTCTACACCGTCCCGAACCGTTCCATCGCCGACCGCTACGACGACCTCGACGGTCCGGACGGCGTCCTCGGACTGCCGGACATGAACCGGACACCGGGGGACACCGCGGCCTCGCCCGACGGCACCCGTGGACAGTTCCGCGATTTCGACCGCGGGGTCATCTACACCTCGGGCAAGGGCACGTTCGTCCTCCGGCACGGCGCGATCTTCGACGCCTACCGTGAACAGGGCTACGAAGGTGGCGAGCTCGGTTTCATCGTCGGTGACCACACCCGTCGCGCCGACGGGTCCGCCTCGGTCGAGTTCGAGGGCGGCACCCTGGTGCAGGACACTGACGGCACGGTACGGCGCGCCTGACCGGCTGCTGCCAGATCTCTGCCAGGAACACCGGGTACTCTGACACGCCATGAGAAAGTTCCTCACCATCGCGGCGGCCCTCATCCTCGTCGTCGTCCTGGTCATCGGTGTCGGTTCCTGGATCAACCGGAACCCCGACGACTCCGCCGGGCCGGGGCCCGGACCGACCCGCACCACCGACCCCGAGCAGCCGGCGACCTGCCCCGACTACCAGCTCTTCGCCGCGCCCGGCACGTGGGAGTCCACGGAGGACGACGACCCGATCCACCCGACGTCGCGTCCGCACTCCCTGCTGCTCAACGTCACACAGCCGCTGCAGGAGGAATTCGGCGACGGCGTCGACGGTGGCCAGCTCAAGAGCTGGACGCTGCCCTACGCCGCCCAGTTCCGCAACATCCAGGCGTTGCGTGAGATGTCCTACGACGACTCCCGCAACCAGGGCTACGGCAAGCTTGAGGCGGAGATGACCGCGGTGCACGACAGCTGCCCGGCGACCCGCATGATCATCGTCGGCTTCAGCCAGGGCGCCGTCCTCGCCGGTGACCTCGCCACCGCCATCGGCAACGGCCAGTCCACCGTCCCCGCGGACGCCGTCGCCGGTGTCGCACTGATCGCCGACGGGCGACGCGAGGACGGCAAGGGCGAGCTGGTCGGAAGCCCCGACGCCACCGGCATCGGCGCCGAGATCGCACTGAGTTCGGTCGGCGCCCTCGTCGGCCCCATTGTCCCGGGCGCGTCGATGCGTGGCCCCCGGCCCCAGGATTTCGGGGCCCTCCAGGACGAGACCCTGCAGTTCTGTGCCCCGGCCGACCTGGTGTGCAGTGCGCCGCGCGACATCGGGAACGCCGTGCAGCGGGCGAACGACCTCATCGACGCCAACAAGGTGCACGCCCAGTACTCCAGCAACGGGACCGTCGTCGACGGCGGCACCGTCCCGGAGTGGATCACCAACTGGGTGCGCGACATCATCGCCGAGGGCCGGTAATGCCCGCAATACACGCGGCGGGACGGTCGAGACGATAGAGTTCGTTAGAGTTCTTTCCGGAAAGCAATACGACGAACGCTACGCACAGTAATGAGGGATACCTGATGGACATCAGCGCCGCGATGGCACAGTTCTACGACGAGAAGGGCGAGATCGCCATCCCGGACCAGCTCTCGCTCTCCGCCATGTGCGAGATGCTGTACACGATGGCACAGATGGAGGCGGCGGTGGACACCCCGCTGATCACCTTCCACGACTTCAGCGGCAGCGCCGAAGGCGAGACCGTCACCTGGACCCGTGCCGAGGTCAACACCCGCATCAAGGCCGTCTGCGTCCGCCTGCAGCAGGTCGCCGAGCGCGGCGACCGGGTGGCGATCCTGGCCAACAACAGCCCCGAGTACCTCTTCGGTTTCATGGGTGCGCTCTACGCCGGGACCGTTCCGGTGCCGCTCTACGACCCCACCGAGCCGGGCCACGCCGACCACCTGTCGGCGGTGCTGGACTCGTCGACACCGACGGTGGTGCTGACGAACAAGACCTCCGCCGGTCACGTCCGCAGCCACTTCGCCGCCCTCCCGTCCGCCGAGCGCCCGCGGGTGCTCACGGTCGACGCTCTGCCGGACTCGCTGGCCGAGGAATGGCAGAACCCGATGATGGCGATGATGGAGCACCCCGAGCTCGCCCCGAACTCCGGGGACGCGGCGTTCCTGCAGTACACCTCCGGGTCGACCCGCACCCCCGCCGGCGTGGTGCTGACCCACCGCAGCATCGTGACCAACGTGCTGCAGGTGTTCCAGGCCGGTCAGCTGCAGATGCCGATGCGTCTGGTCAACTGGCTCCCCCTGCACCATGACATGGGCATCATCCTGTCCGCCTTCGTGCTCATCCTGGGGATCCCGCAGGACCTCATGGCACCGCGTGACTTCATCCAGGACCCGGGCCGCTGGATCGGGCAGCTCGGTGACCGCGGCGACGGACTCAACGTCTACACGGCCGTCCCGAACTTCGCCCTGGAGCTGGCGACCCGTTACGCCGACCCGACGAAGCGCTCCGATCTCGCCGACCTCGACCTCAGCCACGTCGAGGGCATCATCAACGGCGCCGAGGCCGTCAGCCTGCAGTCGGTCGACCGGTTCTGCGACGTCTTCGAGGCCTTCGGTTTCCGCCGCTCCACGATGCGTCCGTCCTACGGCCTGGCGGAGGCGACGGTGTTCGTGACCACCCCGCAGACCGAGGACCGCCCGAAGCTGAGGATCTTCGACCGCGAGAAGCTCGCCGAGGGCGAGGCCGTCGAGGTGGCCGAGGACGCGGACACCGCCGTACCGATCATGAGCGTCGGAGAGCCGGGCCCGTCACTGTTCATGCCCATCGTCGACCCCGCCTCCGGTGAGGAACTCGCCGAGGGGTCGGTCGGCGAGGTCTGGCTCAACGGCGGCAACATCGCCGCCGGCTACCTCGACCGCGAGGACGACACCTCCGAGACCTTCCGCAACTCCCTGCCGGCCGACAAGAGGCTGGCGGACGGGTCGGCGGCCGCGGACGCACCGGAGGACGGCTGGCTGCGCACCGGTGACCTCGCCGTCGTGGTCGACGGTCAGCTCTACATCACCGGCCGGATCAAGGACCTCGTGGTGGTCGCCGGCCGTAACCACTACCCGCAGGACATCGAGGCCACCGCGGTGGCCGCCACCGCAGGCCACGTCCTGCCCGGGGTGCTCGCCGCGTTCGCCGTCAGCGGGGCCGACGACGAGTCCGGCTCCGAGCAGCTGGTCATCGTCGCCGAGCGTGACCCCGACGTCCCGGCCACCGGGGACGACGGCGCCGTGGCGGCGATCCGCGCCGCGGTGACGAGCACCCACGGCGTCCAGCCGGCCGACATCCGCATCGTCGACCAGGGGACGATCCCGAGGTCGTCGGCCAACAAGATCGCCCGGCGGGTCTGCGCCAAGGCCTATCTCGACGGCCGGTTCGACCGGTAGTCGACTACAGTGGCACCCTGCCCTGTGTAGCGTGGCGGCGGCCACCGTCGATGTCATGTTGATGGTGGTCGTCGCACCCGTTCCGGCCACCCCTCCTCTGTCCGTCTTCACGAAGGATGATCTGCTCCGAAATGTCTGAAACGTCTGCAACGTCTGGAACGTCTGGAACGCCTGGAAACGCGAACTCCCGTGCCGCCGAGCCGGCACCGACCACGGCCGCCGGTATGCGCGCCTGGCTGCGTGACTGGGTGCAGTCCACGACCGGACTGGATGCCGCGGACATCACCGACGACCGGCCGATGGAGGAGTTCGGTCTGTCCAGCCGTGATGTCGTGGTGCTCTCCGGCGAGCTGGAGCGGCTCACCGGCGTCTCCCTCGACGCCACCGTGGCCTACGAGTACAACACCGTCGCCGCACTGGCCGCCTTCGTCCTCGCCGGCGGGACCCGTGCGGCGCGGGGCGTCGCCGGCGCGTCACGGACCCCCCGGCAGGACGGCGGACTCACCCCCGAGGACCGTCAGATCGCCGTGGTCGGCATGGCCGGACGCTACCCGGGTGCGGACGACGTCGACGCCATGTGGCGCATGTTCGAGCAGGGACGCAGCGGCGTCGGCGAACTGCCGGAGGGACGCTGGAGCGAGTACGGCGACGACCCGGAGATGTCCCGCCGCATGTCGGAGGCGATCCTCACCGGCGGCTACCTCGACGACATCGCCTCGTTCGACGCCGAGTTCTTCGGCCTGTCGCCGGTGGAGGCGGCGAACATGGACCCGCAGCAGCGCATCCTGCTGTCGCTGACCTGGGAGGCGTTGGAGGACGCCGGAATCCCGGCGAACACCCTGCGCGGCAGTGACGTCGGTGTCTTCATGGGCACCACGAACAACGACTACGGCATGCTCATCAGCGCGGACCCCTCCGAGGCGCACCCGTACGCGCTCACCGGCAACTCCAGCGCGATCGTCGCCAACCGCATCTCCTACGCCTTCGACTTCCGCGGCCCCTCGGTCGCCCTGGACACCGCCTGCTCGTCGTCGCTGGTGGCGATCCACCAGGCGGTGCGTGCCCTGCGCGACGGCGACGCCTCGGTGGCGGTCACCGGCGGCGTGAACCTGCTGGCCAGTCCGTTCGCCACGATCGCCTTCTCCGAACTCGGCGTTCTCAGCCCCACCGGCGGGATCCGGGCATTCTCCGACGACGCGGACGGCATCGTCCGGTCCGACGGCGCGGGCGTCGTCGTCCTCAAGCGGCTGTCGGACGCCCGCCGCGACGGTGACGACGTCCTCGCCGTGATCGCCGGGTCGGCGGTGAACCAGGACGGCCGGTCCAACGGACTCACCGCCCCGAACCCCGAGGCCCAGGCCGCCGTGCTCGACGCGGCCTACGCCGACGCCGATGTCGACCCGTCACAGGTGGACTACGTCGAGGCCCACGGCACCGGCACCATCCTCGGCGACCCGATCGAGGCCGGTGCCCTCGGCCAGGTGCTCGGCGCCGGACGGGACGTGGCGTCGCCGTTGCTGCTCGGCTCGGCCAAGACCAACTTCGGGCACACCGAGGCCGCCGCCGGCGTCGCCGGCGTGATCAAGGTGGTGTCGGCGATGCGCCACGGTGTCCTGCCGCCGACGGTGAACTTCACCGGTCCGAACCCCTACATCGACTTCGACCGCGAGCACCTCGAGGTCGTCGAGGACCCGCGCGAGTGGCCGGAGTACTCCGGCGCCCCGGTCGCCGGTGTCTCCGGCTTCGGTTTCGGCGGCACCAACGCCCACGTCGTCCTCGTCGCCCCCGAAGGTGCGGCCCCGGCGGAGAGCCCGGCGCCGGCACTCCCGGACGCCATCGACTGGGCCGGGCTGCAGGAGAGCACCGACGGGTCGGGCGAGGGCCGGCCGTTGCCCCGGCTGATCCCGGTGTCCGGACTGCTGCCCTCGCGCCGTCGCACCGCGGCCGCCGATCTGGCGGCCTGGCTGCAGGACAGGGGCAGTGCGTCCGGCAACGCCGTGCTCGCCGGAGCGGCCGTCGTTCAGGGCGACCGTAACCACGGACGTTCCCGCGGGATCGTCGTCGCCCACGACACCGACGAGGCCGTCGCCGGCCTGGGCCGCCTGGCCGAGGGCAGGAAGGGCGCGGGTATCTCCGTCGCCGACAGCCCGGAACGCGACGGCGCGGTCTGGGTGTACTCCGGCTTCGGCTCGCAGCACCGCAAGATGGGCAAGGAGCTCCACGGCCTCTCGCCGCAGTTCGCCGCCCGGCTCGACGAGATCGACGAGGTCGTGCAGCGCGAGTCCGGCTACTCCGTGGTCGAGATGATCCTCGACGACGCCCAGACCTTCGGCACCGAGACCGCCCAGGTCGGGATCACCGCCATCCAGATCGCGCTGACGGACCTGATGACCGGTCTGGGCCTGCGCCCCGCGGCGGTCGTCGGTCAGTCCATGGGCGAGATCGCCGGGGCCTACGCCGCCGGCGGACTGTCGATGGAGGACGCCGTCACCGTCGCCTGCCACCGGGCCCGCCTGATGGGGGAGGGGGAGAAGCTCCTGCCCGAGGACAAGCAGGGCGCCATGGCCGTCGTCGAGCTCGGGGTCGACGATCTCGTGGAGTTCCAGAAGGAGCACCCGCAGTTCGCCGCCGTCGAACCCGCGGTCTACGCCGCCCCGGGCATGACCACCGTCGGCGGCCCCGCCCGTCCCGTCGCCGAGTTGGTCGAGCACCTCGAGGGCGAGGGGAAGTTCGCCCGCATGCTCAAGGTGAAGGGCGCCGGGCACACCAGCATGCTCGACCCGATCCTCGGTGAACTCCACGCCGAGATCAGCGGCATCACGCCGCTGCCGATCCACACACCGGTCTACAGCAGCGTGGACCGTGGTGTGGTCTACAACCCCGGCGCCGTCCTGCACGACGCCGACTACTTCCTGCGCTGCACCCGGTACTCGGTGTGGCTGTCGGACGCCACCGGCACACTCTTCGACGAAGGGTTCCGCACGTTCGTGGAGTTCTCCCCGAACCCGGTCGCGCTGATGCCGATGATGAACACCGCCTTCGCCCACAACGCCGGTGAGTCGAGCCTGATGTACCTGCTCAAGCGCAAGGAGCCGAGCGTCGACACGCTGCTGGCCACCGTGGGCGAACTCTACGTCCGCGGGGCGGACGTCGACTTCCGCCGTCTCAACGCCGTCGACGGGCGCCCCGCACGGACGGGACGCGCCGTCGCCGGCATCCCGGGCGTCCACTGGAATCAGCAGCGTTACTGGACCGCGGCCCGCCCCGGCGGCGGGTCGGTGCGGGGTGTGCCGGGACGCCGTGTCGGCCTGCCGGACGGCCGCACCGCGTTCGCCGCCGTCGCGGCCGAAGTCCCCAGCGTCGATGCCGTCGCCGAGGCTGCGGCACGCGCCGTGTCCCCGGACGCGGTGGTCGCCGCGGTGGAGACCTACGGCACCCTGCCGACCGAGGGCGAGGTGACCACCCTGGTCAGCCGCACACTCGGCGGCCTGAGTGTGCAGGTCTACGCCATGAGCAGCGCTGACGGAACACACGGGACGGAGGCCGGGTCGCACCTGGCCGGCGAGGCGTTCGCCGCGTCCCCGACGACGGGTGTCGCCGCGGCAGCCTCCCGCGCGGTGCAGGACGCACAGGGCGACCAGGCCGACCCTGCTCCGACGACACCGTCGGGGCGCAACGCCCTGCCGTCGGTGGACACTGACGCCGAGCGGTGGACCCCGGACTCCGGTGAGAGCGTGGCCGACCGGCTGCGCAGCATCGTCTCGGAGTCGATGGGCTACGACATCGACGACCTGCCGGGTGAGCTGCCCCTGATCGACCTCGGGCTGGACTCCCTGATGGGCATGCGCATCAAGAACCGCGTCGAGTACGACTTCGCCCTGCCCCCGCTGAACGTGCAGGCACTGCGGGACGGGTCCGTCGACGAGGTTATCGCCCTCGTCGAGCAGATGGTGCAGGAGAACACCGCGGACCCGGCGCACGTGCCGGGGGCATCTGAGACACCCGCCGCGGCCGCCCGTGTCGCCGGGACCGCTGACGGCGGTGTCGGTGTGGCGCCCCGTGACGCCTCCGAGCGCATGGTCTTCGGCACCTGGGCCACCCTCACCGGTGTCGCCCCGGCCGGGGTGACCAGCACCCTCGCGCCGGTCGACGGGGCGACGGCCGCGGCGATCGCCGCCCGGTTGAGCGAGCGCTCCGGCGCTGACATCACCGCCGACCAGGTCACTGCAGCGCAGACCCTGGAACCGCTGGCGAACCTCGTCCGCGACGTCTTCGAGACCTCCGTCGACGGCAACATCCGCGTCCTGCGGGCCCGCGAGGAAGGCTCGGAGAGCCCCGCCGTCTTCGTCTTCCACCCCGCCGGCGGCTCCAGCGTGGTCTATGAACCCCTGACCCGCAGGCTGCCGTCGGACGTGCCCGTCTACGGCGTCGAGCGGCTGGAGGGCTCGCTCGACGAGCGTGCCGACGCGTACGTCGCCGACATCACCGCGCTGGCCGACGGTCGGCCCGTCGTGCTCGGTGGCTGGAGCTTCGGCGGTGCGCTGGCCTTCGAGGTCGCCCACCGCCTGGAGAAGACCGGCGAGGTGAGCGTCGGGCACCTCGAACTGCTGGACCTGGTCCGGCCGGCGAACCCGGCGCCGGACACGACCGAGGAGATGCACGCCCGCTGGGACCGGTACTCCGCCTTCGCGAAGAAGACCTACGGGATCGACATGCCGGTGCCGCACGACCTGCTGGACAGCCAGGGCGAGGAGGCGCTCATCGGGATGATGAGCATGTTCCTGCAGAACACCGACGCCTCCTCCCACGGCCTCGCCGCCGGCGTGCTGGAACACCAGCGGGCCAGCTTCGTCGATACCCGTATCCTCAACACCCTCGACTTCGAGCGGTGGTCCGAGGTCACCGCCCCGGTCACCCTGTACAAGTCTGAGGGCATGCACGAGGGCGCGATCGAGTTGGAGCCCTCCTTCGCCGACATCCCCGCCGACGGCGGCTGGGACGGTGTGGTCGACGAGCTCGAACTCGTGCACCTCTCCGGCGACCACCTCGCCGTGCCCGACGAGCCGTCGATCGGCATCGTGGGTGCCCGGATCACCGAGCACCTGCGCGCGATCTCCGACAACTCTGATCAGGACTGAGTGCGATAGCGTGGACGACATGACAGGAACACCGGAACACCCCTGGTTCGGCGACGCGGCCGCCGCCGCGGAGCGCACCGCACCGGGCACAGGAAGGTCCACCGCCGAGAAGCTGGACGACCTGCACTCCCGGCTGGAGGAGGCCCAGGATCCGGGCAGCGAGCGCGCACGGCAGAAGCGCGACGAGGCCGGCGGGACGACGCCGCGCCAGCGCATCAACGCCCTGCTGGACGAGGGCTCCTTCACTGAGATCGGCGCCCTCGGCCGTACCCCCGGTGACCCGTCGGCACCGTACGGCGATGGCGTCGTGACCGGCTACGGCCGGGTGGACGGACGCCCCGTCGCCGTCTACGCCCACGACAAGACCGTCTACGGCGGCTCCGTCGGCGAGACCTTCGGCAAGAAGGTCTGCGAGGTCATGGACATGGCCACCCGCATCGGCTGCCCGGTCATCGGCATCAACGACTCCGGCGGCGCCCGCATCCAGGACGCGGTGATGTCCCTGGCGATGTACTCCGAGCTCTCCCGGCGGCAGCTGCCCCTGTCCGGGCAGTCGCCGCAGATCTCGATCCTGCTGGGCAACTGTGCCGGTGGTGCGGTGTACGCCCCGGCGACCACGGACTTCCTGGTGGCGGTGGAGGAGCAGACGACGATGTTCGTCACCGGCCCGCAGATCATCGAGTCGGTCACCGGCGAGAAGATCAGCATGCAGGATCTCGGCGGCGCGCGCGTCCAGGCCGCCAACGGCAACATCAGCTACGTGGGCAGCGACGAGGACGACGCGTTCAGCTACGTCCGCGAACTCCTCGCGCACCTGCCGAGCAGCGCGTTCGAGGCGACCCCCCACATGCCCGCTCCGTCGGACGCCCCCACCGACCGGGACGCCGAACTCGTCGACCTCATCCCCGACGACCCGAACTCCGGCTACGACATGATGGACGTGCTGACCCGCATCTTCGATGACGAGGACGTCCTGGAGGTCCAGCCCGACTACGGCCAGAACGTGATCACCGCCTTCGCCCGTGTCGACGGACGCTCCGTCGGTATCGTCGCCAACCAGCCGATGTCGTTGGCCGGGTGTCTCGACGCCGAGGCCGCCGACAAGGCGTCCCGGTTCATCCGCATCTGCGACGCCTACAACATCCCCCTGGTGTTCGTGGTGGACACGCCCGGCTACCTGCCCGGCGCCGAGCAGGAGAAGCTCGGACTGATCCACCGCGGCGCCCGTCTGGGTTTCGCGATGGTCGAGGCGACGGTCCCGAAGGTGACCGTCGTGGTGCGCAAGGCCTTCGGCGGCGGGTACGCCGTGATGGGGTCGAAGAACCTCGGTGCGGACGTGAACCTGGCGTGGCCGACCGCACAGATCGCGGTGATGGGTGCCGAGGGTGCCGCCGTGATGATCCAGGGGCGGCAGCTCGCCGCCCTGCCGGAGGAGCAGCGTCCGGCGGCGAAGAAGATGTTCATGGACTTCTACAACGCGAACATGACCAGCCCGTACGTCGCCGCCGAGCGTGGTTACGTCGACGAGATCATCGACCCGTCGCAGACGCGTCTGCGCCTGCGTCAGTCCCTGCGTCTGCTGCGGGACAAGCAGGTGCTGGAACCGGAGAAGAAGCACACCATCATGCCGATGTGAGTCCCGGTGTCCGGACCGTCGGTGCGGGCGTACCCGATGTGCCGGGACGCTGTCGGTGCGTGGCGGGATCGGGTACGCTCCCACGCACCCGGGGGAGGGGGCGGACACGCCGGCGCAGACGAAAGACCCCCGGACAGGCCTTCTGTCCGGGGGTCTTTCCTGCACCTGGGCGGGGATCAGTTCTCGTGCCAGGGGCCGATGTCCTTGACCGGGAAGTCCATGTCGTCGGACATCACGTGGTAGGTCTCCAAGGTCACGTCCAGGACGCGGGTTTCCGCGGAGAGCAGGTCGGGCAGGCCCAGCCCGATCTTCGACAGTTCCTTGGCGATGTCATCGGGTGCCCAGTCGGCGTTGATGGTGATCGGGAGCATGGTGTCGACACCGAGCAGTTCCAGGGTCATCGTCAGTTCCTGGACGAAGATGTGGAAGTTGCCTGTCAGCGTGCTTGTCGCACCTTTGGTGTCGTCCAGCAGGTCCGGCCCCAGAGCATTGGGGAACTGCACCCGGAGGTTCTCCATGACCGCCTGGTCGGCGTCGATGCGGAGGGCCTTCTTCGGCCCCTGCATCGTGTCGATGGTGACGTAGGAGAGCTTCATCCCCGGCGTCATCTTCGCGGTGTCGGTCTTGATGGTGAAGGTGCCGCCGAAGGGGGTCTGCATGTTGGCGACCGGTTCCGGCGGGGCCACGTTCAACCCCGGGATCTCCACTCCCAGTGACCCCAGCGTGTTGTCCAGCCCGTCCTGAAGCTCATTGCCGTCAGGGAGCTGGAACTGGGGGAGGTTCAGGTCGGGGGCCTCCGGCAGGTTGGGGAGCTCGGGGAGGTTCGGCAGGCGGGGGCTGGTGTTGCCCCTGCCGGTGTCACCGTCGGCACCGCCACCGTTGCCACCGTCGCCACCGCCACCGTTGCCACCGTCGCCACCGTCGCCGTTGTCACCGTTGCCCTGGCCGGGGATCTGGAGGTCCGGGAGCTGGATGTCGGGAAGTCCCGGGATCTGCGCTCTCGCGTCGGGCGTCTGGACGCCTACACCGACCGCGACGGCAGCGAGCACGGCGAGGATGGACTTGGCGGTCCCCGCACCGGGGGACGCCTTTCGGTTGTCGTTGCCGGCCTTCCGCTCCTTCCGGGCGTTCTTCTTCGCGGTCTTCTCCGCCTTCGCGTCCTGGCGGGACTGCGGGTCCCAGGCCAGGGCGAGGGCACCACCGATGAGCCCGAGAATCAGGCCGATACCGAAGCCGCCGAAGTTCGACTGCCAGAGAGCCAGGATCGACAGAATGAGTGCCGCGACGCCGGCGAGGATCCGTCCTTCACCGCGGAACCAGCACATCAGGCCACAGGTGATCAGCAGGATGCCGATGACGAGGGTCGAGACACCGCCCATCGCGGAGATCTGGATCTGGATGTTGGACAGCTCGAACGACAGGTAGGCCGGAGCCATGATGACGATACCGGCCAGTATCATCAGCAGGCCCGCGCCGAACGGCCGTTGCTTGCGCCACCGGCTGAACCGCCGGTTCTGCTTCTCAAGTTTCTCGGAACGGGGTTCGTCGGCGCTCGCCGACGCCGTGTTCACGGCACCCGTCGTCTGGGTGTCCTCGGTCGACGACGCCGCACCGGGTGGTGCCTGCTCCCCGTTCACGCCCGAGGGCGTGGTGGAGTCGTCAGACATCAGCACTCAGCCTCGTCGACGGAGACGATCCCCACCTTGGAGCCTGCGGCGGTCAACTTGTCTGCGGCGATGGAGCTCGCCTTGATGACCTGGTTGGATGCATTGAGGGCCTCTGCGTGCAGACCCCAGGACCCGGCGGGTGCCTCGTCGTCGAGCTGGCTGGCGTCCACGCCGATCTGGGCGTTGGTCAGGCTCAGGCCGCCGACGAGTCCCGGGGAACCGAGCACGAGGTGCTCTGCGGTGGTGTTCTCACCGGGGACGAGCATCTGGAAGCGCTTCTCGCCCAGGCCGGGAAGGTTCAGCGGTGCCGTCATGCACATGTCGGTGATCTTGGCTTCGTCGAAGATCAGGCGGGCGACGCCGGTGTCACCGTCGTGCTGGCTGTCGGTGGCGCCGAAGATCGCCACGCCCTTGGCGTCAAGGCCACTGACCTCTTGGTTGAAGATGGTGTTGGACAGGGCCAGGTTGGCGGACAGACCACCCTGTGCCATCGCGACTCCGACTCCGGCGGTGGCCAGGAGTCCGACCGCCATGACGCCGGCGAACCGCTTTCCCTTGATGTGTCCCATGGTCGTTCCTCCGTTTTGGCGAGGGACGCACGGTGCAGAACCCTCGGGGTAGTGAGTGTGAAGCAGACTGTGACACATCGTATCGCTGTCGTACTTGTTTCTGGTTGGAATCCGTAAATTGTAGTGCGTGTTATCACTATCGTCTAGTTCTACGGGTGCTGAGCAGGCACAACGCCAGTGCTGCGATCTGTAGTGCGGCGAGTGACAGCACCAACGTGGCCCACCCTGCCTCGAAGAGGTACCCGGACAGCCAGCCGACCACCGAGGACCCCAGGTAATAGCTCATCACGTAGGTCGAGGACGCTTCCGCACGGTCGCGGTCGGCGATCTGTCCCACCAGCGTCGACGCCGTCGAATGGACGGCGAAGAAGCTGGCGGTGAACACCAGGACACCGCAGACGGTGACGGCGAGGTTGGGTACGAGTGCGAGCAGGAGGCCGAGGGTGGCAAGCGCGACCCCGGTGACCAGGACGCGCGCCGCACCGTACTTCGTCACCAGGGTGCCGGCACGGGCGGAGGACCAGGTGCCGGAGAGGTAGAGGACGAACACGGTGCCGGCGACTGCCTCGGGGAGGCCGAAGTCGCCGGTGAGGCGGAACCCCAGGTAGTTGTACAGCGAGACGAAGACGCCCATCATCAGGAACGGGAGGATGAACAGGGCGACGAGCCGACGGTCACGCCAGTGGCGGCGGAAGGCCGCCAACTCGTGGCGCAGGGTGATCGTCTTGGGGGTAAAATGGCGCTGAGGTGGCAGCGCCCAGGCACACACCAGGCCCAGGAGGAGGGCTACGGCACCGCCGACGAGGACTGCACCGCGCCAGTCCGTGAACTCCAGGACGCCGGACGGTACGAGACGTCCGAGCAGCCCACCGAGGGTGGTGCCGGCGATGTAGAGGCCCATCACCCGTCCGAGGTGGTCCTGGCGGATCTCCTCGGACAGGAAGCTCATCATCACCGCCGGCACGCCGGCGACGGCGACGCCCTGCAGGGCACGCAGCCCGACGAGGGTGCCGATCCCGGGTGCGGCGGCCAGGAGCAGGCTGAGGGCGGTGGCGACGAGGACGGAGACCTGGAGGACGCGGCGTCGTCCCACCCGTTCGGACAGGATGCTGACCGGGATGACGGCGACGGCGAGCATGCCGGTGGTGGCGGACACGGTGAGCGCGGCGGTGGTGGGGGAGACGCCCAGCCCGTCGTGGATGGCGGGCAGGACGGACTGTGTGAGGTACATCGCGTTGAAGCTCGCCAGGCCGGCCGTCGCCGCGGCGACCATGATCCGGCGGTAGCCGGGATCGCCGGGGGAGAGTCCGGCGGGGGGTTCAGCAGCATCCGTGGTGTCGGTGGTGGCCATGCTGTCCATGGTTGTCATCGACGATCAACGATCAAAATGCATTAGAATGACCTTCTTGTCCCGAATCATGCATCAGAGAGGGAGGTGGACGATGGCTGCACCGGTGGACGTCGACTGGTTCCTCGATCTCGTGGACACCGGCAACATGGTGGACACGGCGCTGGCGACGGGCGTCAGCCAGTCGACTCTGTCGCGACGCCTCGCCGCCCTGGAGCACACGGTCGGTGTGGATCTCTTCGACCGGCACGGCCGGCACCTCGTCCTGAACCGGAGGGGCGAGGTCCTCGCCGTCGCCGCCCGGTCGGCGCGGGACGCCTGGCGTGCCGGGGTGGAGGAGGTCCGTCGGCTGGTGGACCCGGAGCGGGGGACGGTCCGGCTGGGGTTCATGCACTCGCTGGGGACGTGGATGGTGCCGGACCTGCTGCGGGAGTTCCGTGGCACACGGCCCGGCGTCGAGTTCGACCTGGTGCAGGGGGCAGCACTGGAGCTGGTTGACCAGGTGACGGCGGGGCGCCTCGACCTCGCCATCGTCGGGCCACGTCCGACCACGCAGGTCGGGTCCGGTCAGGTGGGGTGGGCCCAGTTGGCAGAGCAACGACTCGGACTCGCCGTGCCGTCGGGCCACCGGTGGTCGGGACGGTCCACGGTGGATCTCGCCGAGGCGGCCGAGGAACCGTTCGTCGCGATGCTGGAGGGCTACGGGACGAGACTGCTGCTGGACACGCTGGCCGCCGACAGCGGCTTCCGCCCGCGTCTGGTGTTCGAGTCCATGGAGTTGACGACGGTCGCGGGCTTGGTGACGGCAGGGCTCGGGGTTGCGCTTCTGCCGATGGATGACCCGAACCTGCAGATGGCCGGTATGTCGGTGATACCCCTGGCGACTGCGCGGGTGCGCGAGCTCGGTATCGTCTGGTCGACTCCGGCCCAGGATCCGGGGCACACAGGGAGTGGCACCGTCGCTCCGGTTGCGGGGTTCCTGGATTTCGTCAGGTCGCGGTCGTCAGGACGCGGTCTGACGGCGGGTGACGAATGACGCCACCGCACGCCACCCGATCAGCAGGATCCCCAGGAAGATCAGCGACGTCAGGACGAACCCCCACGCCACAGACATGGTCACGATGGCGCGCACGACGATCCCCACGAACCAGGTGACGATCAGTACCCCCACGCCGGTGCCGGGTGCCGGCCGGACGACCCCGGTCAGCAGGAGCGCCCAGGCGACTCCGGCCCCCAGCAGGAACGGCCACGCCGTGCCGATCCACCCGAGCACGCTGAACCCCGCAGTGTCGTGGAAGAGCTTGCCCAGCAGGGCGAAGACCAGGACGGCGACGGCGTCGATGACCACCGCCATCGTCGTCGAGGTACCGGCGGTCGCGGACAGCGGCCCGGCGGGCCCGGACGTCGCATCGGGGGAATTCTTCATGGTCCCCATCCTAGGCGGTGGCCGGACATCTCACCCGTCGTTCTGCTGGTCGGGGTGGCGGGGCAGCCTGTCGATGATGCTGGCCTCCCCGTCGTCCCCGTCGTCCCTGTGCCCCCGTGCGGCAGTGCCACCCGTGATCTGACGGACGGTGAGCCCCCGGCCGGACCGCCGGCGTGACGTGCTGCCGTCCTCGTCCCCGGCGTCGACGTCCTCTTCCGGACGGACGAAGGTCCAGAGGAACACCAGCCAGCCCACGAGGGTGAGCAGCGCGAAACTGACCATGCGGAAGACGATCACCGCAGCGACGGCCTGGCCGGAGCCCAGCCCGGCGGTGCCGACCAGCATGGTGGTCAGGGTGATGTCGACCGGGCCGAGACCACCGGGGGTGATCGGTGCCTGCCCGATGAGCTTCGCTGCGATGAACGCCAGCACGGCACCGGCCACGCTGGGTTCGGCACCGATGGCGAGGATGCACAGGAACAGGCAGACGATCTCCAGCACCCAGTTGAGCAGGGAGACCACCACCGCGTAGCCGAGGTGCTTCGGCGACAGGTCGACGGCGCGCAGCTGGTCCGAGAAACTCCGGATCTGCTCGTGGAACCGGTCGAGCGGCTTCTTCCTCTTCCGGTTGAACCAGGTCATCGCCGACAGCAGTCCGGACTGGACCTTGTCCGGGTGACGGGCGACCCAGTTGGCGCCCACCGTCAACGCGACCAGGGCGATGAGGGAGAAGGTCAGCGAGACCACGTGCACATTGGCCTGGAGGAAGAACACGGCGCCGAAACCGAGGATCGCCATGCTCGCCCCGGACAGGGCGCCGGAGATCACCAGGTACCAGCTGGCGATGACACCGGTGGCACCCCATTTCATCTGCTCCCGGAAGATCATGGCGGCGGAGATCGCCGGCCCGCCGGGGAAGGAGGACGACCAGGCGTTCGCCGACAGGCCCAGTGCGTTGGCGCTGGACCGCTTCACCGGGACGCCGGCCGGACGCAGCAGCGCGACCATGACTTCGGCCTGGGCCATCATCGACAACCCCATGGCCACGACCGCGGCGAGGATGTACCAGTTGTTGGCCTGCAGCATCGCCGCCCACCCCTCCTCGAGGAAGTGGTAGTGGTCACGTGCCAGGAAGATGACCGCACCCAGCAGCATGAGCGTGAGCAACGCCCGGACACGGGGATCCTTCAACCAGTGCAGGATCATGCGCCACCGGCGGCGGAGGTGGCTCGTCGTACGCTCTGCTGCCATGGTCCCTCAGCGCTCCCGGTTCCCGGGTCGTTCCTCCTGCAGGCGACGCATCAGCTCGCTGAAGGGGATGGCGGTGTCGGACGTGGCGTGCGCACCGTAGGCGTCGGCTTCGTCGTCTGCCGTAGCGTCGGCCTCGGTGTCGGTGCCGCCGACGTCCCGGTCAGCGGTGTGTGCCTCGGGGATCGGGAAGCGGGACACCACTGTGGCACCGCCGACAGTGGCAGCAGGGGCCGCCGACTCCGCGGGCTTCGCCGACTCCGCCGACTGCGCAGAGGCGGCGGGCGACCCTGCGTCCGTCGTCTCGGACACGTCAGGCGACGGCGCGCCACCGCCGTTGTCGGGGCTGAAGCCTTCGAGGCGTTCGTTGTGGCCGATCTTCTGCGAGAGCTTCGTGACCCACCGTGGGGCCCACCAGCAGTCCTCCCGCAACAGGTACATCACGGCGGGGACGAGCAGCATGCGGATCACCGTGGCGTCGATGACCAGTGCGGCGATCATGCCGAAGGCGATGTACTTCATCATCACGATGTCGGAGAACGCGAACGCCCCGGCGACGACGATCATGATCAACGCCGCCGCGGTGATGATGCCGCCGGTCGTGGCGGTGCCGAATCTGATGGCCTGTGGTGTCGAGGACCCGTGGGCACGGGCCTCGACCATCCTGGACACCAGGAACACCTCGTAGTCCGTCGACAACCCGTAGATGATCGCCACGATCAGCACCAGCACCGGGCTCATCAGCGGGCCCGGTGAGAAGTTGAACAGGTCTGCACCCACACCGTCGACGAACAGGGCGGTGAGGATACCGAGCGTCGCGCCGGTGCCGAGGATGTTCATGATCACCGCCTTGGCCGGCAGGATCACCGACCCGAACACCAGCGACAGCAGGATGAAGGTCGCGGCGATGATGTAGACCAGCATCCACGGCAGCTTGTCGAACAGCGCCTCGATCGACTCGACCTCCATCGCCGGGGTGCCGGCGACCAGGACCTCACCGTCGGCGTCGAGGCCGTGGGCGATGTCGCGCAGTTCGTTGACGATCCGGTCGTTGTCGTCCCGGTCGGCGATGCCGGCGGACAGGACGGTCACGCCGTCCTGCGTGGGGCGCGTGACCTGGAAGTTACCGGTCAGTCCCTCGACCGCGTTGGCCTTCTGGAAGACCTCGCCCACGGCGGAGTTGTCGCCCTCGACGACGAGTTTCACCGGGTCGGTGCGGAACTCCGGGAAGTTCTCGTCGAAGTGGGACTGGGAGACGCGGGTGTCGTTGTCCGGAGGCAGGTAGGTCTCGTTGATGCCGCCGAACTTCACCCCGCTCAGCGGGATGGTCAGCAGGATCAGCAGGGCGATGATGCCCACGGTCATCAGCTTCGCGTGCTTCATCGCGAAGGCCGGGACCTTGCCCCACCAGGACTGCACCGTCGCCTCACGGGTGCGTCCGCGGCGGATGACCGTCCACTTGTCGATGCGGTGGCCCAGCATCGAGAACAGGCTCGGCAGGACGGCCACGCTGATCAACGCGGCGAGCCCGACCGCGGAGATCGCGCCGTAGGCCACCGACTTCAGGAACGCCTGCGGGAACATCAGCAGACTCGACAGTGCCACCGCCACCATCAGCGCGGAGAACACCACCGTCTTGCCCGCCGAGGCCGTGGTGTTGCGTACGGCCGTGCGGGTGTCGTTGCCTTCGGCGAGTTCCTCACGGAAGCGCGAGACCATGAACAGGCCGTAGTCGATGGCCAGGCCCAGTCCCAGCAGTGTGACCACCGACTGGGAGAAGGTGTTGACCTGGGTGATCCCGGCGAGGACGGACAGGATGCCCATGGAGCCGAGGATCGAGAGGACACCGACGATCAGCGGCATGCAGGCCGCGACCACGCTGCCGAAGATGACCAGCAGCAGCAGGGCGACGACCGGCAGTCCGATCAGCTCTGCGCGCTGGATGTCGTCGCCCATGCCCGAATCGAGGGCGCCGGCGACGGCGGTGGCGCCGCCGATCTCGACGGTGGCACCCTCGACGCTGAGGTTGTGCAGGTCGTCCTCGATGTCGCGGAAGTTGTTGAGGACCTCGTCCTCGGTGCCGTGCAGGCTGATCGCGGCGAAGGCGGAGGACCCGTCGTCGGCGAGCATCTGCTCGTGACCGGTGTCGAAGTAGCTCGTCACCCCGGCGACGGCGTCCGGGTGGCCGACGGCGATGGCGTTGAGCTGACTGGTGACGTTCTCCTGCAGGGCGGGGTCGGTCAGGTCGGCGCCGGCGGAGTCGCCGGTGCCGCCGTCACCGTCACGGGTGACCAGGACGATCACGTCGCCCGACGCGTCGCGACCGAACGTCTCCTGTTCGATCTGCGCGGCGCGGGTGGATTCGCTGTGGGGGTCGTCCCAGCCCTCCTGGCTCATCCGGTCGCCCAGCTGGGTGCCGATGCCCAGGTAGAGCACGCCGATCAGCACGATGATGACGGCGGGGATGATCCGGCGGAAGCGGAAGGCGATGTCGCCCCAGGTCGTGAACACTTGGCGGAGGCTCCTTTCAGCGAACCAGCGCGGAGAGAGGCCGGTACGGCTGGAGCCATGCACCGTCGTCCGGCAGGGAGTCGAGGTTGACGCGCGGCAACGGCGCGCGGAAGACACCGGGGATGTCCTCGAGGTCGAGGAACTCCAGCGCCTCGTTCTCCACGGCCCAGTGGGCGTGTTCGTGGAAGCCGAGGACGGTCACGGGGATCTCGTCGGCGAGTTCCTCGAGCAGCTCGCGGAAGTTCTGGCCGTCGGCGCTGGCGACGACCAGGCCGTTCAGCACGCCTTCGTCGCGGCGGCGACGGATGTGGGCGAGCATGTCCGGGTCGACGTCGGAGTCCTCGGTCAGCTTCGGTTTCGCGAAGACGGCGAAACCGACGTTGCGCAGCGCGTCGACCCAGCCACGGATCTGCTCGGCCGAGCCGGGGGCGACGTTGGTGAACACCGTCGCCTCCGGTGCCGGCGGCGTGGCGTCGGCGGCGAAGTCGGTGTCAGGATCGATGTCGGCGATGTCAGCGTCGCGCGCGACGTCGATGAGCCAGCGGCCCACCGCGTCGAACCGGGGACGGTGCACGGCGTCGGGGCGTCCCCCCAGCAGGGACCCCAGTCCCATGTCGATGTTCGGCGCGTCCCAGACCAGCAGGTACACCGGGGTCTTTTCGGGCTGCCCGGTGTAGGACAGGGACTCGTTGTGGGCGTTGGTGCCGCTCATCGCCGTCTCCAGAGGTATTCGCGGATGGTGTGCTCCTTGTCCAGACCCTTGCCCTCGAACTTCGTGATGATCTGGCGGTCGGTCAGCACCGGGACCGTGCGTTCACGGTCCGCCGCCTCCTCCGGCCAGCCGAGGTACTCGAGGTCCGGCTCCGCCTCGACCAGTTCGTCGATCCACTCGGCGTAGTCGGCGTGGTCGGTGGCGACGTGCAGGATGCCGCCGGGACGCAGACGCGAGGCGATGAGGTGCAGCGTACCGGTCTGGATGATCCGGCGCTTGTGGTGCCGCGCCTTCGGCCACGGGTCGGGGAAGTAGACGCGCACTCCGGCGAGGCTGCCCGGGGCGAAGAGCCGCTGCAGGACCTCGACCCCGTCGCCCTTGACCATGCGCACGTTGCCGATGTCCCCACGGACCACCGCGCCGAGCAGTTTCGCCAGCCCGGGGCGGTAGATCTCCACGGCGACGACGTTGGTGTCCTGCTCCAGCGGGGCCATCGCCGCGGTGGAGGTGCCGGTGCCGGAACCGATCTCGACGATGGTGTCGTGGCCGGAGCGCCCGAACCAGGTGTCGAGGTCGACGGGGTCGGTGAGGTCGTCGGTGAGTTCGATGCCCAACGACGGCCAGTTGTCCTCCCAGAGGCTCTCCTGGTTGTCGGTGAGGGTGCCGCGCCGGAAACTGAAGCTACCCAGTCGCGGATAGTCGCGTCCGTCGTTAAACTCTGTCTGCAGGGGGCGACCGCGGCCACCCGAACGCGGTGCTGGGGGATTATCGGGAATAGACATCCCTCACATTGTGGCAGAACACAGCGGTACAGGGAACTAGGGGGAAGTGTGACGGTCATTTCTGTGATCGGTCCGGATGCGCGGGCCGTCGAGCAGGTTACGGCAGGTGTCAGGGCGGCAGCCGGGCGTCGGGGGCCACAGGGGCACAGGTTCGTCGCCGGCGCGGGTCCGGGTGAAGCGGACGGTGTCATCGCCGTCGTCACCTCCCCGCAGGCCGCGGTGGGGGACATGGAGGTGATCCGCGCCGTGCGTGACGCGATGGGGGTCGCTGTCGTCTACACCCCGGAGGAGCATGCGGACCTGGCGGACGAGCCCGGCGTCGTGCACTGCAGGTGGGGTGCCGACGGACACACCGGGCAGCAGTCGTTGGCGCAGTTGGCCGACACCGTCGGCGGAATGTGGGTGGACCGGCACCGCTGGGAGGCGGACGCCCGTCGTGCGGACGCCGACCGGCTGGACCGGGTGCGTATCGCCGTCCGGCTCGCCGCGGACCGGATCGCCACCGACATCCTGGAGAGACCATGCGGTGGAGGTGCCGACCGGCTCTTCCGCGCGCGGTTGAGCGTCGCCGTACTGGAACAGGGGGTGGAGATGCCGCACCTCGCGCCGGTGGAGCACGGGGACGACGAGACGCCGCCGACGGGGGAGACGGCCCGGGCGACTCTGCCGGTCCCCTCGGCCGCCACGGCCGTCACGGTGGCTGCGGCCGTCGGCACCGGTGTCGCCACGGCGGCGGGTGTGCTCCGGATGACGGACTCGCTGCTGTTCGGGTTCCTCGCCGGTCTCGCCGTGATGACGGCGACGGCGGCCGCACGGTGGTGGAGCGGACGGACGGCGCGCCGGGAGCGGGAGCAGGCGGATCTTGCGGCGTCGCTGCGTCGGCGTTGGGCGGCCACGGTGACCGACGTCGTCGCCCGCCTCGTCGTGCCGCCTGTCGCCGGGCGTCTGCCGGGAGGTGCGTCATGACCGGGTGGGACGGCATCGGGCTGCCCGGTGCGGCCGGGTTGGATCCGGTGTCGGGCCCGTCGGATCCATCGGGTCTGCAGGACGGTTACGGGACGGGGGACGGGCTGCTGCTGGACCTGGGGGACCAGACCTTCGGGCTGCCGGTGTCCCATGTGCTGCCCGGGGAGGAGGCGGTCACGCTGAGCGACGACACCGGAATGACCATCTGCGCCGACACGGACGGCGACGGCCGGGTCGACACGCTGTCGGTCGTCACCTTCGACGGCGGCTGGTCGTCGTGGCGACGTCGGGAGTGCATGACAGATGTGTCAGAGATAGACACAGATGTGTCTTCTGTCACAGCAGGGGGTGTGGATGTCGGGGCGGGTGCGGCCACCGAGGGTGTCGGCGGGAGCGGTGATCTTGCCGATGAACTGCGGAGACAGGGTGATGCGGACGGTCATGTCCCCCCGGTCACCCCCGGAAACGGACGTGGGGCGTGGGACGTGCGCGGGTGGGAATGTGTGGACAGGGGGAACTGGGGTTAGTCTTGGGGAACGCAGAAAACCTCATCAACTCTCAGAACCGTTCTGAAACACATCTCGTCAGGAGTTTTCATGACCATTCCCGGGCTCGTCGGCCAGCCACCCACCCAGCACGAGGACCTCCTCGCCTGGATTACCGAGGCAGTCGAACTTTTTCAGCCGGAGAACGTGGTCTTCGTCGACGGTTCCCGCGAGGAGTGGGACCGCCTGACCGGTGAACTCGTCGAGGCCGGCACGCTGACCAAGCTCAACGAGGAGAAGCGTCCGAACAGCTTCCTCGCCCGCTCGAACCCGGCGGACGTCGCCCGCGTCGAGTCCCGCACCTTCATCTGCTCTGAGAAGCAGGAGGGCGCCGGCCCCACGAACAACTGGGCACCGCCGGCGGCGATGAAGGAGGAGATGACCGAGCACTTCGCCGGGTCGATGCGCGGTCGCACCATGTACGTCGTGCCGTTCTGCATGGGGCCGATCAGCGACCCCGAGCCGAAGCTGGGCGTGCAGCTCACCGACTCGGCCTACGTCGTACTCTCCATGGGTGTGATGACCCGCATGGGCCAGGAGGCCCTCGACAAGCTCGGCACCGACGGCGCCTTCGTCCGCTGCCTGCACTCGGTCGGCGCGCCGCTGGCAGAGGGCGAGCAGGACGTGCCGTGGCCGTGCAACGACACCAAGTACATCACCCAGTTCCCCGACACCAAGGAGATCTGGTCCTTCGGTTCCGGTTACGGCGGAAACGCCATCCTCGCCAAGAAGTGCTACGCGCTGCGGATCGCCTCGGTCATGGCCAAGGAGGAGGGCTGGCTCGCCGAGCACATGCTGATCCTCAAGCTGACCAGCCCGGAGGGCAAGGACTACCACATCCTCGGTGCCTTCCCGTCCGCCTGCGGCAAGACCAACCTGGCGATGATCACCCCGACCGTCCCGGGCTGGAAGGCCCAGGTCGTCGGTGACGACATCGCCTGGCTGAAGTTCGGTGAGGACGGCCACCTCTACGCGGTGAACCCGGAGAACGGATTCTTCGGCGTCGCGCCGGGCACCAGCTACGGCTCCAACCCGATCGCCATGGAGACCATGGAGGCGGGCAACACCCTGTTCACCAACGTCGCGCTCACCGACGACGGTGACGTCTGGTGGGAGGGCATCGGCGGCGACGCCCCGGACCACCTCATCGACTGGAAGGGCAACGACTGGACGCCCGACTCCGACGAGAAGGCCGCCCACCCGAACTCCCGCTACTGCGTGCCGCTGGCACAGTGCCCGGTCGCCGCACCGGAGTTCGACGACTGGAAGGGCGTCAAGGTCGACGCGATCCTCTTCGGCGGTCGCCGTGCGGACACCGTGCCGCTGGTCTCCCAGACCTACGACTGGGAGCACGCCACCATGGTCGGCGCGCTGATGGCCTCCGGCCAGACCGCCGCACAGGAGGGTGCCGTGGGCACCCTGCGTCACGACCCGATGGCGATGCTGCCCTTCATCGGCTACAACGCCGGCGAGTACCTGCAGCACTGGATCGACATGGGTAAGCGTGGCGGCGACAAGATGCCGGACGTCTTCCTGGTCAACTGGTTCCGCCGCGGTGACGACGGGCGCTTCCTGTGGCCCGGCTTCGGCGAGAACAGCCGCGTGCTCAAGTGGATCGTCGAGCGTATCGAGGGCCAGGTCGGTGCCGACGAGACCGTGGTCGGGCACACCGCCCGTTACGAGGACCTCGACCTGGACGGTGTCACCGAGCCGGAGGAGGACATCCGCACCGCGCTGACCGCGCCGCCGGAGCAGTGGGCCAGTGACATCGAGGACAACGACGAGTACCTCACCTTCCTCGGCCCGAAGGTTCCCGAGGAGGTCTGGGAGCAGTTCCGCGCCCTGAAGCAGCGGGTGCAGGACGCCAAGGCCAAGGCCGCCAACGCCTAGCAGCGGAAAGAGCCGTCTGCGGGGTGACGCTGACGCATAGGAAAAGGCCCCTGCCACATCGGTGGCGGGGCCTTTGGCGTGTGTGCCTTGGCGTTTGCCCGGCTCTACCCTCCGATACCCACGAGTGAGGCGACCCAGGGCAGGAAGAGCACAATGAGGACAGCGCCGATGATGTCGAAGCTGATTCCGGTGCGGACCATACGCCCGATCGAGACGCATCCCGACCCGTAGACGATCGCGTTCTGTGGTGTGGAGATAGGGAGCATGAACCCGAAGGATGCGCCGAAGGTTGCCGCCATGGCGGGGATGACGGGGTCGACGCCGGCAGCAACCGCCAGTGGAACGACGATCGGGACAGTGACTGCGGCTGCAGCGGTGTTACTCGTTGTCTCGGAGATGATGATGGCCAGGATCACGGCCATCGCGGTGATGACCAGGCCACTGGACACACCGAGCATTCCGTTGAGGCCTTCGCCGATGGACGTGGCCAGACCGGAGTCTCCGAGCATGGCACCGAAGATCATCCCGCTTCCGAAGAGCAGAATCGTTCCCCAGTCGATCTTCGCCGCGTCGGACCAGTCGAGTGTGTACGTCAGCTGACGAGGCTTTACCGGCAGAATGAAGAGCAGGACCGCTCCGAGCACGGCGACAATCCCCTCGTTGAGCCGTTCGTCCACTACCTCGTAGATCGGCGAATCGACCCCGGTGAACATTCCGAGGACCGCAGGGAAGATCCAGAGGAACACGGTGACGGAGAACGCGATGACCGTATTGATCTCCGCCCGGGACATCTTGCCCTGGGCCTTCTTGCGCTCGGCGATGAACTCGGCGACGCCGTCGATGCGGCGGGTCTCGGGTCGGTTCACCAAGAAGAGGATGACGGTGAGAGCCACGAGCATGCACGCGCAGATCGGTGCCGCGGTCATGACCCACTGGCCGAAGGAGATACGTTCTCCAGTAGCTTCCTCGATGAGGCCGCGTCCGATCAGGTTCGGCGGTGCTCCGACGGGGGTGAGGAGTCCCCCGATGGATGCGCCGTAGGCAAGCATGAGCATGAGGGCTGCTCCTACACGCAGCCGCATGGGGTCGAAGTCTTCCTTGACGATGCCCTTGTCCTGCATGAGCTGCGCAATGACAGTGAGGATGCCCAGGGCGGTAGGCAGCAGCATGGCAACCGTGGCGGTGTTGGAGACGAAGGCGGAGAGTGCGCAGGTGATACCGCCGAACGCGAGGATGATCCGCACCGTTGACGTCCCGACCCCGGGAAGTCCGAGCACGAAGTAGGCGACGCGCTGTGCAACGCCGTGCTTCAACATGGCCTGAGCCAGGATGAAGGCGCCGATGAACGTGAAGATCGTGGTCGAGCCGAAGGGCGCCAGTACCTCTGCGGCCGGGGCTGTTCCGATCAGTACCAGCATTCCGACGCCGAGGAGGCCGGTGACCGGAATGGGGAGTGACTCGCAGAGCCAGAGGAGAATGACCCCGACAAGAACCGCGGCGACCTTCTGCTGTGTCGGATCCATTCCGCCGGGGACCGTGAGCATGAGGATGAAACCGAGGGGCGCGAGGATGAATCCGGAGATTCTTCTGAATTTCTCGAATTTCTCCTCCATCGGTGACAACTGCTGTTGTTCCAGACTTCGGTATGTTCCTCCGCGGAGAAGGACATCGGCGACGTTTGTCCGCGGTGAACCGCTCGGTGATTCCATGCTTTCCTCCTGGATAGTTGCTAATCTCAGCATGGAGTGTGATCTGGGTTACGTCCAAGACTCATTTTCACTACCTCTCATAGTTCAGGCCTATGTCAGGAGGACATGTGGACATCCGGCAGTTGACCTACTTCCTCGGGGTGATTGACCATGGCGGCTTCGGGCGGGCGGCTGAGGCGTTACATGTCGCCCAGCCCTCCTTGTCGCAGTCGATACGTACCCTCGAGAAGCGGCTCGGGGTGGAGCTCTTCCACCGGACAGGACGCCGTGCGGAACTCACCAGTGCAGGGCAGCGGCTCGTGTCTCCGGCCCGTCAGGTGTTGCGTGATCTCGATGCGGCACGTCGTGCAGTATCGTCGGTGCGCGAACTTCAGTCTGGGACTGTGGAGTTGGTGGCGATGCCCAGCCCCGGCGTTGAGCCGTTGACCCAGTTGGTCACATCCTTCCACGACCGCTATCCCGGAATGGTGGTCAATGTCGCGGCATCCTTTACCCCAGCTGAAACTGTCGAAGCCGTGAGGTCGGGATCTGCGGAGATTGGGTTGCTGGGGGCGTCTGGCCGGCCCCAGACTGCTGATCTGAATGTCTGTCAGCTGGAGTCGCAACCGTTGGTGCTGATCTCGCCACCCTGTACAGAGGTGTCCGATCCATTCGGGGAAACCATTGAGCGAGGTGAGCTTGATGGCTTGCGGTTCGTGATCTCGCCACGGGGGTCCCTGATGAGGCAACTCATCGACGACGCGTTGGTTCATGATGTCGGCACCAGTGTTGTTGCCGAGGTTGAGCATCGTACGTCCCTGTTGCCGCTGTTTTGCGCCAGCGTCGGCCACACTGTGATGCCTGCGTCGTGGCAGACGGTCGCCGAAAGTAGCGGATGTGTGGTCCGGCGGATCGTGCCCGAGGTGCACCTCGACATCTTCGTGGTGAGTCGGCCCGGTGAGCTGACGCCGGGCGCTCAGGCGATGATGTCCTTGATTCACAGTCGGTCCCTCGGGGCAGAGGCATAGGCCCTTCCTATGTCGCTAGATGAAACAAAGTCTTGGACGGACGGCGGGTCGATCACTTTGAATGGGAAGTGTCACATTCTGCTCTGAACAAGGAGATTTCACATGGGTTCCAGGACTTTCGATATCGCGTCAATTCCCGCGGACGGTGTTGGTCATGAGGTGGTCGAAGCAGGACGGAATGTCCTCGACGCCCTGGCGGAGAATTCACGGGGAGAATTCTCCTTCAACTGGAAGGATTTCGACTGGGGGAGCGAGTACTACGCACGCAACGGGACGATGATGCCGGAGGACGGACTCAGCCAGCTGCAGGAGTTGGACGCCATCTTCTTCGGCTCCGTCGGTTGGCCCACCGTCCCGGACCACGTGAGCTTGTGGGGTCTCCGGATCGCGATCTGCCAGGGGTTCGATCAGTGGGCGAACATCCGTCCGGTGAACTTTCTGCCGAACGTCGCTTCTCCCATCGTCGATGCACACGAGCGGAACCTGGACTGGATTGTGGTTCGTGAGAACTCGGAGGGTGAGTACTCGGGCTTCGGTGGTAGGAACTTCTCCGGACGAGCGGGTGCAGGTCAGGTGGCGACACAGTCGGCGGTGTTCACTGAGGTAGGGTGCGAGCGGATCTTCCGGTATTCCTTCGACCTGGCCCGGACCCGTCCCCGTAAGAAGTTGTCGAAGGTCACGAAGTCCAATGCACAGCAGTTCGGAATGGTGCTGTGGGATGACGTCTTCGACAGGGTCGCCGAAGACTATCCGGACGTCGAGACCGAGTCGGTTCTGGTTGATGCCATGGCTGCGAAGTTCGTGCTGAACCCCGAAGATCTGGACGTCGTCGTTGCCTCCAACCTGCATGCCGACATCTTGTCTGACCTGGGCTCCGCTATGTCCGGATCTCTGGGGCTTGCAGCCAGCGCGAACCTGAACCCCGAGAGACGGTTTCCGTCGATGTTCGAGCCAGTGCACGGGTCGGCCCCGGACATTGCAGGGCAGGGGATCGCGAATCCCGTGGGTCAGATTGGCTCGGCGGCGTTGATGCTCGACCACCTCGGACTCGAGGTGGAGGCTAAGCGGGTGCGAAGTGCCATCGAGAAGACCTGTGCTGACGGTATCCGGAGCCGAGAGGTGGGCGGGACCTCCTCCACGGTCGACGTGACATCCGCCATTATCGATAACCTGGCCTGATGTCTACCGTCCTGATCTGCTGCGACAAGTTCAAGGGGTCGGCATCGTCGCGCGCGGTGGCCGCTGCGCTGGCCCGCGGGCTGGAGGCGGCGGGGTGCCACGTGGTGGCACTGCCACTGGCCGACGGTGGCGACGGCACGCTCGAGGTGTTCGATGACCTCGGCTACGGCCGCCGGTCTGCGTTGGTGCGGGCGTCGGACGGCGGTGAGGTCCGTGCCGACTACTCGCTGGAAGGCGCCTGCGGTAGTTCCGCGGCCCGTCTCCGGACCGCGGTGATCGAGATCGCCCGGGCGTGCGGACTGGACATGGCGACGCAGGACGGTGCGGTTCCGCCGGCCGAGGCCGCCCGGCAGGCCGGGTCATGGGGCGTCGGGGACCTGATCCGGGCCGCGGTGGATGAGGGGGCCCGGCGGATCATCCTCGGGCTCGGCGGCAGCGCCACCACGGACGCCGGGTTCGGCATGGCGGTAGCCCTGGGGGTGGTGTTCCGGGACGCCGACGGTGCGCCTGTCACGGCAGTCGGTGATCTGGGAACGGTGCGGCAGGTTGACCTCGACGGGCTGGACCCGCGTCTGCGGGAGGTCGAGGTCGTGATTGCCTCCGACGTCCGCAACCCCCTGTGCGGTGACGACGGGGCTGCGGCGGTCTACGGACCGCAGAAGGGGCTGGCGGCGGAGGACATCGGCGACGTGGACGCCGCCGTCCACTCCTTCTCCGGCGTCGTCGAGGATGCTCTCGGGGTGTCCGGCATCGCCGCGTCGCCAGGGGCGGGCGCGGCCGGAGGGCTCGGGTTCATGGCGCTGGGCCTACTGGGCGCGGAGATGCGCTCCGGGGTCGATCTCGTCGTGGACGAAACCGGCTTCGCCGGCGCCCTCGACGGGGCCGACCTGGTGATCACGGGTGAGGGGAAGGTCGACACGCAGACGCTCAGCGGGAAAGCGCCGGCCGGCGTCGCCGAACGTGCCCGTCGGGCAGGCGTCCCCGTCGTCGCCGTGTGCGGGCAGAACCAGCTCGGATCGTCCGACCTCTTCGCCGCGATCCACAGTCTCGTGGACTACGAGTCGGACCTGCAGGAATGCCTGCGTCGTCCGCTGCCGATCCTGGAACGGATCGGACGCGAGATCGGCGCCGGCATCACCGGGTGAATGCCGGTTATGCTGGGCGGCATGACTGACCGCCCCGTCACCCGGCACACCATTTTCCAGAACTCCCTGATGACCGCCCTGCTCGACGGCATCTACGACGGTGAGATGACCGTCGGCGAGCTCCTCGGCAAAGGCAACTTCGGGCTGGGGACGTTCGACGCGCTGGACGGGGAGATGGTGATCATCGACGGCACCTGCTACCAGTTGCGGCACGACGGCAGTGCGGTGCGCGCCGACCTCGAAGCCAGGAGCCCGTATGCCGTGGCGACGAACTTCGTCCCCCGGATTCGACGCCGTGCCCCGGAGAACATCCGGCGTTCCGAACTCTCGGACTTCATCGACGAGATGACCCCGTCCGCGAACTACATGTACGCGGTGCGCATCACCGGACGGTTCAGCGACGTCACCACGCGTACCGTCGTCCGGCAGTCGAAGCCGTACCCTCCGATGACGGAGGCGGTCGGCGACGACGCCGAGCAGCACTTCACGGACGTCTCGGGGGTGATCGCGGGGTTCCGCACACCGGTCTTCGAGAAGGGGATCTCGGTGCCGGGGTGCCACGTGCACTTCATCGACGACGGGCGGACCGTGGGCGGGCACGTCCTGGACTTCACCCTCGCCGAGGGCAAGATCGAGCTGTGCCCGGGCACCGACCTGGACCTGCGGTTGCCGCTGAACTCGCCGTTCTCCGAGGCGAACCTCGACCCTGATGACCTCGACGACCAGCTGCACGCCACGGAGGTCAAGGACTGAGGATCATCCGACCGGGCGTGACGGGGCGGCGGTGATGTCGGTGGTTCCGGTGCGAAGGTACTCCACGACCGCGTCGTCCACGACGCTATTGCCGACGCCGACCTGGGCGTGACCCGGCCCGTCCACAGTGATGACGTGACTGTTCATTGCCTTGGCCATCGGGTCGTGGGTGCGGTAGACGGTCTGGGGGTCACCGGTTCCCTGGATCTGGAGGGGGCGGACATCCAGCTCGCCGCCGTTGATGTGGACGAAAGGGGCGTCCGGTTCAACGCCTGCACAGTTGAGGCCTGCCATGGCAGTGTCGCCGGGAAGAGAGAACACGTCCTTCTCGACGAAGTTGTTCCACAAGGCGCCGGGGATCCTCATGGGGTCCGCGGTGACCTGGTTTTCATTGCAGATCACCATCTGCTGCATCGACAGCGCCGCATCCTGCTGCGCGATCAGCTCTGGGTCCAGCTCGGACTGCGCCTCGGCCTGCTCCTCGGGGGACGGGATCGGGGTGGTGCCGTTGATGATCTCCGCCAGCTCCCCCCAGAACTGCGGCTGTGGCAGTACCTGGTGTGTAGCAGTCAGTGTCGGTGACGCCGACTGTCTCGCACCGGGAGCACTGACCATGTGGAAGAGGTTCTCCAGCTGGGCCTGCGGTTGACCCGTTGCGGTGAGGATGTCCGCCGCGGGCTGGCCGGCCCACTGCAGTCCTGCCGGCAGGTCGCCGATCCGGGCAGGCGGCGGGACGACGGTGGGGTTGGTCCCGGACTCCTCCACGATGACCCGTGACCAGGCCTGGTACACCTCCAACGGCGTCTCGCCGAGTCCGTAGGTGTCGTTGTTGTCGGCGACCCACTCTAGGAAGTCGTGGAGGGCACGGGTGTAACCGCCGGTCTGGTCGTCGAGGAAGCCGTTCCAGGCGCGACCGGTGTCGAACCCGGAATCCAGGACGAGTCTGTCGGTGTGCTCCGGGTACTTCGTGGCGTAGGTCGATCCGAGGTGTGTCCCGTAGCTGACACCCATCACCGAGACCTTCTCTTCTCCCAGGGCATCGCGGACATCATCGAGGTCATCGGCGGTCTCGGAGGTGTTGATCGAGTCGGTGTAGCCCGGCGTCCCGATCTCGCAGGCCGCCTTGAAGTAGCCCCCTGCCTCGGTAAGGTGCGCACGCAACGGGTCCCAGCCGGTCGGCTGGTGGTTGCATTCCAGCGGTGTGGACCCGGCCTGTCCGCGCGGTTGGACGGAGACCATGTCCCACTCGTGCTTCATGTCCTGTGGCCAGTTCATGAGGTAGTCTTCGGCACCGATGTGGGCGTACCCGTCCCCACCGGGGCCACCGTTGACGGCGAACAGCGTCCCCCTACGCACCCCGGGGTCCGATGCAGGGACGCGGACGAAGCCGACGGAGATCTGTTCGCCGTCGGGGTTGGCGTGGTACATCGGGACGTCGATGCGTCCGCACTCCGCGGTGTCTACAGTGACCTGGTCGGGGCAGGTCTCCCAGGTGATGTCGTCGGACGCCTCCGGTTGCGGTACCCGGTTGTCGGCCGATGCCCCCGCAGTGGCGGTGGGCAGACCTCCGGCGGCGATCGCTACGGCAGCCAGGACGGCGGGCATGGATGTTCGGGCACGCAGTGACACGGGGTTCTCCTGAAACGTCGGGAGGAATTTATCCTGATAAATAGTGTACATTTGCCATACATTCGCTCACGAAAAGGGTCAGGGAGTCTTTTCTGTCTCCGGAGAAAGGAGAGTCAGGTGGGATCCACGCTCAGTAGTCTCGGTGCGCTCATCCTCGTGACAGCCCTCTGCTTCGACATGGCTCGGAGGACGGCTGCGGGGACTTTTTCCAGGAATCACATCTACGGACTGCGGGTGGCCTCCACGCTCGCCTCGGATAGGGCCTGGGATGCCGGCCATCGCGCGGCGCTGCCGTATCTGAGAGCCTTGGGTTGGGGCGGGCTGGTAGTGGTCGTGGTGGCGGTAGGCCTGGTCTCAGGGTTCGCCGTGTCTGGGTGCGACCTTCCGGAAGCGGCTGTCGCCGTCCCGTTGGGAGCTCTCTGCCTCCAGGTCATCGGGATGGTTCTGGCGACGATGGCCGCGAATAAAGCGGCGAAGCGCGTGCTGGTGGAGTAGGTGCGCGTCGGCTCGCTGTTCGACTCCCGGAGTGGTCGGGCGGGGCGGGCTCAGTGCGTGCAGGCGTACCGGATTCGGGCATTCGTGGGCAGCGCATCGCGGTTTTGGGTACGGCCTCACGCATTGCCGGTTGAGTCCCGGCCTTCCTGCGCCGACCTCCCTTGCGTCACCCCCTTGTCCGCCCCGCACGCCCCGTGTAGTGTCCCCTAGCGAAACAGACCGCTCTGTTCACTCGGGACGGGCGGCCGCGTTGTTCGCCGCGCCGCTCAGCGTCCCGCCCCGCAGAACCCAGGAGGACCACATGCTCATCACCGGACTCGCCGTCGGCGCCGTCCTCGGCTTCGTCATGCAGCGGGGACGGTTCTGCGTCACCGGCTTCCTGCGTGACATCTTCACCCAGGGGACGTGGCGCGGGGTGACGGCACTGCTGGTCGTCATCGCCGTCCACGCCGTCGGGCTCACCACGCTGACGAGTGCCGGCGTCATCGCTCCGGTGGTCAAGGACTTCGCCCCGCTCGCCGTCGTCGTCGGTGGGTTCGTCTTCGGTCTCGGCATCGTCCTGGCCGGTGGCTGTGCCTCCGGAACCTGGTACCGCTCCGGCGAGGGGCTCGTCGGTTCCTGGATCGCCCTGGCGATGTACGCGCTGTCCTCGGCGGCGATGAACTACGGCCCGCTCTCCGGCATGAACGACTGGCTCGGCGACGTCACGGTCAACGCCACGACGCTGCCGGAGACGTTCGGCATCAGCCCCTGGGTGTTCGTGGTCGTGATCGTGGCCGTCACCGTCGTCATGGTGCGACGGTTCGTCCTGCAGGACCGTGCCGCGCCGACACCCGCCACCCTGGCCCCGAAGAAGACCGGACTAGCGCACCTCCTCACCGAGAAGAAGTGGCACTTCTACGTCACGGCCGCGATCATCGGCGTCATCGGTGTGGTCGCCTGGCCGTTGTCCGCGGCCACCGGCCGCAACTCCGGCCTGGGGATCACCACGCCGTCCGGGGACCTCGCCACCTGGATCACCACGGCGAACCCGGAGAACTGGAACTGGGGTGTCCTCCTGGTCCTCGGCATCCTCGTCGGGTCCTACATCGCGGCGAAGGCGTCCGGCGAGTTCCGCGTGCGCGTGCCGGACGGACGCCAGGCGGTGCGCTCCGTCGTCGGGGGAACGATGATGGGTGTCGGTGCGGTATGGGCCGGTGGATGCACCGTCGGCAACGGTATGGTGCAGACGTCGCTGTTCAGCTACCAGGGCTGGGTCGCGATCGTCGCCATCGCCCTGGGCGTCGGCGCGGCGGCGAAGATCTGGCTGAAGCCGGACCAGCCCTACAACCCGCAGGACGTTCCCGCCGGGACGGCGGATGACGCGGCTGGACCTGCCGCGTCCGCCGCGACCCCCGCCGTCAGCGGCGTCGGGACGTCCGGCAGCGCCGTCCTGACCGCACCGGTGCTCAGCGCCTCGGCGCTCGGAGTCGTCGGCACCCCGTCGGACAAAGGTGGTCTCACCGACCTCGGCGGCGGGCGTTGGAAGATGGACACCCTCGGCGCGGTGTGCCCGTTCCCGTTGATCGAGGCGAAGGACGCGATCAAGCGCATCAACCCGGGGGACGAGCTCGTCATCGAGTTCGACTGCACCCAGGCGACCGACGCCCTGCCGAGGTGGGCGGCGACCGACGGTCACGAGGTCACGCAGTTCGAGACGGCCGGGGACGCCGGCTGGGTGATCGCCGTGAAACGCGGGGTGTAGCCGGACTCTGGCCCGCCCCCTGGGTACCCCCGGTGAACGAGGTTTCGCTAGCCTGTCATCATCGACGTTTCAGCCCACTCCTCGCCCCCGGCCTGGCGGTACATCCCCGGCCGGTCCTTCCGGCGTTTTCTCGCCTGCGGATGCATCGACCTCGCCGGCAGCCTGACCTTCCGCACCCTGCTCGCGCTGTTCCCGGCCCTGATCGCCCTGGTGTCGATTCTCGGTCTGTTCGGGCAGAGTGAGGAGGCGGTCGTGTCGATGCTGGACGAGGCGGAGGCCATCGTCCCGGACACGGCGTGGGGCGCGGTGGAGCCGGTGCTGGAGACGATCCTGTCGACACCTTCCGCCGGTCTCGGTCTGCTCCTCGGCCTGGTGACGACACTCTGGACGGCGTCCGGCTACGTCAAGACCTTCGGCCGGGCGATGAACAGCATCTACGACACCCCCGAAGGACGGGGGCTGATCAAGTACAACCTGCAGATGTACCTGCTCACGGCCTTCCTGCTGGTACTTGTCGCGTTGGGGATCGTGGCCTTCAGTATTTCCGGGCCGATCGCCGAGAACATCGGGTCCGCCGTCGGCCTCGAACAGACGACCCTGCGGATCTGGGGGACGACGCGGTGGATCGTCATCGCGATCGTGGTGGTTCTGCTGGTGGGACTGTTGTACCGCACCACGCCGAACATCCGCGTCCGTGGCATGCGGTGGATCAGCACCGGCGCCGTGCTGGCCATCGGGGGAGCGGTGCTGGCCTCGATGGTGTTCTTCTTCTACGTGGTGAACTTCGGCAACTATAACGCCACCTACGGGACGTTGGCCGGTGTGGTGATCCTGATGCTGTGGCTGTTCATCGTCAACATCGTGCTGCTGTTCGGTGCCGTCGTGGACAGTGAGGTCGAGCGGGTGCGGCAGCTGAAGGCGGGGATGCCGGCGGAGAAGAGCCTGCAGCTGGAGGCCCGGGACACCGTGGCCATCGAGAAGGCGGAGGACCAGTTCGCCCGTGACGTGGAGCGTGCCAGGAACGTGCGGGAGGCCGCGGAGGCGCAGGAAGCTGCCGAGGCCGGCGACGGTACAGGGTCCGGTGGGGTGTCGGCGCCGGAACGCTAGATCGGCACGGTGGTGGGGAGGGGTCTGCGGGGACATGACGGAGATGTCGCGCTTCCACGTTTTCGGTTCCGCAATGATGCTGTTTCGTCTAGGGTGAGTTGTGACGCACACTACAGTTCCACGACGACCTATTGGAGGACACCATGGCTTGCCCGATTTCCGGTCATGAGAACGATGCTGTGGACCCAGCGGAAAGCCCCCGGAAGCAGAAGTTCCGCCGCGGTGGTAAGGGTGACACCATCACCCGTGCCGACGAGGGTTTCTTCGGTCCCGGCTCGGTGGCGTGGAAGGTCTGGACTTTCCCGGCCTCCGCGCTGCAGGGCTTCTTCCGCGCCGTGACCATTGAGCACCTTGATCCGGACCTCGTTGCCGCCGTCGACGCCTCAGGCCAGGTCATCAAGCGTATGCCGGTCCGGTACGACCGGACAATGGAGTACTTCGCGGCTGTCACCTTCGCTGATGCGCAGACCGTGACCCGCATGTCGGACATCCTGATGAAGGTCCACGACCGGTCCTACGGTGTGAACCCGGTGACCGGGAACAACTACGAGGCGAACAGGCCGTCCTCGCAGCTGTGGATCCTGGTCACCGCCTGGCATTCCATCCTGTATGTCTACGAGAAGTTCGGCCCCGGAAAGCTCTCCCGTGACGAGGAGAACGAGTACTGGGCCCAGATGTCGATCGCCGCGCAGTTCCAGCCGATCGACCTGGATGATGTGCCGAGGACCCGCGGTGAAGTGCAGGCCTACCTTGACAGCTGGCGTGAGAAGCTCTCTGCCTCGGAGGCGGCGGTCTACAACATCTCCGAGATCCTCGACGGTTTCGAGAACGCGTTCGTCGACCTGCCGAAGCCGCTGCGGGTGATCGCCCGTCCGCTGTTCCGCCGGAGCGTCATCGCGACCTACCCGCACTGGATGAGGGGTATGGCCGGGTTGAAGCAGTCCAAGGCCATGGATGCGGCGATGTTCGCGCTCTGGAAGCCCATTCTCATGGGGTTCCAGCGTTCGCCGAGCGCGCTGATGTGGGTCGTGCACCGGATCTGCCCGCGTGCCGAGCGGTACATCGAGCCGGCGATCCGGAAGATCCCGGCAGAGTCACCGAAGGTGTACACCCCGGAGGTGGCGCGTCGAATGTTCGGTAACCCGAAGACCCCACGTGAGCAGCGCGAGGAACTGCTGAAGCTGCGTGCCGAGGGCAAGGGGCAGAAGGCCTACGGCCACAACCACGAGGACACCATCCTCGAGTTCAAGAACGCGGAGTCCGAGGACACCACCGAAGCGACCCTCAGCTCCGACGGCTACAAGGTCGGCTAACGCCGTCCCCCGCGTCCCCGGGCCAGCCCCGGGAACCCGCCTACTCCGGTCGGCCGTACTCAGTACGGTCGGCCGCAGTGCTGTCTGTGCTGTCAGTCCCGGCTGTGCCGCTTGCACTGGTCGTCTCGTCCCTCCTGGCCTTGCGGCGTCGGTCACGCACCACCAGGTACGCCACGAACGCCACCACGGCCAGGACCAGCGCGGCGTACACCCACGTCGAGTAGCGGTCCATGACGTCGGACACCACCGTCCAGTTCTCCCCCAGCGCGACGCCGAGCCAGATCAGCACACCGTTCCAGACGCCCGAGCCCAGCAAGGTCAGTACCGAGAACTTCACCAGGCCGGTGCGGTGCACCCCCGCGGGGATCGACACGAGACTCCGCACCCCCGGGACCAGGCGCCCGACGAGGATCGACGCCTCCCCGTACCGGCTGAACCAGCGCAGCGCCTTGTCCACGTCCTCCCCCTCGGTGAGCCACATCCGGTCCGCGATGGCGCGCAGACGTTCTGCTCCGACCACCGCGCCCAGCCAGTACAGCAGCCAAGCGCCGAGCATGGACCCTGTGGTCGCACCGATGAAGGCGGCCCACACGTTCAGTTCACCCAGCGTGGAGCTGAACCCGGCGAGGGGGAGGACGAGTTCGCTGGGGATCGGCGGGAATACGGTCTCGATGAGGATCGCGAGGCCGACTCCCAGGGCACCGAGGGTGTCCATGAGGGAGACGACCCAGTCGACGAGAGAATCAAACACGCAGGGGTCCTCCGGGGCATTCAGACAGGGGCACGGGCATAGCTCCGGTAAATATAAGTGGTGAAGCTGCCAGGCGGCTGGGAGGATGCCGGGAAAGGCGCATGGAATGCAGAACGACGGTCACTGTCCGGGGGCTCGGACAGCGACCGTCGGCCGGCGCAGGGCAGGAACTGCAACTAGCCCTTCAGGGACTCCACCGGGGCGAAACGCTCACCGTAGGCGGCGGCGAGCTCCTCGGCGCGGGCGACGAACCCGGCGACACCGCTGGTCGGGTAGTCGTCACCGGCGTCGGCCGGCAGCGCGGCGGCGGCCGGGCGGGCGTAGTTGGTGATGAACTGGCGGGACCCGCCGGTCCATGCCGGGTAGCCGATGCCCAGGATCGAGCCGATGTTGGCGTCGGCGTCCGAGGTCAGCACGTTCTCGTCGATGCAGCGCTGGGTCTCGAGGGCCTCGATGAACAGCATGCGCTCGATGAGGTCGTTGAGCGTCGGGGCGCTGTCGGCGGTCGTGGAGTTCAGGTCGGCACCGGCGGTGGCGGCCTCGCCGTCGGGGACGGTGACCGGGGTGATGTCCAGCTTGTCGCGGACCTCGCCGCGCAGTCCGGACCACAGACCGGCGCGACGGCCGTTCTCGTCGTACTCGTAGAACCCCTTGCCCTCGAGCTTGCCGGGACGGTCGAACTCGTCCAGCATCGCGTCGACGAGAGCGTTGACGCCGCCGTCGTCGACGGTGACACCGGCAGCCTCAGCCGCAGCGGTTGTCTCGGCACCGATCTTGCGGGCCAGCTTCAGGTTCAGCTCGTCCTGCAGCTGAAGCTGCGGGGCGGGGTAGCCGGCCTGGCGTCCGGCGGCCTCGATCACGGCGGGGTCGACACCCTCGACGAGCATGCGCATCGCCTCGTTGAGCACCGTGCCGATCACCCGCGAGGTGAAGAACCCGCGGGAGTCGTTGACCACGATCGGGGTCTTGCGGATCTGGCGGGCGAAGTCCAGGGCCTTGGCGAGTACGGCCGGGTCGGTCTTCTCGCCGGAGATGATCTCGATCAGGGGCATCTTGTCCACGGGGGAGAAGAAGTGCAGGCCGATGAAGTCGTTCTGGCGGTCCACTCCCTCGGCCAGGCCGGTGATCGGCAGGGTGGAGGTGTTGGAACCCAGCACGGCGGTGGACGGCACGGCCGCCTCGATCTCGGCGAAGACCTTGTGCTTGAGCTCGGTGTTCTCGAAGACGGCCTCGATGACCAGGTCGACGTCGGCGAGATCGGCGTAGTCCGCGGTCGGGGTGATGCGGCCCAGCAGGGCGGCGGACTTCTCCTCGGTGGTCTTGCCACGCTTGAGGGCCTTGGCCTCCAGGCCTTCGGAGTAGGCCTTGCCCTTCTGGGCGTTCTCCTCGGAGATGTCCTTGAGGACGACCTCGATGCCGGCCTTGGCGGCGACGTAGGCGATACCGGCGCCCATCATGCCCGCACCGATGACGCCGACCTTGCGGAACTCGGTCTTCGGGTAGGGGGTGCCGTCCTCCTGCACGGGACGGGAGCCGCCGCCGTTGCAGTGGTTCAGGTCGAAGAAGAACGCCTGCATCATGTTCTTGGACGTCGGGCCGGTGACCAGGGAGACGAACCAGCGGGTCTCGACGGCGGTGGCGTCCTCGAAGCGCTTGAGCTGGGCACCTTCCACCGCGGCGGACAGGATCGCCTGCGGGGCGGGCATCGGTGCGCCCTTGATCTGCTTGGTGACGTTGGCCGGGAAGCTCGGCAGCATCGCGGCGAGCGCCGGGGTGGTCGGGGTGCCGCCGGGCATGCGGTAGCCCTTGCGGTCCCAGGGCTGGGAAGCCTCCGGCTCCGAGGCGATCCACGCCTTCGCGGCGTCGATGAGCTGGTCGGCGGGGACGATCTCGTCGATCAGGCCGGTCTCCTTGGCTGCCTCGGCGCTGAACTGCCGTCCGGTGGTCAGTACCTTCATCAGGGCGTCCTGGATGCCGAGCATACGGGTGACGCGTGCCACGCCACCGCCACCGGGCAACAGGCCGAGGGTGACCTCGGGCAGGCCGAACTTGGCACCCCTGGTGTCCGCGGCGATGCGGTGGTGGGCGGCCAGGGCGATCTCGAGCCCGCCGCCGAGGGCGGTGCCGTTGAGGGCGGCGACGACAGGGACGCCGAGCGTCTCGATGGTGCGCATGTCGGCCTTCATGCCGTCGATCTGGTCACGCAGGGCGGTTGCGTCGTCCGGGGTGGCCTTGATCATGGTCTTGATGTCGCCACCGGCGAAGAAGGTCTTCTTCGCGCTGGTGATGACGATGCCCTTGACCTCGCCGGACTCGACGCCGGCCTGCAGCTTCCCGGCGGTCTCGCTGATGGAGTCGCGGAAGGCGTCGTTCATGGTGTTGACCGACGAGCTGGGGTCGTCGATGGTGAGGGTGACCACGCCGTTGCCGTCGGTCTCCCAGGCGATGATGTTGTCGCTCATGAGGTGTATCTCCTAGAGAATATCGGGGTTCAGCAGTGGGTTAGACGCGCTCGATGATGGTGGCCACACCCATGCCCGCGGCGACGCAGAGGGTGATCAGGGCGTACCGTCCGCCGGTGCGGTGCAGTTCGTCCACGGCGGTGCCGGTGATCATCGCGCCGGTGGCTCCCAGCGGGTGGCCCATGGCGATGGCGCCGCCGTTGATGTTGAGCTTCTCGTCCGGGATGTTCAGGTCGCGCTGGGCACGCAGGACGACCGAGGAGAAGGCCTCGTTGATCTCCCAGACGTCGATGTCGTCGGCCGTCAGGCCGGCCTGTTCAAGGGCGGCGCGGGCGGCCGGGGCCGGGGCGGTGAGCATGATCGTCGGCTCGACACCGGTGGTCACCGCGGCGACGACGCGTGCACGAGGGGTGAGGTCGTTCTTCTTGCCGGCGGCCTCGGAACCGATCATCAGCAGGGAGGCGCCGTCGACGATGCCGGAGGAGTTGCCGCCGTGGTGCACGTGGTTGATGCTCTCGAGCTGCGGGTACTTCGTCAGCGCCACGGCGTCGAAGCCGCCCATCTCGCCCATGGAGGCGAAGGCGGGGCGCAGGCCGGCGAGCTTCTCCGGGGTGGTCCCGGGGCGGATGGTCTCGTCACGGTCGAGCACGGTCACGCCGTTGCGGTCCTTGACCGGGACGACGGAGTTGGCGAAGCGGTTCTCCTCCCAGGCCTTGGCCGCACGCTCGTGGGAGCGGGAGGCGTAGGCGTCGAGCTCCTCACGGCCGACGCCGTCGAGCGTGGCGATGAGGTCGGCGGAGATGCCCTGCGGGATGAAGTCGTTGGCGAAGGAGGTCTCCGGATCCATGGCCAGGGCGCCGCCATCGGAGCCCATCGGGACGCGCGACATCGACTCCACGCCACCGGCGAGGACGAGGTCCTCCCAGCCGGAACGGATCTTCATCGCGCCCAGGTTCAGGGCGGTCAGGCCGGAGGCGCAGTAACGGTTGACCTGCACACCGGTCGCGGAGTAGGGCAGGCCCGCGTTCAGGGCGGCGGTGCGGGCGATGTCCATGCCCTGGTCGCCGAGCGGGGTGACCACGCCGGAGATGATGTCGCCGACCGCCGCCGGGTCGAGGCCCGGGTTGCGGTCGAGGATCTCGGTGATAAGACCGCTGAGCAGGTCGACGGGTTTGACGGTGTGGAGGCTGCCGCCCGGCTTGCCTTTACCGCGGGGGGTTCGAACGGCTTCGTAGATGAAAGCCTCGGGGATGGTGTTGTTCGTCATGACGGTCCTCACTTGCCTCACTTGTTGGTGCGACGACATCGGTGTGCAACATGTGTCGCCGATCACTCTATCCCTATATCTGGTTGCATGTGGCATTCGGGCGAGGTTCGGGGGTGCCGTTTTCCTGCGGTTTTGTGTCGTGAAGCTACATGTGGCGGTGGACGGGGTCGTTCCCGTGGGCCGACGCGGAGGAGTCTGTCATGTGAGCCACCGCACGGGTCATGAAATCACCCTTCCCGTGACCCCGGAGGTGGCTCAGCTGACACGCCGAGGACGACCCGGGGACCGGACCGTGTTGCCGGGGCGGCGACGCCTGATGTGTGACGCGGTCGGTCACCTCCGCCGCAGCACGAGAACCAGGTTCGAGACGGCCACTTCCCGCAGTCCCGGGACATCGACCATCCACCACGCCCACCACGGGTGGTAGCGGGGGAACGCGGTGAGGAACTCGGCGTCCTGCGCGCGCTGCCCGGCCGCGACGTCCTCCGCGAAGTGCAGTCCGTCTGCGCAGGAGACGTTGAACAGACTCTCACCCCAACGGTTCTTCGGGGGATGCCCGTTCTTCCTCTCGTACCGGCGCGCGGCGAACTCGCCGCCGACGTAGTGCTGCCACAGGCCGGTCTCATGCCCGCCGAAGGGGCCCAGCCAGCAGGTGTAGGAGTAGACCACCAGTCCGCCCGGACGGGTGACGCGCAGCATCTCGTCGGCCATGCGCCACGGGTCGGGGACGTGCTCGGCGACATTGGAGGAGTAGGTGATGTCGAAGACGTCGTCGGCGAACGGCAGGTCCATGCCGGACCCGCGCACCGAGGACTGCAGTCGGATCCCCGCCGCAGCCATCTCGCCGACATCGGGTTCACAGGTGACGTAGTCACCGGGTTCGACTCCTGCCGCGGCGAACGCCCGGCCGAAGTAGCCGGGGCCGCCGCCGACGTCGAGGATGCGGCGTCCGCGGAGGGGGGCGCCGGACGCATCGCTCCAGAGGTCGGCGAGCAGGCCGACGGTGTCCTCGGCGAGGTGACCGTAGAACCGGTCGGGGTCGGTCTGCTCGAAGCGGAAGTCGCCGAGCAGACCGAGGGAACGGCGCAGTGTCGCGCGTCGGCGGAGCGCGCGTAGCGCAGGCGGCACGGCGAAGGCGGGGAAGGTCAGCATCGTGGACCTGATGATACGAGATGCGCGCCCGGGACACTGCGCCATGCCTGTATCGTGAGAACGGTCATGAAGGTTCTCTTGCTGTGCTGGCGCGACTCCGGCCACCCCGAAGGTGGTGGCAGTGAGGTCTACCTCGAGCGTGTCGCCGAATACCTGGCGCGACAGGGCCACACGGTGACGTTCCGCACCGCCCGCTATCCAGGGTCCGCGCCGTCGGAGCAGCGTGACGGGGTCCACTACAGTCGCGGCGGCGGGGCGCTGACGGTGTATCCGCGGGCGTGGTGGTACATGCTGCGCAGCGAGCGTCCGGACGTGGTCGTCGACACGCAGAACGGTGTGCCGTTCTTCGCACGCACGGTCGCCGGGGCAGGACGGGACGGTGCGCGCGCCGTGCTGCTGACCCACCACTGCCACCGGGAGCAGTGGCCGGTCGCCGGACCTGTGCTGTCGCGGCTCGGCTGGTTCATTGAGTCCCGTCTGTCCCCGTGGCTGCACCGGAACACTCCCTACGTGACCGTGTCGGAGCCGAGCGCGGAGGAACTCGTGGACCTCGGGGTGGAACGTGGGCGGATCACGGTGATCCGTAACGGCGTCGATGCCCCCGATGCCCCGGATGCCGTCCCTGGTGACGCGGCGGAGGAAGGACGGTTCCACCTTGTCACGCTCTCGCGCCTGGTACCGCACAAGCAGATCGAGCACGCCATGGATGCGTTGGCCAGCGTTCTTCCCCGGCACCCGGAAACCTACCTCGACATCATCGGGGACGGGTGGTGGTCTGAACGGTTGCGCCGGCATGCCGAGGACCTCGGGGTGTCCGGGCACGTGGTGTTCCACGGGCATGTCAGCGAGGAGGTCAAGCACCGGATCCTGGCGCGGGCCGACCTGCACATCCTGCCCAGCCGCAAAGAGGGCTGGGGGCTGGCGGTCATCGAGGCGGGACTGCACGGGGTGCCCACCCTGGGCTACCGCTCGTCGGCCGGACTCCGTGACAGTGTCGTCGACGGGGTCACCGGTGTCCTGGTCAACTCGGAAGGTGGGCTGATCAACACGCTGGCCCAGTTGATGGAGGAGCCGTCCCGGCTGGCGACGTTGGGGGAGGCTGCACGGGAGCGGGCGGGGACGTTCTCCTGGCAGCGGACCGGCGCGGCCTGGGAGGAGCTGCTCACCGGTCTCGTGGAGTGACGGTCGAGCGACCCCGGAACAGCCTCCGGGCCACGCGGAATACCAGGACGAGCAGGCATGCCAGCCCCAGCGCACGTCCGAGGGGATAGAGGACGCCGAGCGAGAAGATGACCGGGAGGTTCTGGTCTGCCCGTGACGTGGGGTAGGCGAGAGCCGCAATGATGAAACACGCCGCCGTCACCAGTGCGAGAACCTTGTCCGGCCACCGGAAACTCACCGCCGCGACACCGACGGTGAGGATGAGCAGGATACCGCCCACCACCAGTGAGCTGATGAGCGGATACAGGTCATCGGCGGTGTCGCGGGGGTTTCTCGAAGGGGACGACGTCTCCCCGGTACTGCCGACGGGGAAACCAGTTTAGCCCAGATGCTCGACCAGGATGCTCGCGCCGATACCGATGAGGACGAGGCCACCGACGATCGTGGCGGGCTTACCGAGCGTGCGTCCGCCGTGGTGGCCGAGCCAGCCGCCCAGCAGGGATGCCAGGAATGTGACCAGGCCGATCAGACCCACGGCAAGGAGAATGTTGATCGGCACGAGGGCGAAACCGATGCCCACCGCGAGGGCGTCGATGCTCGTCGCGATGCCGAGGGTGAGGACGGAACGGACCGTGAACGTCGCGGCCGACGTGCCGGAACTGCCGGGCGAGTCGGACGAGTCGGACGGGCCGGCGGTGACGCTGTCCACGATCATCTTCGTTCCGATGCCGGCGAGCAGGGCGAAGGCGATCCAGTGGTCGATGCTCTCGACGAGGCCGGCGACGGAGGATCCCAGCGCCCAGCCGAGCAGTGGCATCACGGCCTGGAAGGCGCCGAAGACGAGGGACAGCAGCAGGATGCGGCGCACGACGTGTTCGCGGATCGTGGTGCCTTGGGCGACCGAGACGGCGAAGGCGTCGGCCGAGACGCCGAGCGCGATGAGCAGGAGTTGGGTGGTTGTCATGGTGTCGGTGACCTCTTCTTCGGCTGGTCCGGTATGGGGCTGGGCCGAAGGTCTCGTTCGCCTGGTACGCGCAGTTGCGGTGCAGGTGTGGCGCCGGGCCGTGCGGCCGGTGTGTCGACACCACTCCGGCCGGGGACGGCCGGGAACTACTCCCCTTCTCATGGGGCGACGCACGGTCCGACCGTGCGTCGGGTGTGGACTGTAGCAGCAGGTCAGAGAGTGCGAAAGCGCGGTTTTTAGAGTTCTGTCGGCGTAACTCCGGCACGGGTGGCGTTGACAACGACACTTCGTCGTGTCAGTGTATTAGATACCTAGTACAGGGAGACAACAGAGAACATGTGAGGAGGTGGCCGTGGACTTCGACAACTCGTCCCCGATCTGGAGTCAGCTGCTCGCGGAGTTCTCACGGCGCATCGTGGTCGGTCACTGGCAACCGGGGACGCGCCTTCCCGGCGTCCGTGACCTTGCCGCGGAACTGGGGGTGAACCCCAACACCGTCCAACGGTCGTTGAGTGAGCTGGAGCGCGCCGGGCTGTGCCGTACCGAGCGGACCGTCGGCCGCTTCGTCACCGGGGACGGTGACCGGATCGACGAGGAACGACGGAACCTGGCACGTGGTGCCGGCGACGACTTCGTCCGGCGTGTCCGCGGACTGGCACTGAGCCGGGACGAGGCGCAGTCCCTCGTGGCGACCAGGTGGGAAGAGACGGATACAGGGACTGGCACAGAAACTGACACAGAGACGGAGGAGCAATGATGGACACCCAACACGCCACGGGCCTGATCCACACCCGTGGGCTCAGCAAGAACTACGGCAGACGTACGGCCATCGCCGGCGTCGACCTGGACCTGCGGCCCGGACAGATCGTCGGACTGCTCGGCGAGAACGGCTGCGGCAAGACCACACTGCTCAAGACACTCGCGGGCGTCCTCGCGGGATACGACGGTGAGGTGAGCATCGCCGGTCACGCCCCGGGCCCGGAATCCAAGGAGCTCGTGTCCTTCCTGCCCGACGCCGGCTTCCTCATCCCGTCCCACAAAGTCAGCTTCTGCCTGGCCATGTGGAGCGACTTCTTCGCCGACTTCGACATCGACAAGGCCCGCGCGATGATCAACGACTTCGGGATCGACGAGGACCTCCGCGTCAAGCAGCTCTCCAAGGGCATGCGGGAGAAGGTGCAGGTGGCGATCGCCATGTCGCGGCGCACACCGGTCTACCTGCTCGACGAACCGATCTCCGGGGTGGACCCGTCCGCCCGTGACTCGATCCTCAGGAGCATCATGGCGAACCTCTCCGAGGATTCGCTGCTGCTGATATCCACACATCTCGTCCACGACCTCGAGCCGATGCTCGACGCCGTGGTGATGATGCGCTACGGCCAGGTGATGCTCCAGGGCAGCGCCGACGACCTGCGCGCGCACCACGGCACCAGCCTGGACGGAATCTTCCGGGAGGAGTACCGATGACCAGCACACTTTTCCGCTACGAGTGGCTGCGCACCCGCAGTCTTCTTGCGATCGTCACCGGCATGGCGGCACTGGCGATCCTGCTGTGTACGGCGTTGATCGCCGTCGACTGGACGGTCTTCAGCACGCTGGCCGCGGGCATCGGCGTCATGATCGTGATGGGGTTCACCCCGGTGATGCAGATCGTGCTCGCCGTCGACTACTGGCGCTCCAGCTACGGGGCCTCCAGCTACCTCACCCAGACTATCCCGGTGAAGGGCGGCCGCATCTTCGCGGTGAAGATGCTGTGGGCCGCCATCGTGACCACGGTGAGCCTGGTCGTGACCGTGGTCCTCGCGTGCGTCCTCTGGGCCGGTTTCGCCGCCGGCAATGAGCAGGTCGTCGGACTCGGGGAGATGTTCCGCGAGCTCCGGGCCGCACTCGCGGACTCCGAGATGCCCGCGTGGCTGATTGTCGGCGTGCTCGTCGGAGGCTACCTCGCGACCCTGGTGGCGCCGGTCCAGTACTACTTCTCGATCTCCGTGGGCAAAGAGCGGTGGCTGCAGACCCTCGGTGCCGGCGGCCCGGTCCTGGTGTTCTTCCTGCTCGGCATGGTCAGCCAGGTGGTGGCACTGATCGGCCTGTTCGCGATTCCGGTCGGGCTTCACGGCGACGGGTCCGGCTGGACGTTGGGCAGATACAGCCTCCTCGACGACATCGCCGTTGACCCCGGTGCGGTCGAGGTCAATGTGGCAGAGATCCCCCTCGGTTTCATCATCCCGATGGTGATCCTCACACTGCTCTGCCTGTGGCGGACCGCGTACTCCTGGAACCGCAAGGTCGAACTGGAGTAGACGACGCCTCCCGGACCCGAACACCGTTCCCGTCACCTGTCGACGGCGTAGAGGCTCCACCGTCCGGACGACCAGAGCTCAACGTGCTCGTTCAGGACGTCGGCCACGCCGCGGCTGTCGCCGCCGTCCTCCACGACGACGAGGTCGATCCCCCGGTCCTCCAGCGTGTCCTCCCCGCCCGCCAGCTCGGTGAGGACGGCGAGGGTCTCCGGATTCCCGTCGACCAGGGCACCGTCGACGATGAGGTACCCCGGGTCGAGCGGGCGTCCCGGCAGCATCTTGAGGGACGGGTCCAGCGCAGGACGGTCCCCGATCATCCGGTAGTTGCCGGGGGGCCACAGCAGTGTCCGGGCCGTCGCGCCGTGGTCGTCCTGCCACGCGGCAACCTGCTCGGCGAGCTCGTCGTAGGTGCGGTCGAGCTCCACCGGGGCGATGTCGGCGACGTCCCGCGGTAGGGCGGGGACGGACACCCAGACCAGAGTCAGTACGACGGCGGCCGCCCCGACCTGCCGTCCCCGAGGGAGCCGGGAAAGGCCCTGGCCGAGCACGACGACCAGACCGGGCAGCGCGAGGACGACGAACTTCTGGCCGTCGCGCACCAGCCCGGCCCCCGGCACTTGCTCGAGGAACCAGCCGGTGACGGCGATCCCCGGCCCCGTGGACATCAGGGCGGGGACGACGACCGCCGCCAGCGCCAACCAGACCAGCGGGGCGCCCCGCAGTCGACGGCGGCGCATGAGCAGTACCGCAGCCACGGCGACCGCGACCGCGAGAACCACCCCGGCGCCGGTGCTCACCGGGGCGAGGGTGTCACGGGAGGCGGGGACCGCGTCGGCGTTCCAGATCCCGCCGAGTCCGGCCAACGCTCCCAGGGTTCCGACGCCCGGTTCGGCCCGTGCCGCGAACAGCGCCGCCCCGGCAGCGTCGGTCCGCGTCGCGTCGGCCCCCGCGGTGACCAGTGTCGGAACGACCCAGGGAAGGGAGAAGACGACGGCGGTGGCGAGGACGGTGACTACCCGCCGTGCCGGTGCCGGGCTGGCGAGGGCGGCCATCACCGCCGTCACGGTGGCCAGGATGAGGCCGGTCGGGGTGAGCGCGCAGAGTGCGAGGAGTGCCACGAGGGCGACCAGCGATGCCGGGGAGCGTCGCATCGCACACACGGCCACGGCGGGCAGCAGTATCCCGGCGAGGACGACCGACCAGTGGCCCTGCAGCAACCGTTCGGCGACGAAGGGGTTCCACAGGGTGACCGTTGCGGCGACGGAACCGGCGAGGGTACTGGCGGGGGATCCGGCACGGTCACTGCCGACCTGCCGGGCGAGTGCCGCCGCGCCGAGGGCGCCGATGTAGCCAGCGACGAGCATGAGGATGCTGACCGTCACCGGCGGCGGTATGACAGGGGACAACCAGGCCAGGACGGTGTCCTGGGGGATCGCGCGGGGCAGCCCGTCACGTCCCGTGGCGAGGTCGTTCAAGGCCATCGAGTGGGGGACGACCATGTCGCGAAGGATCAGGGACACCGGGTCGGACCCCGGTGCCGCGTAGCTGACCAGCGTGGCGAGGAACGGCCAGAAGACGACGCCGGTCAGCACGATGCACCACAGGTGGAGCAGCAGTCGCCGGTGCCGCGTCATCGGGTGTGGCGGGCTCTGGTCCTGCGGGGTCATCGTCTCATCGTAGGTGCGGTGCGCGGATTACGCCTCGGCAGCCGGGGTGATGGGTAAAACCACCGGTCGTGACGAAGGCGAGGCGTAATCGGTGACCGGGTTACCGACGCTGGGACGCTGGGATGCGGAGGTCAGTTCCGGTGGCGGCCGGCGGACCGGGAGAGCAGGAAACCGATGACCAGCAGGATGACGCCGATGATTCCGGCGCCCCAGGGGATGTAGGTGCCGATGAGGTCCATGCTCTTCAGACCGTCCTTCGCCCGGGCCATCTGGTTCTGGTGGGTCTCGTCGTTGAACTCACCGGGGTAGTACAGCGCGGTCCGGGTCGGGCTCTCCAGCTCGCGCTCGCGGTTCTCGGGCTTGGCCATCTCCTCGGCCTCGGCGTCGTCGCGGGCGTAGAACATCCAGACTTCCTCGGCTCCGTGCACGATCACGCCGGTGTCGGGCTGGACGCGCAGGACGCGGTTGACCGTGTAGTACCGGCTCATCTCGACCTCCGGTCCCAGGTCAGCGTCGCCGCCGGCCTCGCCCTCCTCGTCCGAACCCTCGTCGGAATCCTCGTCCTCGTTCGTCGCGGCGGGTTCGTCCTCCGGATCCCAGCCGTCCACCTCGTCGGGGGCGAGGCCCCACTTCGCGGCGGGGAACGCGAGCTTCAGGGAACCGAGCGACTGACGGTCGGCGGCGCTGAGTTCCCCGTCACCCTTGAGCATGGCCTCGACGTTGGGGTACATCTCCGACGGCCCGATCTCCTGCTCGAAGCGGTAGACCGTCTCACCGTCCATCTTCTCCTGGTCGACGAAGTCGATGTCGTTGGTCTCCATCAACCGGTGGTCGAAGTACGGGTAGGCCTTCTTCTCCGTGTTGAAGGGGAACTGGAACTGCAGGCCCGTGCGGGTGAACTGGGGGACGTCCTCCTGGACGTTGCTGCCGTCCGGGCTGGGGGCGGTGATGTTCAGTGACGAGGTCGGCTCATCCACGGGCATGGCGGTCTTGCGGTCCAGCGTCACCCGGTCGATCTCGGCGGACAGCAGGTTCTCCGGTTCAGGCAGGTCGGCCTGGTAGACGGTGCCGCCGGCCTCGAGCGTGACCTCGTCGTCGTTGGTGGGGTCCTGCGCGGTGACGAACCGCTGGGACTGGATGTCGGTCTCCGGCCAGATGAAGCAGCTGACCACCTTGTTCTCCCCCCGGCATTCGGGGAGTGAGTCCTTGCCCGCGACAGGTTCGTCGGCGGCGAGCGCGCCGGCGTCGGTCAGGATCCCGGGGGTGACCTTGGTGACCGTCGCCGATTCGATGTCCTTCGGGATGACCTTGCCTTTGGGCAGGACGTAGATCGGCAGTGCCAGTGCGATGACCAGCAGTGCGGCGCCGAGAATGATGGCGAGGTGGGAGAAGACCTTCTTCATGTGGCCTGGTTCCTGTCCTGGTGAACGTCAGCGGGCGGAGTATTCACGGCTACTTTACCGGCTGAAACTACGGTGCGGCGGAGGAACGCGCCTCGAAAAACAATAATGGTGAGAGACGTTCACCCGACTGGAGCCCGGAGGGCAGCGTGACCACGGTATCCTGATCGTCGATGAGCGCGACGAGTCGGTCCCCGAAAACATTCCTCCCCGCCCTGGAGGGGATGCGCGCGGTCGCCGCGCTGGGGATCGTCGTCGCCCACGTCGCCTTCCAGACCGGCAACGACACCGGGGCACTGGTTAACCGGATGTTTGCACGCCTGGACTTCTTCGTCCCCGTCTTCTTCGCACTGTCCGGTTTCCTGCTGTGGCGTCGCTACGCCCCGGACACCGGGTGGGCGTCCTACTACGTGAAACGCCTCGGACGGATCATGCCGGGGTACTGGGTGACGGTGGTCGTGGTGCTGCTGCTGTTTCCGGTGGCCTCGGAAGGCGGGGGGCCGGGGCCGGTCGCCACGGTGGCGAACCTGCTGCTGCTGCAGAACTACGTGCCGGACGGCCTGGTCGGCGGGCTGACACACCTGTGGTCGTTGTGCGTGGAGATGTTCTTCTACCTGGTGATGCCACTGCTCGCGCTGGCGGTGGGCCGGCGGAGCCGCCGGGTGAGGGTCGCGGCGATTCTCCTGGTGTGTTCGCTGAGTTATGTGTGGCCGTTCGTCGCCTGGCACGACGCGGCGGTGAACGCACACATCATGCCGTGGGCGTTCCTGTCCTGGTTCGGCGCGGGGCTGCTCGCCGCGGAGCTGGAGGGGTGGCTGTCGGACGCGGAGGCGCAGGGGAGGGGGCGGATGGTTCAGGGCGTCCGACGCTGGGCCGGGCGACGGTGGGTCTGGATTCTGCTGGCGGTGCTGGCGGTGGCGGTCGCCGCGCTGGACGGGCCCGAGGGGCTGGTCACGGCGGGGGACGGTGAGTTCGCCCGGCGCAATTTCTACGGACTCGTTTTTGCTGCGTGCCTGATCGTGCCGTGGGTGGTGCAGCCGGTGTCACGGGTGCTGGATTCAGCGGTGATGCAGGCGCTGGGGAGGTGGTCGTACTCGATCTTCCTGTGGCACATGGCGATGCTGTCGCTGGTGTTCCCGCTGCTGGGGGTCGGGCTGTTCCAGGGGTCGATGCCGGTCGTGCTGGTGGCGACGGTGGTGTTGACGATCCCGGTGGCGGCGCTGAGCTACGCACTGGTGGAGGACCCCGCGCGCCGGGCGGTGAACCGGTGGTGGAGGGGCCGTCTACTTGATAGATCTATCAAGTAGCTATCAAGTAGAACTGTCAGTGCAGGTCAACAGGCTTGTCTACTTGTCATCGGATCTATCAAGTAGCTATCAAGTAGAGGGCGGCTGTCTACCGTCCTTCTCCTCGACCGGGTACTGCCCGGTGGTCAGGTGGGGCTCCTGGCTCGGTTGTCGCAGGCCGTGTCCGCCGACGACCGCACTGCATACCGTGGCCACCAGGCAGCCGAGGAACAGCAGTTCGGGGATCCATGAGTAGCCGGCGTAGTCACCGCTGCCCCAGGGGCCGCGCACCGTCATCACCGCCCCTGCACCGCCGAGGATCATTGCGAGTGCAGCTGGCCTCGTCAGTCGGACAAGGGGGCGGAGAACCAGGCGGACTGTCCGAGACGCAGCGGTCCGCTCGGGGAGCCGGCGGACGCCAGCGGGGACGCCGAGGGTGAGTGCTATGGTGAGCGCGCCGACGACTCCGCCCGGCAGGCCGGCGACACCCACGGACAGGGCGAGCGTGCCCGCCGCCGAACATACGCGCCGGGCGACACCTGGCTCCGCGTCAGAACCGGTCGCCCTGGCAGCAGCCACCGCGGCAGCGTCGCCGGTCTTGTCGCGTCGTCCCGGCCACCACGCGCACGACCAGCAGAGCAGCAGCACTAGTGCGCCGAGCAGTCCTGCGCCCAACCACCGTTGATAGGTGTCGGTCGCGGTGAAGCTGACCTCCACCGCCGAGACGACCTCGTCATCCGACAGTCCGTCGGCCACGCCGGCAGGCACCACCCACCCCTGCTGCCAGCCGTTGACCGTCACCGACTCCAGCGCCGTGCCGTCCAGCTCGGCGGCGCGCCCCTCGTTGACCGAGGTCGGGGTCACCACGACCCGGTCACCGGACGAGGCGCCGGATGTGCCGTTGCTCGCCGTGTCCTGCCCCTGCACGTCCAGCGACACCCACCGGTCCCGGCTGCGCACCTCGTGCTCACCGGGGGCCAGGGTCACGGTGTCACCGCAGTTCACCGGGACCCCGTCGATGGTGCTCACCGTGTCCCGGGCTGCGGCGCACCGGTCCGAGGTGAAGGTCGCGGTGACCGGTGTGTCGCCGTCCCGCGCGTCCGGCACGGTGATGGTGCGGCGCATCTCGAACTCGTAGATCTCCTGGCCCAGCACCCACCGTCGTGGCATCTCCCCTCCGGTGGGGACCACGATGTCGCGGCGCGGGGTCACGTCCTCGCCACTGTCCAGCTCGGTGAGCGTGACCTCGCTGAGCCCCGGGTCGCCCCATGACCCGACGATGCGCAGTTCCACCCGGTCGGCCTCCCCACTGGGCAGGACGACGGGGCGGTCGTCCTCCCCGGCCTCCCGGTAGCCGGGAACCAGCGTGGTCGTCGACGCGACCGTCTGCCCGCCGAGGAACGTGGTGGCCTGCACCCGCACCGGACTCCCCGCGGCCCGGGCCGACAGCGACATCTGACTGCGCGGTTCGTCCAGGTCCACGGTGAGCGTCTGGTTGACCGGTGACCCGGTCCCCGGCCGCCACGCGGTCTCCGCGACACCGTCGACCGCGGCGGACGGCCCGGAGTACGGCTCCGCCCCGCCGATCGACGTCGGGTCGGCGGCGGAGGAACTCGCGGTGACCGTCCCGCCGCGCTCCCGGATTTGGGTGAGGTCGGCGTCGTCGAGGCCGGTGGGGTAGTCCCGGACTGGGTTCCGGGTGTTCCGGGCGTCGTCGGCGGCGCGGATGTCGGACTCGGCGCCGGTGACGTTGCCGTAGTTGTGTTCCCGCAGGGCGGGCGTGTCCGTCACGGTCTCTGCCCCGGTGCCCCAGGCGTCGTCGGGGACGTCCTGGACGAGGATCCGGTCGCGGAGCGGGCGTCCTGCCGCGGCATCGGCGGCGGCCAGACGGGGCAGCACCTCCGGCCCACCGGCGGTGACCTCCAGGTCGTCGCTGTCGACCAGGTGTGTACCGGAGCCGCCGGCGCCGGCGTCGGTTCCGTCCACCCGGAAGATCCTGATGTCGGCGCCCTCGGCCCCGTTATCTCCGCCGTCCCCGCCACCGAAATCGGCGACCTCGGAGAATCCGCCCGCCGCCGCAGAGTCGGTGAGGGTCCGCAGGACGGCCCGGGCACCGGGCGTGTCGGCGGCCCGTGCCAGGTCGGTGCGCACCAGCAGGTACCCCACCCCCTGCTGCAGCAGGGTGTCGGCCAGCGCCGGGTTCGCCCCGGATGCCCCGTCGGTGACGATCTCCCGTTGCAGCCCGTCGAGACCACGGATCGCCTCCGGCGGCACCAGAGGGATGGCGTCGCGCACCACCCACGGCACGTCCAACAGTGCCTGCGCCGGCTCGTCCCGGGTGTTCCCCCAGGTCTGCCAGGCGGTGCGTGCCTCCGGGAGAATCATGGTGCGGGTTGTGTCCGCCCCGTTCGCCGGGTCGTTGAGCCAGTCCGCGGCCTCCTGCCAGGACGACGGCACATCGCGGTAGCCGCCCTCGGGCACCAGCCGCCCGGTCCACGCCGGAGCCGTGGCGACCACCACGACCAGGACGAGCGCCGTCGCCGTCACCACCGACCGGTTCCTCTCCGGATGCAGCCAGGCCTGCCGGTCGCGCGGGACGCTGAGGCCACCCAGCAGGTGCGCGACGCCGGCGATCAGCGGGAGGTGGACCAGCGCGTCGAACTTGTGCAGGTTGCGCAGCGGGGCTCCTGCACCGTCGAGGAACGACTGGACCTGATCGGCAACGGGTGAGAACGGCGCGGCAGCCAGGCCGAACACCAGGACGCCCGCCCCGAGCATCACCAGCCACGTCCCCGCGAACGGCATACGGCGGCGCGCCCCGCCTCCGCCGCCGGTGCCGCCTGCGCCTACCGCACCGGCGAGGCCTGCCAGCCCGAGCAACGCCACGGCCAGTGTCGCGGCCACGAACACCGCCTCGGTGGCGAGGGCGAAGCCGCCCTGCCGCTCGGTCGACAGGAACGGCGTCCAGCTCGTCGTCCCACGCAGCACCTCGCCCAGGTTGAACCAGTGCGTGGTCAGCCCGCCGGACTCGATGTAGTCGGTGAACGGCGGGGAGTACCGCCCCAGGATCAGCAGCGGGCCGATCCACCAGAAGCAGGCGAGCACACCACCGGGCACCCACCAGGCGGCGAGGCGCCACGCCGTGCGACGACGCTCCTTCCGCGATGCCGCATCAGTACCGGGGCTCCCACCGGGCCTCCCACTGGGGCCCCCACCGGCGAACACGCCCTGCACCAGCCACCACAGCACCGCGGGCACCACCGCGGCCAGCGTCGCCACCGCATTGACCGCCCCCAGACACAGAACCGCGACGGCGGATCCCAGGCCTGCGGCGGCGACCCGGCGGGTCGTCGGACGCGGCCCCGGCGCCAGCACCCGTACCACCGGCAGCATGATCCACGGCACCAGGGCCACCGTCCACGCCTCCGAGGAGATCGCCCCCAGCGTGGTGATGATCCGGGGACTCAGGGCGAACAACACCGCCGCCACCACGCGCGAGTGCCGTGACCCGGTCCCGGTCGCCTCCAGGAGTTTCACCGTCCCGGCGAAGGCGAGGAACAGTAGCAGTGCCCACCACAACCGTTGGGTCAGCCAGTCGGGCAGCGGGTCGAGCAGGGCGAAGAACAGACCCTGGGGGAAGAGGTAGCCGTAGGCCTGGTTCTGCAGCTGGCCCAACGGGAAGACGTCCGTCCAGGGGGACAGGGCCTGCGCAAGGAAACCCCACGGGTCCGCCGTGAGGTCATGTTTGGTGTCTGCGACGGTCAGCCCGGTCCCCTGGACCAGGGACAGCAGAAGCCAGAGGAACCCGGCCAGGCACCAGCCGCGACGGGAGAGCGTCACACAGGTCAGCGGCGCTCGCCGTACTGGATCGAGCCCATCACCGCGTCGTCCACGGCGATCTGGTTCGACGGCAGGTCCGAGGAATCGGCGATACTGCCGGCGAACAGGGCCGCCGCACCCCCGAGGACGATACCGACGACCGCAGAGGCGATGGCGGGGCCGAGCGTGCGGCGGGGCTGAGAATCAGTCTCGGTGGGCATGGTCATTCCCGTCTGGTGGAGGTCGGTGGTGCAAGGGGGTCGATCAGATTCACCAGATGATACTACCTGGTGCCCTCATCTGCGCTGTTTTCACCGGCTGTGTCTGCCGTCGTCTCAACGGCATCATTGTCGTCGTCGACCGGCGGCACGATCAGGACGGGCCGCCCCGCGTGCTTGACCAGGCTGTCGGAGACGCTGGACTGCAGGAGCGAACGCCAACCGCTCAGCGCACGCGAACCCGCGACGATGATGCTGACGTCGAGCTCACGGGCGGCGTCCACGATCGCACTCCAGATCGCCGTGGCCGACTCCACCAGGAACGGCTCGGTCGAGAAGCCGTGGCCCTCGGCAAGGCTCACACCCTCCCGGCAGATCGCGACGGCATCGGCGTAGGCAGGGTCCTCGGTGTCGTCGGTGACGGCGGACCAGTCGTGCTGCATCATGCCGCTCATCCCGGCGGTCCGGGCGGCCTGCCGGTGGATCGGCTCCCACACGGTCACGATGTAGGCGTTCTTCGTCGACAGGAAACGGCCGGCGTAGTCGACGGCGCCGCGGGCCTCCTCCGAACCGTCGAAGGCGATGAGGACGGTGTCACCGTCGAAGGAGCCGACCGGGCCACCGGGGCTGTCGGATGTCTCAGTCATGGATGCGCTGTTCGTGGATTCGCTAGCCATGCCCACGAGCGTAGTACGGTCAGGGGGAGATGCGACGGCAGGTACGTGAAGTCGTCGGAGATTTTCTTGGCCGAGCATGCTGTCCCCGTCACGAAAGTAGAGTTCACCTGTGGTTTCCCTCCCCAGACGCACCCCCGCCACCGTGCTTGCCGCCGTGGCGGTCGGCACCCTCGCATTCGGTGCGGTGGCGTGTTCGACGGACGACGGTGCGTCGGCGACCAGCACCGCGTCCGCCCCGGAGACCACGGCGCAGGGTGCCCCGGAGACGTCCGCCACCACTGATGGTCCAGACGGGCAACCCCCGTCCTGCGTGGACGGTGAGCAGGATCTCGCGACGTTGGCCGCGTCGACCCTGGCCGTCGGTGTGGTCGGCTTCGACGACGCCGCCGACGCCGTGGATGCCGGGGTGCGCCACATCTTCATCGGCTCCTCCACCGACCTGTCGATCCTCGACGGGCAGGGTGACCCGGAACGCAGCATCACCGCGCTCAAGGAGCGTGCCGCGAACGCCGGCGGGGAACTGACCGTCTCCGTCGACGAGGAGGGGGGCCAGGTCCAGCGGCTCGGCGAGATCATCGGGGACCTGCCGTCCGCGCGGGAGCTGGCGGACACCCTGTCCCCGGAGGAGGTGCGCGGCGTGTTCGCCGAGCACGGCCGCAAGATGCACGACCTGGGCATCACCATGGACTTCGCGCCGGTGGTGGACCTGGCCGGCGGGGAGTCGATCAGCGACAACGCCATCGGCGACCGGGCGTTCTCCGACGACCCCGCGGTCGTCACCGACTACGGCCGTGCCGCCGTCGACGGCCTGCTCGACGCCGACGTCACCCCGGTGATCAAGCATTTCCCCGGGCACGGCCACGCCACCGGAGACTCGCACGAGGGAACGGTCACCACGCCGCCGATCGGGGAGATGGGCGCCGACCTCGCGCCGTTCGCCGAACTGTGGCAGATCCCGGGTGTCGCGGTGATGGTCGGGCACATGCAGACGCCGGGCCTGGACGCCGGCGAGATGCTCGGTGCGGAGGCACCGTCCTCACTGAACCCCGCGGCGTACGCGCTGCTGCGTGACGGGACCGGGGAGGGCCCCGGCTTCGACGGCATCGTCTTCACCGACGACCTCACCGGCATGCAGGCCATCACTGACCTGCACGACGGTCCCGAGGCGGTCGTGCAGGCGCTGCGTGCCGGGGCCGATGCGCCGCTGACCTCCACGGCCGCCGACGTCCCTGCGACGGTCGACGGTCTGGTGGCCGCGGTGGAGAACGGGGACCTCGACCGGAACCGGCTGACAGAGGCCGCCGACCGGCTCTGCGCGGTGTGATCCTGACTCTCGGGTACCGCCGGGGGATATCCACCGGTTATTGTGAAGAGCGTGAGCAGTAGTAATTCCAGCGCCAGCAACCCCACAGGACCGACGGGCCCGTCGGACGACCAGTGGGGTTCCCAGGGCAGCAAGCACCGGCGGAAGCGTCGTCTGTGGCCGGTGTGGACGGTCGCGGGCATCGTCGGTCTCGGGGGGATCCTGTACGCCACCGACATCATCATGACCGAGGGCAACGTGCCCCGCGGCGTGACCGTCGGTGGCATCGACGTGGGGTCGATGTCCAAGCCCCAGGCTGAGGCGAGGCTGAAGAACCAGTTGGAGGACGGTGCCCGCGCCGAGGTCCAGGTCGCCGCCGGCGACATGTCGACCACGCTCGACCCGGCGCAGTCGGGTCTGTCCATCGACTGGGCGGCGACGGTCGACCAGGCCGGTCAGCAGCCGTTGAACCCGGTCACCCGGGTGATGAGCTTCTTCCAGCAGCGTGAGGTCGGCACGGTCAGCGCGTACAACGACGAACTGCTGGACCGCACCCTCGCCCGGGTCGAGCAGGACCTGACCCGCGACCCGGAGAACGCTGAGCTGTCCATCGACGACGCCGGCGCGGCCGACATCGTCGACGACGTCGCCGGGCAGACCGTCGACACCGACGAGGTGCGTACCGCGGTCAAGGACCACTGGCTCAACGACCAGCGGCGGGTCGACGTCGACGCCGATGTCACCGAGGCCGACGTCCGACGCGACGCCGCCGACGACGCCGTCGAGGAGGTCGTGGACAAGGTCACCGACGGTGACGTGGTCTTCGCCGGACGGGACGACACCGACGGGGTGCTGCGTCCCGCCGACATGGGGCGCATCGTCACCTTCACCCCGGAGAACGGGGCCTTCCGCGTCGACTGGAACCGCGACGCCGCCCTCGAGATCCTCGACGGACAGCTCGGAGACACCGAGGTCGAACTGCGCAACGCCGGGTTCACCGGAACCGGGCGCAACCTGGACGTCACCCCGTCGCAGGACGGTGTGCTCATCGACTGGGAGAAGACCCTCGATCCGATCGAGGAGAAGCTCCTCGACACCGGTGAGCGGCGTCACGAGGTGACCTACGAGGAGAAGAAGGCGACGTACACCACGGAGATGGCCGAGCGCGCCAGCTTCGACGACGTGGTCGGCAGCTTCACCTCCGGCGGTTTCGCCGACGACTCCGGGGTCAACATCCGCCGAGTCGCCGAGCAGGTGGACGGCGCGATCGTCCTGCCGGGCGAGACGTTCAGCCTCAACGGCTACACCGGGCCGCGTGGTGAGGCGCAGGGCTACGTCGAGGCGGGCATCATCCAGGACGGTCACGCCGACAAGGCCGTCGGCGGTGGTATCAGCCAGTTCGCCACCACCTTGTACAACGCGTCCTACTTCGCCGGCATGGAGGACGTGGCGCACACGCCGCACTCCTACTACATCGACCGCTACCCCGCCGGACGCGAGGCCACGGTCTTCGAGGGCGCGATTGACCTGCAGTTCAAGAACACCTTCGACACCCCGGTGCTGATCGAGGCCCGGGCGGACTCCAGCTCGCTGACGGTGGACCTGCGCGGGGTCAAGGAGGTCGAGGTCGAGTCCGACACCGGCCCGCGGACGAACTACACCGACCCGCAGCGCATCGAGCTCTCCGGCGACAACTGCTCGCCGTCCTCGGGCGCCCGCGGCTTCACCGTGACCGACACCCGGACGGTGCGTGACCTCAACGGCGGCGTGCTCTCCCGGGACACCACGACCACGGTGTACGACCCGGCACCCATCGTGAGCTGCAGCGGCTGACAGGCACGGGCCGGTGTTCTGCCCCGGGTCGGCCTGTAGCACTCCTTACGGAACCGTAGTCCGCGGGAAACAGGACGGTGACACGGCGCTCCTAGATTGGTACCCAGTTCCCCGGGAATGCCGGGGGCTCGTTCATCCCTCATAAGGAGAATCATCATGGGTCTTGTTGCTGGTCTTGTTGCTATCGTCGGCGATCTTCTCCACCTGCTGCTCGGCGGTCTGTGATCTGACGCTCTGTACCACCTGTTTCACCGGGGCCTGCACGTGACGTTCTGTCACCTGCAGGCCCCTTTTCCTGTGTTTTCTGTGCCGGCCTCCGGGCGCGAACCCTCGGCCGGACGACCACGTGAGGGTGTTTTTCCGCTCCGGGACCGCCCCCACATGGTTGCCTCCCCCCGGGGCAGGCGGTGGGGCCCCGGCACACAGTCGGGCCCGCCACCGGAGGGTGCTCCGGTGGCGGGCCCGACTGTTCTCATGTGTCACGCCGCCCGGCCTCGGAGGGAGAGAGTCCGGACGGTTTCCACGCGCGGCACCGGGTGAGGAGAGGAGAGGTGCGGCGTGGGCGTGAGGGGTGTGTCCGGGATGGGCTGGCGGCGAACCGTTGAGGTGTGTGCCAGCGGCGGAGACCGGAGCGGGGAGAGAACCGGGGGTTACCGGATGCTCGTTGCTGGCGTGACATGAAGATAGGCAGGCCAGGTGGTCATCTGCAACGGCATAAATGGTGCTTTGGGGGTAGTCAGGTGGCTACCCGCTGGCCGCCCCCCGCGGACATTGACAGCGTTCTTCCAGTACAGGTGCCCTATCGTTTTTCCGGCGACTTCGTTACGTCGCCGGAGAACAATTTCTTCCGGGGGTGCAACTTCAGCGAGTACACGCTTGGCTTACCTTTCTGTCATGAATCGTCAACTTCGCGGAAACACATCCGTAACGGTGCCGCCCTGTGCCTCCTCCGCCGGTCGGGTTGTCGTTGGCGGTTCCGGCCGGGAAGACCGGGAGGGACGGGTGTTCGCACCCTCGCCGGGCCACGGTGCGATGAACAGGCCCGGCACCGGGCGCAGGATCTGCCAGACGACGAGCGTCCCGGCGACGGTGAGGACGGTCAGCACCAGGGTTCCCGCCGCCGCAGTCACCGGGGTCGACGTCAGGTCGGGGTCGTAGGCGAGCAGGACCCCGAGGACCGGCAGGTGCAGCAGGTACACCGGGAGGGTGTTCCGGCCGAACCAGTCCAGGTGCAGCCAGGGCAGGTGGCGGGCGATCAGGGTGGCCGCGATGATGCCGGAGGCCATCCCCAGGGCAGTCAACGGAAGCCAGCACACGGACGACAGTCCGACGCCGGTCACGGTCACCGCCCCGATGCCGACGGCCCAGGCCCCGCCCACGGCGACGAGCCACAGTGCGGAGGCGCGATCGGCGACGGCAGCGATGATCCGGTGTCCGTACACCCCGAACTGGAACACCACGAGGTGGGTCAGGGTGCGTTCCCAGGCGAAGTTGTCGACGCTGACCCAGTCGAACGCCACCGGCAGCGAGATGGCGGCGCCGACGGTGAACTGCAGCCACAACGGCAGCGGGCGCATCAGTTTCACGGCGGCGTAGTAGAGGGCCAGCGCGTAGATGAACCACGGGCCGTACGTCGGGTCGAGGGGTACCTCGAGCAGGTGCAGCGGTGTGTACTCGGCGTCGTTCCAGGGGAACACCTGGGCGGACAGGCTCCAGAGTGCGCTCCACAGGAGGAAGAGCCACAGGAACGGGCCGAGGCGGTTCTGTACCTGCCAGCGCCACGGGCGGTCGATTCTCCGCAGGAAGAAGTAGCCGGCCATGGCGAAGAACAGTGGCATGCGGACCGTGCGCAGCGGCGACATCGCGTCGAGGACGCGGGGGTCGTACCAGGACTGGTCGACTGCGGCGGTGGCGACGTGCATGACGACCACCAGCAGGATGGCGGCGCCTTTGACGGTGTCGATCCAGGCGACCCGCGGGGGACGGGACGGAGGGGCCGGACGGGAGGGGGAGTCGGGTTCAGGAGAGGCGGACATGGTGGATCCTTGGAGGAGACGGGAGAGAGTGAGGGGTGAGGGTGAGGAGCCGTAGTGAGGGGAAAGCGCCCTCGACGTTACCGGACAGGGTCAGCAGTCGCGGGTCTTCATGGCACGCCCCCATCCGGCGGTCTGGTAGCCGGCCTGCTTGAGGTGGTTGACCATGGACCGCGAGGTGGCGGGACGGTTCACCGACAGGTCCCCGTCCCAGCACCGTGTGACGTACAGCCGGACCCGCTCGACGTGTTCACGTCCGGTGGCCAGGACCATGGCGGACGTCCAGTTGTTGCGTTGCGCCAGGCGCGCGAACTCCTGCGCCTCCCCGCGCGTGGTGGACGGGTCGGGGGTGAAGCAGTGCACGCGGACGCCGGCGAGAGGGGCGCACCAGGCGTCGCGGAAGCTCTGCACCCCGGTGGGGACGGAGATCACGAGGTCGGCGATGGCGCGGTCCTGGGCGAGGTGCCGAGCGGCCGTGACGTCCTCGGGTTTGGCACCGCCGACCTGCATCAGCACGTCGACGTCGGCGGGAAGGGGGTCGAGTCGGGGCAGGTAGATCTTCGTCACGGCGAACCAGCCCCACAGGCACACCACGAACGCCAGGATCATGACGACGACCTGCCGCACCCGCCGTACCCGCCGGAACCGGTGGGCCCGACGCACCGGTGGTGCTGACCCCGCCATCAGTGGGTGAGCAGGTCGGCGAGTTCGGTGACGTCCCCTGCGACGTCCTGCAGGAGGTCGTTGTAGGCCTCCGGTGACCTGAAGCCCACCGGGTCGCGGTGGTCGTGCTGAACCCTGGGCAGGCTGTGGCGGACGTGGGGCAGTTGTGTCAGGGAGGTCAGGGCCCCGCTGCGGTGCCATTCGGCGAGCTGGTGGAGGCGGAAGGTCCGTTTCATCGTGGTGGGGGCGATGCGCAGGCAGTGGTCCACGTGGGCCTTCTCCAGCCCGACCACCAGGTCCGCTGCTTGGAGCAGTGGACGGCTCACCCGCCGTGCGGTGAAGTCCGCCCCGTCGATCCGGTGGCTGTCGAGGAAGGCCGTCGAGCGGGGGTCCATCGGGTAGCCGGTCATGCCGGACGTCCCGGCGCTGCCGACCGAGATGCCCACTGGGACGGGGACGGGGTCCGTCCCACGGTGACTGAGGGCGTCGCGCAGGAGGTACTCGGCGACCGGTGACCGGCAGATGTTCCCGGTGCACACGAACAGGATGTTCATCGGGGCGTCCTCCCGGTGTTCTCGCCGAGGATGATCTTTCCGACGCGGAACCGGCGCAACACGGTGACGCCCAGGATCGACAACGCCACCCCGCCGATGGAGGAGACGAGGAACATGACCGGTGGGGCGGTGACCCCCACCGCCGCGGTCACCGCATGGCAGGCACCGACGGCGAAGGAGTGCAGCAGGAAGATGCCGGAGGAGTAGCCGCCGATCCAGGCCAGCGGGCGACTCGACAGCGACCATCCGAGGAACACCATGGGGAACAGGATGCCGATGCTGATACCGACGACGCTGTGCCGCGAGTCGTACCCGGAGTCTGTCCCGCCGTCTGGTCCGGCGCCTGCCGCGGCCCCCGGGAACACCCCGTTGAGGGCCAGCTGGACGGCGACCACCGCCGCGACCAGCAGGACGGTGGCCACGAGACGCCCCCGGGTCGTCCGGGGGATCAGCGAGAACCGGGTGAGCGCCACGCCGGCGAGGAAGAACGGTGCGAGGGACAGCGCCTGGCCCCACTGGAGGAACCGGAAGGACTCGGTGTGCACGACGAGGACGACGCCCACCGAGGCGAGGAACAGCACGCCGAAGGACAGTCGGCTCGACAGCAGGTTCCACGAGTCCAGGAGCGCGACCACGGCGAACAGCCAGAAGGTGGTGAGCAGGAACCAGTAGGGGTTCAGTGAGTACAGCAGCCACTGGACCGGTTCCAGGCTCCGGGAGTTCCCGGCGTCGGGCAGCACGTACTGGGTGAGCCCGATCGCGGGGACGAAGGTGACGTAGGGGACCAGCAGCCGTCGTGCCTTCTTGCGCATGAACCCCGGGTACCGGCCGACGGAGGTCAGCGGGCGCCAGGCGTAGACCAGGCCGGAGAGCAGGGTGAACAACGGCATACGCAGGTAGTCCACGGACTCGGTGTAGTAGCGGAAGGCACTGTCGTCGGACACCTGGATGCCGTCGGTCGGGCCGTAACCGATCACGTGGAAGGTCACCAGGAGCAGGCAGGCGACACCGCGGAGGGTGTCGACCGGGAGGTTGCGGGACGGGGGATCGGAGGTGGGGCCGGAGGCGTGGCCGGACGCCACGGCAGTCTCCTGCCGGATCTTGTTGGAGGTCATCGACGTGTCCTACAGGGGGTGTGAGGGGTGTAGCGGAGAGACATTCATCCTAGGCAGGCTCCACGGAGCGGGCAACGTGAATACCCCCTACAATGACTGGCATGACCAACGTCGACAGGTCCCTCACCCTGCCGTCGGAAGCCAGGACACTCTGGGTCCACTGGGGTCGCACCGGTGGCGGCCCCCGATTCCTCGCCGACCTTGTCGACGGGGACCGGACTGCAGAGACTCTCCGGGTCGGCCCCGCCGACCAGCCTGTCCGGGCTTCCGCCACGTCCGCAGCGTCCCGGGTCCCCTCCTTCCTCTCCTACAATCCGGACGCCGAGATCGCGCCACGTTTCGCCGCCCAGGCGCGTGGTGGCGTACCCGCGTTCCCCGTGCCGACCTACAACTCGACGGCCGGGGTGGTCCTCGGCCTGCCCCGTCTGGTGCTGAACTCCCTCCGGCTGCGGCGGTGGATCCGCCGCCACCGCATCGAGCGGGTCGTGTGCGTGATGGAGAGCGTCTACCAGTCGCTCGCGCTTCCTCTGCTGGTACCGCGGGACGTCGAGTACGTCTCCTGCATCCACGACGCCTCCGCGCACCCCGGCGAGGGGAGCCGGGTGCAGTCCCTCGGTCGGCGCAACGAACTGCGCCGGGCCGACCGGATCGTCACCTTCTCCGACGCGGTGACCGGCATCGTCGCCGAGCAGGTGGATGTGCCGGTGACGACGGGCAGTCACCCGCCGTTCGACCTGCAGGACGCCGCGACCACCCCGCGGGAGCTGCCGGGTACCGACGGCGGGGTGCCGGTCATCGGCCTGTTCGGACGCCTGCAGAAGTACAAGGGCATCGACGTCGCCCTGGCGGCGATGCGCATCCTGCAGGAGCGGGGGGCCCCGGCGTGTGAACTGAGGATCATCGGTTCAGGCCCGGAGGAACGTCTGCGTGACACCCCGCTCGGCGGCTACGCCACCTGGGACAACCGGTGGATCCCCGAGGACGAGGTCACGGACGTCGTCCGGGGCTTCGACATCATGCTCCTGCCGTACACCGAGGCCAGCCAGTCCGGCCCGGTGACTCTGGCACTGGCGCACGCGGTGCCGTGTGTGGCGACCCCGGTCGGCGCGATTCCCGACCAGGTCGCCGGGTTCGGCGTCGTCACCGCCGACACCACCCCCGAGGCCGTCGCCGACGGGATCGAGAGCCTGCTCACCGACCCCGCCCGCTACCGCGCGCTGTCCTCCGGCGCGATCACCCGGCTGGCGGAACAGCCCGACTGGTCTGATCTGGCGTCCCTGATCCGGGCCGGTGCACAGCCAGCACAGTCAGCACAGTCTGCACAGACGCCACCCCCGTCGCGCCGGGAGCGGACCGTGGCACAGGTCAAGTGGGCCGGCCAGCGCCTCGTCAGCCTCCTCAACTCTCACCGTCCGCTGCCCCGGGCGCGTCCCGACTCACGGGCGGCGGACGGTGCCCGACGGGTCCGGGTGGTGCTGCCCGCCTCCCACGGGTCCTTCGGCGACGAGGCCATGGGTCTGGTCGCCGCGTCCTCCCTGTCCGGGCTGCTGGCCGACGCCGGTGCCGACACCGGTGTGGACCTGGTGGTCCCCGGTGACGCGGCCCCGTGGCGTCACCTGGTGCCGGGGGACGTCGGCGTCCTGCCACTGAGTGACCTGACGTCCGGACGGGGCACCGTGCCGACCGCCACGACCGTGCGGGAACTCGGCTCCGGACCGCTGGTGGTCATCGGGGCGGACACGCTCGCCGGCGACTACGAACTGGCGTTGCTGGCGACCCGGGTCCGGATGCTGAACGTGGCGGCCGCGGCAGGCCACCCGGCGGCGCTGGTGAACTTCAGCCTGCCGACCACGGTCCATCCGGCGGCGGGGCGCATCCTCCGGAGTCTGGATCCGGCGGTGGTGGTGCGGGCCCGCGACAGCCTCTCGGCGCAGCGGGCGGCCGACCTCCTCGGTCGGACGGTGCCCTGCACCCCCGACATCGCGGCGCTGCTGCCGCCCGCGTCCCGCCCGGTCGGTGCCAGCGGTGCCACCGGTGCCCCGGCGGCGGCACCGGTGGTCTTCGTCCCGAACGCCCACCTCGGCGGCATGTACGGCGTCGGCACCGGGCACCTCGTCGCGCTGTGGCGGGACCTCGGGCGCAGCATGCGGGAGAACGGCGACCACCGTCCCGTCGAGGTCGTCGTGCACGACATCCGTGACAGCGTCGGTGACGTGGCCCTGGGCCGCCGTATCGTCGACGCCCTGGGCGAGGTGGGGGTCGAGGCCACGCTGACCGTTCCCGCCACGGCCGCGGAGGCCAAGGCGGCCATCGCCGCCGCCGACCACTGCGTCTCGGCACGGATGCACGCCTGTGTGGCCGCGTTGAGCAGTGGCGTGCCCACCGTGGGCATCGGCTACGTGGGGAAGTTCAGCGGCCAGTTCGACTGGTACGGCGACCTCGGCTCGGTGCTGGAGTACCGGCCCGACCTCACCGCCGACGAGATCCTCGAACGCGTCAGCATCGTCGGCGGCGGGGCGGTGACGACGCGGGACTCCGTCGCCGACCTGGTCCGTGGGGACTTCGGGGCACTGGTCGACGCCGCGTCCCGGTAGGGGCAGGTCACCACCGTGGTTCGACGACCAGCCACTGTGCCTCGTCACCGAGCCACCAGACCGCGTCGGTGATGTCGCGGGGTGACTGGCCGTCCGGAAGGAGTGTCCCCGGGTTTTCCTGCGCCGCCCGGTACATCTCGGCGGCCTCGTCCCCGCTGATGGTGCCGCGCTCGCCGGACGGCGGGTCCGGCTCCAGGAATTCGGCGGGGTCGGGTCCGGGCCAGGCGGGAACGTCCCCGGCGGTGAGGGCGGTGTCGAGCATCCCGGGACGGTGGACCACGACCGTGTCGGGCACCGGCTCTGCGACCTGCTCTGGCACCTGTTCAGTCTCGGCCACCGGGGTCGTCGCCGTGCGTGAACTCGACGGGGCGTCTGTCCGGTCACCTGCGCTGCAGGCGGACACGACGAGCGCGGCGGCGACGGCCGCGGGGAGGACGGTCAGTGCGGATTTCCTCATGGCGGTCCCTTCGGCGGTACGGCGGCCGCTGAGTCAACGGCCTGTGGAGTCCACCGTACGTGAGGTGCCGGTGTCGGGGCGCCGCACCGGGCGCAGTGCGATCGCCAGGAACGCCACCGCGGCGAGCGTCTGCACCACCACGATGCCCCCCAACAGGACGGCACCGGAGGTGGCCACCAGGGCGACCAGCGGCACGAGACGTCCGACCGACCACACGAGGAATCCCCGGTCGTGGCCCTTCATCAGGGGAATCTTCACCGACAGGTTCGTCGCCAGCGACGCCACACAGAACACGGCGGTGGCGGTGAGGACCGGCGGGGTCAGGGCGTCGTCCTCCGGGAGGGCGAGGACCAGCGCCCCGGTCTGCACCACGGCGCACAGGACGCCGAGCACCAGGCCGCCGGCGGCGCAGATCCGGCACCAGCGTCGGGTGAGGGGGGTGTCCCCGTCCCGGATCGCCGCGGCGATCCTCGCCTCCAGTGACGGGGCGATGACCTGCTGGGCCAGCGACCCGAAGCCTCCGGTCAGCCGGACGACGACAGCCCAGATCTCCTGGTACTGGCCGAGGAACGGGGTGAGGAAGCCCTGGATCTGGAAACCGCACTCCGACACCAGCGTCGCACCGGTGGCACGGGAGGACACCGCCAGATAGGCGCGGTGGTCCCGGTCCACGATCCGGGGCAGGTCGCCGACGAACACGGTGACCAGCCGGTTGCGGGTACGGGTCAGGATCAACGTCGCGCCGACGAGGGGGTTCACGACCGCGGCGACGACGAGCCCGGCCTGGAACGGGACGACGAACACCACCCCGACGGTCACCAGCACGTTCACGATCCCGTAGACCAGCCGTGCGGTGGAGTAGACGCCCATCCGCTGTTCCTGGGTCGCCACGGCGACCGCCATGACGTAGACCCCGTTGGTGAGGACGAGCAGCGCCGTCCACCCGGCGACGACGGCCGCCGCGGTGGCGCCGGTGGCGGCGAGGACTCCCGCGGCACCTGCGCAGCACAGGGTGGTCAGCACCAGCGTCCCCAGGGACACCGACGTCGCGGTGCGCTGCAGCGGACCTGCCAGCGTGAGGTACCGGCTGTGGAACCCGAGCACGGAGGTCCGCGACAGCACCGTGGCCAGTGCCAGCGGCAGCATGAGGTAGGCCAGCTGCCCGGTCTCCTGCCCGACGACCGGCAGGAGCATCGCCAGGAAGTTGAGTCCCTGGCCGAACAGGGCGGGGCCCATGCGCAGCAGTGAGGGCCACCGGCGCCCCGGGGAGGGGCTCAGCGCTCCGCTCCCACCGTCTCCCGCGCGGCGGCGTCACGACCGGAGTCGGTGGTGCCTGTGGTGGCGGTGGTGCCGGCGGCGCGGACGGCGGAGGCGGTGTTGCCGTAGCCGTAGCCGTACCCGTTGCGGTAGTAGCCCTTGCCCTCGGCCTTCGGGGTCATGGTGAACACGGTGCCCAGGATGTGGGCACTGACCTGGGTGAGGTTGCTGTTCGTCCGGGTGAGCTGGTCGACGGTGGTGTGCGCGTGCCGCACGGCGAGGATGACGCCGTCCGCGGCGGAGGCGACGAGTGCGGCGTCGGTGACGGGGATGACCGGGGAGGCGTCGATGACGACGTAGTCGTACCGGGAGTCCAGGTCGGCGAGCAGGTCACGGAACCGCCGGGAGCCGAGCAGCTCGGCGGGGTTCGGCGGCTGCGGGCCGGACGTGATGACCGACAGGCCGTCGCGTCCGGAGTCCTGCAGGATGTCGTCGACCTCGGCCGCGCCGGACAGCACGGTGGACAGGCCGACCTCGGACTGCAGGTCGCCGTCGAGGTACTCGGCGACGCGGGGACGACGCAGGTCGGCGTCGACGAGGCAGACCCGTTCGCCGTCGTCGGCGAGGGCGAGGGCGAGGTTGGTGGCCAGCGTCGACTTTCCTTCACCGGGCATGCCGCTGGTCACGGCGATCACCGTCGGGGGGTTGTCGACGTCGAGGAAGCGCAGGTTCGTGCGCAGTTCACGGAACTGCTCGGCCGCGATGACCGGGGCGGCGGAGAAGTCGAGGACGTGGGAGCTGGCGGACGTCGCTGAGGCGGTCGAGGCGGTCGAGCCGGCCGAGCCGGAGGAACCGGCGGCGCCGGACAGGTTGTCGCTGGTGCTGATCGTGCCGACCGAGGGGGCACCGACGATACCGGTGATCACCCGGTCCTCGCGGATCCGGCGGTCGGTCATCCCACGGACAACCGCGGCGACCAGGCCGATGACCAGGCCGGCGGCGAGGCCGAGGCCCACGTTCTGCAGGGTCTTCGGGGTGGACGGGGATTCCGGGGTCAACGCGTCGTTGAGGGGCGCCAGCTGCGGGGCGCTGGACGCGCCGCCGGGGGCGGTGGTGGTGTTGAGCTCGGCGACCATGGTCGTCAGCTGGGCCGACGCGGAGTTCGCGAGGTCCCGGGCGAGCTCCGCGTCGTCGGCGACGGCGTTGATGTTGAGGATCACGGTGTCGCGGTTGGCGCCGGCGGTCAGCATGGACGCGACGTCGGCCGGCGACTCGTCGAGGTTGAGGTCCTCGGCGACCCGTTCACCGAGTGCCCGGCTGGTGGCGATCTCGGCATAGGTGCCGACCTGGCTCTGGCTGAGCAGGGTGCCACGGTAGGCGTCGGTGGAGTTGCCGGTGTTCGCCGCCCCCACGTAGAGCTGTGAGGTGGCGGTGTAGTGCTTCGTCATCAGGGCCGAGACGCCCCAGCCGAGAAGGCCGCCGACGAGGGCGCCGATGACGAGCATCCAGAAGGACTTGCGGAGATACCCCAGGTACGTGGCGAGATGGTTCTGCTCTGATGAGAAGGGGGTGGTCATGGAGGTCCTTGTCCTGTTGCTTGTTCTGCTTGTTCTGTTACGTGTGTCTGTGTTCTGCGCCGCGGATGCTCTCCGGTGCCGGTGCCGGTGCCGTTCGGCGAGTGCGACGGCACCGACGATCAGCGGCACCATCGGGGTGGCGTGGCGCAGTGCCGACCCCCAGTCCGGTTCGAAGAGTCCCTGGACCACGAGGAAGGCCAGTGGCACCGCCGCGAAGCGGGCCATCATCCGTCGGTCACGCACCGGAACCCGGTCCTGTCCGGAGGCACGGCCGGCCGCTGTCGCCGCGGACACCGCGCTGATCCAGATCAGGGCGAACACCAGGCCGATGACCAGGTAGTACGGGGAGAACTTCGCGATCATCGGCAGCGGGACGATGAAGAACATGGTGGTCAACACCACGTTCACCACCCCGCCGAGGGGCTCCGGCAGGTCGATGAACCGGGCGATGATCGACCCCGTCGTCGCCTGCCGGATCTCGCCCTCGTTGACCGAGGTGCGGAAGTAGTCCGCCGGCTCGCCGGCTCCGATCCACACCGCCAGCCCCGCGACGGCGCTCAGCAGCGCGAGGATGCGCAACACCCGCCACGGTGTCGCGGTGATACGGCGGCCCCGCAGCGAGGTCCGTCGGGCCATCAGGAGCCGCAGCACCACGTACACGACCGCGACGATCGACCAGTACGTGCGGTACTCGGTGCCGAGCAGTGCCAGGGCGGCGACGACCACGATCTCCCCGACGAGGTTCATCGGCATCAGCACGATCACGATCATGCCCAGGGAGATCAGGATCTCCTTGGTGTAGGTCGCCTGGTAGAGACCGATGAGCACCGGGGTGGCCAGGGCCAGCACCAGGGAGACCTTCCCGGCGTGCACACCGCCCACGCGGATGAGCACGATGCCCAGTGCCGTGGAACCGATCACCGCGCCGAAGACCGACGCGGCGGTCGGCGTGTCCTCCATGCCGAGCACGGTGTAGAACTCGGCGATCACCGAGTACGACCCGTAGCCCAGGTCCATCGCACTGAACGGCGAGGTCATGATCTCCCGGATAGCGGCCGCGTCGTTGCCGAAACCGCCGAACCGTCCGGTGACCGTCGCCCGTGCGACCAGTCCGATGACGATCGCCGCCGCACCGAGGAGGACGGAGACGACCACCGGCGACTCCAGGGGGGAGCGTCGTGCACCGGTGGGGGCACCAGCGGTGGCACCGGTGTGGGGACCGGTGGGTTGTCGTTCTGTCATGCGTCCTCCTTCCGGGGGGATCGTCCGGCGAGGTCGAGCGCCAGCGCGTAGGCCTCGGTGAGTGCCGCGTGCTGGCGCTCGGGGGTGTGGGAGGCGTCGAGCCCGGCCCAGTGCGAGGGGTCGTGGCGGTCCCGCAGGATCGTCACCGCCTTCGCCGCGGCGTCCTGCGGTGAGTCGAACCGGGCGGTGGCGGGGCACTCCCGTAGCGACGGGATGTCACGCACCAGCAGCGGGACGCCGATGCGGCGGGCCTCGAGGACGGCCATCGGGAAGCCGTCCCACCGGGCGGTGTGGATGATCAGCGACAGTCTGGCGACCCGTCGGCGCAGGTCCTCGCCGGACAACCAGCCGGTCACCTCGACGCCGGCGTCGGCGAGGACAGTGACCAGTGAGGAGTCTTTGCCGTCCCCTTTGCCGTCGCTGTCGCCGATCCACACGAACCGGGCACCGGGGACCTGTCGGCGGATCAGCCGTGCGGTCGCGGCGAAGAACGCCGGGTCGCGCTGCGGTGTCACGCGTGAGACCACGCCGACGACGGGGTGCTCGGTCTCCGGTGGCGACCAGCTCCCCGGCACCGCGGGGTGGTCGTCCATCAGCGCATTGGGTACGACGACCACCGGTGCGCGGCCGAGGCCAGCCATCAGCTCGCCCTCCCACTGCGCGCAGGACGCGCCGACGGTGGTCAGGGGGTGCAGGGAACGTTCCATCGTGCGGAAGGCCCGGCGTTTCCAGGCGGGGATGTCGGCGCGTTCGAAGGCGAAGCTGTGCGGGGTGTACACCACCGGCCGCGCACGGCGGCCCGGGGCGACCAGGTCGGTGACCAGGTCCAGTGAGCGCGCGATGCGGGTGTAGGCGCCGGCGAAACTCGAGTGGGCGTGGACCACGTCGGGACGGTGGTCGGCGACGGCGCGGCGCACCGCGGAGACCGCGGAGGCCGGGGACGCCGGCAGCGACTCGTCCACCTCGAAGGCGCCGGGTGCGCGGGCGGCGGTCGGCGCGGCGCTGCGGGTGTTGTTGGCCAGCAGCAGGTGCCGGTACTCCGGGGTCAGCCGGGCGTACTGGTTGACCGCGGTGGCCACCCCGCCGTCGAAACAGTCGGTGACGTGCAGGATCGTGGTCATCTAGTACGCCCCCCTCGACAGCACGACCGCGCGCACGGTCTGCAGGATCGTGCGGACGTCCAGTGCCAGCGACCAGTTGTCCACGTAGTACAGGTCCAGCTTCTCCGCCTGGGTCGGTGTCAGGTCCGAACGGCCCGACACCTGCCACAGGCCGGTGATGCCCGGGCGGACCTCCATGCGCATGCGCATGTCGTCGCCGAAGGCGTCCACCTCGTGCTGCAGGTGCGGGCGGGGGCCGACGACGCTCATCGTGCCGATCAGGGCGTTGAGGAACTGCGGGAGTTCGTCGATGCTGGTCTTCCTGATGAACTTCCCGACGCGGGTGACCCGGGGGTCGTCCTTCATCTTGAACAGGCCGTCCGCACCGACCTCGTCGCGCAGCTTCTGCAGGCGTTCGTCGGCGTCGGTGTGCATGCTGCGGAACTTGAAGATGCGGAACGACTGCCCGCGGTAGCCGATGCGGTCGCTGACGTAGAAGACCGGGCCGCCGTCCTCGAGCTTGATCGCCAACGCGGTGACCGCGAGGATCGGGGAGACCGCCACCAGGGCGAACGCCGAGACGGCGATGTCGAAGAGCCGCTTGGACAGGCCGTTGGCCGCGTTGAACCGCGGACGGTCGACGTAGAGGGTGTGGCTCGGGCCGAAGGGCACCACGTTCAGGCGGGTGCCGGCGATGCCCTCGATCATCGGGTCGAGGTAGAGCCGCATGTTCAACCGGTCCAGGTGCCAGGACAGCCGACGCAGGTTGCGGTGCCCGAACTCCGCCAGGGAGGCGACCCACACCGCGTCGCAGTTGTAGCCGGCGGCGGTGGCCACGAAATCCTCGTTCGAGAAGGACTCGTCGATGCACAGTGAGTTGATCGGGACGTCGCCGGTGTCGGCCAACTTGTCACGGTTGTGCGGGTCGGTCACCAGGATCGCGTGGATCCAGCCGGCGTGCCCAGTGTGCCCTGTGGGCCCAGCGTGCTCTGAACATCCCGGTGCGGTGTCCTTCGGGGTGTTGTTCTCGTGCCAGGAGGTGCACAGCAGCTTGTTGATGTCGGAGACGTTGCCGATCACCAGGAACTGGCGCTGCAGGTCCGAGCGGAAGCGCGCGGTGTAGCGGCGTGCGAGGTGACGGGTGACGGTCATCAGCACCAGCCCGGCGGGCAGCGCCATCAACGCGAACTGACGGAACAGGCCGTAGTTCGTCAGGGCGTCCACGCACGCCACGGTCGCGGCGTAGACGAGGGAGCCCTTGAGGACGCATTCCCGTCCGATCGACGGGAACGCCCGGGCCTGGTGGCTGTAGCCACGGCACACGGTGATCGCGACGACCCAGCACATCGTCAGCAGCGTGGTCATCCCGAGGCTGCGCAGGGAGAAGAACTCCTCCACGAGTGCCCAGCCCAGGGGTTTCCACAGGTAGAGGCTCAGCGCGTTGGCGAGGAAGGTGGCGGCGAAGATCGCCAGCGCGTCGGAGGCGATGAAGTACCACTTGCGCTGCAGGTGGCGGTCCTGACGCCGGTCCAGGGCGCGGGAGATGCGCTGGACGCTGGTGCTGCCACGGGGGCGGGACGTCCCGGTGTACGGGGGTGAGGGGTCGGTTGATGCATTGCCGAGGATCACGGTGAATCACCTTGTTCGGCCCGACGCGACGGCGACGGGGCGGTGGAGAGAGGGAGAGGGGTGAGGGGTGCAGGGGAGGGGATGAGGGAGAGCGGGGGAGAGGTAGGTCGGGAGAGTGGGAGAGTGGAGAGAGGCGTTTGTGTTTCTCGTTGGTCATGCTAACCACTAATGGTCGGTCTGGCTACCGGAGGGACTCTCAGGGAGAAGCGGCAGGGGTGGTGGTTCGCCTCCGATACAGTAGGAGGATGACTGCGAATTCCCCGGTGCCCTCTGCCGCGGCTCCCCGGACAGCCTCACGGACGACACCCCGACGGCCCGCCGGACGGCACCGGCTGCCGGCCCCGCGTCCCGTGGGGTGGAGCCTGACCGTCGCGGCACTGTCGACGGTGATGATGACCATCGACATCACCATCGTCCTGGTCGCCCTGCCGTCGATCACCGCGGACCTGGGCCTGTCGCTGTCCGGTGCCCAGTGGGTCATCAACGCCTACAGCCTGACCTTCGCCTCCCTCATGCTCGCCGCGGCGAGCCTGTCGGACATCATCGGCCGACGTCGCATCTTCCTCATCGGCCACGTCCTGTTCCTGGGGGCGTCGGTCGGGTGTGTGCTGACCGGTTCGGAGGCCGGGATCATCGCCTTCCGTGCGTTGCAGGGTGCCGGTGGCGCGCTGGTCTTCGGGACGTGCACCCCGCTGCTCGCCGACGCCTTCGACCCGGACGACCCGACGTCCTCGGCGAAGCGCACGCGCTCGGTCGCGGCGATGATGGGCATCGGCGGCGCCGCCAGTGCCTTCGGGCCCCTGGTCGGCGGTGCGCTCGTGGAGACCGGGACCTGGGAGTGGATCTTCGCGATCAACATCCCCATCGGCATCATCGTCATGATCGCCACCCTGGTGTTCATCCCCGACCTGCACCGCGAGGAGCGCGAGGCGCGTCGCGCCGCCCGCCAGGACGGGGTCGGCGCGACACCTGGTGCACGTATCTCACCGTGGGCGATCGTGCTCATCATCGTCTCGCTGGTGCTGGTGAACTACGGCATCATCGACGGCCAGGAGCAGGGCTGGACCAGCGAGGTCATCATCGCCGCCCTCGCCGCGGGTGTACTGCTCTTCGCCGCCCTGGTCCTGTTCGAGCTGTCCAAGCGCGAGCGTGCGATGGTCGACTTCCGGCTCTTCCGGATCCCGTCGTTCGCCACGGTCACCTTCAACGCCTTCGCCTCCCGCATGTTCAGCTTCGGCATGATGCCCTTCCTCATCCTGTGGCTCGCCGGGCAGATCGGCCTCTCCGCCCTGGAGATCGGCTACGTCTCCAGCGCCCTGGCCGTGCCGATGGTGGTGTTCTCCGCGGTGGGGATCGCCCTGGTGCGCTGGGTGCCGGTCGGTGTGGTCCAGGCGGTGGGCATGCTGGTCGTCGCCGGTGGGCTGATGCTGGGCCTGATGATGGACGTCGACTCCGGGTGGGCCGACCTGCTGCCGATGTACCTGGTGCTGGGCGCCGGTACCGGTCTGATGCTGCCGCACGTGATGTCGCTGGCGGTGGCGGTGGTGCCGTCCGAACGCACCGGTATGGCCACCGGACTGGCGAACACGGCGCTGCCGTTGGGTACCGCCTTCGGTGTGGCGGTCTACGGCGCGTACCTCTCCGACCGAGTCAACGTGGGCATCGACGGCATGCAGTTCCCGCCGGGCATGCCACCGGCGATGGAGGGTCAGCTCCGTGACGCCGCCGAGGGCGGCCTGTTCCAGGAGATCGCGAAGATGTCGCCGGAGTTCGCCCGCGACACCCTCGGATTCTTCATCGACGGCCTGCACGGCATCTTCATCATCGCCGCCATCCTCGCGGTGGTCGGCGCGCTCGCCAGCCTGATCTTCATCCGCGGCAAGGACGGCACAGGACGCAAGAAGCAGGAGTAGCTACAGCTGGCAACCGTCCGGCCCACAGGAGGAGTCGTCCCGGGCGCCGGGGACCGTCGGAATGGTCGCCGGTGCCGGGTGGGAGCGTTCCCACTGCTGCTCCAGGGCGCGGGTGAACACCTCGACGGGTTGCGCGCCGGGCACGGCGAGTTCCATGTCGAGCACGAAGGTGGGGACCGAGTTCAGCCCGAGGGACGCCGCGCGTCGGACGTCGGCCTGCACCGCGGGGATCCGGGACCCGTCCTGGAGTTCGGCGGTGACGTCCTCGGCGGCCAGTCCGGCGGCGACACCGATACGCGTCAGGACCTCCGCGGCGCCGATGTCCTCGCCGCCCTCGAAGTGGGCGCGGAACAGGGCCTCCTCGACGGCGTCGGTCACCGCTGTCCCCTCAGGTCCCTCAGCGTCCTTGGCCAGCTGGATCAGCTGGTGGGCCTTCATGGAGTTGGCGACGACCAGTGAGTCGAAGTCGTAATCCAGCCCCTCCGCGGCGGCCTGCCCGGTGACGTGGTCGAACATCTGCCGGACCTGGTCGACCGGCATCTCCTTGGTGGCGGAGAGGTACTCCGCCTCGGAGCGGTCGTCATGCTCGGGGAGGGTCGGGTCGAGCTGGTAAGAGTGCCAGGTCACGGTGACCTCGTCACGGTGGGGAAAGGCGGCGAGGGCGGATTCGAACCGGCGCTTGCCGATGTAGCACCAGGGGCAGGCGACGTCGGACCAGATGTCGATGTTCATTCCCACGTCAACGCCGGTGCCCGCGTGGGTATTCCGCGGGGCCGCCCTGGTCACATATCGCACCCCTTAAGCGCCTGAAACGACGAAAACCCCAGGTCAGATCTGAATAAGCATCTGCTGGGGTGCGAGATCTGTCCCGTGCGCCTGACCCGGCGGGAGGGGGCGGGCCAGGCCCCGGAACCTACCCTCGCCGGATCTCGTCGGCGAGCGCGTGGAACTCGGTGCTCGGGTTACCGAAGCGGTGCAGCGTCATGGAGACGGCCTGCTCCTTGAGCCACAGGCGCAGCTCGACCCGGCCGGAGGCGGTGACCTCGTCGTTGAGCAGGCACACCTCGGGACGGTCCGCGAGCTTCTCCAGGGTCTCCGGGTTCCGCGTGCCGATGACACGCACCCGGGCACCGACACCGTCGTCCAGCACACCGGCGGACAGGCGGGTGGCGAAGGAATCGTCGTCGGCGGTCACCGGCTGCGCGCCGACGCCGAGACGGGAGGAGGCGGCCAGCACGTCCGACACCTCGGAGCTCACGGCGGGGTCCACGACGACGCGGACCGGGGAACCGGTGCGGTGGGCGGCGATGACGGCGCGGGCGACCTCGACCGGGCGGGCGTCGGCGCTGATGCGCAGTACGACGTGGGCCGGACGGTAGCGGAAGATGTTCGCCTCCGCGGTCAGCCCGGTGACGTCGCGCGGGGTGCCGAACTCGGACTCCCACGCCTCGATGTCGGAGCGTCCCGCCTCGGCGAGCCAGGCGGCGTCGGCGTCGGACAGGGCACCGGTGCGCTGCAGTTCGGCGATGTAGCCGTCGACGGGCGCGGAGCCGGTCGGGACGGCACCGGCCGGGGAGGTCTCGTCCGCCCAGCTGCCCATGAGCATCACGTAGTTCGGCCCACCGGCCTTGGAGCCCAGGCCCACCGACGACTGCTTCCAGCCGCCGAAGGACTGACGCTGCACGATCGCGCCGGTGATGCCGCGGTTGACGTAGGCGTTGCCGACCTCGATGCGCTCCACCCAGGTGCGGACCTCGGCGGGGTCGAGGCTCTGGATGCCGCCGGTCAGACCGAAGTCGGTGGCGTTCTGCAGGGTGATGGCCTCATCCAGGTCATCGGCCTTCATCAGACCGAGCACCGGGCCGAAGACCTCGGTGAGGTGGAAGAACGAGCCCGGCTTCACGCCGTCCTTGATGCCCGGCGACCACAGGCGGCCGGTGTCGTCGAGCTGGCGCGGCTTGAGCAGCCAGCTCTCGCCGTCCTCCAGGGTGGTCAGGGCGCGCTCGAGCTTGTCGCTCGGCAGCTCGGTGAGCGGACCCATGTCGGCGCGCATGTTGGTCGGCCAGTCGATGATCATCGACGACGCGGCGTCGACGAGCTGACGGCGGAACCGCTCCGAGGAGTACACGCTGCCGACGAGGATGCCCAGGGAGGCGGCCGAGCACTTCTGGCCGGCGTGACCGAAGGCGGAGTACACCATGTCGGCCACGGCGAGGTCGCGGTCGGCGGCGGGCGTGACGATGATGCCGTTCTTGCCGGAGGTCTCGGCGTTGATCTTGAGCTCGGGGCGCCAGGACTCGAACATCGCGGCGGTCTCGGAGGCGCCGGTGAGGATCACCCGGTCCACCGACGGGTGACTCACCAGGCTGCGTCCGGCGGTGCGGTCGGCGGGGTACACCCCACGCAGGACCTCGCGGGGGACGCCGGCGTCCCACAGGGCGTCGAGGATCGCCATGGAGCAGTGCGGGGTGGGCTTGGACGGCTTGTGGATCACCGCGGCGCCGGCGGCGAGCGCGGCGAAGGTGGAGCCGGCGGGGATGGCCAGCGGGAAGTTCCACGGCGGGGTGACCAGGACGACCTTGTCCGGGGTGAAGCGGGCGTTGGAGACCTCGTCGAGCTCCAGCGCGTAGTGCGCGTAGTAGCGGGCGAAGTCGATGGCCTCGGAGATCTCGGTGTCGGCCTGGGAGACGGCCTTGCCGACCTCGGCGGCGGCGATGGAGATCAGGTGGCCGCGGCGGGCGGCGAGCAGGTCGGCGGTGCGGTAGAGGATCGCGGCGCGCTCGGCGGCGGGGGTCGCGGCCCACTCGGCGGCGGCGTCGCGGGTGGAGGTGACCAGGGCGTCGATCTCGTCGTCGGCGACGATCGTCGGCGCGGTCTGCGCCTCCAGCCAACCGTCCCCGGTGGAGGTGGCGATCGCGTCGGCGGCCCAGCGCTGGTTCGCGGGCAGGGACGGGTCGGTGTCTGGCTCGTTCCGGAAGGCCGGCAGGGCGCCGTCCGCGGCGGTGTAGGACGCGGCGAGCTCGTCGGAGGACGGCTCGACCTCGGCGCCACGGTCCTGGCGGTGGTTCGGCAGCGGGGCGGTGTAGCCGTCGGCGTCGAGGATCCCGGACAGGTCACCGAGGGAGGAGCGGAAGCGGGCCTCCTCGCGGCGGAAGATGTCGTTGCCGGGCTCCAGGTCGAAGATACCGGACATGAAGTTGGCGCTGGCGGCGTTCTCCTCGAGGCGGCGCACCAGGTAGGAGATGGCGACGTCGAACTCCTGGGGGCGCACGGCGGGGACGTAGAGCAGCAGTTGGCCCACGTCGGAGCTCACGGCGTCGGCCTGCTCGGTGGCCATGCCCTGCAGCATCTCGAACTCGACCCGGTCGGTCACGCCGCGCTCCACGGAGAGCAGGTGGGCGAAGGCGATGTCGAAGAGGTTGTGGCCGGCGACACCGAGGCGCAGGCCGCGCATGTTCTCCGGGTGCATCGTCCAGTCCAGGACGAGCTTGTAGTTGGCGTCGGTGGCCTGCTTGGAGCCGCAGGTGGTGACCGGCCAGTCGGCGACCTCGGCGTGCACGGTCTCCATGGCCAGGTTGGCACCCTTGACCAGGCGGACCTTGATGCCGGCGCCGCCGTCGGAGACGCGCTGGTCGGCGAAGGCGGAGAGTTCCTGGATCGCGCCGAGGGCGTCGGGCAGGTAGGCCTGCAGGACGATGCCGGCCTCGAGGTTCTTCGTCTCCGGCAGGCTGAGCAGGCGACGGAAGACGGCGATGGTCAGGGTGAGGTCGCGGTACTCCTCCATGTCCAGGTTGATGAACTTGGAGCCCTTCGGGGCGCGGGCTGCCTCGAGGTAGAGCGGGGTGAGGCGCTCGACGATGTAGTCGACGGTCTCGTCGAAGCCCCACAGGCTGATCCGCGAGGCGATGGAGGATGCCTTGATGGAGACGTAGTCGACGTCCTCGCGGGCGAGCAGGCGGCGGGTCTCCTCGAGGTGGTGGTCGGCCTCCTTCTCACCGAGCACGGCCTCGCCGAGGAGGTTGATGTTCAGGCGGTGTCCACCGGCGGTGAGTTCGGCGACGGCCTTGCCGAACTTCTTGTCGCGGGCGTCGACGATCATGTGGCCGACCATGGAGCGGATGCGCTGGCGGGCGGCGGGGACCACGACCTGCGGCAGGACGGGGGCCAGGGCGGAACCCATCCTGATCTGCGCCTTGTCCAGTGCACTGAGGGTGTCGGGCATGATGGCGCCGAGCTCGGACAGCGCGCGGCCGGCGGCGCGCTGGTCCTCGGTGCGTACGACGCGGTCGACGAAGCCGACGGTGAAGTCCAGACCGTTGGGGTCCGACAGGACGGCGGAGAGACGCTCGGCGGAAGGGTTGGCCTTCACCTTCGAGGTCCGGCTGGCCTCGAGCCAGGCGGTCACCTTGGCGACGGCGGCGTCCGCGAGGGGAGCCAGGTGGTCGGTGGTCGCAGGGGTGGTGGGTGTTGCCTTGTCAGCTGCGGTATTCGCGGTCGTCATGGGTGTCCTCCTCGAAACGGTTCTTGATCGATGATGTACGCGGTCGCGTCGGTATCGTTGGCACTGATACTGGTCGAGTATCGGCGTATCGCCTGCATCACCGGGAGTACCAGTTACGGTGACGGCCACACTATGAGTCAAAAATCGGTTAACGGGACCGGTGCTGTGGCAGGATGCGCTTATGGGTACGGATGCTCCTGTTGACACGAACGAGCCACCGCCCCGCGGGCGGCCGCGGATCCAGGAGGTGGCGGACGAGATCGTCGCCGGGGTCCTGGCCACCGCGGGGCCACGCGTCGGCGGGCGGGACTACTCCACCCGTCGGATCGCGTTGATGACGGGGCTGAGTCAGCCGGTGGTCAGCCGGGCGATGCGACGGCTCCGCGGCGGGACCGCAGGCGGGGACACCGTCCCGGTGTCCGGTGGACTGTGGATCACCGGCTTCCGGGTCGAGTACCCGCGGGTGACCCTGCTGTTCGAGGAGTACCCGGACACGCAGTCCGCCGGGGACGAGGCCGGTCACCGGGGTGTGCGCAGCGGCGAGCGGCAGTCGTCGGAGCGGCGGGCGACGTCGGTCATGGCGGCCCTGCGGGTGGCCGGGGTGTCCGGGTGGCCACAGAGTCAGGCGTCCTTCGACGCCGGTGAGGAGAGTCTGCCGGCCGGGGTCGTCCGGGTGATGTGGGAGCCGGGCGGGCAGAGCTGGGACGGCTTCCTCGGGCAGCTCTCCGCGGTACTGGACGCCTGCGTGCCGACCGTGGACGCGATCCCCGGGGACCTGCTGGCGCAGCTGTCCGTCGCGGTCGGTCACGGACTGCACGGACTGCAGTGGGAACGGGCCGACACCGCCGCCCCGGGAGCGCTCCGGAGGAAAAATGTCCCGGATTCTGACTCAAACTACTTATCTCTGGCGGAGTATCCCCCGCCGTCCAACGCGCGGACCGGCGCGACACCGAGACATCTTCAGAATGAAATATCGGTCACCGAGCAGATCGCGATCGCCCTGCGCAAGGAGATCATGAACGCCGGGTTCCGTCCCGGCGACCGGGTGACCAGCACACGGTTGGCGAATCACATGGAGATACCGGTCTCCACGGTGCGTGCGGCGATGCGGCGCATGGTGGACGACGGTCTGCTCACCGCCAGCGGAGGGGCCTTCGCGTTGCCCCTGGTCACCGGCAGCGACATCATCGACCTCTACGCCGCGCGGCTGCAGGTCGGCCAGGTCCTGCTGCGGGCGTGCTCCGGACGGACGCGCCAGCAGATGCTGGCCCCCCAGCTCGCCCTGCGTGCGGTCGTCGCGGCGGCCGAGCACGGCACCGCGTCCGACGTCGACCAGGCCGACCTGCACTTCCAGCAGACACTGGCCGACGCCAGCGGCCTGCCGCAGTCGTCCCGCGTCTTCCACGCCCTCACGTTGCGCCTGCGTATGTTCATCTCCGTGCTGCAGCTGGACTACACCCCGGCGGTGCAGCGCATCGTCGGCGACGACCGCTACATCCTCAACGCCCTACTCTCGGGCAAGGTCGACGGCGCCCTGCGGGTGTGGCGGGCGAAGCTCGACAATGCGGTGCGGCACATGGTGCACGTCTCGCCGACGACATTCGACCCGGCATTGTGGGAACGGTTGGTGGGGGAGGTGTCGCGGGCGTGACGGCGGTGCGTGGAATATCACCGTGCGAAAAATTCAGCCTGTATAAAATAACCCGGCCCTCGATAAGTGAATGTCGGCACGGGGCATGAAATAAAGTAATGTGCCATATCCCGTAAATATCCCCCCGTAAAGTTCGCTGGCAATTGAATCTGCACGTACTGTGATAACGTCCTGCCCTCACGTTGGCGAAAATGAACGGAAACCGCGTCTCATTTTCGTTCTGGGCATTATTTCATTTCGGAAGGTACGGCAGTGGCGAAAAGCATTAAAGGTGGCACGAAGACGGTGATGGGGGCCGCCCTCGCAGTGGTGGCGGCGTGGAGTGTCGCCGCCGCAGGGACGGTCGTGGCGGCTCCGCGTGCCGAAGCGGTGGAGACGGTGGCGGCGAGGAACCTTGTCACCTTCGGCGACTCCTACCTGTCGAACCCGACACCGGCCGAGACCGTCGGTGCGAAGGTCCGGGCTGCGGCGGAGCAGGCCGGCATCCCGATCGACACCGGGGTGGCCGCGCCGTTGTCGCAGTACACCGCGCACGGTTGTGGTCAGTCCTCGACCAACGCCCCGCGGCAGATCGGGCGGATGACCGGACTGACCGTCCGCGACTACTCCTGCCCCGGTGCGATGGCGTACTCGCCCGCGGCACCGGCGATGACGCTGAAGGGGGAGATCGACAACGCGCTGGCGGACAGGGCGCTCAACGCCGGCACCACGAACGTCGTCATCCAGTTCGGGTTCAACGACTCCTACAGCTGGCTGATGGGCAAGGTCCTGGCCAACGGGCTGCCCGACACCTACCTCAACCTCAACCAGCGTTACGCCGAGCAGAAGGTCCTGTGGACCCGCGCCATGAACGACGCGATCAACCGCATCAAGGGTGCCGCCCCCAACGCCCGGATCACCGTGGCCGACTACCCGACGATCTCCAAGCCGGACACCGCCGAGCAGTGCCTCCTCCACGTCGAGATGATCCCGGGTGACATCGGCATCCCGGCCTTCTGGATCCGTGACGCCGAGGTCAACATCCACAACTGGTCCAAGGAGCTGGTGAACGCCCGCTCCCGCGACAACGTCGTCTTCGCCGACATCCGTGGTGCCACCGCTGGACGCGGGGAATGCGCCCCCGATGATGTCCGCCTGATCGCCGGTGTCATCGACACCACGAACGTCTCCGGCTACAACCTTCCCGTCCACATGACCAACAGGGGTGTCACCCGCACCGCCGAGGTCATCGCCGCAACCTTCTGACCCCCCGCCCGGTTCCCCGGAAGAAAGTCCCCGAAGAGAGTCCCCGGAAGAAAGTCCGGGGTTCCGGGGATCCACCTTGCCTGAAGGAGGCAGCATGCATAAACACGGAACACACGTCTCGGCCCGTACCCAGGTCACCCAGATGCTCGGCTCGCTCAAGCCGCTGGTCAAGGCCGGGGTGCTGAGGACGGGCGGGCCGAAGGAGTCGGCCGGCCTCATCGGTGCGATGAGCACGTGGGGAATGTCCCTGGCCGCGCTGGCGGAGATGGGGGCCACCTCGTTCCCCGGGCGCACGGCGCTGATCGACGACCGCGGGCCCATGACCTACACGGACCTGCGTGACCAGGCAAGGGGTCTGGCGCGTAGCCTGCGGACCTTCTCCGACCGGGACGGATCCGACATCTCGTCGGTCTCCGTGATCGCCCGGAACAGCCGCGGACTCGTCCTCCCCCTCATCGCCGCGGCGTATCTCGGCGCCGAGACGAAGATCCTCAACCCGGGGTCGTCGCTGTCGCAGCTCCAGGACATCGCCGACGAGTACCCGAGCAGCGTCACCTTCATCGACGCCGAGTTCGACGAGGTGCTGGAGAAGCTCTCCGCCGCCAACAAGATCAGCGTGGCCGAGTGGTCGGACGCCGGACAGGAGTCGGCGGCGCCGGCGGCGGGTCCGGGTTCGGGCTCGCTGGACGCTCTCATCGCCGCCGGTCAGCGCGAGTACCGCCACGTCGCGCTGCCGGAACGTCCCACCCAGAAGTCGACGGTGATCATGTCGTCCGGAACCCGCGGGGTTCCCAAGGCCGTCGTCCTGCCTGTCCCGCGGACGCCCAAGGTGCTCGGCAGCATCCTGGAACGTATTCCGTTCCGCTCCGGCGACGTGATCCAGCTGTCCGTCGGTATGTTCCACGCCTGGGGATGGCTGAACCTGCACATCTCCATGGCGACAGGCTCGACCCTGCTCACCCGGCGGTGGTTCGACCTGGACACCGACGTGCGGGACATCACCCGGCACAAGGTGACCGGCATCGTCTCGGCGGCGGTCTACCTGCGGCAGGTCCTCGCCGGCGTCGTCGACAACGGCGTCGACGTGTCCGGCGTCCGCTACATCGTCTCGGCCGGCAACGCCATTCCGCCGGAACTCGTCGTCGAACTCAACGACCGCTTCGGCGACGGCGCGGGTGTGGTGCACAACTTCTACGGCTCCACCGAACACGGCCAGATCACCCTGGCGACCGCCGCGGACATGGTCGCCGACCCCACCACCGCAGGACGCCCCGGACCGGGCGTGCGCCTGGCGATCATCGGCGACGACGGACGCGAACTGCCCGACGGGCAGACCGGCGTCATCTACTCGTCGAACTCCATGACCTCCCTGGGCTTCCTGTCCGACAAGGACTCCGGCGACGTGCTCGACGGCATGCTGTCGACCGGTGACAAGGGCTTCATCGACGACTCCGGGAAGCTCTACGTCTGCGGTCGGGCCGACGACATGGTCATCCGTGGTGGCGAGAACATCCACCCGCGCACCATCGAGGAGTTCCTGCTGACGCTGCCGCAGATCCGGGACGCCTTCGTCATCGGGCACCAGGACGACCTGGTGGCCACGATCAACGCCTACATCATCACCGACACCGACATCAGCGACGAGGACCTGAACGCCGCGGTCCTCGCCGGTGTCAACCAGTTCTGCGCCCTGGACAACATCGTCCGTGTGGAGACACTGCCCCGGAACGACTCCGGCAAAGTGGTTCCCCGGCTTCTCCCCGAGATCCCGGGCACGACCCGGTAGAAAGTAGAGGACCGACATGTACTACTCCAACGGAAACTACGAGGCGTTCGCACGCCCGCGGAAGCCTGAAGGCGTCGAGGACAAGCACGCCTGGATCGTCGGGACGGGTCTGGCGGGTCTTGCCGCGGCGGCCTTCCTGATCCGCGACGCACAGATGCCGGGCAAGAACATCCACCTCATCGAGGAGCTCCCGCTGGCCGGCGGTTCGCTCGACGGTGCGGAGCGCCCGGACATCGGCTTCATCACCCGCGGTGGCCGCGAGATGGAGAACCACTTCGAGTGCCTGTGGGACATGTACCGCTCGATCCCGTCGCTCGAGATCCCCGGCGCCTCCTACCTGGACGAGTACTACTGGCTGGACAAGGACGACCCCAACTCGTCCAACTGCCGACTCATCCACGACCGCGGCAACCGGGTCCCGTCGGACGGCGAGTTCACCCTCACGGAGAAGGCGCAGCTCGAGATCGTCAAGCTGGTCACCGCCTCCGAGCACACCCTCGAGGGACGGACGATCGAGGACTACTTCTCCGACGAGTTCTTCGACAGCAACTTCTGGTTCTACTGGGCCACGATGTTCGCCTTCGAGAAGTGGCACTCCCTCATCGAGATGCGCCGCTACGTGATGCGGTTCATCCACCACACCGGTGGTCTGCCGGACTTCACGGCGCTGAAGTTCAACCGCTACAACCAGTACGACTCCATGGTGCTGCCGGTGCTGAAGTTTCTCCTCGACCACGACGTCGACGTGCGTTATGGAACCACCGTCGTCGACATCGACGTCGAGGTCACTGGGTCGGCCAAGGGGTCGTCCAAGACAGCCACGGCGCTGCAGGTCGAGACCGAGGACGGCGCGCAGACCATCGCGCTGGGTGAGAACGACTTCGTGTTCGTGACCAACGGCTCCATCACCGAGTCCACCACCTACGGTGACCACAACACCCCGGCGCCCGTCACCACCGAACCCGGTGGCGCCTGGACGTTGTGGGAGAACCTCGCCGCCAAGTCGAAGGACTTCGGACGTCCGGGTGTGTTCTACAAGAACCTGCCGGAGAAGAGCTGGTACGTCTCGGCCACGGCGACGCTGAAGGACGGGAAGGTCGAGCCGTTCATCGAACGGCTGACGCGGCGTTCCCTGCACGACGGCAAGGTCAACAGCGGCGGCATCATCACCGTGGCGGACTCCACCTGGCTGATGAGCTTCGCGGTGCACCGTCAGCCGCACTTCACGTCCCAGAACGAGAACGAGATCATCGTGTGGATCTACGCCCTCTACTCGGACGTCGACGGCGACTACATCAAGAAGCCGATCGTCGACTGCACCGGTGAGGAGATCACCCAGGAGTGGCTCTACCACCTGGGCGTCCCCACCGAACAGATCGCCGAGATGTCGAAGCAGGAGTCGGTCAACACCAACCCGGTGTACATGCCGTTCATCACGGCGTACTTCATGCCGCGTCGTGCCGGTGACCGTCCGGACGTGGTGCCGGAGGGGTCGAAGAACCTGGCCTTCATCGGCAACTTCGCCGAGTCGCCGTCGCGGGACACCGTGTTCACCACGGAGTACTCCGTCCGTACCGCCATGGAGGCTGTGTACACCTTCATGAACGTCGACCGTGGCATTCCCGAGGTGTTCGGGTCGGTGTACGACCTGCGCGAGCTGCTGAAGGCCACCTACCACCTGCGGGACCGGAAGAGCTTCGACGAACAGCCGCTGACCACGAAGTTCAAGCTGCCCGTCCCGGGCTTCCTCAAGACCCGGATGCGCGCCAAGCTCAACGGCACGTGGGTGGAGGAGCTGCTGCAGGACTCCGGTTTGCTGAAGGGCTGATCGGCACGCCCCGTTGTTCGGGGAGGCGGCGACACATCATTGCGGGATCCTCCAATGATCTGGTCTTTCCTCTACAAGCCCGTCGAGGTTGATCAGGTCCGAGACTGCCACGTCTTCGCTCTTGAGGGTGGTGCTCACTCCTGTGAACGTCGCCGTGACGTTCACTGAAAAGCTGTCCAGTCCCAGGTCGTCGATGTCCTCACTGGCGGCGATACGCAGATCGACGAGGTCCCCTCGTCGCTGGAGTACTTCGACGGTCAATCGTCCCATGCGTCGGTGCATCGTGTCGAAGTACACCGAGATGTCTGGATCATCTATCTCTGTGAAACACTCCACATTGTCCAGGTGAAAACTGTCCAGGTCTCTCCAGGATTTTCCGTGGAAGCGAGCCCCTTCGACGGTTATCCTCAGTGTTCCGTCGAACTCGCGATCGTCGTCGTCGCGGTGGATCTCCTCACACTCGATGTCGACGCCGAACATGACACAGGGTTTGATGCCGAGGTAGCTGTTCTCGAAGAGGGACAGGTCGCAGGTGGCATCGGTCGGGTGGATCTCATCCGCGCGCAGTCCGAAGTCAGTTTCGTCGTCATTCATGGCATTGAGCGTACCGCGCAGTGTCTGCTGACATTCGGATGCATGTGACGACTGTGAGTGCGGGCCTTACCAGTCCAGAATCGCGGCGAGCTGCTCGGCGATGTCGTCGGGCGTGCGTCCGTCGGTGGCGATCCTGAGGGTAGCCTCCGGCGCCTTCGCAACGAGGAATTCCGCGGCCCGCGCACTTCTTTCGAGGTGCTCGTCGAGGCTTGGTCCTGACTCACGTCGCGCCAGACGCTCAGCGGTGGTGCCGTCCGTTGCCTGCAGTAGCACCGAAGTCACCTGTGGATCTCCGCCCACGGCTGCGCTGAGTTTGTCGGCCTCCAGCACCGAGACGGTGTTGGTGTAGATGAGCCGGTGGTAGCCGTCCGCCGTGTAGTTCGCCCACACGGCTGCAAGGTTGCGTTCCGCCATCCGGCGCTTCCAGGGTGCCGGGTAGGCGAGGTCGAGGTTGTCGCCTTCAATGACGGCATGTGTGACGTCCCGTGACGACAGCAGATCATGGAGCGCGAACGCGACGGTGGACTTGCCGACGCCGGAACGTCCTCCGAGGAAAAGCACGTGTGGTCTGGGCATGTCCAGATCATGTCACAGCGGCAGGAAGTATCCGCGGAACAGATGTCAGACATACGCAGAGGGCACCTCCGGAAAGTTCGGAGGTGCCCTCTGACGTGGAGTGGAGCCGATGACGGGAATCGAACCCGCGTATTCAGCTTGGGAAGCATACAATGTGATACCATTTGAGAGCATTGCGACCACGAAACGCCTGTTCGTGTCGCGTGTGCGGATGCTCTCATTGCTACCATCGTCACCTGGTTTTATGTGGTCATGTCCGCACTTCTGTCGTACCTACGGACACGGAGAGGACTACACCCGATGAGCAAGATCAGAGGCGACCTGAACCCCCCGAAGTTCCGCGAGTCACGGGGATTGTGGTTCGCCACACTGGACCTGGGCCGCGGGCCGGACGGGAAGCGGCGCAAGGTGGAGGTGTCGTCGAAGACCCGCGCCGGCTGCATCCAGAAGCGGATGGAGCGCATTCGGGAGATCGAGGACGGGACGTACACCCCTGGCGTGAAGCCGACAGTGTCGTCGTGGATGGATCACTGGTGCGACGAGATCGCGTCGGATCGAGTGGCGCCGCGGACGCTGGCGAACTACCGGAGCTACACGCGCAAGCACATCACACCGCATGTGGGAGCCCGTCGGCTGGACGCGCTGTCGGTGGATGATGTGCGGGAGCTACATCGGGGGATGCGGGAATCGGGGGTGTCTGACCGGGTGGTGCAGGCGGTGCACAACACGTTGTCGAAGGCGTTAAAGGATGCGACGCGGGAGGGCGTGATTGCACAAAACGTGTGCGACAGGATGGATCGGCCGCGGGCGCGGATGCAGGAGCGTGGGTCGTATTCGCGTGCGGAGGTGCGGGCGATTCTGACGACTGCGGAGGGTGACGGGCCGGGGGAGTACTCGCGGTGGATGGCGGCGCTGACGCTCGGCAGCCGGCAGGGGGAGTTGCTGGCGTTCGAGTGGTCGCGCCTGGACCTCACCGGCGGTATGGCGGACTTGTCGTGGCAGGTGCAGCAGTTGCCGTGGCGGCACGGCCACGGGTGCTCGTGCGGGCTGGACGTGGCTGCGCGGCAGTGCCGGCACAAGGAGCCGGACGCGCCCGCCTGGTTTGAGCTGAGGCCGGCGCACAAGGGCCGGTGGTTTACGCGGCCGAAGACGAGGGCGTCGGTGCGGGCATTGCCGTTACCGGGCCCGCTGGTGGATGTGCTGCGGAAGTGGCGTGAGATTGCGCCGGAGACGAGCTTGGGGCTGGTGTGGCCGGATAGTCGAGGACTACCGCGAACCGACCGGATGGACCGGGCGGCGTGGACGGACCTGTGCAAGCGGGCCGGAGTGCGGCAGCTGACGCTGCACTCCGCCCGGCACACGATGGTGTCTCTGCTCTTGGACGACGGGGTCGATCCGGAGGTGATCCGGCAGATCGCGGGGCACTCCACCATCCTGTCGACCCGCGGGTACATGCACGTGTCCGCGGACCGGGCCCGCGACGCGTTGGCCAGGCTGGCGGGTTAGTGGGCGACGAACCGCCACCAGACGCGGCCTCGTCCGCCGGACTGTCCGGCGCTGTTGTTGTTGCCGGGCCCTCCGCCTCCACCGGGGGCGTTGCCGACCTGCCCGTTGCTCGCGTTGCCGCCGCCGGTAAATGCCCGGCCGAACGCGGTGTAGTCGCCTGCTCCCCGGCCGGGCTGGTTGCCGTTGGTACTGGTGCCCGGCCCCCCGCCATTGGCGGTGAGGATGCGGACCCCGTCGAGCTCGGCGTACGAGGGCTGTCCGGTTGAGCCGTTGTTGGAATTGCCCGATCCTCCGGCCCCTGCCTCGCCAGCCTTGCGGGTGAACGTCTGCCCCGGGGCGACGGTGAAGGATACGTGGGCCCAGGTGCCGGCGCGGCCTCCGTCGCCGGTGGCGAACCATCCTCCGCCGGAGCCGCCGCCGCCAGCGCCGATGGCAACGACTTCGATCGTGTCGGCCCATTCGGGGACTGCGCTGGTACCCACGGATGCCGAGGTGGTTTCGGACCAGTCGGAGGCCCGCGTGGTGACCTTGATGTCGTGCTTGGCGGCAAAGGCGGCGATGCGGGCGGCGACGGTGTCGGGGTCTGCGCCGTGGTGCCACCACATCTCCCGGACGTCCATGTCGGACCAGTTCACGTCGCCGTAGTTCGTTCCGAGCTTGAGCGAGCGCATCCACGGGCCCATGTTCGTGTCCGGCGACTGCACCGGCACCGACTCGCCGTACAGGCTGTTGAGGTGGATGCGGGAGTGCCCCGACGGCAGGAAACTGATCGCTATCACTACCGGGCCGGTGAGCAGGTCACCGCCGATCGGGGCGCCTGGACTCAAGGCTGACCCTGACGCTGCTTTCAGTGTTCCGGCGTTGCGGTCGTACCACGCCCACGTGTAGCCGTTGTCCACTCCAGAGCGTGACCACAAGGGCTGTGAGGCGGTTCCGCCACTGGCGGTCAGGCTGCTGAGCACGATGTAGGCGGTGATTGGCAGGGCCTGCACGCCGCCCCAGTCGTCTGTCTGCATCTTCCGGTTGCCGCCGGTGAAGTCCAGGGAGTCGACGCCGTTGAAGGTGGCTCGCTTCAGGGTAGGGCGGTAGTCGCCGGAGGCGGTCATGCGGGTGCCGGACTGCAGCACGCCCTCAGGGGTGAACGACGACATGCGGGTGCCGTTGTTGAGGTGATCCCAGTCGGCGGCGTCGAAGCCGTAGATGACCTGGTCTTCGTGGGTGTCGAGGCCCCACCACTCAGCGATCACCGCGGCGAGGAGCGAGTTGCCGCGCTCGTTGAGGTGCACCTGGTCGCTGGCGAACACGGACGTGTCGCTGGCCCCGGCGTGTGCGCGTGCCTCGTCGAATAGTGCTCCGGCGTCGAGGAACTCGCCGCGGGTGGTGTCCTCGGCGACCTCGCGCAGCACCCGACCGTAGTCAGCCCACTTGTTGGTCACCGCGGCGTCGTCGACGTCCTCCCGCCGCGGCGCGTGGATGAACAACTGCCGAGTGTCGCCGCTGATGCCGTTGCGCAGGACGTTGTTGGTGACGGCGACCAGATCGTCGCGGTAATCGTTCAGGGAGCGCTGCAGCCCGTAGTCGTTGCTGCCCACCATGTGCACCACGAGGTTCGGCTGGTAGCTCTGGACGATCGACTGCCGCTCCGGGCCGTAGTAGTTGTTGGCCGTCGTGCCGCCGACACCGGCGTTGAGGAAGTGGAAACCGGCAGCGGACGGCGCCGGGTAGGTTCCGCTCGTGCCCTTGCGCATTGGCGTGGCCTCCACCCCGGGCAGGTGCGAGGCCAGGTAGGCGGTGAGCTGGTACACCACACCCTCCGGCCAGGCGACGCCGTGGCCCTGGATCGTCGACGAGCCGATGAACAGGATCCGCAACGACCCCGTCCTGGCGCGGTCCCACTGGTAGTCCATGCGGGAGCCGGCGCGGGCCGACCACACCATTGCCCCGTTCATCCATGCGGACTGCATCGGGACACCGTCGAGCACCATCGCCGTGACCGGTGCGCCGTTGATCGTGGCGCTCATCAGGCCTCCTTCACGAGGTACAGGACGCCCGGGTCGGTGCCGACGGCGTCCTCACTGTCGACGACGACAATGCGGGAATCGACGTAGGACCGCGGTGTGGCGTCCGTGTCGCCGGACGGTTGGCCGACCTCTAGTTGCCCGTTGGACCTGCGGAACGGAATCGTCAGGCCGGTGGCCGCGCTTGCGTAGCGGACCTCCGACTGTGAGCCGCCGGCGGACGTGCCGTACAGGCGGTTGCCGAGACTCGTGGTCGGCACCTTGCCGTCGAGAGCACCCTGCAGGCCGTCAACATCATCGATGGCGTGATCGTGATCCTTGGCTGCTTTGTTCGCGATGGCCTCGTTGACCTGGTCGAGCATGTCCCGGTTCTCGCTGGCGTACTCCGCAAGCTCACGCAGCGTGTCCAGGTCCTCCGGGGCGCCGTCGATCAGGTCCGAGATCTGCCGCCCGACTTCGCCGCGGGCGTCATCCCGTGCGTCTTCTGCGCCCTTCTGCGCTTTTTCGGCACCGTCGCGGGCCGTGACTGCACGCGCCGTGTCGTCGGCGACTGCCTGTCGTAGCGACTCCGACACCGTTTCCGCAGCGGTCTCCGCGGCGAGCTCGGCGGCGGCGTCCGCCTCGGCACGCACGACGTCATCGAGGGGAATGCGGCGGAGCTCGCGCACACCGGCCTCGTCCGAGACGGTGACGACAAGTTCGCCGTTCTCCGGCACGATGTCGTGCAGGGACGTGCCGGCTGGCCCGCGGGTGATGCCGTCGGGCACGTTCGCCACCGGTGCGACGAGCGTCAGGTCGACTTCGCCGCCGGGGATGACCTCGAAGACGATGGGGGAGAGCTTGAACGACCATCCGCCGGCCTGCATGTTCGAGAACCGGGCCTTCCACACCAGGCGGGGCGGGTTCATCTGCTCTCCGCCGGCCAGCAGGCGGACGCCCTCGCGGCCGCGGTGCAGGATCACCCCGTCGCTGATGCGGGCGTCGATCGGCCGGGGGACGACGGTGACGTGCGCGCCGTCCTCCACCATGGTCACGGCGTCGCCGCCACCGAGAACCGGCGTGAGGGTGAGTTGCCCCTGGACAGGGAGCCGGTCGGGGTCGGTGTCATCGTCGGGGCCGTCGACCACATAAGCAGCGACGGCCCGTTTCACTGTGCAGAATTCAGCCATGTCGAACCTCGCTTAGATCGATGGTGCCGCCGGCCGGGGCGGTGAAGCGGATGGGGGAGAGGGTGAACGGCCACCCGTCGGACTGCATGTCCGACCACGAGGCCCGCCAGTCGATACCGGCAACAACACGCACCGACTGCTCGCCGCGCCACCGGATCGCGCCGTCGACGATCGGCACCTCAATCGGCGCGATAACCAGCGTCGTGGCGCTGACCTCGTCGACCTCGACGTGACCGTCCGGGACCAGCGGGGTCAGCGTCAGGCGACCCTGGACGTGCGCCCGGTCCGGGTCGCGGTCAGCGTCCGGGCCATCCACCTTGAACGCCGTCAGGTGGTGAGTGACGGTGCAGAATTCGGTCATCCGAACGGTCCCGCCTTGCCGTCGATACGGTACATCGTCATCTTCATCTCGCCCTGGGTCCAAGACCCGCTGCCCATAGCCATCGGGACGATCAACTTTCCAGGCTGATCCGCGACATAAACATCGCTGAAGTTGGCATAGGCAATCGTTCTCCGGTTCGCGGTATCGGATGATGCGTAAGTCGAGTCAGCGGTAGTGGACACCTGAAACCAGGTATCACCTGATGCCGGGGTACATCGAAAGTTCACCGTGATCTGCCAGACCCCAGCATCGAGGATCCTCAGCCCCCAGTAACCGTTCGAGTTGCGCACGGCGTTCACCCCGACGCCGGGGAACGCCGAGCGGTTCCCAGTGATGCCCACGGCCTGATTGGCACTGCCCGACATGTAGCTCCCGCCGGGAAGGTCATCCGTGAACGGGTAGTGGTAGATGTTGCCGTAGCCGAGCATGCCGCCGATCGCGCCGAGCTCCGACTTCTTCACCATGTTCTCCTGCAACGCGCTGAACACGTCTGGGCGAATACCGAACGTCCCGCTCCGCGACCTGCTGTTCTCCGGGTTGCGGTTCATACCCCCGTCACCACCGGCTGCGCCATGACCACCAGACTGTTCCACTCGCGGTCCGTCTTCCACGCGCCGATCCCGCCGCCAGCCTTCTTCAACACGACATAGATCGTGGTCGGCGTGTTCGCATCCACGACGCCATAGGCGGCGCCCGGGGTGACCGTCTGCGGAAAGAACGGGCGGATGATCGTCGGATCATCCCAGCGTTGCAGCGTTTTTCCCACGCCATAGCCGATGACGTCGCCTTGCTGCGCGTTACCGACCCTGACCTCAACGTCGATCTGCACGCCGATCGGAGTCTCCGCCTTAACCAGGCCGCCGGCCACCATCGGCCGCCAATCGAACGGTAGGCCCGGCACTGTCATCGACGCGACAATCGCCGACGACCAATTCGCCGACTCAATCAAGCCGACGTTGACGACAGAGAAGTCCGACGGCCCCAACGCGAACGGCCCCATCGGATTCAGAACAGTCCGCGGCGCCCACATCGTGCCGTTCCACACCAGAGCCTCACCCGGCGATGGCGGCTGACTGAGATCCACATCCGGCGCATCCGACACCGCAGACCCCTCACCACGCGGCCCAGGATCACCCGGGGCCCCCCGCTGACCACGCGGCAACGTGAAGTCCAGCACCACCAGATCATCCGTCGACGCCGCCTGATCCACAATCACCGACGCCTCATCACCAGACCGCACCTCGCCGACACGGACCCGCGGAGTATCCCCCGTCTCCCCCTTCATGCCGATGAAATTCGGCACCTCCAGGTAGTCGTAACCGTCCCAGATGTACAGCGAGTTGTTGCCCGTGCACGGGAACGCCGCCCCCTCATCAACCAACGCCAAGTCAGCCGGAAGCTCCGACCGCTCCGACACGATATACCGCCACCACAACTGCGCCCCCGGATCACCCTTCGGTCCCGGTTCACCCCGCCGGCCCCGCGGCAGCTCCAGGTACGCCGTATCTGGCGTCACCTCGATGATCGCCCGCTGCGTGCTCATGACGTCCTCGACGTCGACCCATGTCAGACGCAGCTGGGTAGTCAGATCGCGGTACGTCGGCGTAGTCATGCGGTGCACTCCGTGGGGGGTAGGCGGTGTAACCCCGGTAGTGTGCACCAGCCCCGCCGGTGTCCAGATCCATGTCCGGACCGCGGTCTACACTCCACCCCATGCTGTACTCAGAGCACGACCCGCTCCGAACCTTCGACACGCTCGAGGACGTCGTCACCGAGTGCGTGATCCCTGCCCTCCGCGATGAAGGCCTCGACCCGTCCGACTACGACCCCGTCGGCATTGCACTGTCCGTCTCCGAGAAAGTCGATGGGCAGTGGGTGGCGCAGACGATCCGGCTGCGCGACGCGAAGTGGTGGCACCTACTCCCCGAGGATCCGGTGAAGCGGCTCGTCGAGCACGCCCGGATCGCGGACCAGGCCGTGCGCCGCGCCAAGGCAGCCGGGGACACGGAGGAGATGCACGCGATGGAGGACCGGAGGAACCGGGCTGCGTCAGCCGCATTCGCCGCAGGCGCCAGCATTGAGGTCATCGCGAAGCGGATCCACCGTGAGTCCTACCGGGTCGCCGACTGGATCAAGGCGGCCAACGACGGACGACTGCCCGACCGAGAATAGCCGAAAAGCCACATTTCCTAGGGAACGGTGGAGGCGAGCAGATTGCGTCACGATCATACAAGGAATCTATGCGAACGCAGAATCCCAAGAATCACTTGGGCATCATACGATAAGCAGAATTTATTCTCTTGAGACACATCAGGATCGTCAGTACTAGATGAGTAACAGTCCCTATAAGAAGACAGCTGACCCAGACCGGAGCACCATCATCATCGTGCCCCACCCAGATCGCAACTATTCCCAGGCAAGTAGTTACCAAGCCGACAAGTACAGCGTAGCTAACATTCGCGAACAACTCGTCAAGCAACTTGAGAAGGTTTGCCCTTCCGGACGCAACCGGATCATTACCAGCAGTAATCCTCAACTGGAATACAAAGACCACGAGAGCGAACAGAAGCGCAGCGAAAACTGCCACCCCACCAAGGAAAGCCCCAATGTCAGTCGCCCGGTATCCGGCGAACGCAGAGAGAACAGCAACGAGAACCGGGAAGCCGAGCTGAAGTGCGAAATCCCAGAAGCTTCTCTTTCCCGTTGCGGCGTCCCTGAACGTATCCAAGTGGTCGCCAACTATTGGCCCAGGACTTGATTTATGGGACATGAATCCTTCGCCTACCTAGACGTCCTTCGGTGGATCTCCCACCAGTCTAACATTCAATTTCTCGGATTTCCACTTTTCAACCTGCTGCTTCTCTGACCAATCCTCCCCTAGGCGAGCGAACAGGCTCTGCGCCTCGTCGAGGGCTACGCCACGTATTGCTGAAGCGGTCGGAGCGTCTTCGTCGTGCTCGGAGAGAACTTTCATCAGCAACGGCGTCGCCGTATCGTGAATCTCGAATTTTCTCTGCCGGCCGTCCTTGACAAGTGTGATAAATGTATTGTCAACTTCGGTCCCCTCAGGAAGCTCGACGATTCCGCGGGGCGGTTCCTTCTTGTTTCGAATCGTTCCAATTATTCCCTTGTCGAGGAACCTATTCCCGTCATTCGGGGCGATAGAGATTGTCACCTTATGATGTGATTTTCTGGGCCTATCGGAGTCTGCGATATCTGATGGTGTTTTCGTTATCTCCATGTCCACCTCGAGGAGTTTGGCTGCCTCGATCCATGCCTCGCTCTCCGTTATTCCGCTGACCTGAAACACGAGGTCAGGAAAATGCGACTTCATCGAAAGTATAAATACATCAAGCACCCTTTTTGCACCACACCTCATGGAGGATATTTCTCGAAAGAGGATGGCTGTTTTTGATTTATCAGGGCAAACGAGCACGCCATGTGTAATTACGAGTATCGAGTCATCCTCGCCGAATGCGTGCTCGTCCCTATTTCTGTTATTTAAGACTCTCCCTTTTTCTCCGTACGCCCCTGTTTCGGTGGCGAACTCGACAATTCGACCCGATGCCTTAACGGGATCGGTCAACGTGGTCGCTTTCTTGTTTGTCTCATCCGTCAAAGAATCAGGGGTAACAACCTGGAGAAACCCCCAGAAAAGTTCCAGTAGATCGTATGTACTCCCGTCACGATGGGGGAGACGATCAAGCTGGACAATATCGTCGGGCTTTCCCCTCTTATTGATCCTGATGGAGGTGTATCCCATGGTTCTTCGTGCCACTGCGTAGTGTCTCCTGGCTAGGTGCGGTACGTCGTGGCTGTAGATTATCCAACCTAAGGGCCACCTGCGGCGAATTCGGTACTATCCGGGGGTGAACAATCGCATGCGGGGTGCCATTGCCTGCGTGTAGTTGAAGTCTGCGGGGAGCTGCACGCCTAGGGGGGATCGGCGGCGCTCAACCCTGACGGGGCGGCCACGATGGTCCCCCGCCGAAGATCAGCGTACCGCGGCGCTGTGACGGCGTCCCCGGAACGCAAAAAGCCCCCGCACCGAAGTGCGGGGGCTCAGGTTGCGAGTGCGATTAAGCAGCGCCGCCGGTGATGGAGCCGGTGACGAGGGCGATGGCGCCCTGGAAGAAGCCGGCGATAGCGGTGACGATGTCAGAGATGATGTTCAGCATGGTGTTCCCCTTCGAGGAAGTGTGAAGATGGTGTGTGCGCCGAGGTTTTCCTCGCCGCTCTGATGCGAGTACCGACCGCGGTGGAGAGTTCGTTACATGCCGGTACGAAAACTACCCCCGGGGGTGAGGAACATCGTCGATCAACGCGAAGACGCACCTCAGCAGACTAATCCGCCGAGGTGCGCTTGCTGTTTCTCAAAAGGGATCATGCTCAGATCCTCGCCCGGCGGTCATCTCCTACCGCCGGACAAGCCATACTGTATCCCATGGGAACACACTCAGGAATTGCAACACCCCCAGGGGTGCCGTAACCGATCTCCACCTCACGTCGCCGGGTCGTTGTACAGAATCGGAGGAAGTCGCGGCCTAGTGCGCCGACTGGTCCAGATCTTCACGCAGCTCCGCGGGGATCGGCGGGTGCTGGTCCGGGTGCAACCGCTCGAGCAGAACCTTCATGAACCGCAGTGCAGCCCACCGCCAGGCTCGCATCCCCTCGACTTCGGCGCGGAGCACCTTCACCTCTTCCCGCAATGCCTTCACGTCCTCTGACAGCGTCTTGTACCACTCCGGGCCCTGCTCCATGCTCTTGCCTCGCAGTGCCATGATCGCTCCGATGATGCTGACGATGCCGCCGATGATCGCGACCGTGAGGGTTATGTTTCCTCCGTCGATAGCGCATCACCTCCGGGCTGGATTCGCTGGTGCAGTAGTACGTAGTAGGCGGTCGCGGTGAGGGCGGCGACACCGTAGGTGAGGGCTGTGACGTACTCGCCGCGACTGTCGCCTTGCAGCCAAGATCCCAGATACAGGATCGCCCACATGGCGGGCAGGCCGATGACGAGTCCGATCCCGAGGGGCATCCAGCGGCGAAGCAGTGCGCACATGACGGCCACTCCGCCGCCCGTGATCCAGACGATCGCCCACACCCACAGTGGCGCGAACTGCTCCACGGTCGGCAGGCGGTCAGAGTCGCGGACGACGGCCGGCAGGTAGAAGAACCCGCGGGCGGCCGATGACAGGCCGATCAGCCCGAGCATTACCCACCCCGAGCACAAGGCCCGGACAGCGAAAGCGCACACGCCGCGCATCACCGACTCCGTCGGTCGGCGTTGAACCGGTCGACCCAGTCGGTGAGGTCGCGGGCGGCGTCGTTGACGGTGTCGCGCAGGCGGTGCTGCCCGACGTACTCCGGCTCCGGAGATTCCGGCTCGTCGACGGTGTCGTCGTGGGTGTGGCGGGCGTCGATGTACTCCGCCTGAGCATCTGTGAGCTTGCGGCGCAGGGACTCGCTGAACCCATTCTTTGTGCCGCGCACTCCGAGAGCGGTACCGAGGCTGGTAATCGTCACTATGGTGACCACCGCCCAGTAGGGGAGGTCGAGCCCCATCGACAGTATCCCGCCGGCGATAGTGGCGATCGCGCCGATGATCGCGGTGAGGGTGTTGGCGATCTTCTTGTACCAGGGCTCCTCTTCGAACTTGTCGCGGATAATGTGCCCGATGAACTCGAGGTCAGTCGGGGTGGTTCCGGGGGTTGTTGCCATGTCAGTTTCCTCCGATCAGGGTGTCGAGCTTGGCCTCGACGCGGTCGAGGGCTTCGGTGTTGTCGCGGATCGCGGCGATGATCTCGACGGTGTTGGCGCGGGCGACGAAGCTGTTGGCGTCGGCCATGTACAGCGCGTCGATGGGGCGCAGCTTCACGTCGGAGCCCTCCACGCGGGACGCGTAGGTGCGGGTGATCTTGTCGAAGTCGGCCATGATGTTCTCCTCCTCGAGGAATGGGGGTCGGTCGATGTAGCGCTGAACGGCGGCGCGGAACGTCGGCATGTCGATGCCGCCCGGGTCCCACTTGCCGTCGGAGCTGTAGTCCTTGTGGCCGGGCACGGCCCACTCGGCGGGCTTGTCGAGCACCCAGCACACCGCGGCGCAGATGCGGTGGTAGGCGTCGAGCATGTCCGCCGGCCACGCGCTCGTGCCCGAGCTGTTCGCCTCGACGCCGATGGTCTCGTAGTTGGCGTCGTTGGTCGTCAGTCCCCGGTAGGAGCCCCGACCGGCATGCCAGGCCACCCCGACGCCGACGATGCGGGCGACCGCATCGCGGGTGAGGTGGATCTGGGACAGCATGCCGCGCAGATCCGAGCGCCCGTCACGGATCAGCGAGGTCGGGGTGTTGTCGCCGCCGGTGTGGTGGGCCATGATCCCGCGGATGTCGCGGAAGTCGCCGTTGCCGCGCTGCTTCCAGCCCGGCTCCTCGACGACCTTCACGCCGAAGGCCCGGAGCGCGTCAGCGAGCCACGTCGGGTCACCACGCCAGCCAGGGCGCTTCGTCACCGACGGGAGCTGCGGGGCCGCCGGGGTCGTATCGGTGAGCGGCTGGTGGCCCCAGTTGGTGTGGTAGGTGTCGTTGATGTCGATCTGCACGCCGTCGGGACCGGGAGTGTTGTGCACGCGCTGGTACAGCACGGCGTAGTCCCGTCCGGTTGCGCCTGCAGACCAGGATCTGGTGACCCAGCCGAGCACGCGGCCCGGGGCGACGCTGGCGACCACGTCGTCTTCCATCGCCCAGTGCACGACGCGGGAGTGGCCGTAGACGCCGACTCGGTGCTTGCCGAGGACGGCTCCCGCGGCCTTGAAGTACTCGACCGCAACGCTGTTCCACTGGTTGAGGGCGATGTCGAAGTCGACCGCGAAGAAGACGGGGTGGCCGGCCAGGCCGACGGCGTTGAGCCGCTTCTGCGCGGCCTCCGCATCAGCCCGGCCACCAGCAGCGCCGCGCATCACGTCCGACGCCTGCGCCGTGCCCGCACCGTACTGCCACACCACCGCTATCTTCAGCCCGGCGGCGCGGTACTCGTCGACCTTCGCCTTGGTCAAGGGCTTCGCGCCCATCCACGGCTCGCGGGCCGGGGAAATGTACGCGACCACGCCGTCGTGCCCGGCGGCTTTGATCGCCCGGCCTGACGGGAACGCCGCGCTGAAGTCGATGACTGTGCTCATGCGCGGCAGTGTCGCACTGGCAGGGTGGTGTCAGGACAGGCCGAAGTCCGTCTGCGTCGACAGGACCTTGCCGAGCAGGTTCGTGAAGTCGAGGAACCCGTTGCTTCGGTTCCTCGCCTTTCCGACCTTCGGGGTGATCCGCACTCGCTCACCAGGCCGGTCCGTGACAGTGACACCGGTGACGATGTCGGATACGACCGCGCCAGACAGGTGCTCTTCGAACGTCACCCGGTCCCCGATACGCCACCCGTGGCGGGTCTTGCCATTCTCTGCGATCTGGTCATCACCCATGACCTTGCTGATACCGTCGGCGATGGCGATCTCGATGGACTGCCCACCCGCCGTCTCCACCAGGCGGCGTTCAGCAAGGGCGGAGGTGTCGAACGTGAACGCGCCCGCGCTCGAGGACGTGAACTCTTCACGGGGCGCGAACGGCCCCATGCGTGCCAGTCGCTCCACGTCCGTGCGCTGCGTGTACGCGAACAGGGTGTCGGTGAGTTGGTCGGTGATGATGTTGCCGATGATCCCGCCGATCACACCACCCGCCGGACCGGCCGCCGAACCCAGTGCGATGAGGATGCCCTGGATGGACGCGTCGACGCCGAGGTTCAGCAGCTCGTTGACCCAGTCGTCGGACTTGCCGCCGACGGTCTGGGATGCCGCACCGGGCTTGCGACCGGTCAGGCGGAACTCCTGCACGTCCCTCCCGTTCGTGCTGAACCTCACGTGGGGGCGTTCCCGCACCGGGCGCACCTGGATCAGCAGGCCAGGTACGGTCGGCTCCTGCACTCGCGGCCCCATCGGGTTCACCCGGAGGTTGAGGTTGCAGCGGGTGACCATCGCCTGCCGTTGGAACACCGAGTTGTCCACCAGGGGGATCATCTTGCCGTCCGGGAACGGCTGCCCGGGCCACCACATCTCGCAGCTCAGGAAGTAGTCGTGCTCGTCGAGGACGGGGCCCAACAGTTCCGGCAACGCGGTCATCTTCGCCGCCACATCCACGATCGGGGACTTGTCCACGTGCGGGGGAGGGGGCTGCATGATGTAGCACGGCAGGCCCTCCTGACGGGCCAGGTTCTCCGCCAGGAAGTGTGTAGCGACCGTCCGCAGTCGGTTGATCTGGTAATCCCGCTTGCCCTGCATCGCCAACGAGGACCGGGTGTTCGGCCATGCGGGGATATTCAGCATGTCCTTCGCCTCGACCAGGTTGAACGTCACCGTCTCCCGGCCCGGCTTACCACCGGCTTCGTAGTCGGCGATGGTGCCGGACCAGGACCAGCCCGCACCGTTGTGCGCGGTGATCGGCACGACGTCCTGCGACGCCTGCATCATCCGCGGCACCATCGGATGATCCGCCGGGTACGTCAGCTCGCCAGTGCCGGCAGCGAAGCTACCCTCCTGCTCCAGTTTGAGGTTCATGTAGCCCGGGATCGGACGACGGTTGATCATGTCGTGTGACCACACAGACAGGTTCAGGGGATTCGGGCCGGGGTCTACCATGCTGCCTCCGTCCGCGGGGTGTACTGGACCTCCACCCGGAAATCGCTACCCGGATTCGTCGGCTTGATCGTCAGCCCGACGTTGTTACCGCGGTGCACCCCGCGGGGCGGCAGGGGAGCCTTCCACCACGCGTCCGGGTGCTGGTCCTGGATATCCAGGCCGGTGGTGTCCTGCAGTGACGGCCACACCGGGTCCGTGTCGATCAGATAGCCGGGGTCCAACGACTTCTGGCCGGGGAGGTGGATGTAGTCGTCCGCGACGCCGATGTCGACGCCGTCGTGCTGCCCGGTGATCGCCCACTTCAGGTAGGCGGGCTGGTCGCCGACGTTGACGAGGCGGGCGGTGCGGCAGGTCTCGCGATTGAAAATCCGGGTCTCGTCGAACCGCTGCCAGTACGACCGCTCACTGACGAACCGGACGATCTCGCCGATCTCGCCGGCAGCCCCCGGCAGCGCGTTCTCGCCCAGGTAGTTGACCTCGGCGACACTGTCGACGCGGACGTCGAGCCACCAGTAGCCGGACTCTTTGCTGATCACGTACAGGCGAGCGGTCTGCTTGCCACGCCCCAGCGACTCCCGCCACAAGGCGTGCTGCCGTCGGGCCCACGCACTCGACCGGCGGTCGGCGACCCACAGTTGCAGGGTGATCTCGGCCGGCAGGTCCGTGGTGCCGCGGTACATCGCCCCGTCGACGCCCACAACCTGTTGCCGATCGTGCTCCATCGGTGCGCCCTGCAGCCCTTCGGGGATGCGGGCCAGCCGGACGGGGGAGCCGGGGGCGCCGAAGCGCCAGCGGGTCTTCCGGTCTGCGCCGATGAGGTAGAACCGCAGGAAGTCGGTCACTCCTGTTTTCACGCGCAGCCTCCTACAGCATCCGGGATTTCATCGCCTTGTTTATCTGACGACTGGCGGTGTTCAGTTGGCCCTGCAGGTAACCGCGGGTGTCGTTGAGCGTGACCGGGCCGTTGAACACCGCGCCGATCGCGCTGCCGATCTCGCGGCCGCCGGCGTGCTTCGCCGCATCCATGTTCAGGCCCATCCGGTCGAGGCTGGTGGTGTCGCCAGACGAGAACTGCAAGCGACCTTCCAACAGGCCCGGCAGGCCCGAGCCGATCAGGTTCGCCATGCTCAGCACGTCGACGCCGAGACGCTTCCCGGTCTCCGCCCACAAGTCCAGGCTGCGTGGCCGCTTGTTCCGGGACAGGGGGATGTACGCCTCCGGCCCGGCCTCCGCCCACAACGTCGCACTGCCCTCGTTGATCTGCGCGTCACGAGCAGCGCCGAGGATCCCGCCGTCAGCCATCGCGGTGATGCCGAACGCCTGCCCCGCAGACTGCGGAGCCGCCTTCTGCTTCTCCACCGCGACCTTCAACTGCTCATTCGTCTTGCGCAGCTCCACGGTCTCATCACGCATGTCGATGAGCTTGTCGGACAGGTCAGCGACCTTATCGCGGGCATCATCCAGCTCCCACTGGGCCTGCTGCTTGTCCTCCGGCTTCGCCTCCGCCAGCGCCTTCTCTTTCTCGCCGATGTCCTTCTTCGCCTGCGCGAGGTCGCGTTCGGTGGACGCGATGTTGCGGTCGTGGGCCCGCATCTCGCGTTCGTGGCGGCGCTGCTCGGTCTCCAGGTTCTCGCCCTCGAACGTGGTTCCCAACCCGAGCACGTTGCCCCAGGACACGACGTCATCCGGCATCGGTTGCCCGGTCTGCAGGGAGTACGCCGCGGCCGCAGCCTCCAACACAGACCCGTCCTTCAACAGCGGCCCCGCGCCGCCGTTCACGGACTTCGACACGCTCGACCCGACGCCACCAGAGCGACCGCCCGCCGTCGACGAGTACGCGGAGTACGACCCCATCTCGTCGTAGCCGTCCTCAGCCTCACCACCGTCGCCCGGCAGGAACGCAAAATCAGTGAAGCCGCGGCCATCCAACGGCCCCGCCGCGCCGCCGATCGTCAGCCCACCGCCCGTGTTGCCGCCAGACTCGATGAACGTACCGTCCGGCAGAACCATCGCGGTGTGCCCGCCGCCAGGCCCGCCGTTGTACCAGCCGACCACGACATCACCAGGACCGCCGCGGCCCTGCTGGAAACCACGCTCGGCCAGCCACCCGGCCATGTTGCCGGTGCCGGTGCGGGACTCCAACGGATCCCGACCCAGGTAGGAGTTGACGCCCATGGAAACGGCGCCGGAACAATCCGTGCCGCCCGGGCCCCACCCGCCGAACACATACGGCGTGCCGTTGTAGGGCGACAACTCCGACTTCACCCGGTCAGAAGTACGGCCACCATTCGCGTGCGCCTCCAGGTCCGCCAGCATCGCCGCAACGATCTGCGACGGACGACCACCGTTGATCGCCGCCAGCGTCCCATCCCATGCCTCGCTGCTGTCGCCGTTGATGATCCACTCCCCGGCATCCACCCACGACACCGGGATGCCCTGCGGGTTCATCCCCAGAATCCCATCCGTCACCCCAGTACCTGGGCCCGACGTCGGCAGCCGGTAACCCGAATGCCGGTCACCACCCGCCGACCGCGGCAGGCGAGAACCCTGAGCGTTGCGCGGGATACGGCCGCCGTTGGCGCGCTGCCGCGCTTGGCTTATGTCGTTCCCCGCTGCCAGGGCCTGCCCCATGCTCATTCCCGCAGCCTGACGCTGAGCCGATGGGTCACCACCCCACGCAGCAATCACCGTGTGCGCCGACGACGTGCGTAGGTTGTTCAGCAGCATGATCTTCGCACGGACAGCATCCGCATTATCCGTAACGAATACAGACCCGTCATCCAGGGTCGTCGTCTTGATATTCAGGTCCGACAATCGCTGAATATTCTCATCCGACGTGTCCGTGATCTCCACCCGGCCATCCGACAACGTCCGAGCCTCAACATCCACAACCCCAAGGTTGTGTACCACAGCATCCGAATTGTCGCTGACCATCAGGTCCGCAGACAACGACTCGCCATCGATGTCGTCGAGTCGGCCGGTCACGACATCGATGTTGTCGCTGATCGTGATCTCGCCCGTCTTCGGGTCAATCTCGAAGGCTTCGAGATCATGCAGATCAGTCAAGGTCTTCTGGATGTCGTCCTCGATGTGGATGCCGATCCGGTTGCCCTCATCATCAAACTTCTCAACTGCAATACCGAGATCAACGAGTTCCTGCTGAACTTCTGGCGCGGTCGACTTGATATCGATCCGGCCATCTTCGAAGTGCGCGACCTCGCCCTTGACCTGCTGGAGCATCTCGAGGACGCCGGCGCCGGACGGCATCTCGAGCGTCAGGATTCCGTCTTCTTCGCTGAAGTCGTAAGCGATGCCGATCTCGTCCAGCTTGCCCTTGACCTCATCGAATTCTGCCGCGTCCATCTCGACCTTGACCTCGGCCGGGGAATCGCCCATCTCCATCGCGTGATCGGAAAGCAATGATAGGGCGTCTGACGCCTGACCTGCGTCGATTGCGAACTCTTGCAAGGCGTTGTCCCGGGCGAGACCCTGCATCTGCTCGAGGTTGTGGTTGCCGTCGCCGATGCCTTCCTTGAGGTTGTTGACCGCCTCGGTCGCCTCCGACGCATCGTCACGGAGGTCCTTGAGCGCGCCTCCGTACCCTGATCGCTGCGCGCTGCTGACGCCCAACTCGCTCATTGCATCGGTGAACGCTGACCAGTTCTCGCCGTCGTACTCCTGGTTGTCCATCTCTCGGATGGCGGCAGCCATGTCCGTTTCCGAAATTCCCTGGCCTTGGAGGCGTTCACCGTACTCGTTCCAGAAATCGGACCCAGTCACTTCGTTGGCGATGTAGGCGTCGCCGGCTCGCCCGACAGCTGCGCGTGCCCGGTCATCGCCAGTGAGGGCCTGGGTCAATGTGGATTCGCTGATGCCCATCTTCGTGGCGTTTGCCTTGGACCCCTCGTGCCGCTTCTCCAGGCTACTCAGCTGCAGTTCCTCGGTCTGCTTTGTAATCGACCCCGTCGTCGAGTCGAGGGAGTCTCGCAGTTCATCCTGCATCGCCTTGTGCTCTGCTGCAGCGGCGGCCGCCTCCTGGTGCTTTGAGATGAGCCCGAAGATCGCCGTCGTCGCCGCGCCGATGGCGAGGCCCCACGGTCCGCCAAGAGCGCTCAACAGGCCCGAAGCGCCAGACTTCGCGAGGGAGAATCCTGAGGCGACGGTGCCCGATAGTGTCCCGCCGAGCGACTGCATGCCGCCCTGAACGCGCTTCCCGACGCCGACGATGCCGCCCATCTCCCGGCCAGCGTCACGCGACATCATGCCCGCCACACGCATACCATCACCGGCCTTGCGATACGCCTCACCCATCCGGCCAATGGTGGGCACACGCTGTCCGAGAACCTGCATCGCGGTCGACACGGTGCCGATGTTCCGCCCCTGGAGGATCAGTTGCGACTGTGTGGCAGAAACCTCCTTGCCGAACCCCCTCATCGCGCCGCCGCCCTTTGACAGCACGCCGGTCAGCCCCTTGTGCTTCGCCACAGCCATGCCGAGCAGGCCGACGTACGCGCCCATCGGGATGCTGGTGGCGACGTCGCCGATCTTCTGCAGCACCGGCCACACGGCCTCGCCAGTGCTCTTCAACGTCGTCAGCGCGCCCTGCACCTGCGGGATCGCACCCTGGGCGAAATCGGACAGCCCTGCCGCCAGCTTCTCGCCAACCGGGCCCGCGGACTCCGTCAGCTCGTCGATCTTCGACGTGATGCTGCCGATGACCCCAGGCGCCGCCTCGAACGCGGGTTTCAGGAGTTCAGCGCCCAGGCGACCGACCGCGGCCCCAGCGTTGTCCATCGACCCCTTGAAGGTATTGCCCGCGTCCTGCGCGGCCCCGCCGAGGCTGTTCTTCATCGCAGACTCGAAGATCTCGAAGCTGATCTCGCCATCGGACGCCATCTTCGAGACTTCTTCGGTGGTCTTGCCCGTCTCCTCCGCGAGCATCTGCAGCACCGGGATGCCTCCTGCCATGAGCTGCAGCAGATCGTCACCCTGCAACTTCCCCTTTGCAGCCACAGATCCGAAGATGAGGCCCATGTCGTTGAGGTCACGGCCGGCGATCGCTGCGGTGTCCGCGACGGTGGTGAGTACTCCGGTGAGTTCTTCACCAGGCTCGATGCCAGAGGCGACCATCTGGGCGGCGAGGGAAGCGGCGTCGCCGAATCCGTACGCGGTGCCCTTCACCGCATCCATGGCGGACCCCATGATTGCTTCGATGTCCTGCGCTGAGTGGCCGAGTCCCTGCAGTTTCGCGTTGGCCTGGTCGATGCTGTCGAGTCGTTGGAATCCCTTGGTCAGGGCGACGCCCATGCCGCCGATGGCGGCGGTTCCGGCGGTGATCGCACCCCACTTGATGGCCTTGCCGGCGGTCTTGACCGCAACCTCGCCGAGCTTGTCGACGAGCTTGCCCGCGGAGTTGCTGGCCTTGTCGAGTTCCTGCGCGGGCTGGGCGGACACGGACAGGCTCTTGCCGGACTGCCCGGCCTTCTGCAGGTTCGTGTCCAGCTCGCCGGCTTCCCGCGCTGCGGTGGTAACGTCGCCGGTGCCAGTCGGCGTGACGTCCGGGCCCTCCACAGCGTCGAGGTTCTTACCGAGGTCAGACGCGCTGCTGGATGCGTCGTCCAACTGCCCTGCGCCGGTCGGGGTGACGTCGGGGGCCTTCGACCCTGCCTCGTCCAGCTTCTTGCCGAGCCCGTCGGCAGAGTCCGCGGCCTTATCCAGGTCGCCGGTGCCGGTGGGCTTGACGTCGACCTTGGCCTTGTCCGCACCCTTCTCCGCGGCCTCGAGCTCCCGGGCGGCCTTGGACGCTGCGTCGACATCTGCCTTGCCGGTGGGGGCGACGTCAACCTTCTGGCCGTCAGCCTTCTTCTGCGCCTCATTGAGCTCGTCGGTCTTCTTCTTCGCGCCGTCGAGTTCCCCGGTGCCGGACGGCTTGATGTCCAGCTTCACCTTCGACGCGTCGTCGGCCGCCTTCTTCAGGTCGACGAGGTCGGTCTTCGCCGCTGCAATCTTCTGCTTGAACTGCTCGTCTTTGATGTCGAGGGTGGCGAAGAGGTGTCCGAGGTCTGAGGACATGTCAGCTCCTGGTGTGTGTGGTGAGCCCGAGGGCGGTGCGGAGGCGGGAGGGCTGGTCGATGATGTCGTTGATGCGGGTGCGGAGCCATCGCCAGGTGCGTTGGTGGAGGATCCCGGACTCGACGTCGACACCGAATGTGGCGTGGAGGTCGGCTTCTACAGCGGCCCAGTGGTCGAGGATCGTGTCCCACCCGAGCTTCTGGGGCTCTGGGTCTGGTGTGGTGTCGGTGGCGTCGGGGTTGCCGTACCAGTCGCGGATGCCGGTTTCGGGGTCGTAGGGCCCGCCGCCGGGGTCGTCCTCGCCGTAGGCGCCGGCACGGGGGTCGTACTGGCCGTACGGTCCGTCGATCAGGAAGGGGTTTCGGTCCCCGTCTTCTTCGGCATCGACGCCGGCGTAGGCGCTTCCGGTGTCTTCGTCTGGGCTGCCGCTGTCGCTTCCGGGATCAGCGGCTCGCTTTCTTTTCCCAGGCGGTTTTCCCACCAGTACTCGCCGAACTCGGTGCCGACGCCGAAGTGGGCGAGGGCGGTGTTGCCGACGTGGATGATCTCGTGGAGGGAGAGGCCGAGGGCGTTGAGTTCGTCCCACTTCCCGCCATGCATGGTGTCCGACTCTTCGTGGTAGGTGGAGTTGAAGATGGTGGCGATCATGCGCATCTCGTCCTGTGGGGTGGACTCGCCGGAGTACATGTGGCGTTTGATGCGGAGGCCTTGGTCGGCGGTGGGGGAGTCGATGGTGACGTCCTCGCCGGCGATGGGGAGGTGGAGTCGGGGGTCGTGGAATTCGCGCAGGTCGCGCACGGTGTGTCCTTCTCGTGGTAGTGGTGCGGCCCCGCACCTGATGGTTACGGGGCCGTGGTGGCGGTGGGCCCGCTCAGCCCAAGCGCAGGGGTAGCGGGCCGCCTAGTTTCCCTCGGCCCCGCCGTTGCCGGGGGTCTCGTCCTCGTCCTCGTCGATCGGGACGGACGGGCCCTGGGCGGACTCCACCGGGTGAATCTCGGTCGGTTTGCCACGCGACTGCATCGAGAAGGAGAACTCGTCGAGAGCGTCATTCGCGCCGGCGGTCTCCGTGTACTCGACGGAGAACAGCCCCTCGTAACCTTCGTCGACGCCGTCAGTGCGCCAGCAGCGGGCTCGGAGGACGTTGCCGAGGCCCATCTTCCGGCCGACGCGGCGCACGTACGCCTGGCCCGGGTCCTGCTTGAAGTTGCCCTCCGCGGTCTTGCCCTTGCGGCGGCCCTGGCCTTCGAACTTGGCGGCGATGGTGGTGGCGATCTGGGAGCCGTAGCCCTCAGAGTCGATGTCGGAGTCGTCCTGCATGCCGGGGGTGAACGACGGGGCGAACTGGGACAGTCCGCGGACGAACGCCCAGTTGGCGTCCTCGCTGTCGCTGGTGCCGAACGCGAGGTCGACCTGGACGGCCCAGTCGCGTGCGAGGGTGCTCTGCAAGTCGTTGGATGATGGTGCCTTGGCTACGGTTGCCACTGCTAGCCTCCTGGGTTGGTGGTGAAGGTGTAGGAATCCGCCCGCGTGATGCGGCCGTTTTCGTCACGTTCCTCCGGTGCCCGGAGGTGACGTCGTGACAGTAGGATGTGCGTGCCGGTGTCAGGGGTGAGCTGGTAGTTCGACCGGTCGTGCAGCACGGAGAAGATGCGATCTGCGGTGCGGTGACAAACGCCGCCGGGCAGGGAGTTACGGTCGCCGCGGACACGCACCTGCACCCGAATGTCGGGGGACTGGTCGTCGCGGTCGCGGTCGTCCGAGTACACGATCAGGCCGACGCCGGTATCCGCCTTGTCGGGGATGGTGCCGATGTAGATGCCGTGAGTGCCCTTGGGGTACTTGCCGTCAGGCCGGTATTCGGCCACACCCTCGCCGGCGAGATACTGCGCCACGTCGGTCACCAGGCTGGAGTACGAGTTCACAGGCCCCCCTTGAGCTGTTGAGCAATGATGGCGGTGAGCTTCGACCGCTCACTGGTCATCGCGGATTCGAGGTACTTGGCCTGCCCGTCCTTGTGCTGGTAGCCGAGCTCCTCGTGTTGTTTCATGGCGTAGCGGGTGCGGAACCACACCTGCACAGCCTTGCCCTCGCCCGGTTCGACGGCGGCGGATGCCCGTAGGTGCCCGGTCTCCACCGGAGCCCGGCTGACCGCGACGGTGCGGAGGTGTTCGCCGGCGAGACGCACGCCCCGCTGCGCGGCGGTGTTGATCTTGTTGGCGATCTGGTCGCCGTTCCACTGCAGCTCACTCATGGCGTCGCCGCCTTCATGGTGAGCTTCTGGTGGTCTGGGGTGGGGTTGCCCGCACCGTGCAGCAGGCTGATCTGGTCGACCTCCCACCGGCCGTTGAACGGCTCCGGTAGCTCCACCTGGTCGCCTTCGACAACGCGCACCGGATGGCCGTCGTCGTCCTGCACCGGCTTACCCTCCGCATCGGAGATGATCAGTGGCAGTCGCACCGTCGTATCAGTGACCAGCTCCTGGCCTGACACGCCGACCACGGTTCGGGTGACCTGTCGGACATACCCGGACACCGGGATACGGGTACCCGTCGGCTCCCCATACGGGGATTCCCCCGCACCCGAAATGAGGGTGCAGGGGTGCCGGAACCACATATCAGCGAGGTCATCTACCGTTGCCACGGGTGGCCCCCGATCAGCCCAGCGAGCCGGAGAATGTCGTACGACTCCTCGCACAGGGTGGTGGCCACGCGGGTACGCTCCGATGCCTCGGCGGCCCGGTCGTACTCGAACGACGCGCCGTCCATGGAGGTCTTCGACACCCGCGCCTCCGTCTCCGGTGCCGCCGGGTCGATACCGGCCTTGTCCCACGCGGAGACCTGGGCGCACACCGCGTCACGCATGGCTTCCGCCTGGTCATCGTCCGCCGGCAGTCCAGCGGGCGTGACCTCATAGCGGGCCATGCGGGTGGCGACCCCGACCATGGTGGATGCCCTCTTGACCAGTCGCTCCCAATTGTCGGGGGCGTTCTGGCCGGTCCATTTCTCCACCGCGTCGCGGTTCGCGTAGATCAGCACGGCCTACTCGCCGCCACCATCGGCCACGAGCGCCTTGAGCGCGGTGACCTCATCCTCGGTGAACGGGTTGGCAGAGTCGCTGCCGGCTGGACCGCGGGCCGGAGTGCCCGTGTCCTGTCCGTTGACGTGCCAGTTCCCGTTCTCCCCAATGGCGGGGGTGGAGCCGTCCTTACCTGGCTCGCCCTGGGCGGCCTTCGCCGCTACCTCGGATTCCAGCTCGATCATCCGGGCGGCCGGGTACTCGTCCCCAGCCTTCCAGTCGTCACGTGGAGTAAACGCCACGGCGACCTCCTTTCAGTCAGTGATGTGCGGGGTGGACTACCCCAAGCGAAGGGGCAGCGCCCCGCCTAGGCGTTTCCCTCCGCGCCCCCACCAGTGGTCGGGTCGACGATGTCGATGGACGCGGTGGCGATGCCCTCCGGGCGGGTCACGGACGCGCCGTAGACGTGCAGACCGCGGACCGTGTCGGCGAAGTCCGACTGGCTGCGGTACGCCTCCGTGTTGAGGATCTGATCCGCGAACGCGAACGCATCAGACACGCCAGCGATCGCCAGCTCACGGCCGGCGGTGACCGGGGCATTGTTCGACACCAGAACGTCGAAGCCGACAGCGCGGCCGACGATACCGTTGCGCAGACCGGCCTCCGTGCCGGACGCGTCCACGCGGGTGAAGCGCGGATCCATCAGCAGAGCGGAGTAGGTGTCCGCGCCGACGATGACGTACCGGCCCGCGGTCGGGACGGACTGCTTGTCGAGCTTGTTGGCGAGCTGCACCAGCACCTTGAAAGCACTGGACTCGGAACCGGCGCGGGCCGGGTCGTCGTTGACGACCTGCACGGTGCCGAGCTTGTTCGCGGCCAGCGCACCAGCCGCAAGCTGGCCCGCGAGGTACTTGTCCGCGGAATCCCGCAGGGCGATGCCGGCGGAGTTCGTCGCCGGCCCCTGGAAGTCGCCAGCGGCCTGAACCTTGTCCACGTCGTTGACGCTGAATGCGAAGTACTTGCCCTGGTCGATGAGCAGGGTGGTGGTGGACACGTCGACGTCGTCGACCTCGATGCCCTGGCCGCGGACGTAGTCCTTGACGGTTGGCGCGGTGATGGACGAGATGTGGACGGTGTCGCCCACGTTGCTGATCTGGCCCATCCAGGCGTTGGATGCGACAGTCGGCTGTCCGTAGACGAGAGCCTTCTCGTAGGGCTCCTTGATGGCGGCATCCCAGAGTTCGGGGATGAAGGTTGCAACGCTCACGTTAGTTCTCCTGGTTCATGAGGTGGTTGAGCTTGCCTTCACGGGCCGCTTTGTTGATCTCGGCGGCGCTCATGTTGGCGAGGTCTTCACGGCGGATCTGCCGGTTGGACCCGGTGTTGGTGGTGGAGGTGTCGACCCCGGATGCGGCCGCCTGGGCCTTGAGGGCGGGGTGGGCGGTGATCTTCGCGTCGACCAGGGCGGCCACCTGGGCGTTGTAGTCGTCCGCTGTGGTGTCCAGCTCGGCGAATGCCTTGTCGGACTGGAGTAGTGCGGTGAGCAGGGCGACGTCGCTGGTCTTGCCGTCGGCGGCGGTGCGGACAGCGTCGGCCTGGCGGTACTCGTTGAGCTGCTGGGCCATGCTGTCGCGCTCCGCCGTGGCGGCCTGGATCAGCTTGTCGGGATCCTGCGTGTCGTCTTCGACCAGTCCGAGTGCCTTGCCGAGCTGCTGCTTGAGGGCGTCCAACTCGCTCGTCTTGGCGGTCTCGGCGTCCTTGGCGCGGGTGCGGTACTTCGCGGCCTCGGCGTTGGCCTTGGCGAGCTTGTCGCGCACCCAGTCGGGCAGTTCGGTGTCGGTGGTCTGGTCGGTAGTTAGCTCCTGGCCGTTGTCCGCGGTCGGCTCCTGGCCGGACCGTGCCGCAACATCACCGGGCGTGACCTGAGTCTGTTCGCCGGTGTCGGCGGGCTGCTCAGTCACCTCAGAGGTGGCGGCGTCGGACGTTGCTGTCGTGTCGGACACGAGAGTTTCCCCTGTTCATCGTCACTACACCCCACCGGACGGCGGGGACAGGGGGAGTGTCACACACGGCGGGCGGTGTCAGGATTCGGGTTAGTTCCTGGCCGGATTCTGTGAGCCGGCGGGCGCTCACATATGCTTAACTAATGACGTTCAAGAAACTATCCGCGGCAGCCATCGCGACGATGACGACGCTCGCTATGACTGCATGCTCGGGGGACGCCGAGAAAGAAGAGCCGACCACCACCGCCCCCGCTGACCCCCTCGACTCCGCATCGTGGACGGCGTCTGACGACATCCGCGACGCCCTCGAACAGATCGATTCCTGCGACGACTACGCCCAGAATGACGACGGATCGCACCAGTGCTGGGGCGAACGGCACGGCTACACTTTTACGATCGACAGCGAAAACCCCAGCAAGACGGCGTCAGGGTTATTCGCCGACGCGACCGGTACCGCGCACCGCGGAGAGATGGGGGTCGTCTACGGAGATGGCTGGACCATCGCCGTGGTTGGCATCATGGACAGCAATGATGCCGTCGACAATGTCACCGACCAGTTGTCCGGATGGCAGGGTTTCGAGTACCGCGCACGAGGCGCATAGCTCCCAGACAGCAACGAGCCCCCGGCATTCGGTCGGGGGTTCAATCGGGCGCGAGGTCAGGCCGCTGTCTCACGGCCGCCGCCCAACGACTCCAAGTCCACCACCGGATCCATCGCGGCGAAGTCCTCGACCATCTCGAGGATGACGTCTGAAGAGGGTTCGCCCTCGCCGTGGTCTTCAACCATCACGTCGAGGAACTCACGCTTGAGCGACGCTGGCAGGTGCGCTTCCGACTCGACCAAGTCTGAGAGGAGGATGTAGTCCTCCATGTCCTGGGCATTCGCACGGTTGTACACCGCGGGAGGGTTTGCCTCCGCTGCGACGCGATCCATGAAATCATTGATGTCATTCATACGGTGTGACCCTCCCTTCGATGTCTATGTAGTACAGGTTACCATCCGGATCCATCCAGGTCACGCGGTCGCCGCGGATCGGATACGCGGACGTCACCCGGAAGCTCGCGGGGTTCGATCTCTTCGTCGCTCCGGCGACCACCTCCAGGATGATCTCGTCGCCATCGGGAGTCGTCGTGCGTTTGTTGACCACCCACAGGCCAGCCGCTGCGTGGTTCACATGGTCCGGCTCTCTGAGGGCGGCGACTACAGGCCCATCGGGAGCGGAGAGCCACCTCTCGAGTGCGACGGTACCGCCGGCGAGGGGCGGGAAGTAAGTCTTTCCGGCGGGGCGGAGTTGGGATTCTCCATTACGGATCGCGTGGACCGTTTCGGTGCGGCGGGCGGGGTCGTGAGCGCCTCCCACGGCCCTTGGCCCGATTCGACCGCGGATGATGTGGTCGATCGGGATGGTGAGGTCGGCAGCTTCGAGTTCGTTGGCGAGGATTCGCCGTGGGTCGTCTCCACCTCCGGACATGAGGGGCCGTGGGGTAGTGGTCGGCGGCACGGGCGGCGTTCCGCCACCGGAGGATCCGCGGCGGGCGCCTGCAACCGGGGTGGGGTTTGGGGTTGGTGTGCGTCGCCGTCCGGCGGCCGCAGCGCCGCCACTGGGTCCGCGGAGTTGTTCGCGGTGGCGGCGCCGGGGGAGGTCCCACTGTCTGCGGTGGGCGGAGAGTTTCGCTTCGTAGTTGCGGCGTCGGGCCGCGGCCTTCGCCCGGGCTTCCGGGGTGGTCGCTGCGGCCTCCATGCGGGCCGAGCGGCGGATCTCGCGCTCGAAGTAGCGCTGCTGCTGGGTCGCCTTGTAGCCCTCGTGGTCCGGGTCCGGTTGCACGGGGAGGGGGTCGGTGAAGCCGGGCAGGTAGGCGGTGTGGGTGTGCCGGCAGTTGGGGTGGTGCAGTCCGTTGGCTTCGGCCTCGGCGATGGACGCGGTGACGGTGACGGACTGCCCGTCGATCGTCTGCCGGCCGTTGGGGTGCTCCCCGGTGAGCGATAGGACTTTCTGCTCGTACGGGGCGCACTGGGGTGCGGGGTTGGCGTGGGAGGACACGATGACGAGGTCGATGCCCTGGGCCAACAGCTCGGCGGCGTGGGCGTCGCGGAGGGCTTGGTTGGTGCCGGTGCGGATCGCCATCTCGCTGTAGGTGTCGAGGCCCCACTTGCGTCCGGCACTGTCGCGGTAGAAGCCGATGCCCTCCTTCGCGGCCTGGTCCATGGCTTGCTGCATGGCCTGCTCGATGGTGAGCTCCCCGGCGACGGTGCGGTTGACGGCATCGTTGATGATGCGGTCCCACGCTGACTTCGCGCTGCGGGGGACTTGTCGGGCAGCCTTGTCGAGGGCCCGTCCGGTGGCTTCGGCGGCGGCACGGCCGGGGCGCACGGGCGGCGGGGTAGTATTGCCCGGAACCCGGGGTCTGGTGCGGGGCAGGGTCATCGTCCGAGGTCGAGGCGTTACTGGGGCGGTGTCCGGACCCGGGGTGCGCGGGGCAGGCGGTGTTCCCGGCGCCCCCGGTGACAGCCGATGTCGCGCCGCGGCAGGTGCAGCGGAACCGGGCAGCGTCGCCCGGTGACGGGGCGCCGCCGGGCGCACAGTCGTCGCTTCCTGCGCTGCCGCCTCCGCCCCGCGGATCGCGGCCTGCTCCGTCGCACGCTCCACCATCGCCGGCGTGTCAGTCACCAGCCCGGAGGCGGTTGCCGTCACCCGGGGGTTCACGGTCCGCGCCCACTCCTGCTGTGCGGCCAGCCGCACCGGCACGCCAGGTTTCCGGGCAGCGCGCATGGCCGCCGCGGCCATGACACCGATCATCACATCCTCGGCGACACTCCACGCGGCCACGGTCTCATCCTCGAGACCTTCAGTGTCCTGCGGATCGAGGGCCACGGGCTACTCCTGGTCTGCGTAGCGCATCGTGATCGGCCGGCCGCCGGTGAACTTCGTGCCGATGAACCCGGACCGGCGGGCCGCGTCTTCGGGGTCGACACCGGCGCGGATCATGGAGCCCATCGCGTCGGCACGCTTCTTCAACTCGTCAGCGTCAACGCCGCTGTCGGTGTCCTGATCCTCGAGGGTGACCATCTCGTCCGGCGCGGCGTCGCCGAAGGGGTCACCGACCTGGATGCCCTTCTCCTTGAGGACGGTGTCGATCTCCCGGCCGATGCGCTTCTCGTCCCAGTCGGGCCGTAGGTAGCGGACCTTCTGATCGGTACTGATCGCCTGCGCGGAGTCCAACGCCTGCAGAGTCTGGGCGCGGTCGAGGTCGGTTTCCTGCACCGGCGGGGTGATATCCACTTCGGGTACTTCTTCGAGGACGGCGCCGGTGTGGTTGAGGTGTGCGTCGACGTCGACGAGGGCGGCGGTGAGGTTGCCGATCCCGGCCCGCCAGTACCGGCTCTTCGCCTTGAACGTCTGCAGCGTGGCGCGGCTGTTCGCTTCGATCTCGCGTGCGGTGACGTTGCCGGACCCGCCCGCATTGTCCAGGCCGAAGGTGAGGGAGCTGACGTTGGCGCGGCGGAGGATTTCGCGGATGATCATCTCGCACACCTGCGCGTACGCGGCGACGCGAATGTCCGGCTGGTAGAACTCTGGGCTCATGCCGTCCGGGGTGTCGCCGACCGCGGAGTAGATCTCTCGGTCCATGTCGAACTCGGCGCCCTGCCCGGGCTTGCCAATGTCCAGCATGGATTCGGTGACGACGATGCGGGACTTCGCGGTACGGATTTCTCGGCGCAGGTCGGTCCACACCTCATCCAACATGTCGAGAAGTCCGTAGGAGTCGGAGGGGATGTCCGGGCGGCCCATCTGCTTCAACTGCCCGTCCTTGCGGAATCCGACGACGGGGCGGACGTTGGCGACATACACCGCGGTCATCCGCTGCGTGCCGGTCTGGATACCGGACTCTGCGTCGACGATGCCGGCGAGGCCTTCGGTCGACGGGTGCTCGGCAAGGGGGATGCGGCGGCCGAGGTTGTCGTCCTTGCCCTCGTACAGGGCGTACTCGATGCGGCCGGGGGAGTGGCGGGACAGGAGGCGGTGGACGAACTTCTTGTCGATGGTGGGCAGGCCCTCGACGAACGCGACGGCGGCAAGCTTGCCGTACTTCCACTCGGGGATCGCGGAGTCGGTGTCGACCCAGTCGATCCACGGTTCGGGCTGGATGCTGGTGTCCCACATGACGCGGCCGTACACGCCACCAAGGGCGGCGGAGGACTCCGCGGCGACGAGTAGGCGTTCGGCGGCTTCGTCGTTGTTGACGAGCAGGTCCAGGCGTTCCTGTGCCTTGTCGTTGCCGGCGCGGATCGGTTCGCCGTCGTCGGTCTTGCCCTTCTGTGCGAGGTGGACCTGCGGCGGCGTCTCGAACATGAGGTTCGCGGACAAGTTGGCGATGTCGGCGGCCAATGGGAGGTGCAGTTTCCGCTGCCGCTGCCCGGGCGTCTGCGGCTTCCCCCAGAACAGGCGACTGGTCGCGCCCACCAGTCCGCCGGCGAACTGCGACGGGCGCGGCGCCGGGGCACTGCCGGCAGCGTAGTGGCCCTGCAGCTTCCTGGTGTCGCCCTCCCACCACACGCTGGCGTCCGCCACCATGTCGTGCAACGGCTGCCACGGGGCCGGGGGCCACGCCGTGTCGTCTGCGGGGAGTGTCATGCCGGGGTCTCCTGTCGGTCGATCAGCCTGGACCACGCCCAACGGCTGGACATCACGGCGTAGCGCAGGGCGTCCGTGTAGTCGTCGTTCTCCTTGATGGGCTTCTCATCGCCCTTCTCGGCTGCCTTGTCGTCCCACCGGTAGCCGGGAAGCTCTTTGATCAGCCCCGTGCAGGTGGACGATATGCGCAGGGCCCCGGTGTCGAGGAGGGTGGCGACGGTGCGGATCCCGTCGATGACGTGGTTGTCGGCCGGGCGGAGTTTCCGGTACCCGTCCTCGAACAACTGCAGACGGAACGACGCGGCGGCGGGGTCGACGTACACCCACTCCGGGTCCGGGTGCTGCGTGAGCCACCGGGTGAGGTCTGCGGACAGGGCACCGTCGGTGGCGCGGCCCGGGTGCCACTCGTCGATGACGTACAGGCGCCCGTCCGTACCGAGGCCGAGCAACTGGCCGGCCGTCGGGTGGGTCGTGCCGTAGTCGATGCCCAGCGACAGCACCCGCTCGATCGGGGGGATCTCCTGCGGTTCCACCACCATGCGGTCCTCGTCCCACATGTCGTAGATCGCGCCCTCCGCACTGACCCACAGTCCGAGGATGAACCGCTTGAACCACAAGCCCGTGTACGACCTGCGCATGTTCTCCTTGTACGACTCGGGCAGCGCAGGGTTATCCTCCATCGTGAAGTGGTGGTACGACCACGGCAGGTCGTCGAGCTTGTCCAGGTACTCCTTCTTCAACCAGTGCCCCGGACTGTCGGGGTTGGTGGTGGCGTACAGCTTCGCGCCCTCGATCGACAGGCGGTTCATGAGCTGCTTGAAGAATGCCTGGTTGAGCACGGTCAGCTCGTCGCACCAGGCGCGGCCGGCGGTTATGCCGCGGATACGGGACTCGGAGCCGGCGTCGTTCGCGCCGATGACGTGGACCTTCCGGCCGAAGATCATCGCGGTTGCCGCGCCCTGCCGGTACTTCACGAACGGGCGGGCCCGCTCGAACTCTGGCACCACCTCGATCGGCTCGAACACGTTGCGGTAGATGCTGTCGCGGTTCTTCCCGACGACGATGAGGGCGCCGGGGGAGTCGTACCGGGCGATCTCCTCGAGCATCAGCAGGATCCACGCGAACGTTTTCCCGGAGCGAACGGCACCGTCCCACACGTTGACGAACTGATCCGACGCGGCGTACGCGGCGATCTGCTTCTCCGACAGTGGCACTACTCGGCCTTCGGGACCGTGCTGCGGATCGCGTCGCCGAGCGCCTTGAACGCGTCGACCGCGGCCTGCTGCCCGTTGTCCTGGTCCTGCTCGTACAGGCGGAACAGCTTCGCCTCATGGTCCATCATCTTCAGCATCAGCTCCGCGGCCTTACGGTCGCCGCCGGCGGCCTTGAGGTACTGGGGCTTCATCATCTCGACGAGCTTTGCGCGTTGTTCGGCGACGAGTTCCCGGGCCGTGGTCTCCGGGTACTCGACCTTCATCCGGTCGATGTCTTTGCGGACGGTGTCGATGCCGATGTTGAGCTTGTCGCCGATCTGGCGGTAGGTGAAGCCGGCGAGGCGGAGACTGTAGGTCTTCTCGGCTCGCTTCATGATCTGGACTTGCTGGGTGTCTTGGTGTGCGAATCCCACGGTGACCTCCTGGGCCTGGTCGCGCCCTCCTGGGGCGGTGCATTGCAGGCCGTCACAGTGACAGAATTGTCCGGATGTTCGGGGCGGGGCGACTAGGAGACGGTGAAGCCTTCGGAGATGAGTTTCGCCTTCAACGTGTCGCGTTGGTTCGCGGACTCGCACTCGACGGTGAGGTCGTAGCCCTCCGGGGCGTCGCCGCCGTCGCCTTCCTCGAGTAGGTCGTCGGTGGTGTTGTCGAGGGCTTCGAGCATGGCGTCGAGGTCGTCTTGGGAGAAGCCGGTGCCGTCGAGGTTGCCGATGTTGCCGACGAGGGCGGCCAGTTCCTCCAGCTCGTAGGTGGCCTGGTCGGAGGATCGGTTCATGACGAGTACGACCCGTTTACAGGCGTCCTCGTCGAGGTCGACGTAGTGCGCGTCGATGTGCGTCCAGCCGAGTCGCTGTGCCGCCATGGTTGTGTGGTTCCCGCTCAAGATGGTGTCCGTGAGGTCGGGCGCGTGTGTCCCCTTGTTCACCACGATCGGGGCGACCTGCCCGTTAACGCGCAGACTGTCGGCGATGAGGTCGATGTCACCGCGGCGGGCGTTGCCGGGATAGAAGCGGAGCTGCGTGATGCGGGTGGAGGTCATGTCCCGGAGGATCGCACGAGGGAGTGGGTGTTCAGGCAAGACACTTTTGTCCACAAGAAGTGCACAGCTCGATGTTCGCTATTCACAATCTGTCCACAGCTACCTTGCTGATGAATGCAAGTTATACACAGGTCAGGAGTTACCTATCCACAGAGGTTGACAGTGGATAACTGCAGGTCAGTGGGTAACTACAGGCATGTCGTTAACCGGCATGACATAGGGGAGCGAGTGATATACGATCCAGATAGAGCCCGGGGAAACCTGACGCTCGACCTTCTCGAAGCGGTGTCCTGTTTAGGAGTCTTCACCGCTGGGTGGGGGCTTAACAGGGGCACCGCGTCCCCTTGAAGGTTCACCTCTGCCGTTGAGAGGAGGTGAGGCAAATGTCGGGATCGAGTTCAATGAACAAGAAGACCCGCACCGTAAGGAGTGAACTTACGATGCGGGTCCTGGCAGGAACGGTATCCAGAATACTTGTGGAAGGATGTCACAAGCTGATCGACTGGGTACAGTTCTAGAGTCTCAGAAGCGCTTCACTTACTGGCCGGTGAGTGGGGCGCTTCTTCCTTTGGGAAGACGGGCTAGGAGGACCGTCTGAGTCCAACTGTACATCAGGGGTAACTTCATTTGGTCACCGAGACGCGTATTTCACAGTGTCTGATACCCACTTTCGTGGGACCGTTGGGCGCGGTGGTACTCCTCGGTGACGGGCCGGCGGTGGCGATCGTCATCCTCCAGGGGCGGTAGCGGCAGGTTTGCGGGGCTCTGGTCAGAACAGGGCGTCCGCGCTGCCGGGCTGCACGATGTGGACGGCGCGGCTGAGTTCCTCGGACGCCGAGAGTGCCTCCGCCAGCAGGTCGCCGTCGCCGAGGATGGTGGGATCGAGCCAGTCGTCGTGGAGGTCGCGGGGCAGGATGAGCGGCATCCGCGGGTGGACGGTCGCGGCTTCGTCTACGGCGTCGCGGGTGACGAGAGCGTAGGTCAGCATGTCTCCGTCGTCTGTCTGGGCGGTGGTGGTGATTGATGCGATGCCGAACGTTTCACCGTCAGGGAGGGCGAAATGTTTGCCCTTCTCCACGTACCAGGTCGCCGGCGCGAGGGCTCGGTGCTGCTTGAAGGGGCCCTTCCACGCACGGGAGGACAGGAGCCTATCGTCGCGGGCGTTGAACGCGGAGAACTCGGCGGGCTGGTTGCCGAGGTGGATCCACCACCAGGCCAGGTCCAGCTCCCGGTGGCCGTCCTCGTCGGCGGTGATCAACGGGTTGAGGTTCCTGGCTTTCTTCCCGGTGATCTTCGCCGTGCCGCCACGATCGTCCATCCACCGCTCGAGCGCGTTCCGGGGCTCCCGCTCGTCGAGCGGTTCCAGGCCGTAGGTGCTGAGGGGGTCGAGTCCGTACGAAGCGCACATGAACCCAGGATAGGCCGGATCATGGTGCGTTAGAAGAAGCCTGCGATGATCTGGGCTGCTCCGGCCAGTTCGCCGGCGGCCGTCAGTGCGGGGATGACTGTGGTCAGAGCCTTACCGACCTTGCCCGGCGCCCGACCGTTGTCTGTAGCCGTTGCAACCTCCGCCGCAAGGTCTTCATGCCCTGCTTCCTTGAGCGCGGCGATCAGCTCAGCGATGTCGTCCGGCGAGACACCGATGTTGATCTGCTGCTGGTTGTGGTCACCGACCTGCTGGTTCAGAGGTCCGCCACTAGTGTTGTTCGTGATGTGCACATCTCCCCGGGTATGGGATTGGCCCCTAGGGGAAGTCAGATCCTTCAAGCTTGCTCCGCTGTCAACGGCGTCTTCACCATAGGGGGTGATGTGCATGACGAACAGGAACCCGTCGGCCGCTCCGGTGCCATCGATAAAATCCCGGTCCCTCAGCCACTTCGTGGCATTGAGAGTGGTGGTCTTATCGAGTCCGCATGCCATAGCTACTTGGTCCCTCCCGGGATGGGCATAGCCTTTTCTGTGCAGCGCATGTATGGCGTTCAGGACCGCCTCGCGCTCTACGAATATGTTTGCCATGGAACTAGGATACCGACGGGACGTTCGCTCGTTGCATCTACAGGTCGGCGCTAGAAAACGGCAGTGATTGCTGTCCCCACGCTGGCCATGCTGGCGGCAGCTGAGAGCGCCGACACCGCGATGCCGAGTGCCTTCTTAGCTCCGGACACATCGTTGCCACCGCGGGTCACCTGATCGACCTCGTTCGCCGCGTCGGTTGCCCCAGCGTCGCGAAGTGCGGAGATAAGGTTTCTGAGCTCGTTAGTAGAGACTCCGATGGTTATGTCTTGATGGTTGCCGTCGCCGACCTGCTGGTGGAGGTTTCCGCCGTTCATGTTGTTGTTGACTGTCGTTCCCGCCGGCTGTTCAGATGCGCCTTCGACGTCGCGGACATGCCTGCCGAATTCGATGATGTTCTGGCCCTTCGTGGTCGTCTTCATTCTCGCGAAACCGCCACCCCAAGACCCTCCCGCCCCGCTGAGGTACTCCCGGTCGCGGAGCCATGCGACGGCTCGGTCAGCCTGTTCCGCAGGGAGGTCGGCCTGTTCTGCGACCCTCTCCAGGTGGGGCATGTGTATGCGTTGCTGTTCGAGGTCGTATACAGCTTGGAGGACGGCCTGTGCGTCATCGTGGATGCTCATACCAGGAGGATAGCTTGCGGGTAGGACATGGTTTCTGTAGGGCCTAGCTCATGCGTTCGAACGCGCCCTGCCGGAAGTGAGCCACTCCGAGTCGGCGGATCCTGGCGCCGCGGAGTGCGTCGTCCATGGTGGGGTAGTCGCCGACGATTTGGCAGCGTTTGGTCTCCTGGTAGCCGGCGTTCCGGGGCCGCCGCTTGATGCTGGTGACCAAGAATCGGCCGCGGACGGGCCAGATCCAGGGGCCGTGCCCGGTGCGGTCGAGGACGGTGGGGGCGTTGTCGGGTGGGGCGGGCTGGCGGTTGGTCATTCGGGGTCTCCTGTGGTGGGCGGTGTGACGTTGTTGGCCCAGTTGTTGAGGGCGATGTGGAAGACGTTGCTGTTGATCTCGCTCCGGACGGCCTTCTTGATCGGGTCCTCGATGAGGTATCCGAGTTGCGTCATGATGTCGATGCCGTGCTTTTCGAGTGCGAGGATGTCGCCGCCGTCGGCGATGCCTTTGGCGTCTACGGCAAGGAGTGTGCGGATGATGGTGCGCTCCCGGCTGCCGGGGGCGGCGGGGGCGACGACGCCGGTACCGATCAATGCGGCGGCGATCCTGCGCGGTGTGACCTCGGTTGCTTCTGCGATGCCTTTCTCAAGGTCGGCGATGGCGCGGGCGAGTCGTTCTTCGAACTTCATGTGGTGCTCCTTAGTGGTTGGCTGGTGAGGTGCCATGCGCCGCATTGGCAGTGGTAGGCGCGGCAGGGGAGGTGGGTGTTGCGTCCGCGGCGCCAGGCTCGGCCGAGGGCGGCGTCGGCTTGCCACCAGGTGGGGTGGGCGAGCTTGGCGGGGGTGGGGCATGGTGGCCGGTCACGTGTCATCGTCGATGCGCTCGGTGAGTTCCAGCCACGCGGCGGTGACAGTGAGGACGACGGCGACGGCGACTAGTGGCGCTGAGCCGCGGCTGTCGAGGACCATGCCCGCGACGATGATGGCGAACAGGGCCGCGGCCCACGGCGCGGCACGCAGGTGCTTACTCGGCATCGTCGTCCTCCATCTGCCGCATGAGCCGTTCGAACGTGGCGTGCTCGCGGGCCCAGTTGCTGGGGTGGTTGCGTTTGCAGCGCTCCAAGTCATCCATCAGCAGTTCTCCTTCTGGATGGCGGTCTGCACCATGTCCCGGGCGGTTTCGCGGTCGTCGAGGATGAGGTGGAGAATCGCGGCGACGGTCAACCATTCGACGTCGGATTCCCGGTCTTCGAGGAACCCGCGGGCCTGCGCGGCGACGATGTCGACCAACTGCTGCGGGATGATGCTGATGTTCGGCGACGGGAGCTGCTCGAGGTACCAGTGCGCCTTGCGTAGGTCCTCGACAGCGTCGCCTTTGCGGCCGCTGCGCCACAGGTACTTGCAGGCGTTGCCGGTGGTGAAGTCCATGAACCTGGTCAGCTCGTAGCACTCGATGCCGAACGCCGGATGGGCCCGATAGTGGGCCGGGTTGATCTGGTCGGTCATGAGTTCACCAGTGCTTTCAGTGCGTCGAGGTTGTCTTTGCGCATGTCGGTCCAGCGGAAGCGTTCGCCGTCGTCGCCGGTGACCTCCACCAACGGCAGGGTGAGTTCGCCGCGAGCTCGCATGTCGGCGGCCTTGTCCGGGTGGTCCGAGATCTGCACGGTGGTCGTCTCGACGCCCATCTTCTGGAGCTGCAGGGAGGTGATGCGGCAGCGTTGGCAACCCGGGGCGGAGTACACGGTCGCGTGGTAGCTCACTGGACGGCCACCGCCTGCCCGGTGCCGGTGGATCCGAAACCGCGGTCGCCGCGGGTCGTGCCGTCGAGTTCGTCGACGACGTCGAACTCGGGGGAAAGACACCGGGGGAGCTGCAACTGGGCCACCCGGTCCCCCGCGGTGACCTGGTACTTGTAGTTGGTGGAGTTGTACAGCAGCACGCACACCTCCCCGCGGTAGTCCGCGTCGATCAGGCCGGGCGCGTTGGCGACCCATACGCCGCCGGACGCCAGGCCCGACCGGGACAGGACGTAGGCGTAGTGGGGGTAGGAGAGTCCGAGGTGCACGCCGGTGTGGATCTTCGCAACCCACCCGGGGAGGATCGTTGCGTCGGTGAGGGCATGAAGGTCGTGGGCCGCGGCGCCCGGTGTGGCTTGTCGTGGCGGCAGGGCGCCGGGGTCGAGGGTGATGGGGATTCTCATGCTGCTCCTAGTAGGTCGCGGGTGTGGGTGCGGGTGGGTGTGATCTCGCCGGAGCGTCGCCGTGCCTTGTCGCAGTCGCGGCAGTAGCCGTGTGCGCAGTGCGTGACGATGTCCGGGGTCAAATGCACGCCGTCGCCGCGGGGGCGGACGCTCATCGGGCGCCCGCATCCCAGGCAGTTGTCGGGGCGTCGCATGCGAGTACGCCGGGCCCTGGGCTGCGGGGCTGGGACATGGGCGATGGCTGCGAGCTGTGCCGCGGTGTGCTGGTCGCCGGTGCAGATGACGCCGGCGGCAATCACCCCGGTGGCGGGGGCTCGCATGGACCCGTCCAACGAGTCGCCGGCCCGGAGGGCGTCGGCGGCGCAGGTACGGATCAGGGGGCAGTGGTGGCAGGCGGCGATTGCTTGGTGGGCGTCGTGGTGGTTCGGGTCGGTGTAGGCCCGATTACCTGCGCACAATGGTCTCCCCATGCGGTAGATGGTAGCAGACATTGAGACCAATGAGAGCATTACTGGGCGTGCTCAGCCCGGAAGTCTGACCGGCATCACCAGGGCCACCCGGTCCGTCGTCGGGGTCGCCATCTCTGTCGCGTCCTCAATCACGCTGTCGGGGTAGACCGTGGCGGGGCGAGGGTTAGAACTGGTGCCGTTGAGGGCGAACACCACGTTGTCGTCGCCCACTGACGCCAGCGCGTCGGTGAGGTAGCCCGGGTGCAGCGAAATGATCATCGGTTCGCCGAGGAGTCCACAATCGACGACGTCACTGGTGGATCCGGTGTCGTTGGACTGTGCGCTGATGGTGACCTCGCCGTGGCTGAACTCGAGCCGCAGGGGCGTGGTGGCGTCTCCGATGGCGGCCACGCGCTTCGCCGCGTCCGTCATCGCCTGGCGGCCGATTCGGGCGGCGGTGGTGCATGTTTTTGCGATGAGGCTGTTGACCTTGGGGAAGTCGGAATCGAGTACGCGGCCGATGATTGTGGTGGGGCCTACGGTGAATCCGAACCGGTTGTCGGATGCGAGGATCTGGGCGGGCTGGGAGCCGATGATGCGGGCGGCGTCCTGCAGGCTGCGGGCCGGGAGCAGTAGGTCCAGGTCGTCGCCGTCCCAGTCGAGGTGGTGCATGTGCATGCGGAACCGGTCAGTGGCAGCGAGGGTCAACTTCCCATCTGTGGCGATGAGCTTCACGCCAGTGAGCATGGGGAGGGTGTCGTCGCGGGAGGACGCGGTGGCGACGGCGGAGATCGCCTTGGTGAGGTCGTGTCCGTTTATCGCGCCGACCTGCTCCGGGGTGTCCGGGAGGGGTGGGTAGTCGTCGAGGTTCAGGGCGGGTAGTTCCACTTTGGACCGCCCGCAGGTGATCTGTACGGCGGAGCTGGTGGCGGTGATGACGACTGGTTTGTTGGGCAGTCGGTGGATGATGTCGGCGAACACTCGGCCGGCGACGAGGACGGTTCCGTCTTCGGCGGCTACGGCACTGTTGTCGTCGCAGGGGATGCGGGTGGTGATGCTGGTGGATTGGTCGAACGCGGAGAGGGTGGCGGCCTGGTCGTGGACGGTGATTTTCAGTCCGCGGAGTACGGGCTGTGTGGGTTTGAGGGGGAGTGCGGGCTTGACGAGGTCGGTGGCGTTGACGAGCGTGGTTCGGTTGAACTGGGCTTTCATCGGTTCTCCTGGGCGGTGATTTCGAGCCAGCAGGATGCGGGCGTGCCGGGCTCGAATTGGTGGATGACTGGCATGTGTTCGGTGACGTACTGGGGTGTGTCGTCGGGGATGACGCCGGCGTCTACGAGTCCGTCGACGAGTGCTTTGTGGGTCGGCGTGGGGTTGATCGAGTCGCGGCGCCGGCGGTCGGGGGCTTGCCAGTGCAGGGTGACGGTGATGTGCGGGTAGAGGCCGAGTCGCATGCCGCGGGCGCGGACCCATGCTTCGCGCCGGAGTTCGCGGGTGATCGCTGCTTTCTTCCGCCAGTGCAGCCGCTGGTTGAGGTTGAGCGGCGGCCGGGTGAACGACAGCGGCATGGTGTGGGTGGTCATGCGACGTTCCGACCCGTGATCTTCTGGTGGCAGCTCTGGATGTGGTCGGCCAACTGGCGGGGTACGCGCTGGTCGAGGTGGTTGGCGATGGTGCCCAACTGCGCGGGGGTCATGCCGGTGCGCTCGGCCGCCTGCTGGACTCCGCCGGTGGCTTCGATGATGTCGATGATCTGGTCGGCGACGCGCTGCCGGCTGGTGACCCGGGGCACGGGGTCGGGGATTGGGGTGTCGGTGGCGCCGGCGATCTTGCGGGCGACGCGCACACCGACGGTGGTGGTGTGGGGGTCCAGTACCCGTCGCATGGTGTTGTTGGCGACGCCGCATTTCTCGGCGGCGTATCCGATGTCGCGGTAGTGGTCGACGATGTTCTGCGCGGCGGCACGTAGCGGCGCGGCGGGGTAGCGAGGTTGGGGCATTCCTGTTCCTTGTGTGTAGGGGCCCGTGGCAGCGGGCCGTGTGGTCGTGATGGTATCAGATAATGAGCGCAAAGAGAGCATTCGTGGGCATGAAGAAACCCCCGGGTGGTGGGCCGGAGGTTGGCTTCTACTTGGAGTCGTCTACGGACTCTACCTCGGGCACGACATGGTTCCATCCGCCTGCGGGGTATGCTGCAACGGGTCCGCCAACCTGGTTGTTCGTGATGCTCAGGGAGCCATTGTCATTGACGACTGCGAAGGATCCGGCGGGGAAGATGTCGTGGACGACTCTGTAGTACTGCCCTGCTTTCTCATTTCGGTGGACTGTGATGCCGTCCTCGCCGTTCGCGTAGGCGCGTTTGAGGGTCATGGAATTCTCCATCTGTTGTTGGTGTGGCGTGCCTGGTGGTACGCCTGGGGGTACCTTACCCGGGGCACCGGACATGAAACCGTGACGTTCGAACAGGCGTTCAGAGCCTGTCGGTGTGGTATTCGGTGAATCCGCAGGTGTAGCAGGATCGCCGCTGGACCATCTCGTAGCCGGACGGAACCGCGTCAGGACTATTCCGAAGCACGTGCCGATGGAGGTGCTCCCATTCGGCCCACAGGTGCTCGTGCGCGGGGAGTTCGATGGGCGCCTGGTCGCGCCGGCGGGCACACCACAAAGCGCCCAGGGGTACGCCGACGACGATGCCGACGGCGAGGAGGATGATCGAGGTCATGGGGTTAGCTCACTTCTTTCGGGGGGACCGTTCTGTCTTTCACGCTCTTCACACTGCACAGGCTTCTCCAATCATCTATATCTTGATCATCACTCATCTGACTGAGAGGAAAGCTCATGAAGCGTTCTATGAAGCTCGCCGCGGCTGCTGTCGCCGCTGCCACGACGATCGGGCTGGCTGCCCCGGCTGCCAACGCCGCAACGATTGACCAGGGTTTGTACCCGCAGTCGGGGCAGATCTACATCGACCCGGTAGCCACGAAGATCCTCGCTGCGAGCCCGGCCGGTGATATTGCCGGGGCGGGAGCAGATCTTGTGCTCAGTACCGCTGGCCCTGCGACTACTGTGGCGGTCTTGAATTCCGCCCAGCGGCTTATCAACCGAGACGTGCGGGATGCTGCGAAGTATCCCCGGGGCAGCGTGGTCTACACCTGGAGGATCTCCGACCAGGGTTCCGTGCTCTCACAATCCCGCGTGCGGACGAACTAGTTACTCCACCGCCTACACGGGGCCGATGTGTCGCTCGGTGGAGCAAGCTCAGCGGCGACTACTTAGGCGCACGACTCCTGACAATAGGGCAGTGTTGGTCATCTCCGATCTGGTTGGGTAGCCACTGTGGCGATGCTCCATCCAGCGTCTACTGGAGAGGGAAGCGGATTCCTGTTAGCTCCTCAGACTTCTCCCAAAGGTGAACCGCAAGGTCAAGGTTGCTCGCGGCGTTGGATCGTCCGACCAGCGTCGGGTAGCCGCGGAACTCGTAGAGTCCATTCGGGCCGACGTAGCTAGCAGGTGGGAGTGGTTCGGTTGCTGCAAACAGTGTCGGCAGAGCGCCCATGTCGGCGGGTTGCGCTACTGTCCGGTTCGCGATCTTCATGAGGAGCTCGGCGGGCCGACTTTCTGAGTGGCTTTGTAGGTTGGTTGCGCTGTAGCCCGGGTGACTGGAGAGCGATACGATGTCGGATCCTGTGGCGGTCAGTCTTTGTTGTAGTTCGAGGGAGAACAGTAGATTTGCCAGTTTGGAGGCCCCGTATGCTCCCGTCGGGGAGTATTTCCTATTCTCCCACTGTAGGTCCTCGAGGTTTATCGAGCCTCGCCGATGGGCTTGCGAGGACAGTGTCACGACTTTCTCCTGAATCCTGGGAAGAAGCAGGTTGGTGAGCGCATAGTGACCGAGGTGATTGGTACCGATGTGTCGTTCAAAGCCGTCGGCTGTTTTTCCGTAGGGCACGAACATGATGCCGGCGTTGTTGATGAGCACGTCGATGTCGTGATCAGTTCGGTCGGCGAAGCGATGTATTGACCCGAGGTCTGCGAGGTCGAGTTCTTCGACGGTTACATCGCCGCCGATCTTTGCGGCTGCAACTTTACCCTTATCAACGTTGCGGACGGCCATGGTGATGGTCGCTCCGGCTCGTGCTAGTTCGCGGGCGGTTATGAGTCCGAGTCCGCTGTTGGCTCCGGTGATGATGTAGTGGCGGCCGGTTTGAGGGGTGATGTCTGTAGCGTTCCAGGTATCGCGTGACATGGATCATAGGTTACATGAACATCATATTGCCGGATAGCAATATTTGTACCTCACGCTTCCCCTCCTTCGAGTGCTTCCCGGCAGGCGCGGACGCGCTCACCCGAAGCGACCACCACGGCGGGGAGGTGCTTGTCTGTACCCCACCGTTGGACTATGTAGAGCAAGTCGCTAGCGTGCTCGGTCCGAGAATGCTGCCCCGGGTACTGGGGCGGGCGCTGCACTATCGTCTCCGGGTCGAGCGCTTCGAGTTCGGCGGGCGTGCGGATGATCTGCGGGGCGGGGGTGATCCTCAGCTCCCGGGTGATGATGTCGTGGACCCGTCGCATTTCACTCTCGGTCAGGTCTTCGTCGTTAACCTCCGCGAGGTTGATGAACTCGTACTCGGTGAGGAAGTTCCTGCCCTCGTCCTCCGCGATCTTCCGGTACTTTGCTTCGTTGCTCATTCCTGGTTCCTTTCGTAGTGCGCGGCTGCCATGAGCAGCGACGCGAGTTCTTCAGCCTCATCCGGAGTGAGGTGGAGGCTGGTGTACATGCTGGTGCGCCCCGACCCGCCACGGGAGATGGTTACACCCTCCTTGCCTGGGCGGACGTGCCCGTATTTCAGCCCCCTCTCGGGCCACCAGATGCCGTCGCGGTCCGCTGGCGGCAGGTCCGGGATCGGCCAGGTGCGGATCAGTGCACACGCTCGGTCGAGGTTGTGGTCGTCGAGGGAGGACAGATCATCGGGGCGCTCCACTCCGGCTTCGTCAGCCAGGTCATCCAGGCTGTCCCGGATGAACCCGGCCGCGATCTGCCGTAGTTCTTTCTCACTGGTCATTGGTGTGCTCCTCGGCGTAGTCAGCGGCTGCAAGGTAGATCAGTGCCCGTGCCCTCAGGGTCATGGGTTCCTCGGGGATCATCCGCCCGCCGTCGTATATCCACAGTCCGCCTTCGTCATCTGCGATTGCCTCGTCACAGTTGTTCAGCCGCCACTCGATCTCGTTCCCGACTCTCCTTCCGCTCGGCAGGTCGGGCATGAGGTGCCCGGCAATATCGAGGCTCCCCGCTATGTCTTCCCACACGTTGGGGTAGTGCTCGCTCTCCTTGAAGTATGACCGGACAATGCCCGCCACGTCGTTGATGCGGGTCATGCCGTCACCCCCTCGTGGATCACGGTCACCGGGCCGAGGGTGTCGATTACGTCCTTCGATGTGACCGGCGTCCCGCTAAGAGTCCATCCCCCGTTTAGCGTCTTGACCCAGCCTCTTCCATATTGGCTGACCACGACGCTTCTCACGGGCAGCGCGTCCAGCGCCTCGGGCCGGTCGATCACTCGGCGGGTCTCCGGCAGCAGGCGGGAGACGAGGGTGACAGCTTGGTCGCCGACATCATCGGAGCCATGTCCGCCGGGGTAGGCTATGGCCCACTCGCCCCCGGGTAATCCGTCGCGGAAGCCGATGGCCCGTCCTTCGGGGCCGATGACCTCCCACGGCTCGCCATCCGGCACGTCGGCGGGGTCGGGCAGGCCACGGTCCAGCTCGTACATTCCCGGAGGCACGTCGACTTCCACGGTCTCTGCCTGGTCCAGGTTGGCGATAGCCCTCTCGACGCGTGCTTTCGTCTCTGGGTTCCGGTCCAGACGCTCCTCCGTCAGTCGCTCCACCTCGGTATTGAGTCGGGCGAGTTCGGCGCGCTGGTTCTTCCGGATCTCGCGGTACTTGTGGAGTTCATCCTTGCGTGCCTCGTCCTGCTCCTTCAGCAGCTCCACCTCGGCACGCAGTGTCCCCGCCGTGCCCATCCACTCGATGATTCGGTGGACGTTGTCGCGGTTCTCCTTCTCGACGGCTTCCACACGATCAGCGTGCTTATTGATCCGATCCCGAATCTCCGGCGCACGGGTCGCGGCGTAGTTCATCATCCCCGCCGTCTCCCGCAGTTCGTCGGCGAGGGTCGCAGGCGGGGCGGGGACGTGAGCGCGGATAGCGCGGGCCGTAGCCTTCCACGTAGTCGCCTCGTCGGGGTAGTTCTCTGCCATATCGGCCCATTCGTGCGCCAGGCGGTCGTCGTCGGTCACGGGGGTTGGCTGGTCGGTCATCGGTTCCTCCAGAAGTCGTCCGGCACGGGCCGGTGGATGGTGGGCACGTCAAGGTCGGCGGTGTGGCTGCGGGAGTCCTCGAGGGTGAGGAGTCGGGTGTCGTGGTTGATCAGGCGGCGCTCATGGTCCGGCACCTCCACGTAGGCGACTTCCGCATGGACTGCGTCGATGAGGTTCAGGCCTCGGCGGAGTCGCCAGAGGTCGATGGCGGACCACACGGCCCACGGCACCAGGACGAGCAGGGTCAGGGTGAGGATCGTTTCGAGGATGGTCATGAGCAGATCGCCTCCAGGAGTTCGCGGATCCACTCGCACAGCAGGGGCCAGTCGATGGCGCCGACGATGCGGCCGACGCCGTCGGGGACGGTGTTTTCGGGGAGGTCGGTCATTGTTGTTCCTGTCGGACGTAGAGGGTGCCTTGGCGGACGTGGGCTTCGTACCCGTCGCCGAGCCTGTGGCCTTTGTTGATGCGCCAGGCGGTGTTCTGCGCGGTGCCGGGTTTGAGTCGAACGGGCCAGGCGTGCCAGGCGCCGTCTTCGAGCTGCTGTTTGAATCGGTCGTCGCGGCGTTTGGTGCGCTTCTGCTGATGGGTGAGTGCGCGGGGCGGGAGCTGATGGGTCACGGTCGGGCTCCTAGAAGGACGGTTCGTCGTCGAAGCCGGGTCGGTAGCCGTTGCCCTGCCCGCCGGCGTTCCACGGGTCGTCGTCGCCAGGTGGGCGCCCGCCGAAGCTGCCGGCCGTGTTGCCCTGGGGCTGCTGGCCACCGAAGTTCCCGCCCTGCCGTGGTGTCTTCGTGACCTGCGTGGTCGCGTACTTCAGCGAGGGGCCGACCTCGTCGGCTTCGACCTCGAAGACGGTGCGCTTCTCGCCCTCGCGGGTCTCGAAGGAGCGCTGCCGTAGACGGCCGGTGACGATGACGCGGTCGCCCTTGGTGAGGCTGTTGGCGGTGTTCTCGGCGGCCTGCTTCCAGATGTTGAAGGTGATGAACAGGGCGTCTCCGTCGACCCACTGGTTGGACTGTGAGTCGTAGCGGCGGGGGGTGGAGGCGACGCGGCCGTTGGCGACGGCGGCGCCGGACGGGGTGTAGCGAAGTTCGATGTCGGCGACGAGGTTGCCGACGACGGTGATTGGGGTGTCTCCCTGGGCCATTGTTACTGCTCCTGTTGTTGTGTCATGTGGTTTGTCCTGGTGGTTCGTACCCGCTTCCCCACGGATACGAGCCGGTCATCCGCGGGGTTCGCGGGAGTTGTACAGGCGGGTGACTTCCGCGTGTGCTGACCTGCGGACCCGGCCGATGGTCTGGTCGAAGGTGCGGCCGATGTCGTGCACGTCGTCGAGCTGGCCGGCGAGGTGGGCGACCCGGTCGACGAAGTCCTCGGCCGCGCACTCCAGAAGGGTGTGGATCTGTGCGTCAGTGCGGTGCGTGGTGTGCATAGCGTCCCCAGAGGTAGTAGGCGGTGAAAGCGAGGGCGGCGGTGAGCCCGGCCGGGCCGGCGAGGGTGTGGGCGGTGGCGTAGATGAAGCCGACGCTGAACACCAGGCCGAGGGGCAGGAGGATGGCGGCGGGGAGAATGTCTGCGCGTGTCATCCGATGCCGTCCTCCCACGCCACGTCCTCCGTGTGCTCGAGGCGGAAGATGTCAGCCCATGTCGGTGCGAGGTCCATCACGCCGCCTCCTTGCGCATCGCCGTTTCCTCGTCCCACTCGGCGGCGGGGATCCACTCCCCGTCGTCGGTGCGGCGCAGCCCGTACTCCTGGTCGATCGCGTCCCACTCCTCGGCGAGGACCCGCGGGTCGTAGTCGCAGCGCGGGCACTCCGGGTTCGGGACGATGCGTTCGTCGCCTTCCCCGACGGGGATGCTGGTGCACTCGCACACGGTGGGGCGAGTGCGGATGACGGCGCCGAAGTCCGGGTCGTCATCCGGGTGTTGTTGCTTGTGCATGATCTGTCTCCTTGAGGTGTGTGCTTCGGGGTGGCAGCCCCTCGGCGATAACTCGATGGTAGCAATTGCTCTCATTTCATGCAACCAATGAGAGCAAACAAGGCGCTGACCTGTGCGCGGGGGTATCAAAAACCGGGGGCCGCGAACCTTTGCAGGCGACCATTGCTCGGCTCTAGCCGACCTCCCGGATCGGGATCACCTCACCGCCAGCGAACCCGGACCGCTCCAGCGACCGCTCATCGTGCCCGCACCGAAAAACGCCGCCATCGGACGCCTGAGCCATTCCGTTGCCGTCGCATAGGGTGCAACCCCCAACAGCGGCCCTACGGCGCTCCACGGCCCGTTCTGACGCGAATTTGACCGCATCCTCGGCACGTCGACGCTCCCGAGCGCAACCCCCGCACGGCGGAACCTCCCCGACCGGCACACCCCGATGCGCCGCACACCGCGCCTCCGACGGATCACCAGGGCGGCGCGAAGCGTCCGCCGGACCCTCCGAGAATTCCTCCGGGGGCTCACCCGCATTCGCGGCCGCTCCCCGTATACGTTCCCGACCACCGTAACCACTACCGGTTTGGGGTTTGGGGTTAGTGGTTCTTGGTTCAGGGCTACCCCCACTGGACCCCCCACGGCTAGGGTCATCGCTACCCTCAATTTCTGAAATTTGAGGGTCAATCCCAGGGTCATTTGGGGGGTCAGCCCTAGGGTCATCGCTAGGGTCAATGTGGGGGTTATCGGGACCCTTACCGCGGGGGTCACGGGGAGGGTGGATTGGGGGCCGGCGGTTCATGTATTCGCGGAGCTCGTCGGAGTTGAAGCCTTTGTATTCGGGGTGGTCGTCGTGGAGGCGCCAGAGTTCGGCGGCGATGTGGTTGTGGAGGAGTGGGGATGCGACGGGTGTGCAGGCTCGGGCGATGGTGGTGCCGAGGTTGTGCTGCTTGATGGAGTGGTCGTTGCGGTGGAAGCTGCGGATGAAGCACTCTTCGGTGTCGTGGTCGATGATGAGGTAGTTGTTGGCTTCGAGCTCGTGGGCTGCGGCTTCGATGGTTTGGCGGTCCCAGGTTTCGGCGAGGGCGGCGAGTTTGGCGGGGCGCCAGTCGAGGATGCCGGCGAGGGTGAGGGTGGGGTGGGAGAGTGCGGTGAAGTAGAGGAGTTGGGCGGGGACGCTGAGGGTGCGCCAGTCGGGGTCGGCCCAGATTGTGTGTTGGATTGCGGCGTAGTTGCGTGCCATGTGGCGGCCTCCTGGTGAGTTTGCGTGCAAGGTTTTTGGGGGTATTGAAAAGTGACCCCGTTTCGGTGGGGTCAGGCCGGGTGGTTCAGGTGGGGGCGCGGTCGTCGTGTGGGGTGTCCATCGGTCACCTGATGAGGTCGAGGACCCATTGGTAGGCGAGTTTCACCTTGGGGTCTTTGGCTGCGTACATCTCGGTTTCGATCGCGTTGGGGATCCCGGTGGGAATGTCGTCGGGGGACGCTCCGACGGTGTCGATGACTGAGTAGCCGTTCTCTTCCAGGATCTCGACCATGTCTGCGATGTCGAGGCTGACGTCGACGTAGGTGTCGACGGGGACCTCGAAATTGAGCGTCTTCCGCTTCGTCTCTGTCACGGGTTGGTCACCCCGATCCATCGTCGGTGGCTGCCGCCGTTGCGCTTCTGCGCAGTGCTGGTGTGCCATCCGACTTGGCGGATCAGGCCGGCGCGGCGGTGCTGGTTGAACAGGGCACCGACCGCGTTCGGGTGGTGCGGAGTGTGATCCGGGCCGATGAGGTCACGCAGGTCGTCACCGGTAAAGGGTGTGCCCTGGCGTTCGAGGGTGGCCATGGCTTCTTCGGCGCGGTCGGCCCAGGTGCGGCCGGCGCGGGTTTCGGCGGCGAGGCAGTTGTCGAGGGGTTGGTGGTTCATGCTGCGGCTCCGTGGAGGGCGAGGTAGTGGGCGGTGATCTTCTGCCGGATTTCGGGGGAGGGTGTGCGTTCGCCGTCGGCGAGGCGGTAGATGGTGGATTGGTGTGTGCGGAGTGCTCGGGCTGCGGCGCCGCAGTCGCCGTGGTGGGCGATGATGTGGTCGAGGGCGGGGCGGTAGTCGTCGGCGTAGGCGGTGCGGAGGATGGCGGGGTTCTCGTCCGGGTTGTCGGGGTTGTCCCATTCGGCGGGGAGAGGCCAGCCTTTCCGGGTGATGCGCCGGTCTGCGGGGCGGCGGACCTGCTGCGTCTCGGTGGCGAACGCTGCGGCGACGGTCTGGTGGCGTGTGCGGCTGACGGTACTGATGCGGCACTGGTCGGAGACGATCTCCTGCACGGTCCAGGCGGGGATGCCGGTAGCCTCCTGGATCTCCCGGGTGGTCCAGCCTGCGGCTCGCCATGCGCGGAGTCGGCGGCGGGTGCCGAGGATGGGGACGAGTCCGGTCATGTCGGGCGTGGCACGCCGGAGCTTCTCGGCAGTGGCGCGGCGGAGGGTGGTGCTGGTGCCGCGGATGAGTCGGTGGACGCTGGTGTAGCCGGCACCGGTGTCGTCGGCGATAGCCTGCATGGTGGCGCCGGCGTCGATGCAGGCTTGGACGTGTGCACGGATGGGGGCGGCGGGCACGCGGTGGTGGAGGAGTCCGAGGGCGTGTGCGTGTGGCTGGCAGTAGGTGTTGTTGGCGTGCCAGGCGCGGCGTGCGCAGCCGGGGCGGGCGCACACGCTTTCAGCGGGTTGTTGCAGTGCGGTCAGCGGGTCGAGAGTGGTGGTCACGCTGCGTCTCCGTCCTGGACGATCTCGCCGTCGACGTCTTCGACCTGGGATGCGAGCGCTTCCTGCTCGGCGAGCTCGTTCTTCCGGGCGGTGAACCGTGCCTTGATGTCGCACTGCCAGGCGGGGTTCTTCTGTGCGTCCCGAGACAGGGCGGTCAGCTCGTCCTGGGTCTGTGCAGCGGCGACCAGGGCGGCCCATTCCTCCACCGTCTTGGTGTCGGCCGGGGTGGCGCCGAGGGCGCTGCCGAGACGGTCGGCGGCTGACTGTGCAGGCGACTCCGACCGAACCGGGGAAGGCTCCTGCCGCGGTTCATGTCGGCGCTGCGCGGGCTGGTTCTGGGGGCCGGCGTCCAGTACCTCGCCCTCGGCGTTCACCGTCGCGCCGAGCTCCTCGGCGGTGTACACCGCACCGGCCATGACGTCCTGTGCGCCCATGCGGACGACCTCGCTGATGGCTCGGGCGCGGAGCATGGCGGCCGGGTACTGGGTCCACGGCCCCTTGTTGCCCCACAGTCCGGCCTTGCGGGCCTTGGCTTCGTCCCAGTCGGCGCGGAAGGTGAAGTCGGGGTCATCGTGGCGGACGATCTCGGCGTGGGCTTCGGTGTCGTCGCCCCAGACGCGGAGCTTGTGGCCATGCGCCCGGACCATCGCAGCCATGAGATCAGCGGATGCTGACGGTCGGCCGTTGATGACGGCAATGGAGGTGAGGACGTGGATACGGCCGACGCCGAGGTTGTCGGCGAACTCCGCGGCGAACAGCAGGTTGCCGGGGTTCTGCCGGTACTGCTGGGGGATGAGGGTGCCGGAGGACATGGCCTGCGACCACTCCATCTTCTCGTGGAGGGCGTCTGATGCGGAGGTGGTGGCGAGTTCGGTGTTCATGGTGCCTTTCTGGGCGGCGGGGGTCAGGGCCGCCGGTGGTTGTTGCTGGCGAGTAGGGGTGGGGTGGTTCATGCCGCGTCCTCCTGCTCGTCAGGGAGGTCCGAGACATCCACGGGCCGTTGTGGTGGGTAGAAGCTGACGCCGTTCTTCGTGGGGCGGCGGTAGCCAACCTTCACCCCGCCGCACACCGCGGTCTTCGCGGTGCCCATCGCGGTGAGGATCCGGGCTTTCGCGGCATCCTCGGCTGCCTGCGCGGCCTTGGTTTGGTCACGGGCGTGGATGTAGTCGCGGGCGACGGCGGGGGAGATCTCCCACACGGAGTCTGGGACGATGTCGGGGTGCAGCTTGGCGAACACGCGGTGTGTGCCTGCACGGTCGGTGATCGGCGGGCAACCCTGGTCGTCTGTGAGGGAGTCCCAGAAGGCGTGCACCCGTTGTCGGATCTGGTCGGCCAGGGCAGGGTCGTAGTCGACGTAGTACTCGTCGTACTGGTCGACGTACGGCCCGTGCTTCACGACGTAGGTGCGGGTGACGCCGAAACCTTCGGGGCCGTGGGTCATGTGCATCGCCCACATCATCTGCGTGACGTAGTACAAGGGCACTTGGTCGGTTCCGGTCTTGCCCCACTCACCGCCGTCGCGGGCGATGGACTTCGCGTCGATGAACACCACTTCACGGTCCTCAACTGCGACGGCATCCGGGTTCGCTGCGGCCCACGGGAGGTCCGGCCGGGTGAACGTCTGCTCGGCACTGGTCTGCTCGAGGTCCGGGCGCATCTCCGTGAAGTACCACTCGAGAATCGCCGCTTCCTGGTTGTGGCCGCGGCGCATCGCTGGGGTTGATTCCTGCGGGGGCACATCGCCGCGCATCCGGTGCCATAGCTCAGCCGGTGTCTCGAACTTCGACAGGCCGAGCGCCGCGGCGATCTTGCTACCGGTCATCAGGCGCCGGTGCTCGTCGGATCCGGGGAGGATGTGCCCCGACGGTTGTTGCTGGTATGATTCTGAGTGCACTGTTCTGCTCCTCTTTGAGGGGTAAGGTGTGTGTTGGCCGCCTGGCTCCGCCGCATTCATGGGATGGCAGTCCCGTGGCGTTGAGTAGGGCGGCCCTTTTATGCGACGTTCGGGGGTTCGTAGTCGGGGAGGGACTCGAACCATCGTTCGGCTTCGTCGCGGTGGATGCGGTATTCCTTGCCGATGCGCTTGGGGTTGAGGCGTCCGGCGGCGACGTGCTTGTCGAAGGTCTGGCGGCTGATGCCGTAGGCCTTGCAGAAGTCGCTGGTCTTGTAGACGACGGGGGTCACGCGGTTCTCCTTCCTGGTCTTCGTGGACGTTTCGTGTGGTGTTGCTTGGCGTTGCATCGCTTCGTGTCCTTTCGTGTGCGATGCCACAATGGTAGCTACTGGTAGCAGAATGTGCAACCGATGAGAGCAGACGTGCCTTGTTGAGTTTGCATGCAATGGGTATATGTGCAGGTCGTGAGTGGTTTTTGGCTTATGAAAAACCTCGTGGCAGGTGGTAGCATTCCGCCCATGAGTACAGATGATGAGCTGTTCCGGTCCCGCCGCGTCGGGAAGATGGTCCGCGACGCCCGGGCGGATGTGGGACTCTCCCAGGCGGAGCTTCTCACAGCCATGGGTAAGGGAGCGGGCTACCGGATGTGGATCCGCGAGCTCGAGAGCGGGGTGCGCGAGCGCACCGGGGAAGCGACCGTGCTCACCGTGGAGGAGTACGACAAGCTGGCAGGCCTCCTGAATATTGATGTCGTGGATCTACTGCGGGCCGCGGGGGTGCCAAAGACAGAGTGGACCGATTTATCGAACAGTAGTTCGAACAGTGCTAGTGTGGTTCGCATCGACGCCACAGGCCTGTCCGACCGGCAGGTTAGAGTCGTCGAAGAACTGGTGAGAGAGCTACGGAAGGTACCGGATGACGACACAGAGGCCGGCGGACGATAGAACACAACATCGAACAGACTTTGACCTGCTGGTCATCCCAAACAGGGCCCTGGTTATCGCCGGGGACCACATGACCCCCACCGACATCGACCAAGCTCGATCCGACTGGGATGCCTACGGAAACGTCAAGGCGCTCGACCCCTCACCCCGGTGGACCATCGCCCTGTGCAACCCCAAGGACGGGCTGGGCCGCATCCATGCGGTGATGCAGATCCCCACCCACGCGGTCGCATGACCCCGCGCAGCAGAGAAGCCCCGGCCGAGATAGCCGGGGCTTCAGTGGTTCTACAGCGGGGGTAGGCCCGTCCGCGGCGTGTCGGAGTCGCTCCGAACCGGATATTCTCGACTGTGCGGACCTTGGTCCTGACTAGCAGGCCACCGCTTCGACAGAAAACGGATGACCATGCAGGTCAAGTAGTGGAGCCGATGACGGGAATCGAACCCGCGTATTCAGCTTGGGAAGCTGATGTTCTACCATTGAACTACATCGGCGCTTGTGCTTCTGCGGTTGGGCTTTCGCACTGCCGATGACTCTAACACAGTCCTGCGGTGGGGTGAGACAACGGGGTGGGTGCTGGTCCGCTAGGGTAAGTGACGTGCTTCTTTCCGACCGAGACATCCGCGCAGCCCTCGGTTCAGGTGACCTCGCCCTGGACCCGTTCGACCCGACCCTGATCCAGCCGTCGAGCATCGACGTGCGTCTCGACCGCTACTTCCGGGTGTTCAACAACTCCCGCTACACACACATCGATCCGCGCCTGCCGCAGGAGGACCTCACCACCCTCGTCGAGGTCGGTGACGGCACCGGAGAGGACGGAACTCCGGTCAACGACGGTGGTGTCGCGTCCGAGGCGTTCATCCTGCACCCCGGCGAGTTCGTCCTCGGCTCGACGCTGGAGTTCGTGACAGTGCCGGACAACCTCGCCGCCCGTCTCGAGGGCAAGTCGTCGCTGGGGCGCCTGGGCCTCCTCACACACTCGACCGCAGGTTTCGTGGATCCGGGGTTCAACGGGCACATCACCCTGGAACTCTCCAACACCGCGAACCTGCCGATCGCACTGTACCCGGGGATGAAGATCGGTCAGCTCGCGCTGTTCAACCTCTCCAGTCCGGCGGAGGCGCCCTACGGTTCAGGTCCGCTGGGGTCGAAGTACCAGGGGCAGCGTGGGCCGACGCCGTCGAAGGCCTACCTGAACTTTCGGAAATAGCCCGGGTAGAAGAACTGAGGGGACGGTTTCCGAGCACGGAGGTGCCGAGTTCCCCGACTCGGCGCATCTGTGCTCGGAAACCGTCCCTGTCGCTGTGGTGTTGGGGACGCCCCGCGACCGCCCGGCTCCGGACACACCGCACCCCCGGAGGCATTGCCGCCGGGGGTGAGGTGCTGACGTTTCAAGAGGAGAATGCTCAGCTGCCGTATACGCGTCCTTTCACCGGGGTGGGTGGGTCTGTCGCTTCATTCACTGCGTTGGCTCCGGTGACCACCGTGATCATGGTGTCTCAGCGACCTCCGGAGGCGCTGACATTCAATCTACGAGCCGTGGATTAAAGAACCATGGCAACGCGGTGCGGTGTCACTGGAGCCTTACTGCGGCGTCACTGCCGTGGTGCAGCGGTCGCCGCCGTGGCGAACTCCAGCGCCTGCGGCAGCCCGTCCGTCCATCCGGCATGCCCGGCGGGATCCCGGTCCACCCGGTAGGTCACGTCCTGCCCGTTCGTCCGGGCCGTCGCCACCAGGTTGTTCGTGTACGGCATCGGCGAGACCATGTCGAAGGCCTGCTGGTAGATGAACACCGGTGCGTCCCACCCGGTGGTCGGCAGGTTCAGGTGCCGTGCCAGAGCCCCGGACAGCGGCCCGTCCGACAACGGGCGGGTCACCAGGTCGCCGACCGTTGTCGAACCGATCGCCTCGGCCATCTCCAGGTAGTTGAGCTCCTCGGCGGCGTCGACCAGGTCGCGTCCCTTGGCGGTGAGGTAGTCGTCCAACGGGAAGTCGGGGTCGGCGGCACGGAACCCGGCGAGGACGTAACCGAAGTACGTCATCAGGTCAGGCTGGGTGACCTGCATCCACGGTGCGACCTTCGTGATCTCGTCGGCGACGCCGGCGGGTACACCGCCGGCAGTCGCAGCTGCCAGGTGGAGCTCGGGGGCGTACTCGCCGACCATCGACGCGGCGGCGACGGAGGCGTGTCCGCCCTGGGAGTAGCCGTTGGTGACGAAGGTGGTCGAGACGTCGGGGGAGACGGTGGTGGCGGCGCGCACCACGTCGATCATCGCCGCACCGGCGCTGCGGGTGTTCAGGTAGGGGTGGACGCCGTCGGTGCCCAGGCCGACGTACTCGGGCGCGGCGACGGCGAACCCGGCGTCCAGCCATTTCGCGAGGTACTGGTCGCCGGTGTTCTCCTCGCCGACCCAGCCGGTGTAGCTGACGTTCCTGTCCCCCAGTCCCTGGGTGCCGTGGCCGTAGGCGACGACGGGCCAGCCGCCGTCCGGTGCATCGCCGTCCGGGAGGTAGAGCGTGCCGAGACTGGTCGCTGCACCGCCGTCGGGGCCGGTCGTGGCGTACTCGAACAACCATCCGCGGGAGGCGTGGGTGAGGACGAGATCCTCGGGGAGGTCCTCGACGGTCACGGGTGTACCGGGAGCGGGCCGGGAGATCTCCGCTGTTCCGGCGCTCGCGGGAGAGACGGCTGTGGTGGCCGCGACGGTGGAGAGGGCGAGGACGGCCGAGGTGACCAGGGCACGGGGCGAGGTGGGCCGCAGAATCGTCATGCGGAGAAGAATAGCCTAGGGAAGCCTAAATTACCGCCGGAGGTCGTCGGGGCGGAAGCCGGCCTCGGTGGCGAGGACGGCGAGCTGCACGCGGGTGGACGCGCCGAACCTCCCGAGCAGCTGTGAGACCTGCTTCTTCACCATGCTCGACGAACGACCGGTCTTCCGGCTGATCTCGGCGTTGGACAGTCCGACGCACACCAGGGACAGGATCGTCTCCTCGGCCGCGGACAGCCGGGGGAGCTCCGGGGCAGCATGCTCCGGGACGGCCGGGACAGGTGCCTCCTGCTCGGGGGTGAGGTGGCGGACCAGGTTCGACGCGGGTTGCGGGCTGACCACGGTGCCGCCGCTGGCGGTCGCCAGGACGGTGTCGATGATGAACTCGGGCCGTGAACTCTTGAGGATGTAGCCGCGACCGCCGCGGGCGAGGACGGAGAGCATGGTCTCCTCCTCGTCCAACGCGGTCATCGCGACGAAGACCGGGGGCTCGGGGAGTTCGCGGATGCGTCCGAGCAGTTCCACCCCGTCCATCCCGGGGAGGTGGATGTCGGCCAGGACGACGTCGACGGGGTTGTCCTCATGGCAGGCGTCGAGGATGTCGAGTGCGTGCTGACCGGTGGATGCTTCGCCGACGACGTCGACCTGTTCCCCGGCGGGGGAGCCGAAGTACAGGCGGAGTGAGGACAGGACGAGTGGATCGTCGTCCACGATCAGGAGACGGACAGGGGTAGCGGACATGTCAGGCAGGGTGCGGGTGGTGTCTCTCAGCGGTTACGGCACCAGGGCAGATTGGGCTGGTACTTGCAGCTGAAGATGTCCGAGATCGCCCGCTTGGTGTCCGTGAGGGACGAGGAGCCGGTGGCGTCGGCGCTGGCGGCACCGGTCGACAGCCCTGCGGTGAGGGCGACGGTCACTGCGGCGAGGACCAGGCGGCGTGCGCGGGAAGGCGTGGGTGACGGAGAGGGCATGAGAGCTCCTGGAATCGGTGTGAGGGGTGATTATCAAGATTTGATAACAACTATAGGGAGTCGGAGAGTGGTACGCCAGACGCGTTCCGTGACTCCCCCCTCCGCGGCTGCTCCGTGTGGGAACGCACTGCCAGGGCCGGTGGGGGAGGCCACCGGACCAGCCTCGAGGTCACCCCCGGCATTCCTCGCCCGGGCGTGCATGGAGCCCAGCCCCATCCCGCTGGAGAACAGGTCACCGCCGGAGGCACCTGCAGGCCGGGCACCGGGCGGTCCGGCCGTGCGATGCACCGGGTTGACCATGGTGACCACGAACTTATCGTCCTGCACGGTGCAGGTCAACGACACGGTGGAGTGCGGTGGCGAGTGCTTCGCGGCGTTCGAGGTCATTTCGGTGAGGACCTTGACCATGGTGTCCAGGTCGACGCTCGTCCCCGGCCCGGCGGTGGTGGACGGCCCCCGGGGGGTGTTCACCGACCGCGCGACGTCCGGCGGCAGGTCGATCTTCGCGCACAGCTCCAGGGAGTGCGCGTCGAGTTCCTGCCGGATCCTGGCCAGCGTCCGGTCGAGCGCGTGGTCGGGGGAAGGACCGTCGCTGCGGGCGCGGAAGGACGGGTGGTCCGGCCGCTCGTTGAGCAGCTGCAGCATGGTGCGCAGGTTCGACAGTGCGGTCCGGGAGGTCTCGGAGATCGACTCGAGTCCGCGGTGCCGGGTGTCGGCGCTGGTGTCGGCGCCGGCGTCCCCGTCGGTGTCCCCACCGGCAGACGGCAACAGTGTCAGTGCCTGTGCCTGCATCACCACGCTCGTCAGTGAGGTGGCGACGGAGTCGTGCAGTTCGCGTGCGAGCTCCAGGCGCTGTTGCCTCTCGTGGGCGGCCAGCGACGCACGCAGCTTCTCCTGCTGGCGTCGGTGGCTCGCCCGCGACCAGCCGATCATGTGGGCTGCGGCGAGAACCAGTGCGACGATCGTCAGTGCGGCGACGTCGGTGGATACCGTCCCGGCCTGCGGGTCCACCGCGGAGAGCGCCCAGTGGGCGAGTGCCAGTGACCCCGCGAGCAGGATCTGCCCGCTGGCCGCGACGATCTCGACGATGAGCATCGTGAAGAAGATGGAGTACAGCGGGACGGTGCCGTCGGTGATGAACGTCGACAGCACGAGTAGGAGCGACAGCATCGACGCCGCGACGGGGAACCGCGCGGCTCCGGCGACGAGGACGAGGGTGAGCAGGGCGACGACGACCGCGCCCGTGGAGGCCGTCCCCGGGGTCTCCAGCGGTTCGACGAGGGTGAGGGCGACCGCCAGGACCGTCTCGACCACACCCAGGCGTGTGACCCGGCTGGCCCGGAGGAGGGGCAGCAGCCGGCGGGGACGGTGAGGCGTCCGGAGGCTGGCGTTCACGGCAGGGGCGTCCTACTGCCGGTAGGACGCCAGGAAATTGCCCAGACGCTCGATCGCCTCGGCCAGGTCCTGCTTCCAGGGCAGGGTGACCACGCGGAAGTGGTCGGGGGACGGCCAGTTCATGCCCGTGCCCTGGACCATCTGGATCTTCTCGGACCGCAGCAGGTCGAACATGAACTGCTCGTCGTCGTGGATCTCGTGGACCTCCGGGTCGATCTTCGGGAAGGCGTACAGCGCGCCCATCGGCTTGACCACGCTGATGCCGGGGATCTCGTTGAGCTTGGTGTAGGCGGTGTTGCGCTGCTCCAGCAGGCGACCGCCGGGCAGGACGAGGTCGTCGATGGACTGCCGTCCGGACAGTGCCACCTGGATGCCGTACTGGGCGGGGACGTTCGCGCACAGGCGGGTCGAGGCCAGCAGGGTCAGGCCTTCGATGAAGCCCTTCGCATGCTCCTTCGGGCCGGTGATCACCGCCCACCCGGCCCGGTATCCGGCGACGCGGTAGGCCTTCGACAGACCGTTGAAGGTGATGCACAGCAGGTCCGGGGCCAGCGCAGCGGTGTTCACGTGCACGGCGTCGTCGTAGAGGATCTTGTCGTAGATCTCGTCGGAGAGCAGCAGCAACGAGTGCTCGCGGGCGATGTCGACGATCTTCTGCACGACCTCGCGGCTGTACACCGCGCCGGTCGGGTTGTTCGGGTTGATGATCACGATCGCCTTGGTGCGTTCGGTGATCTTCGACTCGATGTCCTCGATCGACGGTGCCCAGTCGTCCTCCTCGTCACAGAGGTAGTGCACGGGCTTGCCGCCGGACAGGGTCGTCGCCGCGGTCCACAACGGGTAGTCCGGCGCGGGGATGAGCACCTCGTCGCCGTCGTTGAGCAGCGCCTGGGTCGTCATCGTGATCAGCTCGGAGACACCGTTGCCGATGAACACGTCGTCCATGTCGAAGGCGGGGAAACCCGGGACCATCTCGTAGCGGGCGACGATCGCGCGACGTGCCGACGGGATGCCCTTGGACTGCGAGTACCCCTGGGCGTACGGCAGGGCGGCGATCATGTCCTGCACGATCGTGTCGGGGGCGTCGAAACCGAAGGCCGCCGGGTTACCGGTGTTGAGCTTGAGGATCCGGTGGCCGTCGGCCTCCATGCGCTCGGCCTCGGCGTTCACCGGGCCGCGGATCTCGTAGAGGACGTTCTGCAGCTTCGTGGACTGGTCGAGCGGGCGCGGCTGGCGGGCCCCGCCGCGTCTCCCGTCATGTCCGCTGTTGCCCTGCGCGGTGTTCTCTTCAGTGCTCATTTCAGCAATTGTGCCAGCCGTCACGGCACCGTGACAGTCGAGCCGCGGAACACGGTGGGGTCAGCCCCCTCAAACGGGCGGTCCGACTCCCGACCCGAACCCTGCCGCGGCTCCGGGCACTACTCCTGGTCCGCGCCGGTGCCGCCGCCGTCACCGTCACCGGTACCCGTCCCACCGCCGGTGCCGCCGCCGTCTCCGCCGCCGCCGGCCGGCGGGCTCGTGTTGCCGCCACCGGTGCCGCCACCAGTGCCGCCGTTACCTCCGCCGGTGCCACCACCGTCACCGTCACCGGGCGTGGGCTGGCCGCCGGTGCCGCCACCGTTCCCCCCGGTATTTCCGCCGCCGGTGTTGCCGCCGTTTCCACCGTTGTCGCCCGGGTTCTGCTCGCTCGGGGACGGTGACGGCGAGGACGGGGCGTCGTCGTCAGACTCGTCCGGAGTCCACGGGGTGTACTCCTCCGGCTCGTTGTAGTCCGGTTCGTAGTAGTAGTTGCTCCCGGCACCGTTGTTGGGCTGGGCGCTGGGGATGGGGTCACTGGAGTCCCATGCCTCGGGCCGCGGGTAACTCGGGACGACGCTGGAGTAAGGGGAATGACGCTCTTCGTCCCCACCACTGTTCATCATCGCCACGGCGGTCGCCGCGCCGACCACGGAGAGCCCCACACCGATCACCAGGATCCAGGCCCAGGTGGGGAAACTCGCGTACCAGGGGCGTGACCCGCCACCGGCGGATGCATCTGTCGACGTCGGTTCTTCCGCCGCGTCGGCTCCGGAAGTGGCTCCGGAAGCGGCCCCGGCAGTAGCTCCGGCAGCCGTTCCCGCCGCAGCTCCGTCGTCGACCGCGGGCAGGACGGTGGTCGCCGACTCCTCGTTGTCCGAGGCGAGTTTCTGCTCGTGTTCGGAGATCCGGTCGTCGTTGACCACCGGGATGATGCCGGTGACCTCGGGGTCGCGGGCGGAACCCAACGGCTCGTCAGCCACCTCGGTGGACTCGGCGTCGATGACCTCACCGGCGTCCCCGGCGCCCCCACCGGTCACCTGGTGGTCCCCGTCGGGCCGGTCGCCGGACGGTTCCACCTCGGCCTCGTACCCCTCGAGGTCGCCGGAGCGTTCCTCGGGCGCGCGTGCTGAACCGTCGTCCATGGAGAACTCGGTGTCCTCGAACGCGTCGGTGTCGCTCGGGCGGTCGTCACCATGGTGGCGGTGGGGGTCTGAGGGATTGCTCATCTGGTCTCTTCGTCTCGTCACACGGTTCTGCGCGGTGCCGTGTGGCACCGGCGCATGGAACGGTCCCGTCTATCCTAGCCCCCGATCACGCTCTCACTAATCCACGGCGGCGCCGGACGTGTCGGACGGGCCGGCTGCGGCCAGCCAGGAGACGATCTCGGCGCGCGCCGTGCGCGCCTCCGGGGCGGCGAGGAACGGGTAGTTGTGCAGGGCCCCGTCGACGACGGTCAGGGCGCAGCCGGTCCGTCGGGAGAACTCGGCCGCGTCAGCGTGCAGGATGTCGCGGGTGCCCGTCCAGATGCGCGCCGGCGGCAGGTCGGCGAGCAGGGCGTCCGACGCCGTCAGCGGACTGACCAGCGTGGATTCCACGCCGGCCTGTCGTCCCCACGCCTCCCCGGCGACGCGGAGTCCGTCCGGGTGCAGCCACGGGTCGTCGGCGAGGAGGTCGTCGGTACCGGGGCTGGAACAGGTCGCGTCGAGCCACGGGCAGATCATCGCGATCCGGTCGACCCTGCCGGTGAGCGGGTTGTCGCCGGAGCTGGCACGGTCGAGCATCCAGCCCAGGGCGAGGCCGGCCCCCGCGGAGTCCGCGGCGAGGGTGACGCGCAGTCCGGAGGCGTCGGCGTCGTCGACGGCCCGGGCGACGACGGTGTCGAGAAGGCGGGCGGCGGCGGTGGCCTCGAACTCCGGTGCGCACCCGTAGTCGGGGACGACGACCTTCGTGCCCGTCGCGGCGATCTCACTGACGAGGTTCCAGTGCGCCACGCTCAGCCCGTTGACGTAACCGCCGCCGTGGACGTAGACGCAGATGTCCAGCGGGGTGTCCCGCGGGGCGTCGGTGGCCGGGACGAGACTGTGCACGGTGACGTCGCCGTCGGCGGTGGTGACGGTGTCCTTGACCACGTGGTTGACCTGGTAGAGCTCGTGGGGGACGGCGGCCGAGGGGCGCGGACGGTCCATGAGTTCCCGTACCCGCGCCGCGGAGGACCAGGACGCCCGTCCGGAGCGACCGGGCAGTGCCGCCGGGAGGGCGGCGAGAAGGCGCATCTGCAGGCTCATGGGGGTCGATCCTAGGTCAGCGGAGGGGCGCACAAAAAAGTTGGTGAAAAAGTTGAGCGGACCGGGAACAACTTTGCCCGGTCGTGAGTTGTACAGGATGTCAGACATTGAGTCGCAGGCACTCAACTCAGGTTGACACCTCGGAACGTCAGGTGCAGACTTGAGCGCGGCTCACTTAACAAGCTCAAGAACAGCAGGAGGAAGTCATCATGGGACGTGCAGTCGGAATCGACCTGGGAACCACCAACTCGGTCGTCAGCGTGCTGGAAGGTGGCGAGGCCACCGTCATCGCCAACTCCGAAGGCGCCCGGACCACCCCGTCGATCGTCGCCTTCGCCAAGAACGGTGAGGTGCTCGTCGGACAGTCCGCGAAGAACCAGGCGGTCACCAACGTCGACCGCACCATCCGCTCGGTCAAGCGCCACATCGGCGACGACAGCTGGACCACCAGCGAGATCGACGGCAAGAAGTACACCGCCCAGGAAATCTCCGCCCGTACCCTCCAGAAGCTCAAGAGGGACGCCGAGTCCTACCTCGGTGAGGACGTCACTGACGCCGTCATCACCGTGCCGGCCTACTTCAACGACGCACAGCGCCAGGCCACCAAGGACGCCGGCCAGATCGCCGGCATGAACGTCCTGCGCATCGTCAACGAGCCGACCGCGGCTGCCCTGGCCTACGGCCTGGAGAAGGGTGACAAGGAGCAGACCATCCTGGTCTTCGACCTCGGTGGCGGAACCTTCGACGTCTCCCTGCTGGAGATCGGCGACGGTGTCGTCGAGGTGCGCGCCACCTCCGGCGACAACTCCCTCGGTGGCGACGACTGGGACCAGCGCATCGTCGACTGGCTGGTGGAGAAGTTCAAGACCGCCAACGGCGTCGACCTGTCCAAGGACAAGATGGCCCTGCAGCGTCTGCGTGAGGCCGCCGAGAAGGCCAAGATCGAGCTGTCCAGCTCCCAGCAGGCCAGCATCAACCTGCCGTACATCACCGTCGACCAGGACAAGAACCCGCTGTTCCTCGACGAGACCCTGTCGCGCACCGAGTTCCAGCGCATCACCCAGGACCTGCTCGACCGGACGAAGAAGCCCTTCGAGTCCGTCCTGAAGGACGCCGACTTCAAGGTCGCCGACATCGACCACGTCGTGCTCGTCGGTGGCTCCACCCGTATGCCGGCCGTGTCCGACCTGGTCAAGGAGCTGACCGGCGGCAAGGAGCCGAACAAGGGCGTCAACCCGGACGAGGTCGTCGCCGTCGGTGCCGCGCTGCAGGCCGGCGTCCTGCGCGGTGAGGTCAAGGACGTGCTGCTGCTCGACGTCACCCCGCTGTCCCTCGGTATCGAGACCAAGGGCGGCGTGATGACCAAGCTCATCGAGCGCAACACGACCATCCCGACCAAGCGGTCGGAGACCTTCACCACCGCCGAGGACTCCCAGCCGTCGGTGCAGATCCAGGTCTTCCAGGGTGAGCGCGAGATGGCCCAGCAGAACAAGCTGCTCGGCTCCTTCGAGCTCGGTGGCATCGCCCCCGCCCCGCGCGGCGTGCCGCAGATCGAGGTCACCTTCGACATCGACGCCAACGGCATCGTGCACGTCACCGCGAAGGACAAGGGCACCGGCAAGGAAACCTCGATCACCATCCAGGACGGCTCCGGCCTGACCCAGGAGGAGATCGACCGGATGGTCCAGGACGCCGAGGCCCACGCCGACGAGGACAAGAAGCGTCGCGAGGAGCAGGAGGTCCGCAACTCCGCCGAGTCGATGGCCTACCAGACCCGCAAGTTCCTCGCCGACAGCGAGGACAAGGTCTCCGAGGAGACCAAGACCAAGGTCGAGGAGGCTGCGACCGCCGTCGACGAAGCGCTGAAGGGCGACGACATCGAGGCGATCAAGGACGCCGTCGAGAAGCTCTCCGCCGAGAGCCAGGAGATGGGCAAGGCCATCTACGAGGCCGAGGCCGCGAACGCCGACGGTGCTGAGGGTGCCGAGGGCGCAGCCGACGACGACGTCGTCGACGCCGAGGTCGTCGACGAGGACGACACCAAGTCCGGAGATGATTCCAAGTGACCATGCCCGACAACCCCGGTGACCCGGACCTGACCGACGAGGAGTACACCGCGCCGGAGATGGCCGAGACCACCCCGGAGGAGGACGCCATGTTCGACGCCGAGAACGCCGACGGCGCGGTCGACGCGGAGACCGTCGAGACGGTGGAGGCCCTCGCGGGAGACGACGAGGACATCGTCGCCGACACCGCGGACGCCGACCTCGACGGCTCCGGTGAGCTCTCCGATGCGGAGGCGCAGCTCGCCGAGCGGACCGCCGACCTGCAGCGTGTCAGCGCCGAGTACACGAACTACCGTCGTCGTACCGAGCGCGACCGGGTGGGCATCCGCGAGTCCGCGAAAGCGGAGGTCGCCGCGTCCCTGCTCCCGATCCGGGACGACCTGGATCTCGCCGAGCAGCACGGCGACCTCAGCGGCCCGCTCAAGGCCGTGGCCGACAAGCTGGACTCCGTGCTCGGCGGACTGAAGGTCGAGACCTTCGGTGCCGAGGGCGACGAGTTCGACCCGTCGAAGCACGAGGCGGTGCAGGACACCTCCAGCGGCGACGACAAGGCCGTGGGCACCGTCCTGCGCAGGGGCTACCGGCTCGGCGACCGCGTGCTGCGGACCGCCATGGTGGTCATCGCCGACCGCTAGCCGTACGTCCCGGGCTCCCGCCCGGCAGTCCTGAAGAAGTCTCCGCCCGTGCACGCTGACCCCCGGTCGGTGTGCACGGGCGGAGACTTTTCCTGTGTCACCCTGCGCCGCTCAGTCCTCGAGGCGTGCGGTCAGGTAGGCGTCGGGCTGGATGGAGACGACCTGCTGGCCCTCCCCGTTGGTGGCGACGTCGGTGAAGACGGTGGTGACACCCTCGTGCCGGAGATGCAGCCGGGCGCTGAGCGCGCCCGGCTTCCCCGCGTTCTCCGCCAGCGCCTCGGTGCTCATCGCCTTGATGCCGTCCAGCAGGTCCTGGCCTGCGGTGACCTCGCGCACCAGGATCAGGTGACGGTGCGGGACCGCGACAATGACACCGTGGACGGTGTCCAGTCCCGGGATCCACCGGGGGAGCAGCTCGTCGAGGAACAGGGCGGCACTGGTCAGGAAGAACGAGTCGGACTCCACCGTCCAGAACCGTGACCGGGCGGGGAGATGCTGCACCGGCGTCACCCTGACCCGGCAGTCGGCGAGCTCCTGCCAGGTGTTTCGGTAGCCCACCCGGTAGAGGTCGGACAGTTCCTCGGCCGTGGCGGAACCGTGGGCGGCCAGAGCGTCGTCATCGAGGGCGATGACCCGGTCGGGCGTGTCGAGCACCAGGCAGACGTGCAGGTCGCCGAGGAAACTGCGGGAGGCGTCGGCGACGAGGCCTGTCATGGCGTCGAGGGTCGCTGCCGGGGCGAGGCGGACGCGGAGGTGGCGCAGGAAGTCGGCGTCGGACAGGTCGGCGACACCGGGCCGGTCGGTCGGACCACCGGTGGTGACGGCGTGGATGTGGCGGCGGATGAGTTCCAGCAGCTCGGAGAGGTTCGCGTGCGACCCGGCGTCGGCGAGCTGCAGGGAGAGGGTGTCCAGTGACACCGGGAGGACTCCGGTGACGCTGCGGGCCTCGATCACCCCGTCGGGACGCCACGAGGTGGCGAACCCCTCCTCGTTGAGCAGGCGGACGGTCTGTTCGCGGAGGAAGTCCGCACGGTGGCGGGGCAGGTGGGGGAACATGGTGTCCGGCGCGGTGGGGGCGGTGGGCCCGTTGGACACGGCGTTCCGCCGGGTGGTGCCGCGCTGACGACCGTCTCGGAAGAACATGGTTTCCTACACTAACAAGTGCTCACACCGTGCGGTAGTACTCCGCCCGGTAGGCCTGCGACTCCGCGGCGTGCGGAGTGACCTTCTGCCGTCGCTGCGCCATGACCCGTACCTGCGGCCGTCCCTCACGGGCGCCGACGGCGGTCGCGGACGGTGACTCCGAGTCGTCCGGCAGTGCGTCACCCAGGTCCACGGTCTCGGAGAACTCCCCGCGGGCGACGGTCAGCGTGGTCTCGCCGACCTCCCCGCGGACCTGGCGTCCCGTCACCCGGAGACCCAGGCGACCACCGGTGCCGTTGACACCGGAGACGACCAGGGTGCCGGGGGCGTCCCCGCGGCGCACCGACACCCCGGTCAGGTCGACGGACATCTCACCGTCGACGTCGCGTGGTCCGGCGAGGTCGGCGTCGATGTCCCCGGTCACCACCACCGGGGAACCGGTGACCGTCGCCGTCCCGTCGTCGAGCGGCAGGTCGCGCCCGAGCACGTCCCGGCAGGACGTCGCCCCGGGGACGGCGACCTGCAGGGACGCTCCGTCCGGAGGGATCCAGGCCTCGGGGTGGGGGAAGTAGCTGTCGGAGCCGTGGGTGACGTTGGTGAGGTAGCCGTCCTGTCTGCTCCACAGCACCCAGAAGACCGCCCCGTCGCCGCGGGAGAACCGCAGGCCCCGCAGATCCGGGTGGGGGGACTCGATCCAGCCGAGGAAGGTCGCCCCGTCGAGCATCTCGGCGGCGAACGCGAAGGCGGGCAACGACGGTTTGGGGGAACGGTCGACGTGCAGCAGCCCGTAGTGGTACTCCGCCTGCGCCGGGTCCACGCCGTACTTGTCGTACCAGAGCCCGTCGGCGAGCTGGTACCAGTGCACGCCGGTGACGCCCTCGGCCTTCGCGAGCATGAGCGTGAGCAGGACGGAGTCCGCGGCGGTCCGTTCGTCGTCGTACCACCAGGCGTTGGGGCGGGTGCAGGCGTAGGTTTCGGTGAGCCACAGTTCGGTCGGGGAGTCGGCGGAGGTGGCGTGGCCGTCGAGGTAGGCGCGGGCGGTGCGTACCTGACCGAGGAAGTTCCACTGGCCGCCGTCGTAGTCGACGACGTAGTTGCCGCGTCCGGCGTGTTCGGCGATGCCGTCGAGGAGGTCCCACCCGTCGCGGTCACGGATGGTGTCGAGGAACCCGGCGTCCCACCCGGCCAGGGGCATGGCGAGCAGTGTGGCGTCGGTGCCGCGCCGGTCCATCTCGGCGCGGAAGGGGACGAGCCACCGGTCGGTGTACTCGGTGGCGAGCTTCACGGTGTCCCCGTCGGAGAGGTCCCACTCGTTGAGCAGCTCGTAGTGTGCCACACCGGCGTCCTCGCCCCGGTCGAGGGCGCTGCCGGCCCACTCGGTGAAGCTCCCACCACCGGAGGCGTCGTCGAACTTCCCGGGCGCACCGCTGGGCTGGATCGCGGTGCTGATGCCCAGGTCGGCGGATTCGGCGGCGGTCAGCCAGGGGTTGCGCAGGTGCCGGACGCCCAGTCGGCGCCACAGCGTCCGCTCGGCGGCGGACGACTCCAGGCCGGGGCTCTGGGAGCCGCCGTCGGTGGTGGTGGAGGCGAATCCGCCGAGCCCGATGATGGACCGGTCGGCGGGGCCGAACTCGTGGTCCGGCCAGACGGCGGCGGCGGTACGGGCGAAGGAGTCGGCGCCGGTGACCTCGACCGAGCACCAGGAGCGCGGTCCGGGCAGGTCGATGGTGACCTCGGTGTCGACGTGGTCGGCGTCCTGCGGGATGCGGACCTCGTGGTCGGAGCGGTGGATCTCGGTGCCGTCGAAGTCGCGGGCGACGACGCCGACGACGGTGGTGCTGCGTCCGGAGTACCCGGCGAGACCGACGGTGAACGTCTGCGCGCCGCCGTCGGTGAAGACGTTGTAGGTCGACGACGTGGTGACGTCGACGGTGGGGTCGGGGAGCCCGGTGGTGCCCAGGACCGCACCGGCGAGGAGGGTGCGGCCGTCGTCGACGAGGCGGCGGGCGGAGCCGACGGTGGTGTCCGCCCGGAACTCGAGGTGGCAGCGCCACGTGCCGTCCCCGTCGAGGGTGGGGGCGGCCTGCAGCATGGTGTTGCTGCGCGATGTGCCGGCGGCGGTGGTGATACATCCGTAGAGACGGCGGGCTGTGCCGTCCCCGCCGTCCCCGCTGTCGCTGCCACCGTTAGTGCTGCCGGGGACGTCCCACTCGACGAAGTTGAGCTCGGCGACGCGTTCCTGGACGGGGACCCCGCCGCGGTCGTCGCGCACCCAACGGCTGGCCGGCACGTGGAGCTCGGTGTCGGTCCGGGTGTCGACGAGTGTGCGGTAGATCCTTCCCCCGCGCAGGAGCGGATCCCCCGCGTCGTCGAGACCGTCGCCGGGGGTGGTGAACTCCCAGTCCGCGGTGACCCGTCCCCCGTCGGCGCGGTAGGTGACCGACGCGGTGTAGTCCGGGTCGGTGACCTCGAACTCGACGCGGACGGGCCCCGACCCGGGACGGCCGTCGCCCGGATCGTCGACGTCGGCGCCACGGGTGCCGACCGAGGACGTCAGGCGGTAGCCGTCGAAGTGGACGAGCGGGCGGCCCGCGGTGGTGACCACGGTGACCCGTCCGGGGTGACCGTCGCCGCCGACCTGCAGCTGCAGGGGGCCGGGGTCGACCGGGGCAGGCAGGTCGGACGGGGAATCGTCGCGGTTGCGCAACAGGACGCCGCCGCCGACCGCGGCCGCTCCGAGGACACCGGCGCCGGTGATCCCGCCGATGAGGAAGGTGCGGCGGGTGGTGACGTTCTTCTTCTTGACGGACTTCGCCACGACGGTCAGTTCCCGTTCTCGAGCCGCGACAGCAGGTAGTCGTCGGGGTCGACCTGGAGGATGCGCTGCCCGTCGTCGCCGGTGGTGATCTCGGTGAAGACGCGGATGTCACCGTCGTGCGCGAGGTGCAGTCGCGCGGTGAGCGGCCCCGGGTTGGTGGAGAGCTGGGCCAGGGCGACCGAGGTCATCGTGTTGATGCCGTCGAGCAGGTCCTGGCCGGTGGTGACTTCGCGCACGAGCATGAGGTGCCGGTGCGGCACGGCGACGATCACCCCGGCGGAGGTGTCCAGGTCCGGGATCCAGAGGGGCAGCAGGTCGTCGAGGAAGAGCGGGGCGCTGGCGAGGAAGAAGGAGTCGGACTCCACGACGTGGAAGTGTGCGCCGGATGTGCCCCTGGACCCGTCACCGCTTCTGTCACCGCGGACCTCGTTGACGTCGACGGCGGCGTCGTGGAGTTCCTGCCAGGTGTTGCGGTAACCGACGCGGTACAGGTCGGCGAGCTGGTCTGCGGTGGCGCTGCCGTGGGAGGCGAGTGACTCGTCGGTGAGTGTCATCACGGCGTCCGGGGTGTCCAGGACGAGGGAGACGCGCAGGTCACCGGTGAAGTCGCGGGAGGCGTCGTCGACCTCGCCGGATGCGGCGTCCAGGGTGCCGCGGACGGCGAGACGGACGTGCAGCTGCCGGAGGAAGTCGGCGTCGGGCAGCCCGTCGACGTCGATCTCGGTGAGCACGGTGGCGAGGAAATGGTGGATCAGGTCGACGATGTCGGAGTCCGGGGCGTGGGGTGCCGCGGCGATCTGGAGGGAGAGGTTGTCCAGCCCGATGAGCCGCCGGGAGGTCTCGTCCGGGGACTGCCCCTCCGACGAGTCGACGGGGGGCTCGGCGGGCGTGGCGACGATGTAGCCGTCGGCGCGCCACGAGGTGTCGAAGCCGTCGGCGTGGAGTTGGCGCATCGTCTCCTCACGCAGCAGGTCGGCGCGGTGCCGGGGCAGGTGGGGGAACATCGCGTCGGGTGCCTCCGGGTCGACGACCCGCCGTGGGGTGGGGCGCTTCCGGCCGTCTCTGGAGAACATGGGAACCTACCCTAACAGCCGGGAATGTTCGCCGCCTGATGTGCGTTGGAGGAGATAGACCTTAGCGTGATAGGCTCAAGTTTCGCGGAGAGCCGTCACACGACCGGAGTCCCGGTACAACCGGGACTGTTTCAGGAAGAGAGGAACCAGGTGGCCCAGAAGGAGTGGATCGACAAGGACTACTACGCCGACCTCGGCGTGTCGTCCACCGCGGAGGCCGACGAGATCAAGAAGGCCTACCGCAGGATCGCGCGGGAGAACCATCCCGACGCGCACCCGGGTGACACCGCGGCCGAGAACCGGTTCAAGACCGCCTCAGAGGCCTACTCGGTCCTCGGCGACAAGGACAAGCGCGCCGAGTACGACGAGCTCAAGCAGATGGTCGCCAGCGGCGGCTACGGGTCCCCGTCGGGTGGCTTCGGCGGTTTCGGCGGGGCGACCGGCGGTGCCGGCGGTGCCGGAACTGCCGGGGGATTCGATCTCGGTGACCTGTTCAACCGGGCCGGCGGCGCTGGCACCGGTGGTGCCGGCGGCTTCGGTGACGTCTTCGGCGACATGTTCGGCGGTGGATCCCGGGCAGGCGGCACGCGCACCCAGCGCCGGACGCGCGGGGCGGACGTCGAGACCGAGATCACCCTGGACTTCCGTGAGGCGACCAAGGGTGTCACCGTTCCGATCCGGCTGACCAGTCCGGCGGCGTGCACCACCTGCCACGGTTCCGGGGCGACGCCGGGGACCTCGAGCGCCCGGTGCGGTACCTGCTCCGGCAGCGGTGTGGTCTCGGAGAACCGTGGGGCCTTCGGCTTCTCCCGCCCCTGCTCCGACTGCAACGGCACCGGGACCCGGATCGAGGACCCGTGCCACGACTGCTCCGGCACCGGACGGATCACCCGCACCCGCACGATCACCGTGCGTGTGCCGGCCGGCGTCGTCGATGGGCAGAAGGTCCGGCTCGCCGGCCAGGGCGAGGCGGGTGAGCGCGGACGTCCCTCCGGCGACCTGTTCGTCACCGTCCACGTCCGTCCGGACGACCTGTTCACCCGCAACGGCGACGACCTGAAGATGACTGTGCCGGTCAGCTTCACCGAGCTCGCCCTCGGCGGGGCGGTCACCGTGCCCACACTCGACACCCGCGTGCGGGTGAAGATCCCGGCGGGTACGGCGGACGGGACGACGCTGCGCATCCGTGGCCGGGGTGTCACCAAGCGCAACGGTGCCTCCGGCGACCTGCTGGTGACGGTGAAGGTCGCGGTGCCGAAGAATCTCGACGAGGGCGCGGCGAGTGCGTTGCGTCATTACGCTGAGGAAGAGAAGAGGACCGGTTTCGACCCCCGTGCGGGCTGGTCCGGAAACTGACAGGCAGCTGGTGATTGACGATGAGTGACAGGAACGGAGACGTCCCCGACAAGGCCCGGGAGGTGTTCGTGATCTCCGTCGCCGCGGAGATCACGGGGATGCACGCGCAGACGCTGCGCACCTACGACCGGTTGGGGCTGGTGTCGCCCGAGCGCACCAGCGGCGGCGGTCGCCGCTACTCGCGTGACGACATCGACCAGCTTCTCGAGATCCAACGGCTCAGCCACGACGAGGGGGTCAACCTCGCCGGCATCAAGGCGATCATCGACCTGCAGAACCAGGTCCGGGACCTCAAGGACAAGGTGGACGTCCTGCAGCTGCGGCTCTCCACCGCCGAGCAGAACTCCGGGCAGGCCGGGCGGGGAAGACGTCGTGGCGAGATCGTCCACGTCCCGCGCTCCACCGCCGTGGTGCTGTGGGAGCAGCGGCGCCGCGGGCGCCGGGGAGGTCAGGGCGCCCAGGACGGCCAGAGTGGTCGGGGTGACAGCGGTGGCGGTGAGGGGTCACCGCCGCGCGGCGACCGCTGACCGCAGCAGGAGGGGCAGCAGGACCAGGGGGATCAGCCCGCCGACGACGGCGAGCGCCTGGTAGCTCACCGCGCTCATCAGGGCGCCGGAGGCCAGGCCGGCGGCGGCACCGGCGACCGCGACGGCGACGTCGATGGTGCCCTGGACCTGCGGACGGTTGTCCGGCACCGTGCCGTCGACGACCATGGCGGTGCCGGAGACCAGGCCCAGGTTCCAGCCGAGGCCCAGCAGCATCAGGGCGATGACCAGGAGCACCAGGGAGTCGCCGGGTGCCAGGGCGGCCAGTGCCCCGGTGGCCAGCAGGACCACACCGCCGGCGACGGCCACGGGGAGGCGCCCGACAGCGTCGACCAGGCGTCCGGTGACCAGCGACGGCAGCCACATCGCGCCGACGTGCAGTCCGATGACGAGGCCGACCGCGCCGATGGAGTGGTGGTGGGCCTGCATGTGCAGCGGCGTCATCGTCATGATCGAGACCATGGTGACCTGCGTGAGGATCATGACCGCAGCTCCCAGGCGCACACCGGAGGGGTTGCCGCTGTCGGGGGCCCCGGACGGGCCGGAGGTGTCATCGGCCGGTGTGAGGCCCGCGATCTCCCGGGCCAGCAGGTAGGGGTCCGGGCGTAACAGGAGGAACAGCACGATACCGGCCCCGGTGTACGCCGCCGCGGCGAGGATGAACGGCCCGGCGAGTGTCGGGACGCCCAGGGCGTCGGCCACCCGCCCCATCGGCTCGACGAGGTTGGGTCCGGCGACGGCGCCGACGGTGGTGGCCACCATCGCCATCGACGTGCCGTGACCCCGCCGGTCCTCGGGGGCGAGGTCGGCACCGGCGTAGCGGGCCTGCAGGTTCGTCGCCGTGCCGGCACCGTAGATGAACAACGAGACGAACAGCAGCGCCGGGCTGTCGAGCACGGCGGCGACGACGACACCGACCGCGCCGAGGCCACCGGCCAGGAACCCGGAGGCCAGGCCGGTGCGTCGGCCGAAGCGTCGGGTCGACAGGCCCACGAGGAACGCCGTGAGGGCGGATCCGAGGGTGAATAGCCCGGTCGGCAAGCCGGCGAGACGGTCGGAGCCGAGCATGTCCTGCGCCAGCAGGGCACCGACGGTGATGCCGGCGGCCAGGCCCGCCCCGCCGAGGATCTGGCTGAGGATCACGACCCGCAGGGTGCGGCGGTGGACGCGTGCGATGTCGGCGGGCTTCATGGATTCGGCAGCCAGCGGTCGGGGGTCTCCGCGATGCCGCGGAACAACGTCGTGGTGGCCCCACCGACCCGGACGGTGCCGTCGTCGGCCGGGGTGACCCGTACCCTCCCGGCACGGTGGATCACGGTCCCCTGGAACGCTGTGTACGGGCCGCGGATCTTTCCGGTGCGGAACAGCCACTGGCCGACCGACGCGTTGAGGGACCCGGTCACGGGATCTTCACCGATCCCGTCGGACGGGGTGAATGCCCGGATCTCGATGCCGGTCGTGTCACGGAAACCGAAGACGCCGATGTCGAGGTCGTTGACGGTACTGAAGTCCGGCACCAGGCCCAGGACGGCCTGGGCATCCTGTAGTTGGACGGCCGCCCACTGCGGCCCGTTGACCACCCACTGGTGTGCGACCACGTCGCCCCGCCCGATACGCAGGGCGGTGCAGATCCTGGTGAGGACGTCGTCGGACAGCGGGCCCGTCCGGGTTGTCGGCGGGGCGGTGAAGGACAGCGGGGCAGGCGACTCCGGCTCGTGACGGACCTCCACCAGCCCTGCGGCGCACTCCTGGACGATGACCCCGGGGCGCTGTGGAACCCCACCGTTCTCCAGCCATGCGTGGGCGGTGCCGAGCGTGGGGTGCCCGGCGAAGGGGAGCTCCCCGCCCGGGGTGAAGATCCGGATCCGGTAGTCGGCGGTGTCAGCGGTGGGTGCCACGACGAACGTCGTCTCGGAGAGGTTCGTCCAGCGGGCGATCCGTCTCATCCGGTCGTCGGACAGGCCGTCGGCATCAAGAACCACGGCGACGGGATTGCCGAGGTAGGGGTCGTCGGAAAAGACGTCGACCTGGGCGAAACGGTGGTGGGTCATGTCACGGAGTGTAGATGACCGTGAGGGTCACAGACTCAGCGTCCCCTGCGCGATCAGTACCACGGCGACGACCGCCGCGGCCGTCACGCCGGTGGCGATGACCCACTCGAAGGCGTTGAAGACGCGTCCCCCGGCACGGCGGCGGGTGACGACGTAGGCGATCATGCCCGGCACGATGAGCACCATGCCCATCAGCACGTACTTCACGTCCGCGGCGTAGAACAGCCACAGGGAGTACACGAACGCCAGGGCACCGATCACCAGGTGCCTCCGGTTGCCCCGGGCGTCCACCGTGGGCCCGGAGAGGTCGAACTTCGTGCCGGCGTCGGGGTGCGACAGTCCCTCCCCGCGGGTGCACAGCAGGATCAGGTACAGCGCGGAGAACAGGTAGGGGATCAGGTACAGCGACGTCGCCAGCTGCACCATCGTGGTGTAGGCGGACTCGTTGAGGTAGAAGATCACGATGAACAGCTGGATCACGATCGCCGAGAACAGCTGGGCGACCACGGGGGCACCCCGCTGGTTGATGTAGCCGAGCCTGCGGGGGAGCAGGCCGTCCTGCGCCATCAGGGTGATCGGTTCGGCGCACAGCATCTGCCAGGACACGTACGCGCCCAGGACGGAGATGCACAGCCCGACGGAGACCAGACCGGCTCCCCAGGGACCGACGACGAGCTCGAGGACCTCGGCCATGGAGTTGTCGCCCATGGCGGCGAGCTCCTCGCGCGGCGCCACCCCGTAGGACAGGAAACTGACCATGACCAGCAGCAGGAACACAGTGAGGAAGCCCAGCAAGGTGGCCATGGAGACGTCCTTGCGGCGGCGTGCCCGGCGGGAGTACGTCGAGGCACCCTCGACACCGATGAACGCCCACACGGTGAACAACATCATGCCCTTGACCTGGTCGGACAAACTGGCTGCCTCGTCGGCGTTGTCGCCGAAGGTGTCCGCCGAGCCCCAGAAGTCGGCGGTGAATACCTCGGTGTGGAAACCGGCGAAGACCAGGATCCCGAGGAAGGCGAGGATCGGCAGAAGTTTCGCCGCGGTCGTGACCACGTTCAGGACGGCCGCCTGGCGTACGCCCCGCGACAGCGCCAGGAAGATCACCCAGTTCAGCCCGGACACGAAGAACGCCTGGACCAGCGACTGACCGTCGGCGAAGAGCGGGAGGAAGTGGCCGAGGGACCCGAAGAACAGGGTCGCGTAGCCGACCTGGGCGATGATGCTGCCCAGCCAGTACCCCCAGCCGGACGCGAACCCGACGAAGTCCCCGAGGCCTCCCCGGACGTAGCTGTACACCCCGGAGTCCAGGTTCGGCTTGCGCTGCGCCAACGCCTGGAAGACGAAGGCGACGCACAGCATGCCGATGCCGGTGATGACCCAGCCGATGACGGCGGCACCCGGCGAGGCCACCGCGGAGATGTTCTGCGGCAGGGCGAAGATACCCGCCCCCACGCACGAGCCGACGATGAGGGAGACCAGCGTCGGCAGGCGGACGGTGTCCCTGCGGGTCGTGGGGTCCGGGGCCGTCGCCGCGGGGGCGGGGGAGGTGTCAGTCACGGGGAGACAGCGTATCCCGGATCAGTGGTCCTTCACCAGCGCGCGCAGATGGCGCAGGATGGCGGCGCCGTCCTGGCTGATCCCGTTGTGCTCCCAGCGGTTGGTGACGTGGGGACGCAGGCCCCGGATCGTCGCCGCGGTCTCCATCGACAGTTCGAAGGGGACGAAGATGTCGTCGAGGTAGACCGCGGCGGCCGTCGGCACGCTGGTCTGCCGGAGCTGGTCGGCGTCGTAGAGCGGTGTCCAGTCGTCCTTCGCCGCGAGCAGGTCGGCGACCTCCTTCCAGGGGCGCAGCGTGGGGTCTTCCTCGAACTGCCACGGGAAGAAGTGCTCGGCGGTGAGGTACGTGGTGTGGTCGCCGGTACGTTCGGCGAATCCCGCAACCTCCTCGCGGAGGCGGTGTGCCGCCCAGTTCGTGGCGGTGTCGATGCCGTAGATCGACTCGTGGACCACCGCGTACAGCGGCGCGTCGGCATAGGTGACGTGGCCGGCGAGCTCGGTGAGGAACGGGGTGCGCAGGCGTCGGCGTCCTGCTGCGCCCGGACTGCCGGGAACGGCGCGGAACGGATCCTCCAGCAGGTAGGCCAGTGTGTCGAACCCGCCGGTACGTCCCAGGTTCATGCCCACGGTGCGGAACCGTCGCGAGGTCAGACGTTCTCCGGTGGGCAGCGTCTCCTCGGTGTCGTCGAGGTGACGGCAGATCTCGGCGACCCGCTGCCCGGCCCACGGGAACCGGGCGTAGAAGCGGTCGTTGCGTACCGCTGTCTTGGCGAAGGTGGCGCGGTAGATGTCGTCGACCCGGGTGTGCGGGTCGCTGACGTGGCCCGGCAGCCCGCCGGTGAAGAAGGCCTCCTTCACTCCCTCCGGGCGCAGTGACAGGTAGGTCGTGATGCAGAACCCGCCGAAGGACTGGCCGAGCAGGGTCCAGGGGTCCTCCCCGAGCGCCTGCCGCAGCAGCTCGGCGTCTGCCACGATGCTGTCGGCGCGCAGGTGGGTGAGGTAGTCGGCCTGGTCCTGGGGCGTCGGGCCGAGTGCTTCGGGTGCGGCGACGTCGACCGGAGTGGACCGGCCGGTGCCGCGCTGGTCGAAGAGGATCACGCGGTAGTGGTTGAGGGCCTCGCCGAGCCACCCGGACAGCGATCCGCCGTCGCCGTCCGCCGCGGGACGGGGCGCGCCGTGGCCCGGTCCGCCCTGAAGGAACAGCATGACGGGACGGTCCTCGCCGCCGTCCGGGACGTACTCGCGGGCGTAGACCTCGATGGTGCGGGGGTCTGTGGCGTCGCCGGAGGCGGCAGGGTTGTGGACCAGCGGTGCGGTGAGGACGTGTTCGCGGACAGTGTGGCCGTGGCGACGGGTCGAGGTCGTCCTGAGGTCGGGGGAGGTGCCGGCGGCGGAGGAGCGGGATACGGGCGTGTTCATGCCCTCAAGTCTTACCGGAGTCGATGGACGCGGCGGGCACTGGCGGGTGCAGGTGACGGTGCCACGGCGATGGTGTGGCCGCCCGGTGACGCCCCCGGGAAATTGTTCTAGCCCCAGGTACGCTTCCGGCCCGGACGCGTACCTGGGGCTAGAACAATTCCGGGACGGATGGCGGCGTGACCGGCTGACGCAACAGTGTCCGGAGCTTCTCAGGAGCAGTCTTCCGGGGGTCGCTGAAGTAGATCTCGTGATGTGTCCCCCGCAGCCGCAGACCGTTGTCGGGGATGAAGCCGTGGTGCATCCGTTCCAGGACGGCGGCCTCGTCGTCGAAGGAGCCGATGTGCAGCGTCTGGACACACCGCCCCTCGGACAACGTCTCGAGCCGGACGTCGCCGAGACTGGCGGGTGCGGACTTTGCCGCCACCGCTCGCACTGCCGTAGCGAAGAGCGTCTCGTCGATCCAGTCCGGGGTCATGATCATCATCGTCCAGTCCCACCGGGACTTGTCGCGGCCGGTGGTGAACGACGACATGTCCTCGGCCCACCACAACCCTTCCAGCGGCGGCACCACGTAGTCGCGCCCCAGCTCACGTTTGCTGGCGAACTTCATCGAGTAGGCCACGGGGTAGAGGGCCTCGAGCGCCGAGGTGTAGGCGGGGGACGTGTTCGGGTCACCGTGCCCGTCCACCATGATGTAGCGCAGTGGCGGCACGTCCAGAATGCGGAACTCGCCGCGCCGGGCACGGTAGGAGTCGAGGGACTTCTTGAGGTCGACCTTGGTGGTGTTCATGGATGTCCTCTCACCGCGTGGATCTGTTCGGTTTACACAAGCTCATAGTCCACGACCACGGGGGAGTGATCGGAGAGTCGGATGCCCCGGACGTCCCGGTCGACCTCGGCGCGTACCGCTGATCGTGCCAGCCGGGGAGTGGCCAGATGGTAGTCCAGGCGCCAGCCCGAGTCCTTTGCGAAGGACTCGCCCGCCCAGGACCACCAGGAGTACGGTCCGTCCTCGTCGGGGTGCAGGTGCCGGACGACATCGACGAGTGTGCGGGCGGAGAGCTGCTGGTCGAACCATTCGCGTTCCTCCGGCAGGAAGCCGTCGTTCTGCTGGTTGCGTCGCCAGGCGGCGAGGTCCTGCCGGGTGTGGGCGATGTTGAGGTCGCCCATGAGGAGGAACTCCCGTCCCGCGGCGGCGGCAGTGCGCCGGGTACGGGTGAGGTAGCGCGAGAATCCTGCCATGAACGCCATCTTGCGGTTGTACCGGGCACCGCCGTCGGGTGCCTCACGCATCCGTCCGGGCCGCTGGAGCTCGGCGGGGAGGCCGCCCTTGGGCAGGTAGAGGCTGGCAATCGTGAGGGGGGCGTCAGCGAGGTCGACCTCGAGGTAGCGACCCTGGGAGGCGAAGGTACGGAGTTCCCGGGCGGGACTCACATGGTCGGGTGCCGGAACCCGCCGGAGGTCATCAGGGCCGCAGCCCGGTGCGCCGAGGAGTGCTGTCCCGTTCCATGTCCGGACGGACCGCGGAGCCTGCCGGGTCAGGACGGCGACGCCGTTGCGTCCCGGGATCTCACCGGTCTCCAGGGCCACGTGGTAGTCGCCGAAGGCACCGTCGGGGAGCTTGTCGGCCTGGGCGCGCGTCTCCTGCAGTGCGATGACATCGCAGTCGCGGGTGGCCAGCCAGTCACCGAATCCCCTCCGGTGTGTGGCACGGATCCCGTTCACATTGGCGGTCGCGATGCGGAGCATCCCCTGAGGCTACATTCCCTCGAACTGCCGTCGGTCGTTGTCAGCTGACTACGTAGCTACGGCTTGACCGGCAGGCAGTTCACACGGATGCCCTTACGCGGCTCCACCGCCGAGAAAAGTTCCGGGTGAGGCCGATGATCCCTGGTCTGCTAGCCGGATACGCGACCTGTGTCATCCGGTAGTGGGAGATCGGTTTCTGCTGTACCCGTGCCGGGCCTGGTGAAAGACCTGTCAGTACCATTCCCGCAGATCGCACTCACAACGACCGAGGCAGCTATGACAGATGAACTGGCAGCGCGACGAGCGACCGGACCGCGTCATAGGCGATGGTGTTCTAGGCAGTGGGGAAGGGGTTCTCCGTCAACCGCTGCGCCCAGAGGGTCTCGAGCCAACTGGCCGCGGCCGTATCAACATAGCCGGCAGCTGTACTGGCGTTCCCGATGAACTCTGCATCGTCGAGGTGATAGACCGGCTCGGAATGCGAACACCGGTTGCGCACACCGTTGAGGTAGTCCATCGCCGCATGCAACTCGCTGCGGTCACGTTGGCTGCGTACCCTGCCGGTAAAGCCACGGGCGGCTACGGGCCACACTGTGGCCTGATACTGCGTGCTCAGCAGAAACCTCCAGGTGCCGAACATCAGTTCCGCGACGACTTTTCCACCGGGGGCACGCGGCCCACCGGCAGTGGATACCGCCTTGTCCAGATTCCGGATCATCTGCCGGTTGAACCCGTAGTGTTGAGTGTCGAGATACCACGGGATCTGGGTTGCTCGGTCCGTGGAGGACAATTCGCGGTGGATCACGTTGCGGATCAGTACCTCGATGTGCAGGATCAGTTCGGACATGTGCGTGGAGCGCCGCGCGTTGTACATGTAGAGCTCGACGGTGTCAGCCGAATGGACACGGTATCGGTGCAGTCGCTCAGGCGAGATCCATGCCTCCAGCTGGTCTGCCGTGATCCGGTTCATCTGAGAGAGGGTAGCACTGTGATCTTGACAGAGCAGGGGAGGACGGGGCACTATACTAAGTGAAAGCCCCGGAACGATCCCTGGTTTGACTGGACTGCACAGTCTGGAATACGAACTAGATCGCCGGGGCTAATGATTTTCCTTCGGGCGCTTCACAGGGGTGGGGAGTGGTCTCGGCGGCTGTGGTCTCCGGCATGGTCTTGATTCCGAAGAGACGCAGGGCGTGGATCGTAAGGAGACACGAAAAACAGGTGGGCGCCGCCTACGGTTTTCGCCGATTTTTGATCTGCGGCCGATGGATGAGTGAGGCAACCGTCTGCTTCTGGGGCAGTGGATTGAGCGACAAGGTCGGACTCGGTCGTGCTCCGGCAGAGAAGATAGCCCGCCAGTTCCACTTCATTTCTCCTCACATCTTAGACCGGGTAACCCTTCACCGGACCTGAGGTGTTCGGTTCCCACCCCAGCGCCGGGGCGACGTGCTCCGCGAAGGACGAGAGGATTCGCAGGTTGGCATCCACGCCCAGCTGACTGGGGATCGTCAGCATCAGGGTGTCCGCCTCCATGACGGCCGCATCCTTCTTCAGCTCCTCGATCAGCTTGTCGGGTTCGTCGGCGTAGGTCCGGCCGAAGGTGGCGGTGCTGTCGTCGATGTAGCCGACCCCGCCGTCGTCGCCTGAGCCGAACATGCGGCGGTCCGTCTCCGAGAGGATCGGGAAGATCGACCGGGACACCGATGTCCGCGGGGTCCACGTGTGCCCTGCCTCCTTCCATGCCTGACGGAACAGTCGGATCTGGTCGGCCTGGAGATCGGAGAACTCGTCGCCGTTGGCCTCGGTGAGCAGCGTGGAACTCATCAGGTTCACGCCCTTCTGCGCGGCCCACACGGCGGTGTCACGGGAGCCGGCGCCCCACCACACGTGCTTGCGCAGCGACAATGACGTCGGCATCACCGGCACCTGTGCATTCGGCTGGTACATCCGTGGGTACTGCTGGTCCAACGGGAGGGCGGTGGCGATGCCCTCCCCGTCGACGGCGGACATGAAGCGGTCGAACTTCTGCCGCGCCATCTCCGCGCCCTTCGGATCATCGGGCTCGGGGGAGTAGCCGAACTCGGCGTAGCCGCGGTCCACCGGCTCGGGCGATCCGCGGGAGACGCCGAGCGCGACCCTGCCGTTTGCGAGCAGGTCCAGCTGGGCGGCCTCCTCGGCCAGGTGGAGCGGGTTCTCGTACCGGAGGTCTATCACGCCGGTGCCGACCTCGATGTGCCTGGTCCGTGCGGCGGCGGCCGCGAGAATCGGCATCGGTGCGGCGTGCTGCGGGGCGAAGTGGTGGACGCGCCAGTACGCGCCGTTGACGCCGATGTCGTCGGCCCCGACGGCGATCTCCACGGCGTTGGTGATGTTCTCCCTCGCTCCGGGCATGGTGCGTCCCGGGGTGGAGGGACCGGACGCGCCGAGATCGTAGTGGCCGAAACTGAGGAATCCGAAGGCCTTCATGGTATCTCCTGGTGGGAGTGTGTAGTTGACATGTCAACTATATAGCAGGGTGACCGCACGGACAAGACTCACGACGGCGGCGACAGTCGGCGCGCGGCGACCTGTCCTGCCAGGCGTCCGGCACGGTTCGCCCCCACCGTCGACGCGGTCGAGCCGTACCCGGCCAGCAGGATCCGCTCGTCCCGCGCGACCTCCACCTCATTGACGACGGTGATCCCACCGCCGGGCTCGCGCAGGTGCAACGGTGCGAGATGGGTCAGTGCAGGACGGAATCCGGTGTTCCAGAAGATCACGTCCACCGGTTCCTCATGGCCGATCGGGAAGGGGTGCCAGCTGTCCGGTTGGACGAGCTCACCGCCGTCACCGCCGTCACCGCCGTCACCGTCGTCACTGCGGTCGCTGCCGGCCTCGCCGCCGAAGGTCACCGATTCTTCATTGATGCGGGTGAACATACCCCGGGAGACCAACGTCCCGTCCACGACGCCGGCGAGATACTCCGGCAGCGCCGGAATGCCGGTGTTGCGCACCACCGAGGCCGGGCGTCGGCCCTGCTCGGTGTCGGCACGCACCCGGCGTTCCACGTCCCGCCCCCACGTCGCGTCGTCGTTGTCGAAGGTCCGGTCCACGAAGTTCGGCGGGCGGCGGGTGGCCCACACCGTGGAGGCGGCACCACCGGGCTGGTGGAGTTCGAGCAGGAACTGGACCGCGCTCAGGCCGCCGCCGACGACGAGAACCCTCTCTCCCGCGAAGTCCTCCTTCCTCGTGTACTCCGTGGTGTGCAGTTGGCGTCCGCGGAACCGGTCGATCCCCGGGGTGTAGGGGATGTAGGGGTGCGTCCAGGTGCCGGTGGCGCTGATCAGCATCCTGGTCTGGATCCGGGTGCACGTCCCGTCCGCCATCACCGTCACGGTGAGTGGTCCTGGCGCGCCACCGTCGACACGGATGACCCGGGCCGGTCGTCTCACCTTCAGGGCGAACGTCTCCTCGTAGGAGCCGTAGTAGTCGGCGACCAGGTTCGCGGCGGGGACATCCGGGTCAGGGCGGGGCATCGGGAGTCCCGGCAGGTCGGCGATGCCGTGCGCCCGGCCCAGCGTCAACGAATCCCACCGGTGCCGCCATGCGCCGCCGGGGCCGTCATTCCCGTCGAGGACGAGCATGTCGACCCCCGGTGTGAACCCCTTCCGCACCAGCGCATGTGCTGCCGCGAGACCGGCCTGGCCGGCACCGACGATGACCACCGAGAACATTCAGCGCACCTGTTCCAGCACATGGTCGTCGGACAGGTAGCTGCTGTGGGAGTCCCATTCGCCCCGGAACCACAGGTAACCGTCGGTCATGCGGCCCAGCATACGTCCGACGACACCGTCCTGCTGACCAGGTGGCGCGCCGTTCACGCTGTCCGCGCCGAAGCCCGCCGCCGTCGGATCGCTCCCGTGCACACCGCCGAACGCCCCGGTCGCGGCGCCGATGAGATCCCCCGGTGCCCGCCACGCGTGGACCTCGGCGTGGCCGTCCAGGGCGTCGAGGTTCATCCGGTCCGCCTGCCCCGCCCCGGTGCCGGGACTGCCCAGCAGATGCACGGTGTCGGCGGCCAGCGGGGACGCCGGATCCCGCGCGGCCGCGCCGACCAGTGTGGTGCCGTAACTGTGCGCCACGACCTGAAGCTCGGCACCGTCGGCAGACCGCTCCCGCAGCGTCGACTGCACGGAGCGCAGGGACGGGGCACCGACACCGGCGTAGCTCGGACTCAGCCCGCGGCCCACGTCATCCGGGGCACGGTAGCCGTGCCAGGCGACGACGGCGTGCCCGGGACCGGCGATGCGTCCGGCGCCGCCCGCAGAGCCGACGAGCGCGCCGTCCGACGACGATCCGACACCACTGACGATCGTGGTCACCTTCCCCGCCGTCGCGATGTCGCCGACAACCACGACCGCCTCCCCGTCGACCTGCTCCACCGACACCCCGACCGCGTCCGGGTCCAGGCCACGCAGCGCCAGCTCCTGCCGCGCCGAGACGACCGCCCGACGCAGGGCAGCCTCCCGGGCGTCGTCCAGCGGGACCTGCAGTCCCGACGGCATCGTCACCGCCGCCGCCGTCGCTGCGGGATCGGCGACGAGTTCCGCCCGTGCGGCGCCGGCGTCCAGCCCACGACGGTCCACCGCGGTCACCACCGGGGCCTCGCGGACCGCGCACAGCGCAGCGACCACCGCCGCCGTCGCACCGTCAAGCGCCGAGGCGAAGGCGCGGCAGGCGTGCAGGACCACCGACCAGGCCGCCGCCAGCGCGGTCAACGCCGGGACCGGGGTCGGCGGGGTCACGGTGCCGGTCGGGGAGACCTGCATCCCCGTCGTCCGCGACAACGCCAGGACCGGGGCGACCTGGCCCTTCACCTGTCCCAGCGCCGCAGCATGGTGCCGCAGGACGACACCGACCCCGCGGGCGGCGACGGACACCGCGATCACCCGGTTCGCGGAACTGTCGACCCGGTGGCGCATCGCGTCCGAGGCCGTACCACTCCATCCCGGCAGCGCCCCGTGGCCCCGCAGGCCGGTTCCGGCAGTATCCAGCTCTCCTGCCGCCGCGGACCACGAATGCGCGCAGGCGGCAGTCTCCTCGACGGTGGCCGTGGCGAGTTCCCGGACGTCCATCAGCGCGCACCTTCCAGGGAGACGGTGGCATCCTGCTCGGCGGAATCCACGACAGCAGCGAAAGAACGCAGGTCACCGCCCAGCACATCCACCACCCGCGCCTCCCCACCGACGGCAGCGGCGACCTGACCGGCGCCGTCGACCAGGGCCGCGAGCGTGCGCCCTCCGGGCAGCGACGCCGCCGACGGCACGGATGCCGCGACGTCCTGCGCGACGGCCGAGATCACGGACACCTCCCCGTCCAACGCCTGCGCGGTGACCCTGACCTGCGACGGATCGATGCCAAACACGGTCGTCATGCTGCCTCCTGGAGGGGAACCGGTGAACTGCGGTCCACGGAGACTACGACACCGCCGAGCAGGGCAGGAAGGGGTGCAGACAAGGTGCCCCGAACTGTGGACAACTTTCGTCGGATTCCACCGACGAACTACCGCGGCCTGTGGATAACCCGATCACCCCGATCGTGCGGTCCTCAGTCCAACCGGCCCTCCAGCCGGTCGATGTACCCGCGGCTCGTGGCGTCCAGTCCGGTGAAGGTCACCGACTTCCCCCGCCGCGCGTACTGCTCGCGGACCCCCTGAAGTGCCGCGACCGTGGACGAGTCCCACACCGTCGCATCCGAGAAATCGACCGTGACCTCGTCCGGGTCGTGCGTGTAGTCGAACTGGTACACCAGGTCATTCGAGGAGGCGAAGAACAACTGCCCGTCCACCCGGTACCGTCCGCTGCCCGGCCCGCCGACCCTCTCCACCCTGGTCAGGTGCGCCACGCGCCGGGCGAAGGCCACCATCGCGGTGAGCACGCCCAGGATCACCCCGACCGCCAGATTGTCCGTCAGCACCGTCGCCACCACCGTCACCAGCAGCACCACCGTCTCGGAGACCGGCATCACCCGCAGCGTGCGCACACTGTTCCAGTCGAAGGTGGTGAACGCCACCACCAGCATGACCGCCACCAACGCAGCCATCGGGATCTGCCCCACCAGGTCCGACAGGGACACCGACAGGACGATGAGGAACGCGCCGGCGAGGAAGGAACTCACCCGTGTCCGGGCACCGGCCTGCTTGACGTTGATCATCGTCTGCCCGATCATCGCGCAGCCGCCCATGCCGCCGAAGAAGCCGGTCACCACGTTCGCCGCACCCTGGCCGAGCGACTCGCGGGTCTTGTCCGAGTGCGTGTCGGTCAGGTCGTCGACGAGCTTCGCCGTCAACAGGGACTCCATCAGCCCCACCAGCGCCAACGCCACCGCGTACGGACCGATGATCCCCAGCGTCTCCGCCGAGAACGGCACCGACGGCACGCCGAACCCCGGGAAGGACGACGGCAGCTCGCCCTGGTCACCCACCGTCGGCACGTCCCAGCTGAACACCATCACCGCCAGGGTGATCAGCAGGATCGACGCCAACGGTGCCGGGAACTTCGAGGTCACCCGCGGGAACAGGATGATCACCAGCAGCCCGGCCGCCGTCAACGGGTACACCAGCCACGGCACCCCGACCAGGTGCTGGAGCTGGGCGGAGAAGATCAGGATCGCCAGCGCGTCGACGAACCCGACCATCACCGACCGCGGGATGAAGCGCATCAACTTCGCCACGCCCAGCGCGCCCATCACCATCTGCAGCACCCCGCCGAGGATCACCGTGGCCAGCAGGTACTCCACCCCGTGGTCCCGGGCGACCGGGAAGATCACCAGTGCGATCGAGCCGGCCGCGCCGGAGACCATGCCCGGACGCCCGCCCAGCACCGCCGTCACGCACGCCATGGTGAACGCCGCGTAGAGGCCCATCATCGGGTCCAGGCCCGCGACGATCGCGAAGCTCAGGGACTCCGGGATCAGCGCGAACGCGGTCACCAGGCCGCCGAGGATCTCGACGGTGAGCAGGCGCGGACTGCGCAGGGCGCTGACGACGCTGGCGGGGGAACGTTCGGCGGTGGAAGAACTCACCCGACAATCCTAGGCCGGTCACGTACCCTTGGCAGCATGCGCATCGCCGTCATCCAGATGAACTCCGTGCCGGACGTCGACAAGAACCTCGAGAAGATCAGATCCTACATCGCCGGGTCCGCCGAGAACGGCGCCGACCTGGTGGTCTTCCCCGAGGCTGCGATGTTCCCCTTCGACGCGGGACGTCTCGACGTCATCGCACAGCCGTTGGACGGTCCCTTCGCCCGTGCCGTCGAGAAAGCGGCGAAGGGCGCCGGGACGACCGCCGTCGTCGGCATGTTCACCCCCGCCGACACCGTCTACCGGCTGCCGTCCGGCGAGCTGCAGACCGAACCTGTCGAGGGCTCCGGTGAGGCCAACAGGTTCCGCCGCGTGCACAACACCCTGCTCATCACCGGTCCACAGGGCACCGAGCACTACCACAAGATCCACACCTTCGACGCCTTCGGTTACCGGGAGTCCGACACCGTCAAGCCCGGTACCCGCCGGGTCACCTACGACATCAACGGGGTCACCATCGGCCTGGCGACCTGCTACGACATCCGTTTCCCCGGGCACTTCTACGCCCTGGCGGAGGAGGGCGCCACGGTCATGGTCGTGCCCACCGCCTGGACCGACGGGCCGGGCAAGCTCGACCAGTGGCGCACCCTCACCGCCGCCCGCGCCCTCGACACCACCAGCTACGTCGTCGCCGCCGGTCAGGCCCGTCCAGGCTCCCCGGACCGTTACGGTCAGAATGACGGACCGACCGGCATCGGCCACTCCGTGATCGTCAGTCCGGGTGGCGCCCGGTTGGCGGAGACCGGCTACGTCGCCCAGATCCTCATGGTCGACATCGACCCGAACCATGTGGAGAAGGTCCGCAAGGGCCTCCCGGTGCTCAAGGGGCACCGGCAGGACCTGGAGATCGGCAAGAAAGGCGCGTAGCAGGGGGACCCGGGTCACGTCCTGCGCAGCAGCCACACGAAGTAGGGTGCGCCGACCAGGGCGATCATCAGCCCCGCCGGCACCTGGGCCGGTGCGATGACGGAGCGTCCCAGTCCGTCGGCGAGGCACACCATCGCCGCGCCGAGCACCATCGCCACCGGCAGGACGCGGGCATGTCGCCCGCCGACCAGGGCCCGGGCCAGGTGCGGGGCGACGAGCCCCACGAATCCGACGACCCCGACGGCCACCACGCTCACCGCCGCCAGCACGGCCGAGAGCGCCAGCAGCCCCAGCCTGGTGCGTTCCACCGGCACCCCCAGCACCCGCGGGGTGTCCTCGTCCATCGACATCAGGTCCAGGTGACGCCGCAGGAGGACCAGCACCGGCAGCGACAGCAGCAGGACCACCGCGACCGGGACGACGTCGGGGAACGTCCGGCCGTAGGTCGTGCCGGACAGCCAGGTGAAGATCCGCGGCGTGTCGTAGGGGTTCGCCCGCAGCAGCAGGAACGTCGTCGCCGACGAGATGCCGTAGCCACAGCCGATCCCGATGAGCACGAAGCGGTCGGGCAGCAGTCCACCACGCCAGGCGAGCGCCGTGACCAGGGCGAACGTCGCCAGGCCCGTCGTCACCGCCAGCGCGACGAGCACGGGTCGTCCACCGTCGGGCAGCAGGGTGGTGGCGATGACCGCCCCGAGGCCCGCGCCGGCGGTGATGCCGAGCAGTCCGGGCTCGGCCAGGGGGTTGCGTACCGTGCCCTGCACGACGGTGCCGGCCACCCCGAGCGCGGCTCCGGCGAGGACGGCGGCGGCGACACGTGGGGCACGGGTGTCCAGCGCCCCGTCGACGATGCCAGGGGCGGTGTCGCGCAACCACAGTGCGACGTCTCCGAGCCGGAGCCAGAGGCTACCCGCGAGCAGCCCGTAGACGGTCGCGACGACGAGGAGGACGACCGCGGCGGCGAGCACCGTCAGGAAGCGGCGCCGTGCCTGGGATGGGGTGAATGTCCCACGACGGGCCCCGGCGTTGGCGCGGGCGGCGCGTACCACCCCCTGGTCGCGCATGCGCATCGCCAGGACCACGATGACCACCGCGCCGAGCAGCGACGTCGGGATGCCCGTGGGGATCGACGCGGCCTGCTCGGCACCGAGGACCGCGCGCAGCAGGGCGTCGGCCAGCAGGACGATCAGGGCGCCGACCAGGCCGGTCACGGGAATCAGCACGGCGTGGCGCCGTAGACCGCGCACCCGGGTGGAGAGCAGCCGGGCGAGCACCGGTGCGCCCAGGCCGATGAAGCCCAGTGGCCCGGCGACGGTCACCGAGAGGGCGGTGAGCAGGACGGCGAGGACGACGGCGGTGGCACGGGTCGCGCGGACGGGGATGCCGAGGGTGGTGGCGGTGTCGTCGTCACCGGGGGAGAGGACGTCGAGGCGGCGGGACAGCAGCACCGCGGCGACGAGGGCCAGCAGGATCACCGGCACCGCACGGGCCGAGGCGTCCACGCTGAGCTGGGAGAGCGAGCCGGCCCCCCAGGCGAACAGGCCGGTGGTGTTCTGGCTGAACAGGATCAGCAGCATGCCGGTGACCGCGTCCAGTGCCATGGCGATCGCGGAGCCGGCGAGGATGAGCTTCGTCGTCCCGGTGGCGCCGCCCCGGCCGGACCCCGTGCCGGTGAGGGTCAGCACCAGGGTGGCGGACGCCAGCCCGCCGGCGAAGGCGACCAGACCGGACGCCCAGAACGGCACGCTGACGCCGAACGCCGCCACCGCCGTCAGCGTCACGTAGGACCCGGCGGTCACCGCGAGGGTGTCGGGGGAGGCGAGCTGGTTGCGTGTCACCGACTGCAGGAGGATACCGGCGACGCCGAGCGCGAAGCCGACGGTGACCCCGGCGAGCAGCCGGGGGATCCGCGATCCGGAGAGGATGCTGCTGACGGGGACGCCGTTGACGTCCTGCGGCGCGTCCGGGTGACCGACGGCGTACAGGACCAGGTCCCGGATGCCGAGACCGGAGGTGCCCTGGGTGAGGTGCCACAGGCCCACGACGAGGATCGCCGCCACGAGGGCGACGATCAGGCTGAGGGGTGCGAGGGGTGCGCGGGTCTGTCTCACTTGGCGTCGGCGGTGCCTTCGGAGCTTTCGGAACTTTCGGAACTATCAGTACCTTCAGCACCTGTCACAGCCTTGACGGCCTCGACGAAGGCGTCGATCAGCTGGATGCACGAGCGGGGTCCGCCGGCGGCCCAGAGATCGTTGGGGAACTCGTGGGTGCGGTTCTCCTTCACGGCGGGCAGGTTGTTCCAGATCGGGTTGGAGGTCATGGCCTCGACGTAGTCGTCGGCGCCACCCTGGGATCCGGTGTAGAAGAGGTTGGCGTCGCCGACGGCGGTGAGGCCCTCGATGTCGGTCTGGGCGAGGCCGTAGGAGGGGTCGACCCCGCCGTCGCCGTAGGAGTCGTTGATGTCGTCGGTCCAGGCGGAGGTCATGCCGAGTTCCTCGCCGAGCTGGGTCATCAGTGCACCGTCGGTGTAGGGACGGACGGTGAGGTTGCCGCTCTCCACCCAGCCGTCGAAGTAGAGGAAGTCGGACTCGTCGCGGTCCCGGAGGGTGGCGACGGTGTCGGCGAGATCGTCGCGGGCGGCGGCGAGATGGTCGTCGAACTCCTGGTTGATCTCCTCGGCACGGGCGGAGCGGCCGGTGGCCTCGCCGATCTTGGTGAGGACGTTCTTGACGGTGCCGATCTGGTCGGCGGCGTCGGCACCCTTGACGGCCAGGACGGGGACGTCACGCTGTTCGAGCTGGGTGAGCACGGCGTCGTCGGTGCTGAACGCCTCGACGATGATGAGGTCGGGGTCGGCACCGTAGATGGCGTCGAGGTCGGGTTCGCCGCGTTCGCCGGCGTTGACGACGTCGTCGGGCAGGGCCTCGGCACTGACGTAGGTGCTGTAGTCGTCCGGTGAGGCGACGGCGACCGGATCGACGCAGAGGCTGATCGCGTCCTCGATCTCCTGCCATTCGAGCACGGCGACGCGACTGGCGGGTTTGTCGAGCTCCACGGTGCGTCCCAGGTCGTCGGTCATGGAGACCGGGTCGGTGCTGGTCTCGACGTCGCCGTCGCAGCCGGCGGCACCGGAGGTGGGGACCTCGCCGGCGTCGGACGACCCGGACGAGCCGGTGTCGGTGGTGCCGCAGGCGGCGAGGCTGAGGGTGGCGGTGGCCGTCACCGCGGTGAGCGCGGTCAGGAGCCGTCGGGTTCGCATGGGGGTCCTTTCAGGGCTGTTTATCAGGGGGTGGTCCGGACGATGCCCCGGTCGGGGTGCCGTCCGATCGGGTCGATGCGCAGGCGTCCGGTGCGGGGGTCCACGCCGACGTCGACGGGGATGTCGTAGGCGGTGCTGATGTTCTCGGCGGTCAGGACGTCCTGGGGCGGCCCGGTGGCGAGGACGCGACCGCCGGCGAGCAGGATGAGGTTGTCGGCCACGCGCAGGGCGTGGTCGAGGTCGTGCAGGACGACGCCGACGGCGACGGGAGCGGAGGAGCGCCCGTCGGCGAGATCGCGGATGAGGTCGAGGATCTCCGTCTGGAAGCGCAGGTCGAGGTGGTTGGTGGGTTCGTCGAGCAGGACGACACCGGTGTCCTGGGCGAGGCAGGCGGCCAGCCACGCGCGTTGGACCTCGCCGCCGGAGAGCTCGCCGGCGTTGCGGTCGGCCTTGTCCGCCATGCCGGTGACCTCCAGGGCACGGTCCACGGCGCTGTGGTCGTCGGGGGAGAGCCCGGCGAACCGGCGGCGGTGCGGGTGGCGTCCGAAGCTGACGACGTCGCGCACGGTCAGCCCGTCCGGGGTCGGGCGGGACTGGGAGAAGAGGGTGAGGCGGGTGGCGACGTCCCGGTGGCTGAGCAGTGCCATGTCCCCGCCGTCGAGCCGGACGGTGCCGCCGGTGACGGGGTGGAGCCGTGCCATGGACCGCAGCAGGGTGGACTTCCCCGAGCCGTTCGGCCCGACGAGCGCGGTGACGGTGCCCGGGGTGAGGGTGGCGGAGACGTCGTGGATCACCGTCGACCGGCCGTAGCCGAGGGTGAGGTGGTCGCCCTCGAGGGTGCGGGCGCCGGTGGAGCCCGGTGAGGCGCTGGACATGGGTGTGCTCTGGGTCCTTCGGAGACAGGGGGACGGCAGGAGGATTCGATAGCCTAACCTCAAGAAGACTAGGGCAGCGTCACCGGTGTCCGCAATCTCGTTTTCAGGACATCCGGTTCGGTTTACCGGACAGTGCGCGGGGGTGTGGCGGGGCGGTAGGTGCCGGGGGTCGTCCCCATCGTCCGGCGGAAGGTGTCGATGAACGTGCTGGTCTGGGCGTAGCCGAGTCGGCGGGCGACGTCCTGCACCGGCGTTCCGTCGCTCAGCAGGGTCAGTGCCCGCTGGATGCGCAGTGTCAGCCGCCACTGCCCGAACGGAAGGCCGGTGGACTCGCGGAAAGCGCGGGTGATGGTGCGTTCGCTGGTGCCCAGGCGTCGGGCCCACACCTCCAACCCACTGAGGTCGCCCGGGTCGGACAGCAACGTGCGGACGACGGGTGCGATGCGGGGGTCGTCGGGCACCGGGAGGTCCAGTGGGGCGGACACGGGGTGCAGGACGTCGAAGACGACGGCCTCGGCACGTCGTCGTTCCCCGTCGGAGAGTGTGTCCTGCCCGAGGTGGGTGAGCAGCGACTCGAGGACAGGGTTCATCGTCACCACCGTGACCTCCGCCGGCGCGGTGAACCCGGCGGGGGTGTGGTCGGGGGAGAACAGGGTGCCGTAGAGCGTGACCCCGGACGTCACCTCACCGGAGTGCTCGGTGCCGGCGGGGATCCAGATGCCGCGTCCCTCGGGGACGGCGAAGATGCGGCCCTGTGCGCGGGTCGTCATCGCACCCCGGCGGACCCACACCAGTTCATGGGAGGTGTGGCTGTGGGTGGGCCAGCTGGTCGGCGGGTTCGTCGCCCCGGCGGTGATGATGGAGGTCACGGCTCGGCGAAGATCTGCTCCGGGTCGACGCCGGCGTCGGTGAGGACGCGGACCTCGTCGCCGACGGTGGCGGCGTCCTCCCCGGAGACCAGGACGAGGGTGCCGTCGCGGTGGGCCGCTCCCGCCCCCGACGCCGTTCTCAGAGCCGTGGTCAGGGCCGTTTCTGCGGCGGTGGTGTGGTCCTCGTCAGCGACGACCGGTGTGACGGTGAGCCAGGGGAAGCCCCGCTCCAGCCCGCGGAGGTCGTCGAGTCCGTACAGGTCACGCGAGGTGTCGACGCCCCAGAACAGGTCCACGGCAGGAGGGGTGTCCGTGCCGGAGACGTCCAGGACCAGGGCGCGTAGTGCGGCAAGACCGGTGCCGACGGCGATCATGACGACGCGGGACGGGGCGTCGTCGCCGGTGGGGACGCCGAGTCCGCCGGCCGGGTTGGCGACGACCCAGGTTTCCCCGACCTCCGGTTCGCCCGCGGAGGCGGGGCAGTGGAACTCCAGGTAGCCGGCCGGGTTCGGCGGCAGGGCGGAGGCGTACTGCTGCCAGTCGTCCGGGGAGGCGGGGGTGCGGACCTCCAGTGTCTGCCCCGCCCACCCGGTGTCGGGGGAGGAGGCCTGCAGACGTACGACGGTGGTCTGCGCGGTGCGGGGGACGACCTCGAGCACCGTCGCCGGGAGGGAGGCGGGGATGCCGGCGTCGTCGTCCTCGACCGCGCCGAGTGCGACGATGCGCACGGCGTTGTCCACGGCCTGGAGAAGCTCGGTGAGGCCGTCCGGGATGCCGAGTTCGCCGGCGCGGCGGTAGGTCAGGTCGACACCGGGGTAGGGGTGGCCGAACTCGTCGCAGAGGGCGCGCCCGGCCGCCTCGGCGGCGGCGACGTAGTGCTGCATCGTGACCCCGAACTTGCGCAGGTCACGGCCCAGGTAGGCGAGGTACTCGGTGTGGGCGGGGGTGAACTCCGCCTGGGAGCCGGTCAGCCCGTTCGAGGCGTGCAGGACGGCGCGGCGCAGCAGGTCGGGTGGGACGGGGGACGGCGGGCAGGTCGTTCCGTCGCTGGTGGCGGGGTTGTGTGCCGGCGCCAGCGGGGCGGCGAGCGTGGAGAGGTGGGTGCGGGCGCGGGAGGCGATACGGTCGATGTGCGTGCGTGCGGCCTGTACTGCTGAAGCCAGGTCGCCGAGGTCGTCGGCGTGTCCCCTCTCTGGTGTCATGGGAACCATTGTGGCACGCGCACGGAGATCTTCCGGGGCGACAACGGAATGTGACGGACATCACAGTACTGTGTTCTAGTTGAGTGGAACAGACTCAAGTCGGTGTGCGTTGGAATGACCGTAAGTGAAAGTTGACACGAACACGCTAAAGTAGACACCGGCACGCACACGCAGAGAAGGAGACTGACGATGAGCGGATTCACCCCCACCACCCGTACCCAGGAGGCCATGCAGGCGGCACTGCAGTCCGCCAGCGCCAACGGCAACCCGGACATCCGTCCGGCCCACCTCCTCGTGGCGATCCTCGACCAGGAGGACTCCATCGCCCGCCCCGTCCTGCAGGCCGCCGGCGTCGACGCCGACGACGTCCTGCGCGACGCCCGCGACCTCGTCGCAGGCTACCCGCAGGCGTCCGGCTCCGGGATGGCCAACCCGAACTTCAACCGGGACGCGCTCAACGCGCTGACCGCCGCCCAGGAACTCGCCGAGGAACTCGGCGACTCCTACGTCTCCACCGAGGTGCTGCTCGCCGGCATCGCCAAGGGCGACTCCGAGGCCGCCACGGCCCTGCACACCCGCGGTGGCACCTTCGAGGCCATCCGTGGTGCCTTCGAGTCCGTGCGCGGCAACCGCAAGGTCACCACCGAAGAGCCGGAGGGCCAGTTCCAGGCGCTGGAGAAGTACTCCACCGACCTCACCGCCCGGGCCCGCGAGGGCAAGATCGACCCCGTCATCGGACGTGACCAGGAGATCCGCCGCGTGGTCCAGGTGCTGTCCCGGCGTACGAAGAACAACCCCGTGCTCATCGGTGAGCCCGGCGTGGGCAAGACCGCCATCGTCGAGGGCCTGGCCCGGCGCATCGTCGCCGGCGACGTGCCCGAGTCCCTGCGCGGCAAGAAGCTGATCAGCCTCGACCTGGGTTCGATGGTCGCCGGTGCGAAGTACCGCGGCGAGTTCGAGGAACGCCTCAAGGCCGTCCTCGACGAGATCAAGGAGGCCGAGGGCGAGGTCGTCACCTTCATCGACGAGCTGCACACCATCGTCGGTGCCGGTGCCACCGGTGAGTCCGCGATGGACGCCGGCAACATGATCAAGCCGCTGCTCGCCCGCGGTGAACTGCGCCTGGTGGGAGCGACCACCCTCGACGAGTACCGCAAGTACATCGAGAAGGACGCCGCCCTGGAGCGCCGTTTCCAGCAGGTCTACGTCGGCGAGCCGACCGTGGAGGACACCGTCGGTATCCTGCGTGGGCTCAAGGAGCGCTACGAGGTGCACCACGGCGTGCGTATCCAGGACTCCGCGCTGGTCAGCGCCGCCTCCCTGTCGGACCGGTACATCACCAGCCGCTTCCTGCCGGACAAGGCCATCGACCTGGTCGACGAGGCCGCGTCCCGGCTGCGCATGGAGATCGACTCGCGTCCCGAGGAGATCGACGACTCCGAACGGATCGTCCGACGCCTCGAGATCGAGGAGATGGCGCTCAGCCAGGAGACCGACGACGCCTCCAAGGACCGCCTGGTCAAGCTGCGGGCCGAACTCGAGGACGAGCGCGAGAAGCTCAACGGGCTCATGGCCCGCTGGGAGAACGAGCGCGGGTCCATCGACCGGCTGCGTGAGCTGAAGGAGGAGCTGGACAACCTGCGCACCGAGTCCGAGATCGCCGAGCGCGACGGGGACTACGCCCGTGTCGCCGAACTGCGCTACGGCCGTATCCCGGAGTTGGAGAAGCAGGTCGGTGAGGCCGAGTACGAGGCCGCCCAGGCCGAGGAGCAGCGCATGCTCACCGAGGAGGTCACCCCGGACACCATCGCCGAGGTCGTCTCCGCGTGGACCGGTGTCCCCGCCGGCAAGATGCTGGAGGGTGAGACCGAGAAGTTGCTGGCCATGGAGAAGGTGCTCGGTGGACGGGTCGTCGGGCAGTCCGAGGCCGTCACCGCCGTCTCCGACGCGGTGCGCCGCGCCCGGGCCGGTGTCGCCGATCCGGACCGCCCGACCGGTTCCTTCCTCTTCCTCGGACCGACCGGTGTCGGCAAGACCGAGCTGGCGAAGTCCCTGGCGGAGTTCCTCTTCGACGACGAGCACGCCATGGTCCGCATCGACATGTCGGAGTACGGCGAGAAGCACTCCGTGGCACGTCTCGTCGGTGCACCTCCCGGATACGTCGGTTACGACGCCGGTGGTCAGCTGACCGAGGCCGTGCGGCGCCGCCCGTACACGGTGGTGCTGTTCGACGAGGTGGAGAAGGCGCACCCGGACGTCTTCGACGTGCTGCTGCAGGTCCTGGACGAAGGACGCCTGACCGACGGCCAGGGCAGGACGGTGGACTTCCGCAACACCATCCTCATCCTCACCTCGAACCTCGGGGCCGGTGGCAGCGAGGAGCAGGTGATGAACGCGGTGAAGGCGGCGTTCAAGCCGGAGTTCATCAACCGGTTGGACGACGTGGTCATCTTCGACGCCCTGTCGCAGGAGCAGCTGACCTCCATCGTGGAGATCCAGGTCGCGCAGCTCGCCGAGCGACTCGCCGCCCGGCGCCTGGAGCTGCAGGTCACCGAGGACGCCAAGGTGTGGCTCGCCGAGCGTGGCTACGAACCGGCCTACGGTGCCCGGCCGCTGCGCCGTCTGATCCAGAAGGCGATCGGCGACGCGCTGGCCAAGAAGTTGCTGGCCGGTGAGGTCCGTGACGGGGACACCGTGAAGGTCGACCTGCCGCGGGACGCCTCCGGTGTCGCCGACCCGACGGCGGACGCACTGTCCATCGAGGCGGTCGCGCACGAGGCGTAGGCCACCGGCGCCCTGCCCTCCAATCCCTGCCTCCAACGGGCAATTGGCACCATCCTGTGCACGCAGATCACCCTGATCGCGGGCACAGGATGGTGCCAATTCACGTCACGGGGGTCGTCACGGGGGTCGTCACGGGGCCGTCACCGGGGCCCGGATGCAACCGCAGGGCGGTGGCAACGGCATGGCGCACGTGCCCGAGCAGCTCGTCCCGGTCCCTGATGAGGTCCTTGTTGATCCGCACCGCCTCCCATCCCAGGGTCTTGAGCTTCTGGTACAGCCGGAAGTCGGTCTCCCGCTGCTCCTCCCCCGTGTGGTGCCTGCCGTCGTAGTAGAGCGCGACCCGCAGCTCCTGACAGGCCAGGTCAGGTGTGGTCCGCTTGCAGCGGACGTGCCGTGCCTCGTCCTTGTCGAGCACCTCACCGTCCTCCAGCGAGATGGTGACCTGGGAGGTCCAGGAACAGTGCGCGGGGATCTCGTCGCGGACGATGAGACGCATGACCGTCTCCATGGGGGACTGGGCGCCGTCGTCACAGAGTGCGAGGAGTTTCTTCAGACGGCGTCGATCCACGATGAATCTCGCCCCCGCCAGGATGTCGTCGGCAGTGACCAGGGTGCACTGGTAGAACGCGTCGATGAACTGGGTCGCACGGACCTCCACGTCAGTCAGTCCCGGAACCACAGGGGCCCACCACGTCTTCTTTCCGGTGAGGATCGTTGCCAGGCACTGGGCCGCGGCGGTCGGGGCATCCACGACCCGGAGGCCCGGGAACCGCGGGTCGACGTTCACCGTCGGCAGGTCGTCGCGCAACCTGCGGAAGACGGGTCCGCCCGGGGTCGTCGGGTTGCGACGCAACCGGGGGGACAGCAGCACGACCGGTCCGTTGTCCGCCCAGTACGGCAGCCCGTGTGCCGCCGCCGCACACCAACCTGCGCCCACACAGTCGGGGGCCAGCAGCCAGTGGCAGCGGAGTCTGGTGAGAATGTCCCACCGGTAGGGCCCCGGTTCGCAACTCGTCCACCCGTCGGGGCCGAGACGGTGACCTGTCATCCATGCCGGTGTCGGGCCTGCCGGTGGCAGCAGCACGCTGCGCACCGGTGTGTCCCAGGTGTCGGCCGTGCGCCGGGACACCCCGTCCGCGAGTGCGTCCCTCCGCAGCCTGGGCGCGCGGGACGGGTAGACACGACGGGTGAAGAGCGGCCCCCGTCCTGGTCTGATGCGCCCGGTTCTCTCGGCATTGTTCCAGTGATGTCCCCCGAAGTGTGTCCCCATGAGGCTGATCTAACACCATCGTGCACGGGGCGACGCCGACTTATCCACAGCCCCCGGCAATGGGCACCATCCTGTGCACATGATCCGCCCTGATCGCGGTCACAGGATGGTGGGTATTTCTCGTCGGGGCCGCCTACGGCGTCAACGGCGTCGACGGTGAGGTGAAGAAGGTGTCCGCGTCGACCTCCTCCAGCGGGATCCAGTCGGAGCCTGGTCCCGCGACGTCGCCCCAGGGCACCGTGGTGCTCCGGAGCTCCAGCGCGGTGACCGGCCGCTCGTCGATCTGCAGCACCAGGGCGTAGAGCGCCGCGAGGATGTGTGCGCAGGGTCTCTTCCTCGACCGGCACGTGCAGGACGCGGCCTCCTCCGGTGCCGTCGGCGTGACCGACACCCCGGCGTCGCGTAGTTCGGTGAGCATCTCGTCCGGCAGGTCACCGCTGGGGTCCGGACGGTGCCCGGCGAGGACGGCGGCCGCGGCATCGTTCTCCGCCGCGTCCCACTGCGCCAGGTTCAGGACGACGGTGGGGGCGGAGGACCCGTCGCGCACGAGTGCGGTGACGGCCCCGGCGGACCACGTCGGTTCCACCTTGTGGTTCCTGGCGAGGCTGCGTGCCTTGGGCAGCTGGGGGCGCGGTGAGCCGTCCGTGCGTTCCACGGTGCGCAGCCATGCGCGGCCCCACGGGGTCGCACCGAATTCAGCGTCGGGCATCAGAACACCTCCCTCAGTTCGAGCACGTCGCGCAGCTCCTCGTCGGACATGCTGGTCAGTTCGGCACTGTCGTCGCCGGTGACGGCGTCCGCCAGGCCCTTCTTCGCCCGGTGCATCTTCTCGATGTAGTCCTCGAAGGTGCCGCCGACGACGAGCGTGTGGACGCTGAGCCTGTTCTTCTGGCCGATGCGGTGCGCCCGCGCCGTCGCCTGTTCCTCCACCGCCGGGTTCCACCATCGGTCGTAGTGGATGACGTGGGACGCCCTGGTCAGGTTCAGGCCGAAGCCGGCGGCGCGCAGGCTGAGGATCAGTACCGGCGGGGCGTCCTCGTCCTCCTGGAACCGACGGACCATCTCGTCCCGCTCGGTGGCGGGGAGCCCGCCGTGGAGGAACGGCAGGGGGTCGCACCCGAGCTGTTCGGCGAGTCCGGTGGCCAGGATCTCGCCCATCGTCCGGTACTGGGTGAAGATCAGCGTGTACTCCCCGGCGGCGGTGATCTCGTCCACCATCTCGGCGACCCGGTCGAACTTCGCCGACCTGCCCGTCTCCCGGGTCGTCTCCCGGCCCGTGAACTGGTCGGGATGGTTGCAGATCTGCTTCAGGGAGGTCAGCAGTGTGAGGATCTGTCCGCTGCGGCCGGCACCGGTGTGGAAACCGGTGGTGAACGCGGCGGTCACGGCGTCGCGGTAGAGGGTGCGCTGGGCCTGGGTGAGTCCGCAGACCACCGTGGAGTCCAGGCGTTCCGGGAGCTCGAGCGCGACCTCGTCCTTGGTGCGCCGCAGCATGTACGGGGCGATGGTGTCCGACAACCGGGCTGCCGCGGTGCGGGACTGCCGCTGCCGGATCGGGGTGGCGAACCTCGTCCGGAACCGGGCCCTGGTGCCCAGGACCTGGGGCACGGCCACGGAGAACAGGGACCAGAGCTCCTCCAGACTGTTCTCCACCGGTGTGCCCGTCATGAGGATCCGCGCGGTGGCCCCGACGTCGACCGCGGCGCGGGTGACCTGGGAGGACGGGTTCTTGAGCTGCTGGGCCTCGTCGAAGACGGTGATGTCCCAGGCGCGTGTCGTCAGGACGTCGTCCGAGCGCAGGAGCGGGTAGCTGGTGAGCACGACCGCGCCGGCGGGGACCTCCTCGGGCAGGCTGCGGTTGGAGCCGTGGTACGTCAGGACCGTGATCTGGGGTGCGAAGCGCCGGATCTCCCGTGCCCAGTTCCCCAGGAGCGAGGTCGGGCAGACGACGAGGTGCGGGCGCTCGGCCGTACGTGTGGCAAGCAGGGCGATGACCTGCAGCGTCTTGCCGAGTCCCATGTCGTCGGCGAGGACGGCGCCACCGTCGTGCCGCACGCGGTCCCGGAGCCAGGACACCCCGTGCGCCTGGTAGGGGCGCAGGTCGGCCTTCACCTCGCCGGTCCGGAGACGTCCGGCGGTGTCCAGGTCGGTGCGGAAGGCGCTGACGAGGGAGGTTGCCGAGGGGATCGCCGTCTCCTCGTCGTTCGGGACGGCATGGCCCGCCGGGGGGAGGACGTCGGCGACGTCGGCGAACACCTCGTCGACGTCGCGCCCCTGCCGGGTGCGTGGACGCAGGGCGAACCGGCTCGCCGTGCGCCACGCCCGCGCGGAGTCGTCGAGATGACGCACGCGGGTCAGCGTCGACAGGCAGCGGGCGGTGGTGGTGAGGTCCGTGACGCAGACCTCGACATCCTCGACCGTCACCGTGTCCCCGTCGGGGACGACGAGGCGCGTCGTCGTCAGGCGTCCGGCGGGCAGGCCGGCCGCGGCCATCGTGGCCGCGATGTCGGGGACGCCCCACCAGGCGAACCCGTGTTCGCCGGGGAGGTAGGTGGCCTGGAGGCGGGACGTGGGGGAATGCACCGGGCAAGGCTACGGGAACGGTGTGTGCCCGCGCATATGGGAGCGGGCCGGGGGACAACACTTTCGGGTGTGGTCCTCTGGCGGGGCGTCGTGCAGGGAATCCGACATGAGGAGCAGGTCGAACGGTCCCGCCCACGCGCGGGGGAGCAGGGTGATGCCGTCGACGAGGGGAGCGGACACGGCTTCCGGACGGACAGCGGCCTCGGCCAGTGGGGTGTAGGGGCCCAGCGGATAGCGGGCCCGGGGGTCGCCGGGTCTCCACAGCGCACCGGCGACCCGGTACACACCGAGTTCGCCGGTGGCCAGGTGCGAGCCGAGGGAGTCGGGGAGCGTGGGGTCGAGGTGTTCGGTCTGCTCGAACACCAGGATGCGTTCACCCGGATGGTCGGACGCCAGCCGGCGGAGGTTGTCGAACTGGGCGCTGTCGCGGACGGCGAGGTCGCGGTGGGTGCCGTCGCCGTCCCCGTCGCCGAAGACGTCCAGTCCGGCGACGACCACCCGCCGGGAGGACGGGACGCCGGCGTTGTATCCGCGGAGCCACCGCAGCAGTGCGGCGTTGTGTGCCAGCGGGATGCGGAACCAGGACCACATCCCGGTGACCACCTCGTCCGACGGTTCGTCCGGTCCGTGACCGGCGAGGTAACGGTCGACCGCCCGGGCCCGGTGGACATTGGTTTCTGCCGCGATCAGCCGGAACCAGCCGGTGCGTACACCGTGGACGACCACTGCGTTGCGTGCTGCGAGGTACTCCGCGCAGTTGTGCAGGCCTTCGGCCCAGCCGACGACGTGCGCGTCGGCGACGAGGGCCTCGAGGACGGGGACGCTGGCGGGGTCCGGGACCGGGAGGAGGCCCCCGTCGGTCACAGCGGGGATTCGCCGTCGGCGGCGGACTGCAGCAGCGGCAGGTAGTTGTCGAGCATCCACGGCAGACTCAGCACCGAGATCGCACTGGTGGCGTAGACCATCGGCGGGTCGGTCAGGGGCACGTAGCCACCCTTCTCCACGGCGGGGATGCGGGCGAAGCCGGGGTCGGACTCCAGTGACTCCCGGATGTCGTCGCTGAGGTACCAGGACACCAGGACGTCGGAGTCTATCGACGCCCAGTTCTCCTTGCTGACCTGCACGGCGAAGGAGTCACCGGTGGTCGGGACACTGGGTGCGACGGTGAAGCCGAGCTGTTCCAGCAGGCTGATCCGTGAGTCGGTGGCGAGGTAGGTGTTGAGACCGTCACCGGTGGTGCCGGAGGCAAAGGCGATGGTCTTCCCCTCGAACTCGGGGTGCTCCGCCTTGGCGTCGGTGATGAGCTGGTGGGTGTCGTCGACGAGTTTCTCGGCCTGGTCACCGCGGCCGAGTGCCTCGCCGACGATGGTGGTCTGGTCCTCCCAGCTGGTCTGCCAGGGCTCGCCGGGGTAGGCGACGGTGGGCGCGATGTCGCTGAGTCGGGAGTACTGGTCGTCGGTGACGCCGGAGTTGACGGCGAGGATCACGTCCGGCTCGAGGTTGAGGATGTCCTCGTAGGGGAGGTCGTCCGACGTGGCGTCGAGCAGTTCGGGGTCGCCGTTCTCTCCGTCGATGTGCTCGCGGTCCCAGGGCAGGACGCCGGTGCCGTCGGTGGTGTCACTGCTCATGTCCGGCATGCCCACGGGCGTGACGCCGAGGGCGAGGGCGATGTCCTGGCTGCCCCAGCCGATGGTGACCACGCGCTCGGGTTCCTCGTCGATCGTCGTGGTGCCGAGGGCGGAGTCGATGGTGACGGGGAAGGCCGATTTGCTGGTGCCGGTGCCGTCGGAGCCGGAGGAGTCGGCGTCCCCGGAGTCACTGGAACAGGAGACGAGCGAGACGGCGAGGGCGCTGGCGCAGACGACGGCCGAGAGACGGCGCACGGGTGCAGGCGGGGTGATGGTCATGGGGATCCTCGGAGATGAACGGATGGAGTCAGGGAAAGGATAGCCTAAACTACATGATTCGAGCGGATGGGGGTGACATCTGTCACGGAAACCACGTGACATCCGCGTCGCAGCTCATGACAAACACCTCTACCTGCGTTGTCGGCCACCCGGCAGGATCGGTGTCATGACCACGACACCAGCCATCAGCGTTCATGACCTGACACGGACCTACCAGTCGAAAAAGAAGAAGGACGCCTACACCGCCGTCAAGGGGGTCTCCTTCGACGTACGGCACGGGGAGGTCTACGGCCTGCTCGGCACCAACGGTGCCGGGAAGACCTCCACCCTCGAGATCGTCGAGGGCCTCGCCGCGCCGACGAACGGCACCGTCCGCGTCCTCGACAAAGACCCTGTCGCCGACCGGGCAGTTATCCGGCCCGAACTCGGGATCATGCTGCAGTCCGGCGGGCTGCCCAAGGAGCTCACCGTCGCCGAGACGATGCGCATGTGGGCAGGCACGTGCTCCACCCCGTTGCCGGTCGACGACGTCCTCGGTGAAGTGGACCTCAACCACCGCACCGACGTCCGCGTCGGCTCGCTCTCCGGCGGTGAACAGCGCAGGCTCGACCTCGCCTGCGCCCTGCTCAACGACCCCAGCATCATCATCCTCGACGAGCCGACCACCGGCCTCGACCCGGAGTCCCGCAGCCGGACCTGGGAACTGCTGGCCACCCTGAAGAACCGCGGCGTGACGATGATCCTCACGACCCACTACCTGGAGGAGGCGGAACGCCTCGCCGACCGGATCGCCATCATGAACGACGGCGTCATCGCCGTGGAGGGACGGTTGGACGAACTCGCCGCCACCGAGGGTGCCGAGATCAGCTTCACCCTTCCGGACACCGGGTCGGCCGGCTCCTCCGGCCGGATGCAGGACATCTTCCCGTCCTTCCCCGGCGCGCAGGTCACCCGTGACGGTGAACAGTTCCGCATCGAGACCTCACAACTGCAGCAGGACACCCACCGACTGCTCGACTGGGCCGCCGGCAACAACGTCTCTCTGGGTCACTTCTCCGCCCGCCCGGCCAGCCTGGAGCGTGTCTTCAGCAAGATCGCCGGCACCGACTCCTCCGTCTGAAAGGAAGCATCATGACTACCGCAACAGCTCCCACCACCGACCGGACGTCCACCCGCACCGGCGGTTCGCCCGTCACACGCTTCATCGCCCTGGCACGTGCCGAGACCCTGCAGTTCCTGCGCAACAAGACGCTGCTGGTCAACGCCACCCTCGTTCCCATGGGCTTCGGCCTGGCGATGTACTTCATCCTCTCCGGGGACGACGAGCAGTCGAAGATCGAGGCGAGCGCGATGGCGATGGAGTACTTCCTGCTCTTCGCGTTGATGTTCGTGCAGTTCTACACCGTGTTGTCCATGGTCACGACCCGGCGCGACGAAGGTGTGCTGAAACGCCTGCGTACCGGTGAAGCCCGGGACGCCGAGATCCTCAGTGCGTCGTCCTTCCCCGGAGCCGTGCTGACCATCCTCTTCACCGTCGTGATGTCTGGCCTGCTCATGGCGTTCGGAGCACCGGGCCCGGTCAATGTGGTGCCGATCATCGTCGCCGTCCTCCTCGGGCTCGTCGTCACCAGCGGACTTGCCCTGGTCACGAGTGGGTTCACCAAGAACCCGGAGGCGGCGCAGATCACGTCGATGCCGGTGATGCTGCTGATGTTCGCCACCATGGGGAACTTCCGCCAGCTGTACCCGGAAGCCGTCGACGACGTACTCGCCCGCACACCGTTCGCCCTGATCTTCGACCTCGCCCAGTACGGGTGGGCCGGCAACACCTCGGTGGACCGGATGAACGACGTCGCCGCGCTGACCTCCGGTGAGGTGCTCGGGGAGACCTGGCCGATGATGCTCATCCTCGTCGCCTGGGCCGCGGTGTGCGTGTGGGCCGGGGCACGGTACGTCCGGTGGGACGTCCGGCACTGAGTGCTCCAGGCACTGATTAAATGGACCGCATGAACCCGACAGTGCTGCAGTCCGTCACCAGCCCGCGCCGCACGTGGCGGCAGCTGGGGGCGGGCGCGAAGCTCGCCGTGTACACCCGGTTGTCGGTGCACTCGGCGATCATCGGCATCGGTGTCGTCGCGATCGTCCTGCCCCTGTTGAATCTCAACCCCGATGTGTCGCTCTCCGGGTGGCAACAGCTGCTCATCGTCACTCTGGCCCTGGTGTTGATGACCGTCACGTTGGTGATCACCGAGTACCGTCCGGAGTTCAACACCCGGGCCAGGCCCCAGACGTGGCGCCTGCTGCTGGCCGGCGCGGTGTTGAGTGTCGCCGTGTGGGGCACAGGGGTGCTCATGTACCTTCTGGGCGACGGCGCCCTCGCATTGACCGGTATCTTCCTGGTCTTCGTCGTCATCACCTTCGCACCGCTGGGTGTCCTGCCGTGGATGCGGTGGCGGTGGACGGTCACCCTGGTCCTGACCACCGGGACGGCGCTGCTGACGTGGTCGGAGCTGATGTGGTGGCCGATGTTCTGGGGGACCTTCCTGCTCTGCACTGCGACGCTGTCCGCCTGGACGGTCGGTGTCGCCAAGCAGCTGGACCGGGCCCGCCTGACGGAGTCGGCGCTGCAGGTCAGCGAGGAGCGGCTGCGGTTCTCCCAGGAACTGCACGACACCCTCGGTCAGCGACTGGCGGCGATGTCGGTCAAGGCGGAGCTCGCCAGGGCCCTGGCGAAGCGTGGCGACGACCGGTTGGACGGTGAACTCGCGGAGCTCCAGGAGCTGGCGCGGACGTCGGTCACCGAGATGCACGAGGTCGTCGACGGCTACCGCGCCGTGAACCTCTCGACGGAGATCGAGGGGGCGCGTCAGCTGCTCAACAGCGCCGGGGTCCACCTGGAGGTCGAGGGCGACCCGACGGACCTCTCGGCACCGATGCGTGAGGTCGCCGGGTGGCTGGTCAGGGAGGGGACCACCAACGTGGTGCGCCATTCCGCCGCGACCCGCGTGCGTCTGGTGCTCTCGGCCGGCGCCACCGAGTCCGTGCGGATGAGCAACGACGGTGTCACCCGCGGCATTGAACGGCTCTCGGGGCTGGCCGGGATCCGTCGTCGCGCGGAGCCGCTGGGGGCGGAGCTCGTCGCCGAGCGCGACGGTAGTCTCTTCCACGTCACCCTCATTCTCAACCACACCTCACAGGAGTAGGCCATGAGCGACAGCACCGCCATCCGCGTCGTCGTGGTCGACGACGAGTCCCTCGTCGCCAGTTCCCTGTCGACGCTGCTGTCCCTCGAGGACGATCTCGACGTCGTCGCCACCCTCGGTTCCGGCGAGGAGCTCCTGGACTGGACCCGGCGCCATCCGGTGGCGGACGTCGTGGTCATGGATCTGCAGATGGGCGGGATGGACGGCATCGAGACCGCCGAGTCACTGCCGGAGGGGGTGAACGTCCTCATCGTCACCAGCCACGGCCGGCCCCGCCAGCTCAAGCGTGCGCTGGCCGGCGGGGTGCTCGGCTTCGTCCCGAAGACGTCCTCGGCGGGGGAGTTCGCCACGGCGGTGCGCACGGTGCATGCCGGGCGTCGGTACCTCGACCCGGAGCTCGCGGCGGCGGCGATCGGGGCGGGGGAGTCGCCGTTGACCGAACGGGAGGTACAGGTGCTCGAGGTCGCCGGCCAGGGAGGTTCGGTCGAGCAGATCGCCGCGACGGTGCACCTGGCGGCGGGGACGACCCGCAACTACCTGTCGTCGGCGATGGGCAAGACGGGGGCGTCGACCCGCTTCGAAGCGTGGCGGATCGCCCGCGAGCACGGCTGGTTGTGACCGCGGGAAGCGGCCGCACCCTTTCCCTCGTAAACTGGCCCGCATGACCCAGAGCCAGACCGAACCATTCATCTCCGCCGCAGAACTCTTCGACGCCAGTAGCAGGGGCACCCCGGTGACCGTCCTCGACTCCGACTGGGAGTGGGGTGAGCACGCCGCCTGGAACCTGTACGTGACCAGGCACATTCCGGGGTCGTTCTTCTGTGATCCGGGGACGATGCTGTCCGGGTCTCCGTCCGCGGCGGCCGGGCGCAACCCGCTGCCGAACAAGCACGTCCTGCAGCACTACATGGATGACTGGGGCATCCAGCCCGGCCTGCCGGTGCGGGTCTACGACCGTGGCGGGCTGCTGTACGCCGCGCGGGCGTGGTGGATCCTGCGGTGGGCGGGTGTCACCGACGTCCGGATCCTGGACGGCGGGACGCCCGCCTGGCTCGCCGCAGGCGGCGACATCGCCGCGGGGATCGGTTGCCTGCGCGGCAGGGGGACGTTCGAGGTGCTGGCCGACGGTGCGCCGACGATGCCGACGGCCGGGCTCGAGGAGGTGGTCGGGATTTCTGCGGCGGCGACCACGGGTGCGGCGGCACCGTTGCTGATCGACACCCGTCCGGCGGACCGGTTCGAGGGTCGACGCGAACGACTGGACCGTCGGGCGGGGCACATTCCCGGCGCGATCGGTGTGCCGGTCGCCGAACTCCTCGACGAGGGGCGCGTCCCGTCGTCGGAGGTGGTGCGGGACCGTCTCGCCGGCCACGGCATCACCGGTGACGACGTGGCCGCCGAGGCGGTCGTCTACTCCGGGTCGGGTGTGAGCTCGGCACTGTTCATCGCGCTGATGGAGCACGCCGGCCTGCCGGTGGCGCGCCACTACGTCGGTGGTTGGTCGCAGTGGGCGTCCGACCGGTCGCGTCCTGCAGCACTGGGGTAGAACTTTTCTGCACGAAATAATGCGGTTACGGCCCGCGCGGGGTTCGTCACGGTCTATCCTTTTGCCACCGCCACATACACCGCAACAGGATACGGAGGTCCCATGAGGGACGTAGGGGACACAGCGAAGTCGAGCGCGCCGGGGACCACGGAGGCCGGTGCCGCCGGAGTGTCCGGAGCCGGGCGACGTCCGGGTGCACTTGATGTCGTGACCCCCATGCCGGGGACGGTGGCACCGCTGTCCGCGGTTCCCGACCCGTTGTTCGCCGCCGGGACCGTGGGCCCGGGAATGGCCGTCGTCCCGGACCCCGGGGTGGAGTACGTGACCGTGTGCGCTCCGGTGGAGGGGGTCGTGACACGCCTGATGCCGCACCTGTTCCTCATCCTCACCGACGACGAGATCCCGGTGCTCGTCCACATCGGCATCGACACCGCGCAACTCGACGGTCAGGGGTTCTCCCTGCACGTGGAGCAGGGGCGACGGGTCCAGGTCGGTGAGCGGATCACCACCTACGCGCCGCTGTCGATCGGCCGGCTCGGCTTCGACCCCATCGTGGCCGTGGTGATGATGCAGCAGCACGGTGGCGTCGAGGAGGGCCTGACGCCGGGGGAGCCGTCCGAGCCCGGCGACGTGTTGTTCCGGTTCTGACTCCGGTACCGCCTATGCTGGTGGCATGCTCCGTCGATTCACCACCGTGGCGTGCGTCCTGCTGATGCTGCTGGGGGTCACCCGCCTCGGGGACCGGGTGGACCCGCAGTGGGGTGAGCTGCTCTTCTACTCGTTCTTCGGTGTCCTGGTCCTGCTGATGCTCAGCGCGATCGTCTTCACCGAGCGGGGGTACTTCGGCCCGGCCCGGCACCCGGTCAACCGGGTGTTCACCGGACTGAGCTGGGTGGGCACCATCGGGGCGGTCGTGCTGATGCTGGAACTGGTGTTGGGCAACACGATGCTGCTGTGGGTCAACGTGATCGCCAGCGCATGCATGTTCACCGGCATCGTCGGTGCCGCGGTCGTGGCACTGTCCGCCCGGCCGTGGCGTGACCTGTTCTACTCCCGGCGGCCCTGACTGCTTTTTCGCCGTCGCCTACAGCCCGTGCTTGGCGGCGATGATCCCGCCCATGGTGTCGCGGGGGAGCAGGCGCGACGCCGGGAACGCGAGGCGTGCGCTCGATCCTGCGGCGTAGAGCGGACGGGGACGTTTGTCGGCGACAGCCTTGAGGATCTCGGTGGCGACCTCCTCGGCGGAGATGCCCTTCGCCTCGTTCTGGTTGAGGTGGGCGAGCATCGTGCGGAAGTCCTCGGCGTAGTGGCCGTGGTCGTCGACGTAGATGGTGCGACGTTCGGACAGTCCGGTGTTGATGGCGCCGGGCTCCATCACGCTGACACCGATGCCGAACCGGCTGACCTCGCGCCGGGCGGAGAAGGCGAAGGCCTTGACCGCGGCCTTGGACGCGCCGTAGCTGCCGCGGAAGGCCAGGGGAAAGGTGCCGAGCATGGAGCCGACGAACACGACACGTCCTCGTCGGGCGTCGCGCATCTGCGGGAGCAGGAGCTGGGTGAGCTCGACGTGTCCGATGACGTTGACCTGGAAGAGCCGTTCGAGCGCCTCGCGGGGGAGCTCCTCGAGGGGGCCGTTCTGGCTCTCGCCGGCGTTGTTGACCAGGACGGTCACCGGGCCGACGCCGAGTTTCTCCAGCTCGTCCGGGACCTGCGCGATCGACTCCGGGTCGCCGAGGTCCAACGGGATGAGCTCGACACCTGCCGGGGTGTTCGCCCGCGCAGCGTCGGACCCCGGGTTACGGGAGGTGCCGATCACCCGGAACTGACGCTTGACCAGTTCCTTCGCGGTGGCCTGCCCGATGCCCGAGGTGGCCCCTGTGACGAGCGCGGTGTCGCCCTGCCGGGGGACGGGGAGGGAGGGGGTGCGGAAGCGGGAGAGGAAGGATGTTTTCGTCATGCAACCAGTGATACCCGTTTCGCTGGTGGCGCGTGGGTCAGATCCTGGTTTGGGTGACCGAAACCGGGTTTCGGCGTCGGCGGAGCCTGGGTTCCGGCACCCAGACCAGGATCAGATGGGAGCAGGGGGAGCGGCAAGGGGCACACAATCCGTGATTCCAGGTGTGCCAGATCACGTCTGCGGTTATACTGACCCCGATCGACGCACCATCCACAACTGAATCCGCCGTTCGCAGCCACTGTGGGAGAGGCCAGGTCCAGCGCCGGCCGCCGTAGGAGCAACACCTCCCCGTCGACACTCTCAGGCACCAGCACCACTGTGGCGAGGCAGCTCTGGAAAGAGCCGGTCACCGTCGTCCGTGACTCGGCCGCCGAAGGAGAAAAAGCTCTCAGGCACCATCGACAGAGTGGGGAGGGAGTACACCCGTGTCCGCACGACAGCACACAGGAAGAGACCCCCTGACACATGGCAACGCCCCACGACGCATTCCCGAACCGTCACATCGGCCCTGACGCCGACGCCACCTCGGAGATCCTCGCCACCCTCGGCTACGGCAGTTCGCAGGAACTCGCCGCCGCGGCCCTGCCCGCCAGCATCGCCCAGCAGGGTCCGATCGGCCTCGCCCCCGCCCTGGACGAGACGGAGGCCCTGGCCACCCTGCGCGGTTTCGCCGCGAAGAACACGGTGAAGAAGCAGCTCATCGGTGCCGGCTACTACGACACGGTCACCCCGGCGGTCATCCGTCGCAACGTGGTCGAGAACCCGGGCTGGTACACCGCCTACACCCCGTACCAGCCGGAGATCTCCCAGGGCCGTCTCGAGGCGCTGCTGAACTTCCAGACGATGGTCGAGGACCTCACCGGCCTGCCGATCGCCGGCGCCTCTCTCCTGGACGAGGCCACCGCCGTCGCCGAGGCCGTGCAGATGATGGCGCGGCTGAACACCAAGGCGGCGAAGAAGGGTGGTGTCGTCCTGCTGGACGCCGCCCTGCACGCCTCCAGCATCAACATCACCCGTGCCCGCGCCGCCGCGGTGGACATCCCGGTGGAGATCGTCGACATCACCGCCGAAGCTATCGCCGCCCGTGAGGACGCCCTCATTGGTGTCGTCGTCTCGAACCCGGGCACCACCGGTGGGCTGCGCGACGACCTCGGCGAGGTCATCGCCGCCGTCCACGAGCAGGACGGTCTGGTCACCGTGGCCTGCGACCTGCTGGCGCAGGTGCTGGTCACCTCGCCGGGCGAGTTGGGCGCGGACATCGCGGTCGGTTCGGCGCAGCGTTTCGGTGTGCCGTTGTTCTTCGGTGGCCCGCACGCGGCGTTCCTGGCGTGCCGGGAGAACATGCAGCGCAAGCTCCCGGGCCGCATCGTGGGTGTGTCGGTGGACGCCGAAGGCACCCCGGCCTACCGGCTGTCGCTGCAGACCCGTGAGCAGCACATCCGCCGGGACAAGGCGACCTCGAACATCTGTACCGCCCAGGCGCTGCTGGCCGTGGTCGCCAGCTTCTACGCCGTCTGGCACGGCCCGCAGGGACTGCGCGAGATCGCCACGGCGGTGCACGGCCGGGCGACCGCCCTGGCCGTCGGCCTGTCCGGGGCGGGGCTGACCCTGGCACACGACCGGTTCTTCGACACGGTCACCGTGCAGGTGCAGGACGCCGCGTCCACCGTCGCCGCCGCCTGTGAAAAGGGCTTCAACCTGCGTCACGTCGACGACACCCACGTCGGTGTCTCCGTCGGCGAGTCGACCACCGACGGCGACATCGCCGAACTGCTGCAGGTCATCGGTGACGTCGCCAGCTCGGTGACGACCACCGAGTTCACCGCGCAGGACGGCCCGCTGTCCGACCTGCTGCGCACCGACGACATCCTCACTCACCCGGTCTTCCATTCCGTGTCCTCGGAGACGCAGATGATGCGCTACATGCGCCGTCTCGCGGACAGGGACCTGGCCCTGGACCGCACGATGATCCCGCTGGGCTCCTGCACCATGAAGCTCAACGCCGCGGTGTCGATGGAGCCGATCACCTGGCCGGAGTTCGCCGGCATCCACCCGATGGTCCCGGCGGACCAGGCCACCGGCTGGTGGGAGCTCATCGACGACCTGGAGGACCGGCTGGCGAAGATCACCGGCTACGCCGCGGTCTCCGTCCAGCCCAACGCCGGCTCGCAGGGCGAGCTCGCTGGCCTGCTGGCGATCCGCCGGTTCCACGTCGCCAACGGCGACGACCAGCGCACCCTCGTCCTGATCCCGGCGTCCGCGCACGGCACGAACGCCGCGTCCGCCGCACTGGCCGGTCTGAAGGTCGTCGGCGTGAAGAACGCCGAGGACGGGTCGATCGACCTGGACGACCTCGACACGAAGATCGACAAGTACGGCGAGCAGATCGCCGGCATCATGATCACCTACCCCTCCACCCACGGCGTCTTCGAGGAACATGTCCGCGAGGTGTGCTCGAAGGTGCACGCCACCGGCGGGCAGGTCTACATCGACGGGGCGAACCTCAACGCCCTGGTCGGCCTGGCGCAGCCCGGTGAGTTCGGCGGCGACGTCAGCCACCTGAACCTGCACAAGACCTTCACCATCCCGCACGGCGGTGGCGGCCCGGGTGTCGGCCCGGTGTGCGTGGGCGAGCACCTCATCCCGTTCCTCCCCTCCGACCCGTGGGCCGACGTCACCGTCGAGCCGGACGCCCAGGAGGGACGCCCCGTCTCCGCCGCGAACCAGGGCTCCGCCGGCGTTCTGCCGATCTCCTGGACCTACATCGCGATGATGGGCGACGAGGGGCTCACCGAGGCCTCCCGCATGGCGCTGGTGAACGCGAACTACATCTCCCGCCAGCTCGCCGACAGTTTCCCCACCCTGTACACCGGCGAGAACGGTCTGGTCGCCCACGAGTGCATCCTGGACCTGCGCGAGCTGACCAAGCAGTCCGGCGTGACCGCCGCCGACGTGACCAAGCGGCTCATGGACTTCGGTTTCCACGCCCCCACGCTGGCTTTCCCGGTCGCGGGCACGCTGATGGTCGAGCCGACGGAGTCCGAGGACAAGCACGAGCTGGACCGGTTCATCACCGCCCTGCGCACCATCCGCGCCGAGATCGACGAGGTCATCGCCGGGGACGTCGCCGTCGAGGACTCCGTCCTGCGCCACGCGCCGTTCACCGCCGAGTCCGTCATCCGCGACGACTTCGAGGACGCCGTCTCCCACGGCCACTTCTCCCGCGAGAAGGCGGCGTTCCCGGTGCGCACGCTGCGCCGCGACAAGTACTTCCCCGCCGTGCGCCGCATCGACGACGCCTACGGCGACCGCAACCTGATGTGCTCCTGCCCGCCGCTGGAGGACTTCGACATCGACGCTGCAGAAGCTGACACCGAGAACTCCGAGAGTGAGAACTGATGACCAAGCACACCGCACTGCACCCGGTCCATGAGACGCTCGGCGCGAAGTTCACCGACTTCGGCGGCTGGGACATGCCCCTGAAGTACGACAAGGAGCTCGAGGAGCACCGCGCGGTCCGCGAGGCCGTCGGCGTCTTCGACCTGTCGCACATGGGCGAGGTCCGGGTCACCGGGCCGGACGCCGCCGCCTTCCTCGACCACGCGCTGATCTCCCGGCTGTCGGCGGTGAAGGTCGGTAAGGCGAAGTACTCGATGATCTGCACCGCCGACGGCGGCATCATCGACGACCTGATCACCTACGTCCTGGCCGACGACGAGTACCTGGTGATCCCCAACGCCGGCAACGCCCCCGCCGTCGCCGAGGCCCTGCGTGAGCGGGCGGAGGGCTTCGACGTCGCCCTCACCGACCAGACCGACGACATCTCCCTGATCGCCGTACAGGGCCCGCAGGCCGCCGCCGTGATGCTGGAGATCGTCGAGGCGGTCACCGACGCCCCCGAGGCGTCCGGCGCGGGACAGACCGTGCAGGATGCTGTCGCCGGCCTCGGCTACTACGCAGCCTTCCAGGGCACCGTCGCCGGCGTCCCGGCGATCATCGCCCGCACCGGCTACACCGGCGAGGACGGCTTCGAGATCTTCGTCGAGAACGGGACCGACGGCGCACAGGCGACCGCCGTGTGGGACGCGGCCCTGGCCGCCGGCGAGCCCCACGGGGTGCGCCCCTGCGGGCTGGCCGCCCGTGACACGCTGCGCCTGGAGGCCGGCATGCCGCTCTACGGCAACGAGCTGAGCCTGCAGCTCACCCCGGTCGACGCCGGGCTGGGCATCCTCGCGGCGACGAAGTCCAAGGAGGAGTTCGTCGGGCGCGACGCCATCGTCCGTGCCAAGGAGGAGGGCACCACGCAGACGCTCGTCGGCCTGGTCGGCGAGGGGCGTCGCGCCGCGCGCGGCGGCTACGAGATCCAGGACGCCGACGGCAACCGCCTCGGTGCGGTCACCTCCGGGGCACTGTCGCCGACGCTGGGCTACCCGGTGGCGATGGGCTACGTGTCCGCCGACGCCGCCGCCGACGGTGGGGCCGCGGCCGTGGGGTCGACCGTGACCGTCGACATCCGGGGGAAGGCCCACCCCTACACCGTCGTTGCGCTGCCGTTCTACTCGCGCGAGAAGTAACATCCACCCCTGACTGCACTTTTTCGAGGAGAAACACCATGACTGCACTGCCTACCGACCGCCTGTACTCCGAGGAGCACGAGTGGGTGAACTCCACCGACATCTCCGCAGGTGACACCATCCGTGTCGGTATCACCCACGTCGCCGCCGAGGCCCTGGGCGAGATCGTCTTCGTCGAGCTGCCCGAGGTCGGCACCGAGATCGAGGCCGGCGAGCCCTACGGCGAGGTCGAGTCGACCAAGTCCGTCTCCGACATCTACGCCCCGGTGTCCGGCGAGATCACCGCGGTGAACGAGGACCTGGAGGACAACGCCGGGGTCATCAACGACGACCCCTACGGTGCCGGCTGGCTCTACGAGGTCACCGTCACCGAGGTTGGCGAGCTGATGGACCACGAGGCCTACGGGGCCGCCAACCAGTAGTTCCCGGCTCCCGGGCCGCCTCGTTTATGCTTGGCATGATGTCTGTCGCCGTCGTCGCTCTTCTGCTCGGGCTCGCGTTGCTGGTTTTCGCCGCGGGCCTGTTCTGGCGTGCGGCGAAGCAGGCGCCGCCGTCATCGGTGCCCCCGCGGGCGGAGGAGACGCCGGGGGACGCCGCGGCCCCCGACGAGGAGACCGCGACAGACCCCGGGGCTGACCCGCGGCCCGGGCCGGTGTCTGCACCTGTGTCTGAGCCGCCGTCGGCATCCGGGACACCGGCCGAGCCGGAGCCCCCGGTCGGTGACGCGGTCGGTGACGCGGTCGGTGACGCGCTCAACGACGCAGGCGGTGACTCGCTCAGTGACGCAGCCGGTGAGCCGATCCCGGCGTCCCGCCAGGCCGCCGCCGCAGGGGCGGACGGCACGACGGCGGACGTGGCGGAGACGCCCGAGACGTCGGAGTCGTCGTCCGGCGGACTGTTCGCGGGTCGGCGTGCCCGCCGGCAGTGGGCGCAGTCCCACGGCTACGAGTACGCCAAGGAGGACCGCTACCTGCCGGGGGAGTGGCCGGACAGCCTGATGACCCTGATCCGCGCCGACGCCGCCGCAGGGTCGGCCGCCACCGTCGCCCGTGACCTGGTCTCCGGGTTCACCGGCGGACACCAGTTCCACCTCGCCGAGGTCAACGGGATCACCGTGGTGGCGTTGCGCCGGGAGGTGTTCTCCCCGGTGCAGGTCCACCTCTCCGACGGTGCGGCGATGCCGGCGGGGATGCGACACTCCGAGCTGTGCGACCGTCCGCCCTACACGGGTTACTCCTCGGACAACCGTGCGCTGGACCGGATGCTCGACAGCCGGGTCGACGCGGCACTGCACGCCCTGGCCGGCTCGGTGTCGGACATCGCGTTGAGCACCACGTGGGTCGCGATGAAGATGGCCCGTCGTACGGACCCGCCGATCTGGGACCATGTCATCCACCAGGGCCGTGCGCTGGTGTCGGCGTCGCGGGTGCTTCCGCCGCGGGTGACCACGCAGGAACTCGACATGACCAACGCCGACCCGACCCGCCCGCGCGTGCGCGGGACGGTGGAGGCCGCCGCCGTCGATGAGCGCATCGAGCCGGCGCAGGGCGCGCAGACATCGGACGGGGAGGACGCGCAGGACGGCACGTCGGCGCACCGTGGCCACCTGCGCGCGGTGCCGGACGCGGTGACGCCGGAGACCACGTCCGACGAGATCGCCGCGGACCGTCGGGACGGCGAGGCTGGCGAGGTCGGGGACGCCGGGAACGCCGGAGATGTCGGTGAGGCCCGGCCGCGGATGGAGCGTTCGTCCACGCCGGTCGATTTCCCGACCCGCTCCGAGGCCCAGACGATGGGCGACACCTCGGGTTTCCCCGAGGACGCAGACGGTGAGACCGTCGACGCGGATCCGATTCCCGCGGTCGGCGAGGACCCGGCGCACAGCCGGACGGCCTCGGGGGGTGGCCCGCGGGTGATCCGTGCGGCCGACCAGCGTTCCACCATCTTCGGTGACGACACCGAGTCCACCGACACGACGTCGACGGAGGTCGACATCGTCGGCCGGGCGGCGGGCACCGCGTCCCGCGGTCGGCACCGTGCACCGTCGGCGCGGCATGCGCGTCACGTGGGGGAGTCGGGCGAGCCCGGCGACGCGGACTACCCGGAGGTCGACGCCGAGGTCGTTGATCCCGAGGACAGCGGAACCCCGTAAGATCCACAGCAGTACCCGCCACAGTCTGAAACACGTAAGGACGCCTCCATGAGCACGCCCACCGTCAACGCCGACAAGCTGAAGCGCCTCGCCGAACTGGTCACCGACCTCGCCGTGGTCCACGGCCGGGTGACGCTGTCCTCCGGCAAGGAGGCCGACTACTACGTTGACCTGCGCCGGGCCACCCTGCACCGCGAGTCCTCGGCGCTGATCGGTGAGCTGCTGCGCGAGCTCACCGCCGACTGGGACTACGTCTCCGTCGGCGGGCTGACCCTGGGCGCGGACCCGGTGGCCACCGCCGTGATGCACGCCGGTGAGGACGTCGACTCCTTCGTGGTGCGCAAGGAGACCAAGAAGCACGGCATGCAGCGCCGGATCGAGGGGCCGGACATCGAGGGTAAGCGCGTGCTCGTCGTCGAGGACACCACGACGACCGGGAACTCGCCGCTGACCGCCGTCGCCGCCGTCCGCGAGGCTGGTGCGACGGTCGTCGGGGTGGCCACTGTGGTGGACCGGGCCACCGGTGCGAAGGACGTCATCGAGGCCGAGGGCGTGGAGTACCGCAGCCTGCTCGGTCTGGAAGACCTGGGCCTGGCCTGATGCGGTTGTGGCGGGCGGCGTACCTCACCGCCGGTGCGGTGTCGGTGACGGCTGCTGCGGCGGGGCGTCGCGGCGACCGGGTGACCCAGGTGGTCAAGCCCGCGCTGATGCCGCTGCTGGGTGCTCATGCGTGCGGTCGTGCCTCCCGCGGTGACCGTCTGCCCGTGGTGCTCGCCGGGCTCGCCGGTGGCCTGGTGGGCGACATGATCCTCATGGGGAAGGACGGCCGTAGCGAGGATGCGTCCGTACGTGCCCGCAACCTGAACCTGGGGTCCGCCGCGTTCATCGTGAACCAGCTCGCGTACATCAGCGAGCTGTGGTGCCGGGGCCACCGGCCGCGCCGTTCGACGCTGGTGCTGCGCGCTCCGGTGCTCGCCTCGGGGATCGTCACCGCAGCGACGGGCGCGCCAGCCGCGCTCCCTGCCGCCGCCGGCTACGGCACGGCGCTGGCGGCGACGTCGGTGCTGGCCGCGGACCCGGAGGCACGTACGGACGGTTCGTCGGCGGACCTGTCCGGGCTCGGCCTCGGGGGCAACCTGTTCGTCCTGTCGGACGGCCTGATCCTGGCGCGTCTGGCGTTCCTGCGTGGTGGGTCGCCGGTGGTGCAGCGGCTCGACGGGCTGGTGGACGGCCTGGTCATGGCGACGTATGTGGCGGCACAGCTGCTGATCGTCGAGGGGCTGACGGGGCGGAAGAAGTGAGCGAGGAGCCGGCAGAGCAGACACCCGGCCGCGGCCCGACGGAGTGGTTCGATCACCCGGTCGGCGTCAGCCCGTGGAGTGAGGAGTACCCGGGCGTCCCGTTGCCCGAGGACGCCCATTTCGACCCGGAGCTGCTGGAGAACGGGGATCGCCGCAATGTCGTCGACGGCTACCGCTACTGGCGGTTGGAGTCGATCGTCGCGGACATCGACGCCCGGCGGCACAAGCTGCACATCGCGATCGAGAACTTCGAGAACGACTCGAACATCGGCACCGTGGTGCGCACGGCGAATGCGTTCGCGGTGGACACGGTGCACATCGTGGGGCGCAAGCGGTGGAACCGGCGCGGTGCGATGGTCACCGACCGCTACCAGCACCTGCTGCACCATCCGGACACGGAGTCAGTGACTGACTACGCGCGGGAACATGATCTGACGGTGGTGGCGGTGGACAACACCCCGGGGTCGGTGCCCTTGGAAACCGCTCGGCTGCCGGAGCGGTGCCTGCTGCTGTTCGGACAGGAGGGCCCGGGGGTGACGGCCCAGGCGCAGGACGCTGCGGCGTTGACGGTGTCGATCGCCCAGTTCGGCTCGACGAGGTCGATCAATGCCGGGGTCGCCGCCGGTATCGCCATGCACGCCTGGGTCCGCCAGCACGCGGACCTGGGGGATGCATGGTGACCTACCAGCATAAGTAAGTCTCATGGGCGGCGGCAGGGTACATTTCTCTGGACGTTATTTTTCAGAGACTTAAGGATGTTCGGTTCCCCATGATCCGTCGCTTTGCCAAGCCCCTGTCCCTCGCCGTGCTGCCGTTGGCAGTCTCCGGTGCCCTCGTGTCGTGTAGTTCGGACGACGCCGAGAACTCGGACGCCGGGACTGACTCGGCCTCCCAGGAGGCACTGCAGAACCCGCCGGCATCCGATGCTCCGCGGGACTTGATCCTGGACGATGCAAGCACTCCGGAGGGGTACACCTACGAGACCCTCACGTCGGAAGACGACGAGGATCTCAGCGAATTCTTCGGTGACGAGGGTGCCGAGGAAGAGGACGTCGTCACTCCGCCGCACTGCGCACCGCTGGCGGTCGACAGCGCCCTGCTGTTCGAATGGATGATGCAACCGTCCGACACGTCCGCCGTGGCGTCGTTCACCCACGGTGAGGACGACGAGTCCGGTGTGATTGTCCGAGTGAGCACCGGGGCCCCGGAAGGTGGCCTGCCGGACGTCTCCGAGTGCGGGGAGTTCTCCAGCGAGTCGAACAGCGCGATGGGTGCGATGTCGAAGTCCTTCCGCGCCGAGCCCGTGGACGTCAGCATCGGTGACGCGGACCAGTTGATGGCGGCTGACGTGACGGTGACCGCCCTGACCATCGACGGCGAAGACATCGGGGCGGAAGCCGTGGACGAGACCGTGCGGTACATCACCGGAACCGTCGGCGACCGGACGTTCAATGTGGTCGCGAGTGGCATGGTCGACGATGAGACCGCACGGCAGCTGGCTGTGGACCAGGTCGCGCGGATGAACAACGTCGGCGCGTGATGCTCCCGATGGTGAGAACTGGTCGGAAAGCGGTAGTCGTCGCTGTTTCCAGCCTGCTCGTCCTGTCCGCCTGCACGGGTGAAGACCCAGATGCATCCGACGAATCCGCCGTTGCGGGTGCCGAAGGCAACGGAAGCCAGGAGGTGGCGATCTCGCCTGATGAGGTGGTGCTCACTGCGGACGATGCTCCGGCCGGGTACGTGGCCGAGGACTTCTACGGCATCTTCGGATCGTCCGACTCAGGAAACTCCGGCACGATCACCCCGCAGGAGTGCGCGCCCTTCGTGTTCGACACGTCTGTCCTACTCGACTGGGGTGCTCGGCCGCGAGACACCACAGCTGTCGCCTACTTCACCGGAGATGACGGGTCGAGTGTGATCGTTTACGTTGACGCCACCGCTGATGGGGCGGAGACGCCTGATCCGACGCTGTGCGGTGACGTCACGCGGGAGAACGCCTCAACCCTGGGGACCACGGTCACGAGTTACGCGATGGTACCCGCCGACGTCAGTGTCGAGGGCGCTGACAGCGTCGCCGCCGTTGACCTCACGGTCAGCGGGCTGACATTGGATGGTGAAGAGTTCAACGTCGGCAGCAAGGTCGGCGAACGCTCTCAGATCATCACCGCGACCGTCGGTTCCACGGTGGTGACGGTGGCGGGTACGGAACCTGCCTCGATGGACACTGTCGCGCAGGTGGCCAATGCTCAGGTCGCCGTGATCAAGGGGTAGACGCCGTTAGGCGCCCCGCCACGCTGTCTGGTCCATCGCCACGGCGGGATGGACGGCCAGCGCTGCATCATCAGTCCGACCCGATCGAGTTTTTGTCGGCGGGAAGTGTGAACTGCGTTGTCGACTGCATCTGTGACTGCGATTGTATGGTCAAGATGGTGCTAGTGAGAAGTAGACTTTGCGGGATCTCGCGCGGCTGGCGGTCCATGTAGATCTGTTTGACGCACGTGCATGATCGGAGCGGAGAGCAGAGGATCGAAGACCCTGATGGCAGGAGTCTTTACGACGCTTGTTCTGTGCCCTGCCGAGTTCGCGACGGTCAAACGCTGTGCTGACAGTGCAGGTGGGCGTTCTTGCCCGTCGGTCGCCTCGTCGGGGCAGGCGGTGCTAGAACTTGTTGACGTCCACGACGACCCGTCCGCGTACTTTGCCGTCCAGGAGCTGCTCGGCGGTGGGAATGGCCTCGTCCAGGCCGATTTCGTTGGTGATCATGGCCAGCTTCGCCGGGTCAAGATCCTTGCCCAACCGGTGCCACGCCTCAAGACGGTCCTCGATCGGGCACATCACGCTGTCGATACCGGCCAGGGTCACACCGCGGAGGATGAAGGGGGCGACCGAGGTCGGCAGGTCCATACCCGCCGCCAGTCCGCAGGCGGTCACCACGCCGCGGTACTTCGTTCCGGCCAGAACGTTGGCCAGGGTGTGGCTGCCAGCCACGTCGACCGCACCGGCCCACCGGGCCTTCTGCAGCGGCTTGCCTGCCTCAGAGAAGTCAGCCCGATCGAGGATCTCCGAGGCGCCGAGATCCTTCAGGTACTGGTTCTCGTCGGGACGCCCGGTAATCGCCGCGACGGTGTATCCCAGCTTCGCCAACACGGCGACAGCCACACTGCCCACTCCGCCGGATGCTCCGGTGACGGCGATCTCCCCCTGCTCCGGAGTGACACCGTGGCGTTCCAGGGCCATCACGCACAACATGGCGGTGTAACCGGCGGTACCGATGGACATCGCCTGTGCCGGGGTGAAGTTGTCGGGCAGCGGCACCAGCCAGTCGCCGTTGACCCGCGCCTTCTGTGCCAGTCCTCCCCAGTGGCGTTCCCCGACACCCCAACCGTTGAGGATGACCCAGTCGCCCTCGGAATAGTCGGCGGTACTGTCGGAGTGCTCGCTGTGCTCGACCTGTCCGACGAAGTCAATGCCGGGCACCATCGGGAAGTCGCGCACGATCTTGCCGTTGCCGGTGATCGCCAGGGCATCCTTGTAGTTCATCCCTGAGTGGCTCACCCGCACCGTCACGTCGCCGTCGGGAAGCTGCTGTTCGTCGAGCTCGGTCAGGCGTGCCCGGTAGCCGTTGTCGTCATTGTCGATCAGTACACCTGTGAACACGGAAGATGCTCCTTGCATAGTGGGGGAAGCGTTCGCCCACCAATATTAGACCGACCGTCTTAAAAAATCGACCGATAGTCCTACCTCGAAGACTCCTCCGGAGCGATTCCCAGGCCAGTGAGGTAAAAACCTCGGAACGTCCGCAGGGGTTCGACACGGCGGTGAAGTTTGGCATGCAGGACCGCACCCTCCCAACCGATCCAGAACGCCTCGGCCGACTGCCGGCAGTCGATCCAGGCGGGAATCTCGCCATTGTCCTTGGCGGTGGTCAGGCAGGCGGCAACACGTTCCTGCCAGCCGGCGAGTACATCAATGATCTGGGCGCGGTAGGCCTCGGGAAGTGCATTCATCTCCTGGCCCAGATTCCCGATCACACAGCCACGCCGGTAGGCATGCCGTTGCATGCCGTCCTCGGCATCCATACAGAAGGCGGTGATGCGCTCGATGGCAGGCATGGTTTCATCGCCCAGGTGCCGGTCGATCTTGCGGGTGAAGTACTGGTCGTACTCGGTGATGACTGCCGCCCCGAAGGCCTCTTTGCTCCCGAAGTAGTTGTAGAACGATCCTTTTGGCACCCCGGCGGTGGTGAGGATCTCGTCGATGCCGGTCGCGCCGTAGCCTTTTTCTGTCAGTGCGACGACACCGGCACGGCACAACAGTTCCCGGGTGTCCTGGCGGGACGCATCCGTTTTGCGCGGACGACCGCGTTTGCGGGGCTGGGGGCTGGCGGATGTGGTCTCAGTCATGGGCGCGGGGGTCTCCATAGTTTGCGGAGGGAAAATCGAGGACAAGTATGAAAAATGGCTAGGGCACGGGGAGGTGCCACTCTAGGCTCGGCGGCGCCGTGGAGCTGAGAACCGCATGGTCGGGTGGGTTAGTGATTCCGACGGGCCCAACCAAGAATAGGCCAGCAGGCAGGGCGCTTGTCGCCCGGTGGTGATCCGGTGTTCGTGGCCGGTGGTGTTGAGCACCAACGAGCCGGGGGCGTGGACAGCGACATCATTCTCCGACCACTCCCCGGAAACGGCGATGTAAGACTCCTCGATATTGGGGTGATGGTGCTGCGGGTAGACGGTCTCTGGGGCGAACAGTACTAGGCCCAGGATGAGCCGGTCGGTGACGATGGGGCCGCGTGGACCGACGATCTCGCAGTAGCCGTATTTGTTGGCCAGGCCTCGGGGGACCTTCTCATAACCGTGCTCCCAGGTCAGAACTGGCGCGATGCGCCGCAGCGAATCACTCAGGGTACTCAAGTGGCCCTGGGTCCCACGGTCGAGGGCGCGACCAAGGTGGTTGACGACCGGCAGTCGCACCGGCGTCCGGTCATTGACCTGGGGATTGTCGTCGAAGACATCAGCAATGGTTTCGCGTACCCGGCGCATGTGCCGACGAATCGGTTTGCTTCCACCGGTGGAACCGAAACGGTAGATCGAGTCGAAGTCGCGGATCGTGTAGCCGAAATCCGGGTGGTCATGCAGCCGGGACGTAGGTTCCGGGGTCAGGTTGGTCATCATGTGTCGTGCTCCTTCATGGGGAAACTGTAGGAAATACGGTCGGGGCCCGAAACGGTGTCATGGTGTGCCTTGCGCTCACAAACTGTCAGCGACGCCTGGATCTCCGTCGCTCGACCGTCACTGTCACTGCGGTAGGCGGCATTCGGACAGGCGACCGGGCACCTTTCCGCGCTCTGAGGTGGAAAGTGCCCGAGACCCTACCTTGGCCAGCAGTGTTGTGCGTCCTTCTACGGGGAGAGAGACATCCATCGGCTGTTCGGTGACTACGGATATGGCCCATGCCGAAACTGTAGTGCCCCTGCGTGAGCGGGTGCGTGGTTTTCTTCACGTGATTATTCATCAACTACCACCTTCCCCTCAGACTTGTTACCGTTACAGCGGCCGTGATGACCGTGACCGGCACCACAACTGCGATTCGACAGGAGAGCGCAATGAACGATCAGCATGACTCAGACGACCGGGAGAGTGTTCCTCCCTCTCCATCGTCCAGACCCGGTACTCGCATCCCTCGCTCTGCGGGTGACGTGCGACGCGCTCTGAAAAATGCGGCGGTCAACCCCATCGACCCACCACATCCGGGGCTCATTCCAGGTATTGGAGTGGAGCGGACCAGTGCCACTTTCCCCACAAACCGGGTGGTTCTCGCCGGGGCGATGGCGGCGACACTGGCGATCATCATCTGGGGTTTCGCTGCACCGGATAACTTGGCGATGGTCGGCTCGTCGTCATTGTCCTGGGTGACGGCAAACTTCGGGTGGCTGTTCGGTGGCCTGGCCATTGCGATCGCGCTGTTCATGCTCGTCGTAGGGTATTCCCGGACCGGCGGTATCCGGCTGGGTGCAGATGACGAAGAACCGGAGTTCTCCCGTTTCGCCTGGATCTCGATGCTTTTCGCTGCCGGGCTCGGGATCGGCCTGTTGTTTTACGGCCCCGTGGAACCTCTCACCTACTTCACCTCCCCGTCGCCGAGCCAGACCGTCGAGGGTGGCAGTGGCGACGCGGTGCTACCGGCGCTGGCACAGCCGATGCTGCACTGGGGGCCGATGGCCTGGGTGTTCTACGCTCTGGTGGGTGGCGCGATCGCATACAACTCCTATCGACGCGGACGGGCTCCGCTGATCTCGGCATTGTTCGAGCCGGTCTTCCCCGGTGCGACTCACCGTGTGCTCGGCAGGTTCATCGACTTCTTCGCGATCATCGTGACCTTGTTCGGCACGGCTGTGTCCTTGGGGATCGGTGCAATGCAGATCCAGAGTGGCTTCACTCTTGTCACGGGCCTGGGGGCGCAGGGCAATGGATTCTTGATTGGTACCATCGCCGTGCTTACCGCACTCTTTATTGCGTCAGCGGTGTCCGGTGTCAAACGCGGAATCCGTATGTTGTCGAACACCAACATGATCCTGACTGGCCTGCTCGCTGTGTTTGTTCTGGTTGCGGGGCCGACCGTGTTCATTCTCAACCTGATGCCCACAACGGTGGTGGAGTTCTTCCAGCAGCTGGGCGCGATGCTGACCCTGAACGCCAACGACGGTCCTGAGGCTGTCGAATTCCTGGGGTCGTGGACCACCTACTACTGGGCCTGGTGGGTGTCATGGACCCCCTTCGTCGGGATGTTCATTGCAAAGATTTCCCGCGGACGTACCCTTCGTGAGTTCGTGACCGTCATCGTCGTCGTGCCCTCCGCGATCGTGCTTGCATGGTTCGTCATCTTTGGTGCCACGACGATCAACATGACAATGCAGGGAATCGACCTGCAGAGCGGCGGAACCAGTGAGGAAGTGCTCTTCCGGCTGCTGGAAAACCTGCCGTTCGGAATGGTGACGTCGGTCGTCGCGATGATCGCCGTGGTGATCTTCTTCGTCACGGCAGCGGATTCTGCTTCTATCGTGATGGCGTCGATGTCGCAAGAAGGACGGCCGGAACCCTCTCGGTGGGTCACCATCACCTGGGGCCTGCTGCTGGGGCTCATCGCCGTTTCGCTTCTGCTTGCGGGAGGCGAGGACGCTCTGTCGGGGCTGCAGGCTTTGATGGTGGTCTCGGCACTGCCGTTCGCCATTATTGTCATCGGCATCATGGTGTCGTGGACCAAGGATCTTCGCACCGACCCGTACATTATCCGTCACAGATATGCACGTGCAGCGATCGCCCAGGGTGTCCGACGCGGTATCGACGAGTACGGTGACGATTTTGTCTTCGGTGCCGATGCCGTCCCTCCGGAGGAGGGCGCTGGGGCCGGATTCGACAGCGAGGATCCCGGGCTCGTTGACTGGTACACCGAGGCGACAACCGACGAGCCATCGACGGTGACCGCCGCCGACGTCGAAAGGGTCCTTGACCCCGGACGTGTGCAACGTCGGGGCGAGGCGACACCAGAGCGGGCGGCTTCCGGAGAGGCGTCACTCACCGTCGGTGAGAAGCCGGCGACGGACGGAAGACGTGAGGATCCTCAGTCGCCGAAGCACGACAGAGAACCGTGACTCGGCAGGCACCTGATCGGCTACAGGCAACGCTGCGCCATTCGCCGATGAACGGGCCAGCCCGTTCCGGGTAGTGTTCTCTGCCCTGCTGTTGGTCCCTTACACGAACACCGACTCCGGCTCGGGTCGCCGCTCATTGCGCGCCGCCCGGGCGCGGTCCGCGATGGAGGTGTGATTGAACAACAGGTTGAGTCCGAAGGCCGCCAGCGCGGCCAGGACCACACCGTCCGACAGGAGCGTCTGCGCCCAGTCCGGGAAGTTCGACCAGATACCCGTGGAGAACTTCGACAACAGTCCGAGGGCGACCGCTATCGCCACGATCGTCGAGTTGACCGTGTCGGTGAGATCCACCTTCCGCAGGGTGTTGACACCCACCGCGGCGATGGAGGTGAACAGGATCAGCGAGATCCCGCCGATCACCGGGTCGGGTAGCGCCGCGATCACCGCACCTGTCGCCGGCGTGAGTCCCAGGAGCAGCAGGATCGCCCCGGCCGTGGCGGTGACATAGCGGGAGTGCACGCGCGTGGTGCGCACCGCGCCGACGTTCTGGTTGAAGACGGTGTCGAAGAAGCCGTTGAAGATCCCGCCGAGCACGCCGGACGCGGCGTCCCCGACCAGTGAGCGGGCCACGTCCGACCGACTCATCTTCTTCCCTGTGATCTCCGACAGTGCACTCACGCTGGCGATCGTCTCTGCGAAGAGGAACATCATCACCACCGACATCGAGAGGACACCGACCAGGGGGAACTCCGGCGCTCCGAAGTGGAAGGGTTTGACCAGTGCGAACAGCGGCTCGTCGCCGACACCGGAGAAGTCCAGCAGACCGGCGGGCCAGCAGACCAACACGCCGATGATCGTCGCGATGATCAGTGACGCCTTCGCCACCACACCGCGTGCCAGGCAGGACAGGGCGACAGCCACGACGACCACGAGTGCGGCGATGCCGATCGACAGCGGGTCGGCGTAGTCCGGGTTCTCCTGGCCACCGACCATCGGTTGCCCGACGACGAGGCCGGCGGACACACCGATCAGCGACACCCCGAGAACCAGCAGAACCGTACCGGTGACCAGGGGAGGGAAGTACTTCAACAGCTTGCTGAACGGCCAGGCGAGGAGCAGCCCCACCACACCACCGGCGAGCATGCACCCCCAGATCGCAGGCAGCCCGTACGTCTGCCCGATGGAGATCATCGACGCCACCTGGACGAACGCCGCGCCGCCGATGATCGGCATGCGCCCGCCGGCGATCCGTCCAACCCCGAGCGACTGGATCATGGTGATCACACCGGCGACGAGGAGGTCGGCGTTGACCAGCATCGCGACGGTCTCCCGGTCGAGCCCGAGCGCTGCGCCGAGTGCGAGCGGGACGGAGACGCACCCCACGTACATGATCAGGACGTGCTGGATGCCGTAGGTGAGGTTGTGGCGCCAACCGAAGTTGGTGTCCACCGCGGATCCGTCGGTGGAGAATCCGACGTCCGGACCGAGGTCAGTGCCGGGATCGGTGACAGGGGACTGGTGCTGGCCGGTGCGGCCGAGGGTGGCGGTCATGGGGGAGGATGCTCCTGAGCGGGACGGTGCTTGAGCGGTGGGGGAGGGGAGGGGGAGGGTGATGGCGCGGAACTACCTGGCGGACTCGGCCTTGCTGAAGTTCGCCGTGATACGCATGTCGAGGTACTCCCCGGCGGTCATCGGTTCGTACTTCCGGTCCGGGCCCTCGATCACCGCGTCCCGGTCGGCCTGGGCGAAGTAGGGCATGGAGTAGCGCTCCGGAATGTCCACCCCGATGTCGGCGGCCTTGACCCGGTGGAAGTTGGACTTCAGCCGGTCGTCGCTCCACCGCATGAGCATGTCACCGATATTGCAGGTGAGGATGTCGGTGAAGGCGGGCACGGGCGTCCAGCTCTGGACGTCCTGCGTGGCGTCCGCGCCGGGCATGACCTGCAGGCCGGACTCACCGTCGGTCTGGAACAGCAGCGTCAGGCAGTTGAAGTCGGTGTGTGCGCCGGCGCGCCAGACGGGTGCGCCGTCCTCGTTGGGGACGTTGTCGGCGGCATCCACGGCCATGTAGTGGATCATGCGCAGGGTGCACTGGTGCAGGTCGGAGGCGGGGTTGTGCACCTTGGTGAAGTAGTCCCGCTCGAAACCGAGCTTCACGGCGAAGAACTCCAGGATGCGCATGGCCACGTCATGGCACCGGCTCTCGAAGGACAGGGCATTGTCACGGAAGCCGGGCAGCGTCTCGTCGTCGAGCCACAGGCCGTCCATCAGCGGACGGGTGAGCTGGTAGCTCTCCTTCTCGTCCGGTGTTCCGGTGGACGGGCGGATCTGCGACTTGTGCTCGAAGCCGACGTTCTTGCCCTTCGGCTTGGCGACGGTCTCCAACGTCTCCTTCGGCAGGGCGAACAGGCGCCGGGACTCGGCGAAGGCGGCTTCGATCTCCGCCTTGCTGATGCCGAAGTTCTTCAGCTGGAAGAACCCGATGGTGGTGGCGGCCTGCCAGAGTTCCTCGGCCTTGGTGTCCCACTCCTGGTCGGTGAGGTCCCAGTTGTTGACGTCGATGACCGGGACGGCCCGGTCGGTGGTCTCTGTCCCGACGCCGCCCATCCTCGACTCGAGGTCGAGTTCGGCGTTGCTGTAGTTGTCGGTGCTGCTGGGCGTGGTGGTCTGAACCATGATGGTCCTTTCACGTCACGCGGTTTCCCCTACGGTCGTACGCTCCGTCATCCCGACGCCGTGCGATGCAGACCCGGCTGAGCCGCTGATGGTCTCGTAACACGACTCAATCTACGAAGCGGTCGTTTCGAGGTTGTGCCACTTCTGTGACGTCTGTGTTGCGGTCGGTCCGGAGACGGTCAGGCGACGGTCAGGAGACGGCTCGGGGGCGGAAAAGGCTAGACTCGACGCGACATTGTTGAGGTGCCGAGGCACACCGGCCCTGCACATCGCCCCTGCATATCGGAGGACACCCGTGAAGCTCCCGAAGCCCTTCTCCCGCCGTCGTCACCGCGACGCGTCCACCCAGACCGATACGTCGGATGGTGCGGCGGGGACGTCTGCCGACGTCGGCGACGACGAGCTGTCCCCCGAGTCCAGGGAGGCACTCAAGGGCATCGCGGACCTGGACGAGCCGGACGGGAAGCTCGCCCGCCAGTTCTTCAAGGCGGTCGACAAGGCGTCCGAGGTCCAGGCACCGGCGATCGAGAAGTACGTCAACCACATCCAGCGCAGGCACGGCCGCAAGTCTGTCGCACGGCAGCAGAAGGTCATTGACAGGCATTTCCGCACCCTGGCGACCGGTACCGGGGCGGGGACGGGCGCGCTGGCGTTCTTCCCCGGCATCGGGACGCTGCTCAGCATGGGCGCCGCCGGCGGTGAGGCGCTCGGTGTCGTCGAGGTCTTCGCCCTCTACACGTTGTCCAGTGCGCGTCTGCGGGGCATCGACATCAGCCACCGGGAGGCACGTCGCCGGCTGATCCTGTTCAGCATCGCCGGTGCTGCCGGCAACGAGGCGGTCTCGGCTGCCTCGGGAGCGAAGGGGATCGGTGGTCTCCGGAAGCTGGGCAGTGCGAGCGATGCAGAGAAGAGGAACATCAACTCGCGGTTGGGGCGTATCGCCTTCCGGCAGTTGCGTCGGCGCATGGCGGGGGCGGCGTTCGCGAAAATGCTGCCACTGGGTATCGGTGCGGTGCTGGGCGCACGGGCGAACCGGAAGCTGGCACACATGATGATCCGCCACACCCACGCGGTGCTCAGTGAGACGGGGAAACGCGACTGACGCTGCCCCTTGACTGCGACGCTGCGTCATAGTTGAGACTGAGGACTATGGCTCGGCAACGTCGGTGGACGAGGACAGCGCATCGGGCGCATGCGGGGATCACGGTCATCGTTCTTGTCACCGCGCTGGTGCTCAACCTGACGGACACGATCGGCGGGGGCGCGGCACTGCGGCTGTTCCTCGCCGTCGCCGTATTCCTTGTATTCCTGCCGGAGTTTGTGGTCATCGCAGGGCTTGGATGTGCATTGCCGGGTTCATACCGGGTGTTCAGTGGGCGCTGGACGTTGATGAGAGCGTGTAGCTCGGCATCGGTCGCTGAACCATATCTCCCGGCGGAAAGGGTGTGAAGCGATCCCGTTGGTGCAAGAGTCCTCGGGACTCATGTTCCGAGGGATCTTGTCCAAAGTAAACCTAGGTCGCTCCACTATGCAGATGGTCCGCCTTGAGCTGGATCATCAGCCTAGCCCAGGACTCAGGCATCTCGTAGTGCAAGTCGCGTGCTGCAGCGGACTTGTCAGGATCCGCAGGGCAGTGCGTCGCGCCCCAGTTCCCGATCGCGGCCAGAACTGGAACGAGATCGATCCCGCTGCTGGTGAGACTGTAGATGGCCTTCTGCTTATGCGTCGGGTCATCGGCACGGTTGAGGATACCGGCGTCGACAAGTCGGTCGAGCCGGTCGGCCAAGACACTGCTGGTGATGCCCTCATCTGACCCCCGCAACAGCTCACGGAAGTGTCGACGACCGGCGAAAACGATGTCGCGCAGGATCAACAACGTCCACCGATCCCCGAACAGTTCAATGGCCAGATTGATCGGGCACCCCGACCTCCCTGTTGTTGCCATGAGTTAACTCCGCTCGGAAGCGTAATAGTGGAACTCAGCTTCGAGCAGGTTTACAGTAGCATCGAGCGATGACACCATGGGCCAGTGGCCACTGACCAGGTGCTTGCGCCGCCATCCGGTAGCTGCCTTGGCGGCCCCGGGCGCATCATTCCACGCCTCGTCGAGGCCTCCACTGGTCGTCAGCGCCACGTAGGTCGAGGGCTGCACCTGTGCAGGTGCCGAAAGACGGGCAGGATCGAGGATCGTCCGCCCCGGATGGGCCGTGAACTTCGAGGACAGGAAGTCACGGTCACTGGGCGAGAGGTCAGTCTCGAAGTCGAGCATCTGCCGCGTGGGTGCAGGCCAGAGGTAACCCGCCGCCTCGATGTCAGCTCTCTCCTGTGCGCGGTCCTCGTTGGAGCCACCCCAATCCTCGAGGAGGGATCGACCGTCTGTCGCGACAAATGCACCGACGTGAATCAGACCGAGTACCCGGTCGCTGAGGTCGTCCGCGGCGGCCGATGTGACCACGCCGGAATACGAGTGTGAGACGAGGACTACAGGGCGTGAGCTCTCGTTGCGAATATGCTCAACGAGTTGCTGAACGTGGTCGTCGAGGCGTACCTCGGCAATGGATGCTTCGGGCACGCCGTGGTCGAGCCCCATCAGTGTGATCGCTTCCGCGTCGATGCCTCGGCCGCGCAGTCTTTCGGCGGACGGTTCCCAGATCCAGCCTCCCATCCAAGCTCCGGGGACGAGGATGACCTTTGTTTCCGACGCTGACATGACGAACTCCTAACTGATCGCTTTTTACAAGCAGTATTAGTGTAGGTGGATCTGATCGTAAAGTGCAACCAGTTTTCGAGGGTAGTTGCTATCAATGTCGCGCCCTCGTTGCTCGCTAGCGGGTGCTTGTGTCCACTTGGTCGCGGAGCTGTTGTCGTCCATCGAGTGGTCAGCTCAGCGGTCTCGACATTCTGGAGTGAGCAGGCTGCTTATGGAGCAGCAGGAGTTCATGCGGCCGCGTCAGTGACGGAGTCGAGGGCTTTCCGCTGCTTCACGGCGACATCAACGACCAGGCACGGCAACGCTCAGGTGAACGACCTTACTTCACCTTGGTGAACGTTAGGCTGACAGGATTTGAACCTGTGACCCCTTGATTCTCATATGGTTTCAGAGGGCGAACGTGGCGCTACGTTTCGTAGGCCCGGTACTGCGCAGTCGTGAGACCGTCGATCCCACGGGTGCGATATTTCATGTCCTGTGTCACTACCGCGCTATCGGACTGCTACCGGACGTCCCGCGCGGCCCGAATGGCTACCGGCGCTAGAGTGACCGCGATCTCGCGGCACAGGCCGCGCGCATCGACGAGCAACGGAGGATGCTTATCGACGAGCAACGGAGGATGCTTGCAGACGAGGAACAACCGATCGCGACACTGCCCTCACACGGACAGGGACACGGTGTGCGGCCGGCCGAGGAAACCCGGCAGGTGCGGACGGTGCAGGTTACAGTTCTCTGTGGCGGTCATGCCCGTGGCCGAGATTTCACCTGGAAGGACACCCCTCAATGCGTCGATTCACCCGTGCCACCCGTGTCTTCGCCACCTGTCTGCTGTTGTCGGCGACGGTCGGTTCCGCCACCGCCACAGCAGGCGTGGCTGCACCCGCCTCAACGAAGGTGGTGACCTACGGCGACTCGTACACCGCCAATCCGGACCAGATCGTCGGCACGGCGAACCAGTACGAGGAACTGCAACCGTTCCTCGCCGACTACCCGCGGACAGGCCAGCTGGAGTCCGGCAAGGAGTGCCTGCAGGCTCCGGACAACTGGCCGCGACTGCTGCGGGGTGAGGGAATGGACGTCCGCGACTGGTCGTGCACCGCACAGACGTCCCGCACGATGCTGGACCGGATCGACGCCAGTATCGCCGCCGGGGACCTGACCGCGGACACTGATTCGGTGATCTTCCCGGTGGGCCTGAACAACTTCGGCCCGTGGGGCCAGAAGGACGGCGTCGATGTCACGGACTTCGACGCGGTGCAGGAGGCGTACCGGGCTGACATGCGCGAGGCGGCGCGCCGCGTCCGCGCCGTCGCGCCGGAGGCGTCACTGGTTGTCAGTGGGATGCCGCAGATCGGGGCCGGTGACACGTACTGCGTCGTGAATGTGGTGCCCGACCGTCCGTCGGGGGTGTCGGTGCCGTACCTGGCGAAGGCGGAGACCGCCGTGCAGGCGATGCAGCGACAGTCCGCGGCTGACATCGGGGCGCAGTTCGTGGACCTGAAGTCCGCCAGCCAGGGCCATGACACCTGCGCCCCGGACGCCGAGCGGTACATTGCCGGACTCGTCGACACGACGACGCCGAACTACAAGATGATCATCCACCCCTCGCAGGCGGGGCAGCGGTTCATCGCAGGACAGCTGGGCGCGGCGGTCTAGCACCTGCTGCGGGGCAGTGCCCGGGACGGAGGCATACGAGACGCTCGGCGGACGTCAGTTCTCGCAGCCGATGCCGTCGCCGTCGCGGTCAAGGTGGGTGCCGTACCCGGGCTGGCCCACGAGGACAGGTGCCGCGCCGGCGGCGCGGGCGGCCGTGCAGTTCGCGTAGTAGACGCTCTCCGGTGCAGGAGCGGGCGGCGGGGTGTACTCGGGCTCAGGGGCGGGTGCTGGTGCGGGATCTGGTGCGGGTGCCGGCGGGGGTGTGTAGGTGCGCTCCGGGGTCGGCTCACTCTCGGCAGGGGACGGAGCGACAGCGGGGGCGGGCTTGCGGGTCGTCGTGGTCAGGGTGGTCGTCGTCCGTAAGGGACGTGCAGTCGTGGTCGGCCGTGAGGTCGACGTGGTCGGACGCGGTGAACTCGTGCTCGTGGACGTAGGTGCGGCCGACGTTGTCTCGACGGCGGCTTCGGCCTCCTCGGTCGGTTCGGTCGCTGGCAACAGGAGACCTCCACCAATGAACGCGACGGCGGCGACGGCGGCGATGACGCCCCAGTGGCGTTTCATCGGAGCCCCGGATTTCGCCTTGCGCTCATGGAGGAACCACCAGGCGCCGGGGAGTAGGAAGGCGATGGAGATCAAGACCCCGGCGAAATCCAAGGTGAAGAGCGAGGTAAGGAGTGCTATTCCACCGATGACGACCGCGATCGTGGCGAGAGTGGGCTTGATGAAGCGACTGGCGCCGCTGCTTTGACCGGAGCGCTCTCCGGCGGTGGGGTCGGTCATGGTGGGACGGTCCTCTCGAATGATGTGGTGCGGCCTCGCCCGTCAATGGCGGGACCCAGAGGAATGTAATGTAATCACCACCTATGAGCGAAATTAATATCTAACCCCCGGGGGTAAGAGTCGGAGGCGGTCGTCCTGGCGACTGCGCAATTACCGGACGGTCTTGCCGACCCGCTCCGCAGCCTGCCGGGCGGCGGCCTTGGCGAACGGGCCGACACCGGTGATGGTCGCTGAACCGGGACCGGTCCAGTCGCCGTAGCCCACCAGCAGCAGTCCGGGGACCTGTGGTGCGCCGTCGGTGACGAGGTGTCGTACCGGTCCCAGTGCCGGGCGGAACCCGGTGCACCAGATCAGTTGATCGGCGTCCACCTCATCCAGGGAGGAGAACATGGGGGTGGCCTCCAGGTCTCCGGCGTCGCGTGCGACACGCACCTGCGGCAGGACGACGATGTCGCCCAGGGCGGAGTCGGCGCCAGGGTCTTTTTCTCCCCGGTCGATCGCGGCGGCGCGTGCGCGGTTGCGACGGAACAACACCCGGCCGTCGACGTCGTCGGGCATCCACCGGGGCTGGTGCCTGGTGTGCCAGTTCACCTCGCCGACGTCCGGATCCTCGGTCAGCTCCGCGGCGATCTGCGCCCCGGAGTTCGCCGCACCCACCACCGCGACCGCGCCGCCCCGGAAGGGCTCGGGGCCTGGGTAGTTCGCCGAATGCCACTGTGTGCCGGTGAAGGTGCCCGGATAGGACGGGATGAACGGAGCCGCCCAGGTGCCTGTCGCCGCAATTGCGGTCGTCGCCGTCCAGGACCGCGTGCCTGCCCAGGGCACGGACAGTGACTTGGCGTCGATGCGGAAGATCCCGTCGTGGTGCTCGACTCGGGCGACCCGTACCGGCCGTTCGACCGGGACCCGGAAGCGGCGTTCATAGGCGGTGAAATAGTCCACGACGTGCGACGCCGGCGGGTAACCGTCGTACGAGGGCATCGGCATGCCGGGCAGGTTCGAGAATCCTGCGGTTGAGAACAGCCGCAGTGACGGCCACACATGCCGCCACGCCCCACCGGCTGCCGGTTGATCGTCGAGGACCAGGGTGTCCACTCCGGCCCGGAGCAGGTAGAACGCGGTCGCCAGACCGGCCTGGCCCGCGCCGATGACCACCGCTTCGTGGTGGTGTCGGTTGTCATTCCGCTGCAACGGCTCAGCCGATCTGCAGCACGGTGCGCAACTCGGCGAAGACGTCGGGACGGACCTGGTGAATCACAGTGCGCCCGTCGCGGTGGCGTTCCAACAGTCCGGCTTCGGTCATCATCTTCAAGTGGTGTGAGATCGTTGGCTGACTCAGCCCCATCATCGCGGTGAGTTCACTGACACTGACCGGGCCACATCCGGCGGCGGCCAACTGCGACAGGATGCGCAGCCGTACCGGCTCTGCCAGCACCTTGAACAGTCCGGCATAGCGTACCGACTCGTCCTGGGTCAGCGGCCCGGTGCCCAGGGAACAGCACTGCTGGACGTCCAGGGTGCCGGCGTCGGGGAGAGGCTGTGTGGTGCTCATGCCCACCACGCTACATTGACGGGCGTCGATATCAGAACTACCTTCTAGTATCGATTACCGTCGATACGAAACAGGATGGACCCGCATGACCCCACCCTCGGCCCCGACTGCCCGGCCTGCCCGGATGTCGTTTCTGGACCGCTTCTTACCCGTATGGATCATCCTGGCGATGGCCGCCGGCCTGATCATCAGCCGCCTACTGCCCGGCATTGGTGACGCCCTGGGCGCGGTGGAGGTCGGCGGCATCTCCATTCCCATTGCCGTGGGACTGCTGGTGATGATGTACCCGCCGCTGGCCAAAGTCCGCTACGACAAGGCAGGCAAGGTCGCCGGGGACGCCCGATTGATGAGCGTGTCGCTGGTGCTCAACTGGATTGTCGGCCCGTTGTTCATGTTCGCCCTGGCCTGGATCTTCCTGCCGGATCAACCCGAGCTGCGCACCGGGCTGATCATCGTCGGGCTGGCCCGCTGCATCGCGATGGTCCTGGTCTGGTCGGACCTGTCGTGTGCCGACCGGGAGGCCACCGCAGTACTGGTGGCGATCAACTCGGTGTTCCAGGTACTCATGTTCGCCGTGCTGGGCTGGTTTTACCTGCAGGTCCTGCCCGCCTGGCTGGGTTTGGAGACAACCTCGGCGGAGTTCTCCTTCTGGACGATTGTCACCTCTGTGCTGGTGTTCCTGGGTATCCCGCTGCTGGCCGGGGTGGGCTCCCGCCTGCTGGGTGAGAGGATCAAGGGCCGCGACTGGTACGAGAACACCTACCTGCCGAAGGTCTCCCCGTTGGCGCTGATCGGGTTGCTGTACACGATCGTGCTGTTGTTCTCGCTGCAGGGAGAGCAGATCGCGGCGAACCCGTGGGCGGTGGCCCGGTTGGCTGTGCCGTTGGTGATCTACTTCCTGGGCATGTTCGCACTCGCCTTGATCGCCGCGAAGATGGCTGGGCTGAGCTACGCCCAGTCGGCGTCGGTGTCGTTCACTGCGGCGGGCAACAATTTCGAGCTGGCCATTGCGGTGGCTATCGGCACCTTCGGTGCAACGTCAGGTCAGGCGTTGGCGGGCACGGTCGGCCCGTTGATTGAGGTTCCGGTCCTGGTGGGGCTGGTCTATGTGATGCTGCGCCTGGGACCGGTGCTGTTCGCCGCGGACCCGACCTTGCCGACGGCGCCAGGCGATCGTTCTTCCCTGGTTCCGTAGTCGATTCGCGCCAACAGGACTACGCTCATTCCGGTGGAACTCAGACGTCTCCATCTCTCCTCACATCGCTCCCCGGTGCCGCATGTGCATGTCTCCCCGTCGCAGGCGGTCGTGGCGGGCTTCCTCGGACTCATAGCAGCAGGCACGGTGGTGCTGACACTGCCGGCGGCCTCCGCATCGGGAGTCGGCACCGGAATGCTGCCGGCACTCTTCACCGCAACCTCCGCGGTCACCTTGACCGGGTTGGCGGTGGTGGACACCGGTTCGCACTGGAGCGGGCTGGGGCAGGTCACCGTCCTGTCCCTGATCCAGCTCGGCGGATTCGGCATCATGAGCCTGACATCGTTGGCCGGCATGCTGCTCACCGGGCGTATCGGTCTGCGTTCCAGGCTCTTCGCCCGCGCGGAGAACCGCTCACTGAACACCGGTGACATCGGGCGGACGCTGATCTCGACCCTGCTGATCACCGTGATCTGCGAGGCGGTGGTTGCCTCGGTCACGGCGGTACGGTTCATGATGTCCTACGGGATGTCCGCGCCGCGGGCGGGGTGGGAAGGTCTCTTCCATGCGGTCTCGGCCTTCAACAACGCCGGGTTCGGGCTGCGTAGCGACAGTCTGGTTCCCTATGTCGGCGACGCGTGGATCATCCTGCCGTTGGCTACGGCCCTGGTTCTGGGCGGTCTCGGTTTCCCGGTGATCTCCGAACTGTGGAATCGCGTGCGGGACCGTGTCCGCAGACGTTCCCGCCGCGGCATGGGCAGACTCTCGGTGACTACCCGGGTCACCGTGGTTGGAACGGGTGTGCTCATCGTCCTCGGTGTGACGATGGTGACCATTCTGGAGTGGGACAACACATTGGCAGGGCTCCCGGTAGGAACGAGACTTCTTGCAGGATTCTTCCAGGGAATTACACCGCGCACCGCTGGATTCAACTCGCTGGACTACGGTGAATTTCATCCCACCACCTTGATGGGGACGGACCTGCTGATGTTCATCGGCGGCGGTTCCGCCGGTACCGCCGGTGGAATCAAGATCACGACGGCTGCCGTCCTGCTGGCGGCCATTGTCGCGGAGGTTCGGGGACAGCGGGTCACCACCATCGGGCACCGGACCGTCAGCCAACCCGTCGTCCGGCAGGCGCTGACCGTCGCCGTGGTGAGCGTGATGCTGGTCGTCGTCGCCGTCGGCGCGCTGCGGTTGCTCGATCCTGGGTTCACCAGTGACCAGGTGACCTTCGAGGCTGTCTCGGCGTTCGCGACCGTCGGTCTCTCCACCGGCATCACCGCGGACCTGTCCTCGCCGTCGCAGGTGGTCTTGTGCGTACTCATGTATCTGGGACGTATTGGGCCTGTCACCCTGGTTGTCGCCTTGGCGGCCAGGAACAGTGCCCGTCGTTTCGACTATCCGGAAGAGAGGCCTTTCATTGGTTAAGTCACTACGGCGCGTCCGCGGGCGCATCGACATTCCCCCGGTTGTCGTCCTGGGGTTGGGACGGTTCGGTGCTTCCTTGGCGGAGGAGCTTACCTGTCACGGGGTGGAGGTCCTGGGAATGGACTCGGACGCCCGTCTGGTGCAGGAGTGCACCGGTTTTCTCACGGACGCTGCGGTGGGTGACACGACCGACCGCGAGACGCTCGTGCAGTTCGGGGTCCACGAGGTAGACCGGGTGGTCCTCGGTATCGGTTCGGATCTTGAATCGTCTGTGTTGACGGCGTCGAATCTGGTTGACCTGGAGGTACCGAGAATCTGGGCGAAAGCCGACTCGGATGCCCATGCGAAGATTCTCACGCAGGTGGGGGTTCACCATGTGGTGCGGCCTGAGCGTGACACCGGGCGTCGGGTCGCCCATCTCCTCGGCGGACGGTTCAACGACTTCGCCCAGTTCGACGAGGACTACGGGATGATCAAGCTGTCCCCGCCCAATGCCCTGGTCGGTCGGGAGGTTGATCTCGACGAGGTCTGGCGACGCTACCGGGTCCGGCTCGTCTCGGTACGCCGTGGTGACGCTGTGTGGCGGACGTTGGAGCCTGGCATGTCGCTGTCCAGGGAGGACCAGATCATAGTTTCGGGGGCGCCGGAGAAACTGGAGTCCTTCGCCACCCGGTGACTGATATGAAGTGAACTGCTCTGGTCAGGCGTCGCTGCAGGCACCTATTCCTTATCGGAGAGAGCCGGGAGCTCGCGGGGTACGACCTTGCCTACGGCGTTGCGGGGCAGTTCATCCATGAAGACGTAATTACGGGGCACGTTGTGGCGGGCGAGCTTGTCCTTGACGGCCGCCTTGGCGCGTCCCGTGAATTCGTCTTCGTCCGTGCCGCTTGTGAGGACGACGTAGGCGCAGAGGGACTGGCCAAAGTCCTTGTCGTCGACGCCGTGCACGTGGACCTCCTCGACCCCGTCCATGCCGGAGAGGATGTCCTCGGTCTCCTGCGGGAAGACGTTCTCACCACCGGAGACGATCATGTCGTCGCTGCGTCCGGCGATGTAGAGCAGACCGTCTTTGTAGTAGCCCAGGTCGCCGGTGGCGACGAGCCCCTGGAGGGTGTCCCTGTCCACGCCGGGGCGGGTGTAGCCCTCGAACAGCATGTCGTTGCCGACGAAGATGCGCCCGATCTCCCCCTCGGGAAGCTCCCGGCCCTCGTCGTCGAAGATCTTCAGCACGGTGGCCATCGGAGGCTTGCCGGCGGTGGTCGGGTGTTCGGACAGTTCCTCCGGCGTCGCGATGGACGCCCAACTGACCTCGGTGGAACCGTAGAGGTTGTAGAGGATGTTGCCGAACTTCTCGTTGCTTTCCTCGATCACCGCGGGTGGCAGGGCTTCACCGCAGGCGGTGATGACCTGGGTTCCCGGATCGAAATCATTGGGCACGGCGGTCAGCAGGCGACGCAACATCGTGGGCACGATCGCGATCGCGTGCGGTCGGTTGGCCTCGATCAGTTTCACCGCTGCGGTCGGCGAGAACCGGCGCTGGAGAATCAGGGTGCTGCGCAGCGCCAGGCCGAGCTGGATCTGGGCGAAACCCCAGGTGTGGAACATCGGTGCTGCAATGTAGTACCCGCGGTGGTGCTTCAGCGGGATCCGGGACATGATCGACGACGCCGGCAGGTAGGTCCGGGGTTCGGGTCGGCGTGCGCCCTTGGGCGTGCCGGTCGTACCGGAGGTGAGGATGATCGTGCGACCGCGGCGCGGGCGCGTCGGGATCGTGTGCTCCTGGGACGCCGACCGCAGCACCTCGGTCAGGGTCGGCCAGTCCGGGTTCCTGGTCGCATGATTTCCGGACTCCGTGGCCTCGGCGACGTTGCTCGCGTACTCGACGTCGTCGTGCTGGTGGTCGTCGGGGACACGCGCTGCGGTGGTGTGGTTCTCCTCCCAGTTGACGATCACCGGGCACTCGTCGAACTCCGCGGGCAGCAGGGGAATGAACTCCTCGTCGATGAAGAGCAGGTCGAGCTTCTGCTCCTTGATGACCGCGCGTGTCTGGTGCGCTGACGCGCCGGTGTTGAGAAGGACGACGTCGGTGCCCAGGCGCCCGTGCGCGCACAGGGCCATGATGAAGCCGCGGTGGTTCCGGGAGAGGATGCCGATCCTGTCACGTTCTCTCACGCCCGTCCGGTAGAGGGCCTTCGCCAGCAGGTTCGTCTGGTTGTGCAGCTCCGCGTAGGTGATCGACCCGGCGTCGTCGACGATGGCCGTGTGGTGGGGGTCGCGGGCTGCGCCGAGCGCGAGGAGACCGGTGGGCAGGAACTCCCACTGGTAGATGTACTTGAGTGCCTTGCCCATGGCGGCCGGTGACATGGGGCCGAGAACCCCCGACTTGAACAGCGGGAGTGTTCCCTTTGCGAGGACGGGCAGTTGGTTGAGGGTGACGGCGGGACGAGCTGCGCTCATGGTGTTCCTCCGGGGCCTACGGCCGGTTTGTTTATAAAAGGAGAGGGTTTACGGTATTTACCCTACCTGTTGACACTGATTGTCGTCAGGGGACAGGACGCGCAGCGCTGTCTACCGCCCCACAACCCCCGCCTCATATGCCGCGATCACCAGCTGTGCGCGGTCCCGGGCATGCAGCTTGGCCAGCAGGTTGCCGATGTGCGTCTTCACGGTACGCATGGAAATCGTCAACGTCTCGGTGATCTCGGTGTTCGACAGCCCCCGCGCCACCAGGGTGAGCACCTCGGTCTCCCGGGTGGTCAACCGCTCCAACGCCGACGCCCGGTCACCGTCTGCCGTCGTCCGGAGCGAACAGCGACTCCCCGTCACAGGTCCGCCGCACGGCATCGACCAACTGCTCTGGCCGGGCGTCCTTGAGGAGAAAGCCGCTGGCACCGGCGCGCAGGGCCTCATGGACGTACTCGTCCAGGTTGAACAGGCTCAACACGATCACCCGCGCGCCGGCGAGCGCCGGATCCGCTGCGTCGCGCCCAGGCCGTCCCCACCGGGCATCCGGATGTCCATCAGAATCACATCGGGCACGAGTGCGTGAGCCTGGCGGACCGCGTCCTCGCCGGTGCTGGCGTCCCCCACGGTCGACAGGCCTTCCACACCGTTGATGATGAGCCCCAGACGGTGTCGCAGCAACGGTTGACCGTCCACCATCATCACCCGGATCATCCGAGGCCACCGGCCGAACCCCTCTTCTTCCGAGCGGTGACCTGGTCGATCTTTTCGGGGATCAGTGTCCTGATCCCCCGGGACCGTAGATACTCCCGGGTAGCCTTGGTCGGATACGCCCGATCAGCCAGCACCGCATCCGGGGTGGTGCGTGGTCTGCCACCACCAACCCGGGGCACCCGGATGTCGTCGATGACCTGACGCAGGACAGCACCGTCGTTGCGTTGCCCGCCGGTGATCACGACCGACAACGGCCGTCCGGCACCGTCAACCCCGGCATGAATCTTGTTGAACAACCCACCGCGCGACCGTCCGATTCCGTGACCGGCAGGTTCCGTTGGGCAGGTCACGCCAGGCAATGCCGGCCCGGTACCGGTAGATGATGCCTTTGACGACTCTACGGTTGTTGCGAAACGGTCGGCCCTGCCGGTAGTCAGAAGACGGTAGTAAAGGGTTCAATCCGGGCCCATTGGGTGCCGGTGAAGGCCCTGCTAAAGTGACCCACGCCGTGTTCGGCCGTAATCTTGAGGCATGCAAATGATCGGCGTACTCGGCGGTATGAGCTGGGAGTCATCCCTGGAGTGGTACCGAATGGCCAACGAAAAAGTCAGAGACGAACTCGGCGGGTTCCACTCGGCCCCTATCCTCCTAGACTCACTCGACTTCGCCGAGATCGAGGCGATGCAGACATCCGGCGACTGGGACGCGGCAGGAGCAGCCCTTGCCGCCCATGCGAAGGGGCTTGAGACCGCCGGTGCCGGGCTCGTCGTCCTGTGCACCAATACGATGCACCTGCTTGCCGATCGGATCACAGACGCCATCAGTGTTCCGTTCCTGCACATCGCGGACACCACGGCAGAAGCGATCACTGCAGCAGATCTGCGGACGGTCGGCTTGCTCGGTACGGCCTTCACCATGGAGCAAGCCTTCTACCGCGACCGACTCGCATCACACGACATCAGTGCGTTAATCCCAGACGCCGACGACCGAGCAACAGTGCACCGCATCATCTACGATGAGCTGGTGCACGGCATCGTCACCGAGCAGTCACGCCAGAAGTACCGCGACGTCATCGCGCGCCTGGTCGAGGCCGGAGCCGAGGGCATCATCCTCGGATGCACGGAAATCGAGCTTCTGATCACACAAAAGGATGCGCCCGTACCGGTGTTCCCGACCACAGCCCTACACGTGGTTGCAGCACTGAAGGCCGCTGGTCTCTGAACACGCGGCATCACAACCCGCTCTACAAGCTCGCGAACACCTACCGCACCAGCTCCGCCTGTTGGGAGACGTGGCCGACCTCGCCGACCTGGAGTTCGGCCGGGACACCCGCGTTCGCCGCCGGCGACACAATCGCCGGCAGGTTGTCGATCCTCGCCGTCGGGAGAGCGCAGGACGGTGGTCAGGCCGAGACCGTGGGAGACCAGGTCGTGCAGGTCACCGGCGATGCGGAGCCGTTCATTCTGCGTGGCCTTCTCCGCCGCCCACTGCTCCAGGTCGGCCTCGTAGTGGCGTCGTTCCGAGCGGGCCTTGAGCGCCGCACCGACGGCGAGCACCATACTGATCCCGACCGCGGTCAGCACCGCGGCCCACGCCGCCACGGGGCTGTCCACACCGACCGCCAGCACCGCGCACAGCACCGCGACGATGGCCACCGTCGCGGCGAGCCAGGTCCGTGAATGCCAGGTCGGCCGGTCGTCGTGCATAACCCCGGAGTGTATCCGCCGCAGACGACGTCCACATCGGACCACGGTACGAGGGACCACGGTCCACGGCGTCGGGTCGAAGTCCGGTCCCCGGACCGATGACCACCGGCGGGTGCGCCGGATTGGATGAGTGTCATGATCAATATTGAGGATCTCACGAAGACGCGAGGGAACCGGACCATCCTCGACGACGTCTCCTTCCACGCCAGGCCCGGTACCGTGACCGGCTTCCTGGGGCCGAACGGTGCAGGGAAGTCGTCCACACTACGCATCCTGCTGGGCATCGACCGCGCGTCCTCCGGTACCGCACTCATCGACGGACGCCCGTACCCGGCACTGGACCGTCCCATCACCCACGTCGGTTCCCTCCTGGACGGTTCCGGCGCCCACCGTTCCCGCACCGCCCGCAACCACCTGGCCTGGGTCGCCCGCAGCAACGGGATCCCGGGCAGCAGGGTGGACGAGGTCCTCCAGGCCGTCGGCCTGGCTGACGCCGCACGTACCCGGGTGGGGCGGTTCTCCCTGGGGATGGGACAACGGCTCGGCCTGGCGACTGCACTGCTGGGAGAACCGGACGTGCTGATCCTCGACGAACCGGTGAACGGGCTCGACCCGGAGGGGATCCGGTGGCTGCGCCGGTTGCTGCGCGAGCACGCGGACGCCGGGAGAACCGTCCTTCTCTCCAGCCACCTGATGGGCGAGGTCGCCGAGATCGCCGACGACCTCGTCGTCATCGCCGGCGGACGCATCGTCGCCACCGGCTCGGTGGAGGACGTCACCCGCGGGTACCCCACGCTGGAGGACGCCTTCTTCGACCTCACCGGCGGGGCGGGGGCAGGACGATGACCGGAGCGAACAACATCGCCGGCACCGTCAGCGCCGAGCTGCACAAGGCAGCCACACTGCCCGCCGTCTGGGCCGGGGCAGCGGTGACGGTGGTGGGCTCGGTGGCGCTGGCCGTCCTCAATGCCGTCAGTGTGCGCGGCGCCGTGGACTCCGGTCAGGCTGACCTGGTCTCCGGGTCGTCGCCTACCTCGCCGTTCGAGTCCGGCTTCACCGCGATGCCGATCACCGGTGTCGTCGGTGCGTTGGTCATCGGTGTCGTGGTCATCGGCAGCGAGTACACCGCCGACCGCGCCGAGTCCGGTGGAGGACGCCAGATCGCGACGACCCTGGTCGCCTCGCCGCACCGTGGGACGCTGCTGGTCGCCAAGATTCTCAGCGTCGTGGCGCTCGTCATCGCGACTGCCGTGGTGACGATCCCGCTCTCGGTGGGGGCGGCCTGGGTGGCGACGGGGTCCGTCGCCGAGGAAAGTGTGTCCCTGTCCGACGCTCTGCTTCGCTCCGGCGGCGCGACGCTCTACTGGGCGTGTATGGGACTGATCGCCTTCGCCGTCACCGTCCTGACCCGCAGCGGGGTGATCCCCCTGGTCGTGTTCATCGCCAACGGCTCGCTGGTGTCGGTGACCTTCCTGCTGAGCCAGGTGACCGAGGTGGCGAACTGGCTACCGGACATGGCCGGACGCAACCTCTTCGGCATCGACGGCGCGGACGGGGGCCTGGATCCCCTCCCCGGGGCGGTGGTCATGCTGGTGCGGACGCTGATGCTGCTGGTCATTGCCGGCGTTGCCTTCGAACGACGGGACGGGTGAGCGATGACCACTGCAGCGGAACTTCAGAAACTGCGCACCCTCCCCGCGGTTGGTCTGACCATCGTTGCCACGGTGGCTTTCACCATGCTCTTCACCGCGGCTCTGGGAGGGCCGTCCGAGGACATGCCGGTGCTGCAGATCATTCCTTTCCTGCAGGTCGGCATCATTCTGCTGGGGATCCTGCCGAGCGCGCACGAATACGCCGGGAGCCAGTTCCGGACCACTCTGGCAGCGGAGCCCCATCGCGGTCGCCTACTGCTCGGCAAGACACTCGCTGCGGGCATCGTGGTGGTGGTCGCCGTGATCCTGACGGTGGGCAGCGGTGTGCTGATGGCGATGGTGTCGGGAGATGCCGACAGCACGTCCCCCGGTGACGACGTATCCCGACTGCTCGGCGCCGTGGTGTACCTCGTCCTGATCGGGGTGCTCTCCCACCTCGTCACCGTGTCCGTCAGGTACATGGTCCCGGCACTGGTCGGGTTGCTGGGGGTGGTGGTCGTGTTCCCGCCGGTGATCGCCGCGGTCACCGAGCATGCACGGTGGCTGCCCGGTGAGGCCGGCGGGATGCTGTACCGTGCGCAGTCCGATCCGGTCTTGGGGCCAGTGACAGGGGCTCTGGTCCTGCTCGGCTGGATCCTGGTTGCCGGAGCCGTCGCCGCCGTGGTGATGCACCGGCGGGACGGGTGATCAGGCGACGGCGGTGCGCACGATGTCGGTGATGCGCTGTTCGGCGTCCTTGTCGACAGTCTCGAAGTACCACGCGGCCGGCATCAGCGTCCCGTCTGCGCCCCCTTCTGGTCGGAGGGCGACCTTCTCGGTGAGTGCGAGGTTGAGGCGCTCGTCGTTGCGCAGCGTCACCAGTGCCGGGGTACTCGCAGAGGTGGCGTAGGCAGGCATCCCGTACCAGATCCTGGGCTTCAGGTCGGGTGCTGCGGCCATGATGATGTCGTGCACCTGCTGCATCACGGAGCGGCGGGGTTCGTCCGTTGCGGCGATCTTGTCGATCACCCGGGCGAGGTTCTTGTCGTCCTTGGAAGGCATGTCGTGTCCTTTCTCCGACCGATGGCGGGCATCGGTGGCATGAAGTCGGCGCTTCTGTGCGCCACACCCCATCCGGACATGTCCTGGACTGGCCAGTTCTCTCCGCAATGATTCACGTGGTCGTCACGTGGAAGTGCGTGTGGTGGATTGAACCACTGAGGTCAGACTACAGGAGCGGCGGCGCCTGAAGGAAGGGGTTTCTCGCGTTCTGTGAAGCCGACTCCGTGGCACCACACACTCGAGACCCCAGGGTTGGGGGGGGGGGGGGGGGGGGGGGGCCCCCCCCCCCCCCGGGGGGGGGGGGGGGGGGGGGGGCCCCCCCCCCCCCCCAACCCTGGGGCCTCAGGGATCGCTGTGGATGGTCCGGACTACCAGACCTTCTCGACCCACCCGGAGTAGCTGGCGCCACCGGGAAGGAACACCTGGCCGATGGAGTAGACGTCGGGGGCGCCTCCGACTCCGCGGTAGAACGCACCTGGTTGGGTGCGGCAGTTCCCCTGCGTGTATCCGCCGAAGACGGGACCGAGTGCCACGTCGTGATGGATTCTGCATGACACCGCTCCACCTCGTTCGATGTCGCTTACCGGTGCAGCACTCGCGGCCGGGGCGGCGAGACCGGCGAGCAGACCTGCGCCGGCGGCGGCGACAGCGGCGCGGGTGACCCAGCGACGAACACCGGACGTGGCGGGCATGGACGTGTCAGTACGGGACATGATGCATCCTCCTGTGATGGTGCAGTAGACAAGAAACAGGGCAACGGTGCCTGAGAACGTCATACTCAGAATCCGTTCGTGAAGCGATCATTACATAATCACTTATATCCCTCAAGGTTTCGGGTAAACCCGCACTTACTCCGTGTCGCGCGTGTCCCGCGGCTCCAGCTCATGCATCCGCTCGGCGGCGCGCCGGAGGCGTTCCTTCCGTGTCTCCTGTTCAGCCTCCTGGATCTCCTCGAAGAGCTCCTCATCCTCGTCGGAGTACTTCAACAGCATCCGGGGCACGGACAAGGTCACCGCCAGCGACGGCCACACGATCCATGCGTAGCTCATGTGGAACACGAACTGGAGGACGAGGAACGTCACCAAGGTCACGCCGAGGATGACACCGTCAAGGGTCTGCACCAGGTTGCCGCGCTTACGGAGGCTCTCGACCTCGGCGGCTTCCGGGTCGCGCGGGGACAGTTCTGCACCAGGTCCGTCCAGGGTCGCCGCGTCCTGCCCCGGCACCGCGACCGCCGTCCCCGTCCCGTCGAAGGGAAGGCCGCCGGGCAGGTCGTCAAACAGGGGACGCAGCTCACCGACGGTCCGGGCCTCGGCGACCGCGCCGGAACGCTGGTTGAACTCGTGCTCGTCCAGCCGCCCGTCGGCGTAGTGCGTGCCCAGGGCACTCATCGCGTGGATCCGGTCGTTGTCGCTGAGGCGTAACTTGTCCGCACCATCGGCACTGTTCATGTGGCCAGGCTACCAATACGTGCGAAAAGCCCCGGTGCGCATGCACAATGTGAGCTATGCAGGAACGTTGGGATCACCGAGCCGATCTTGCCGAGCAGGCAATCACCGAACGCCACGGCGGACGGCTCTGGGGCGTGCCGCGAACCAACCTCGCCGTCGTCGCCTGGCCGCCGAGCACCCGGGACAAGCTCTTCTACCGCTGGCACTACTGGTGGCAGGCCCACTACATCGACTGCCAGGCGGACGCCGCCCTGCGCCGCAGTACCCGGCTGCGGCTCAGTTTCATCCGCCGCACCATCCGCGGCATGCGGATCCGCAACTTCGGACGGCTCACCCGCAACAGCTACTACGACGACAAGGCGTGGCTCGCACTCGCGCTGGAGCGCGTCGAACGTCTCGACCGGTACGGCAAGGTCCGCTACCGCAGCGCCCTGGAGGAGGACATCTTCGACGGCGTCGACAACCTCACCGGCGTCATGCCGTGGCGGGTGGGGGAGACGTTCTACAACGTGCCCACCAACGGTCCCGTCGCGATTCTCGCCGCCCGTACGGGACGCATCGAGCTCGCCGAGCAGCTCATCGACTGGGTCCACGCCAACCTGATCAACACCGACGGTCTGGTGATGGACGGCATCAAGATGACACTCTCCGGCCCGGAGACGGTCTCCGAGATCCACGCCTACTGCCAGGGTGTGATGATCGGGGCGAACCTGGAACTGGCCCGTGCCCAACGTCGCGCCGCGGGCATCGACATGGACGCCGTCGACCCCGTCGGTACCCAGGCACTCACCCGCGTGCACCGTCTCGTCGAGGCCGTCTCCCACCACATGACCACCCCGAACTGGTCGTTGGACTGGAAGGCGCGCGGCGGCGACAACGGACTCTTCAAGGGGATCCTCGCCCGGTACCTCGCACTCGTCGCCACGTCGCTGCCCGGTGACGACCGGGCGAGTGCGGCGACGCGGCGGCTCGCCCGTCGTATCGTCCTGCGCTCGGCGGAGTCCGTGTGGCGTTACCGTCTGGAGATCGACGGCCTGCCGGTCTTCCCCGCATCCTGGGGTGGGGACGCGGTGCTGCCGCAGTCCGGTGGACTCATGGGTGCAGCGCTGTCGGGCTCGGTCGCGGCGGCGGAAATCCCTGAACGCGACCTGTCGGTGCAGCTCTCGGGGTGGATGCTCATGGAGGCGGCGGCCGCCGTGACCCACGACAGTGAGTGACGGCTGACCGTGGGCAACTGACAGATCCGCCGGAGCACGGCATACTTGAGCACAGAACGCGGACCCCACCCGTCGACCACACACGGAGGAACACCCCATGCCCATCGCAACACCCGCCGTCTACCGCGACATGCTGGACAAGGCCAAGGAGGGCGGCTTCGCCTACCCGGCGATCAACTGCACCTCGTCGGAGACCATCAACGCGGCGCTGAAGGGATTCGCCGACGCCGAGTCGGACGGCATCATCCAGTTCTCCACCGGTGGCGCGGAGTTCGGCTCGGGTCTCGGCGTGAAGAACATGGTCGCCGGTGCTGAGGCGCTGGCCCACTTCGCGCACCACGCCGCCAAGCACTACGGCATCAACGTCGCCCTGCACACCGACCACTGCCAGAAGGAGAAGCTCGACACCTACGTGCGTCCGCTGGTCGAGATCTCCCGCAAGCGCGTCGAGGCCGGCGAGAACCCGCTGTTCCAGTCGCACATGTGGGACGGCTCCGCCATCCCGATCGACGAGAACCTCGAGATCGCCAAGGACCTGCTCCCGAAGTGCGCCGAGGCGAACATCATCCTCGAGATCGAGATCGGTGTCGTCGGCGGCGAGGAGGACGGTGTCGAGGCCAAGGCCGGCGACAACCTGTACACCACCGCCGAGGACTTCGAGAAGACCGTCGACGCCATCGGTGCCGGTGACCAGGGGCAGCGCTACCTGCTGGCCGCCACGTTCGGCAACGTCCACGGCGTGTACAAGCCGGGTAACGTGAAACTGCGCCCCGAGGTCCTGGACATGGGCCAGAAGACCGCCGCGAAGAAGCTCGGACTGTCCGAGGGTGCGCAGCCCTTCGACTTCGTCTTCCACGGCGGCTCCGGCTCCGAGAAGGAGAAGATCGAGGAGGCGCTGCGCTACGGCGTGATCAAGATGAACGTCGACACCGACACCCAGTACGCCTTTACCCGTCCCATCGCTGGCCACATGCTAGGCAACTACGACGGCGTGCTGAAGATCGACGGCGAGGTCGGCAACAAGAAGGTCTACGACCCGCGCTCCTACCTGAAGAAGGCCGAGGCCGCGATGAGCGAGCGCGTCGTCGAGGCCTGCAACGACCTGCACTCCGTCGGCACCACCGTGTCGAAGTAGGGACGGTACGGTCATGGCGGAGCAGATCCGTAAGGGACGTGACCTCTTCGGTGCCGAGCACCCCGAGGTCCGTCTTCCCGTCGAGCTGGCGACCGCGGTCACCGGGTCAGAGTCCCTCGAGGAACTCGAGACCCTCGCCGTGGCGAACCCGAAGGACTCCGGTGTGTGGGCCGCGTTGGCCGCCTACCACCTGTCCCAGGGCACCGCGGAGGGCGCCGGTACCGAGAAGGTCACCGCCTACGCCTGTGCGCGCACCGGGTACCACCGCGGGTTGGACGCCCTGCGCTCCAACGGGTGGCGTGGCACCGGGCCGGTGCCGTGGTCCCATGGGCCGAACCGCGGCGTGCTGCGCGCGATCATGATGCTCGCGACCGCCGCCCGCGCCATCGGGGAAGAGGACGAGTACATCCGCTGCCTCAACCTGGTCAACGACTGTGACCCGGGTGCCGCCGACGCCATGTCCTCCGGGGCCGGCTCGGAGTCGTAAGCGACGGTGCGACGCCTGCTGCGTCCCATTCCGGCGGTCGCCCTCGTGCTCTTCCTGGTGTGGGCGTCCACCCCGTTGTGGCGTATCACCGGTGCTCTCCCTGACCGCCTCGCCCGGCTTGTTCCGGCCGCGCAGGCGGTCTTCGTCGTCGGTGTGCTGGGGGCACTCATCTGCCTGATCGTGGTGTGCTGGCAGGCGTGGCGACGCCGCTCTGCGGTGCCGGGGGTACTGGCCGTGCTGCTCACCGCGGCTGTCGTTGCGCCTGTAGGAATCGTCACGGCCCAGGCTGGGGCACCGGACACGGAGGCGTCGGGGGAGTCAGGCGGGCCAGGAGAGACGTTGCGGGTGATGGCGCTCAACACCTACTTCAACGGCGCGGATGATGCGTCGATCATCGAGGAGACGCGCCGTCTCGACCCCGATGTTCTCGTCCTCTCGGAGACCTCCCCCGCCGAGGTTTCCGCTGTTGAGCGGGGGACGGGGTTGACGTCCACGTCAGCAGTCCAGGACAGTGACGGTGCCTCGGGGACCGCGGTCCTCGTCCGGCGGGACACCCTGGTGTCCGACGCCGCCGGGGACGAGGAACTGACCGGTCACCAGACGCCGTCGGTCCGGCTCTCTGCCCCTGTGCCGGTCGACGTCTACGGCGTGCACACCCTCCCACCGGCGTTCAGCGACCTGATCAGCGGGTGGGAGGACGACCTCGGGACGCTCAGAGACTCGTTCGGCAGCAGTGATGTCGTGGACGTCCCCCTGGTGCTGGCGGGGGACTTCAACGCCACCGTCGCCCACCCGGAGTTCCGGGACGTCCTTGACCACACTGGTCTGGTCAGGTGCGAGGGCGGCAGTGGGATACGGCGTCTTACCGGAATCCCGACGTGGCCCGACCGGTTCCCGCTGGTCCGGATCGACCATATTCTCGTCCGGGACGGTACCTGTGAGGACGGCGGCACGGTGCGGGTTGCGGGGACGGATCACCGTGGGGTGTGGGCCGATATCTCGGTCTGATCCGGGCAGATCCGGTCAGCGCCGGGGACTCAGAAGCCTGGCGACCCAGGAGTCCCTCGCCTCCAGTGCGGAACGGCTCACCGCCGTGTCCGGCACCATCATCGCCGAGCCGTGGAACGCCCCGGCCCACACATGCAGTTCAGCCTGGATGCCCGCGGCCCAGAGCCCGGACGCGTAGGCGACGTTCTCGTCACGGAAGACCTCCGCAGACCCGCAGTCGATGAACGTCGGAGGAAGCCCGGCAAGCCCGTCCGTCGTGTCGACGGCCCGACCCGGTGCTGAGTAGACCGACACGCCCTCCGTTCCGCGACGGTCGCCCAGCAGACACGTCCAACCGAAGAGGTTGTCACCACGGTCCCAGACGCCGGCCCCGTCGATCTGCCGGGAGGACGTGGTCGTGTTCCTGTCGTCGATCATCGGGCTCATGAGGATCTGTCCCAGCAGTTCGGGACCGTTCCTGTCGCGGGCGAGCAGCGCCGTGCCCGCCGCCAGACCACCGCCGGCGCTTGTTCCACCGATGAGGATGCGGGTGGGGTCCACATTCAGCGTCGCGGCATGCTCGTGCATCCACACCAGCCCGGCATAGCAGTCCTCGACCGGGGTCGGCGCCGGGTGCTCGGGCGCGAGACGGTAGTCCGGTGTGACCAGTACGGCGTCGTGGTCGAGGACCCACTGCAGCATGAATTCCACGGCGTCCAGCCGACGGCCGCTGACCATGCCGCCGCCGTGGAGGAAGTAGATGCCGGGGCCGGCGGGACGGTCGTCCTGGTCCCTGCGACTGATCACGGTGGCGGGGAGACCGGCCCCGTGCTGGCCGGAGACCGTCACCTCACGGGTGACCAGTCCGCGGGCACGGATGTGCTCCAGGGTCTGCGCGGTCCGGTCGCGCTCGCGCAGGGCGGGGAGATCCTCGACCAGCAGCTGTGGCGGTGTCATCGACCGGATCACCTCGAGCGTTGGGATCAGCTCCGGGTCGAACGGCGGGTGACGGGGGACGGAGGGGTTCATGCGGTCCCACTCTGCCACGGCCGGCGCCCGCGTGTGGCCCGTGTGTGGCCGGACAGTGGTCGGACTGTGACCGGTCAACCCCCGGTGAGGCCGCCGAAGAGCAGGGACACCATCATCGCCACGATGACGGTGTTGAAGATGAACGCCAGCAGGACGTGGCTGCGCAGCTTCCGCCACATCCGACGTGACGTGACCTCCGCCGGCGCGGCGAACGCCATGGCGGAGACCATCACCGAGAAGCTCAGGTAGTCGGAGAACGTGGGTTCGTCGGAGAACCCGAACGCGATGTGGGGCGTCTCCGTCGGTTCCTGAAGAACGGTGACCTGCATGTAGTCCAGTGCGAAGGAGTAGACCATGAGCGCCCAGGAGCTGGCGACGGTCGACAGCCCCAGCAGGATGATCACGGGGTTCTCCCTGGCCCCCGGCGACAGTGCGATCCCCACGGTGACCACGACCGCCATCATGGCGGCTGCGGTGGTCCAGTCCGTCGGACCGGTGAGCCCGGAGATCCGACCGGCCCAGGTGCGGCGCGTCTTCCGGTCCCGCACGGCGACCTCGCGGACGGCGGGTACGTCCGCCGTGGAATACACGCGGTGCGTCCACCACAGGTAGAACGTCGCGAAGGAGAGCCAGTACACCAGGAAGATCAGGATCGACAGGGGGATCGTCCACTCGGCGGGTGGGGCGTCCGTCAGCAGGAAAGCGAGGACGACCGCCACCGCGGACGTGGCCAGTGCGGCGAGCGCGCTGACGTTGGCGCGGAAGAGGTCGCTGCGGATCGGGCGGGACGGTTCGGCGGCATCCGTGGCGGTCATGGCGCCAGTGTAGACAGGCGGCGGGCCATCCTGTGTCCGGCCCGATGCCCGGTGCTAGTGCGCCGCCTGCGTCCCCTTCGGGGTGATCAGGAAGACCGCCACACCGACGACCACCATGATCGCCCCGCCGATGACGCCGGCGAACTGCAGTGAGTCGGTGAACGCCTCCGCCGCACTGGCCGCCAGCGACGGCAGGTGCGCCTCCTCGGCGATGTGCATGGCCGCGCCGAGGGACTCGCCGGCAGGGTCGACCACCTCGGACGGCAGTCCGAACCCGGAGACGAGATCGCGCAGGTGGTCCCGGAACACCAGTGCCGAGACACTGCCCAGCACCGTGATGCCCAGTACGGCGCCGAGCTCGTAGGACGCTTCTTCGAGAGCGCCGGCGTTGCCGGCCTTCTCCTCCGGCGACGCGCCCATGATCATCGCCGAGGCGATGGCCAGTGAGCCCACGCCGGCGCCGACGAGCACCATCGCCGCGAGGATCGTCGTGTAGGTGACGTCCCCCGGAGTCAGCCCGATGTAGAGCAGGCCCGCCCCGGCGAGGACGAGACCTCCGGCGAGTACGCCGCGGGACCCGACGAGCCGGCTCAGCGGTGGCGCGGCGATGGACGAGACCGCCGCCGCCACGGCGACGGGGATCAGCTTCACGCCGGTCTCGATCGGCGTCGCCCCCTCAACGAGCTGGAGCCACTGGGCCAGCAGCAGCAGTGCGGCGATCATGGCGAACGTGGACCCGAGCGCGGCGATGATCCCCGCGGTGAAGGGACGGTTGCGGAACAGCCGCAGTTCCAGCAACGGCGAGTCGCTACGCAGGCAGCGCACGGTGAACCAGGCGAGAATCGCAACCGCGAGAGCGAAGGCGATCAGGGCGCCGGGCACGGCGAAGGACGCCTCCTTGCCGAACTCCTTGACCGACCACACCAGCAGGACCATGCCCACCATCGACTGCACGGCGGCGAACACGTCCCAGCGTCCGGGGGCGGACACGGTGGACTCCGGCAGCAGGAAGGCCCCGGCGATGATCGCCAGACCCATGAGCGGGACGTTGACCAGGAAGGCGGCGTGCCAGCTGAAGTGCTCCAGCAGGATACCGCCGACCAGCGGGCCGAACGCCGCGCCCAGTCCGGAGATCGCGGCCCAGATGCTCAGCGCGGTGGCACGCTCCTTGAGGTCGGTGAAGATGACGCGGATCATCGACAGGGTCTGCGGCATGATCATCGCACCGCCGATGCCGAGGAACGCGCGGATCGCGATGATCTGTGCGGCGGAGTCGGCGACGAGGACCAGCAGGGAGGCGATGATGAAGAAGCTGTAGCCGAGCATCAGCATCTTCTTGCGTCCCCAGCGGTCGGCCACCGCCGACCAGGAGACCAGGAGACCGGCGAGGACCAGGGAGTAGATGTCCACGATCCACAGCTGCTGGGTGGAGGTCGGCTGCAGTTCGGCGGCCATCTCGGGCAGGGCGATGTTGAGGATGGTCATGTCCATCGTGATGACCAGCAGGCTCGCGGTGAGCACGGCGGTGGCCGCCCAGCGGGCGGTGCGGGACATGCCGTCGGCGGGGTGGGACGGGCCGACGGGGCGGACGGTCGAGGAGGTGGGCGGGGTGCTCACGGGGTCTGCTCCTGGGTGTGGTGGGTGTCGTGGGTGTCGTGGGTGTCGCGTGTGTTTGGCGTGTCGGGCGTGGCGAGTAGTGCGGTGAGGGTGGCGGTGATGGACGCGGTGTCCGTCGCGTCGTCGTGAAGGGCGGCGTGCACGGTGAGACCGTCGATGTAGGCCACCGCCGCCGCGGCCCGTGGCCGTCCGATCCGTTCGGCGAGCAGGTCGGTGAGCTGGTCGGACCACTGCAGGGCGAGTTCGCGCAGCGACGGGTCGGTCATCGCGGTGCTGATCATGGCGAGGTTCGCCCGGACCTGACGGGAGTCGAGGAGGAACTCCCGGATGATCGACGCGCACTGGGCGATGACGTCGGGGAGGTCCTCCGGGTCCTCGGCCCCGTCGAGCAGTCCGGCGATCTCGGCGAGGTCGTCCTCGGTCTCGTCGGCGAGCGCCTGGAGGGCCTCGTCGCGGAGGTCGTCGATGCTGTCGAAGTACTGGGTGGTGGAGCCGACGGCGACGTGGGCACGCGCCGCCACGGCCCGGTGGGTCAGGGAGGACGCGCCTCTCTCGCAGATCAGCTCGGTGGCGGCGTCGAGGATCGCTGCCCGACGACCGGCGGGGTCGCGTTTTCCTGGGGTCGGCACAGGGCCACCTTTCTCTTGATGTACATCTGTACATGTACATGTGTACATTAACCCCCGGTGCGCCGGCAACAGGACGTGTCACAATGGACTCCATGACCGAGAGCCACAAGCAGCGTGAGAGGCGGGCCCGCGAGCGTCCACGCGACCGGGCGCGTGCCGGGGTGAAGGCGGCGGCCGAGTCCCTGCGACGCTTCGCCGTCGTCGAACGGGTCAACCGCATGCGCGGCAGCTCCGTCTTCGCCCTGCAGTGTGCGGTCTCCGCCGGGCTGGCGTTCTTCATCGCCCACAACGTCGTCGGGCACGAGCAGCCCTTCTTTGCGCCGATCGCCGCGGTGATCAGCCTGGGCGCCTACGGCGGCAAGCGGGCGCGGCGTGGGTTCGAACTGGTCATCGGCGTCGCCGTGGGCATCGGCATCGGGGACCTGGTGATCTCCCAGATCGGCGAGGGCGCCTGGCAGATCACCATCGCCGTCTTCGTCGCCATGCTGCTGGCGGTGTTCGTGGACAAGGGGCCGATGGTGGCCAACCAGGCGGCGAGTTCCGCGGTGCTGGTGGCCACGCTCATTCCGCCGGGAGACCAGGCGGGGTGGGAGCGCATGGTCGACGCCCTCATCGGCGGCCTCGTCGGTCTGCTCGTCGTCGCCGTGATCCCCAACAGCCCGCTGCGCACGGCCCGACGTGAGGTCGCCAGCCTGATCAGCAAGGCCGCCCTGGTGCTCGACGACGTCGCCCAGGGCATCGAGGAACACGACGAGAGACTCATCGGCGACGCGCTGAGTACGGCACGCAGCACCCAGGCCGGGGTCAACGAGCTGATGTCCTCGGTCGGTGGCGGGGACGAGGTCGTGAACATCTCGCCGATCTACTGGTCCGCCCGGCGCTACGCCCGCTCGATGAACCGCATCCTCACCCCCGTGGACAACGTGATGCGCAATTCCCGGGTGCTCGCCCGACGCGCCGAGATCATGGTCGGCGACGGGGTCACGCCCGACCCTGAACTGCCGAAGCTCATCCGTGACCTGTCCGACGCCCTCGGCCACCTCGGCACCGTGTACGCCTCGGGCGGCACCCGCGGCACCCGTCAGGAGCTCGTGGAGATCCCGGAGATCACCCGCCGCCTCCAGGTCCTGGCGGGACGCTCGGACCTGTCGGTCGCCGAGGGCGCGGGGCTGTCCGGCACCGTGGTCCTGGCGCAGTGCCGGTCGATCATCGTCGACACCCTGCAGATCTGCGGGATGTCGCGGGAGTCGGCGATGTCGGTGCTGCAGCCCACCGTGGACGACCCGCGCTTCCCACCGGAAGTGTGGGGCGACGAGGGCGAGCGGGACGACGGGCAGGGATAGTCGCCACAGTCGGATACAGTATCGGTATGGCAACAACCGCTCTGTCCGACATCATCGTCAAGCGTTGGGGAGATCTCGACACCACCGAGGTCTACGCCATCGCCCGCCTGCGTTCGGAGGTCTTCCTGCGTGAGCAGAAGGTCGAGGACGAGGAACTCGACTGGCGCGACCTGGACGACAGCACCGTCCACGTCTTCATCCGCAGTGGCCGGGAAGTCGTCGCCTACCTGCGCACACTGTCGGTACCGGCCTTGTGGAACGTGCCGGGCACCGCGGTGGTGCGCCGTGTCCTGGGGCGCGTGGCCACCGACCCGCGCTACCGCGGCCGGGGGCTGGCGGGCACGCTGATCGGACGGGCCGTGGAACTGCACGACGGTGAGCCGATCGTGCTGCACGCCCAGACCTACATCACCGGACTCTACGAGCACTACGGTTTCGAGGCCTTCGGGGACGAGTACGACGAAGGCGGGATCCCGCACGTGTCGATGGTGCGCACCAGCTGAGCCGGTGGCCGGTCACCGCCGTACGAACTGCCCGTCGCGCAGGTGCCGGTAGAACGTCACCTTCGGGACACTGCGGGGGTGGACGACCCCGTCGCGGACGACGGTGAGCTCCACCCCGCCGGCCTGCAGCGCCCGGCCGGTCAGCACGGCGTCGGGGTCCACCCCGCCGATCTCCGCGGGGCGGCGGAACAGTCGGCGCCGGGGCGTGCGTCCGGCGGCGTCGGCGTCCCACACCGACGGGGTGACCAGCCGCGTCGCGGCCAGGCCGGGGGCGTCGACCGTGGGGACGAGCCGTGCGCCGAACGCGCCGGGCCGACCGTCCCAGGCCCGCGACGCGGTGTTGGCGACCAGGGTCTGCGAGTCCACGATGATCTCGCCGACGAGCTCCGCGCCGGTGCGGAAGATCTCCGCCGACCCCAGCGTGACGATGCCGGCGTCGTCACGGACGACGGCGGTGGGACGGACCGGCGCGGTCAGGGCGAAGTTCAGCGCCGCCACACTCGGTCCGCCGTCAGGACCGGTGCCTCCGCCGGTCACCGTCGACAACTGCCAGTTCTGTGCCACGACGGAGGTCTCGCCCTCGGCGACCACCGGGACAAACCCGACCGAGATCCACATCGCGTCGATGCGCATCAGACGGGTCACCACCGCGGACAGGGCCGCGTCCGCCCCCACCACGACCACACGCACCGGGCGGTCGGGACGCTGCGGAGCGAACTGCGGCGCACCCTGGTGGGGGACGTCCGGCGCCGCGGCGATCTCATCGAGGCCGGGAGTGTCGTCGACCGGCAGGTGCGCGGCGGCGAGATCGTCGAGCAGTCGCAGGTCACGCCGGCCCGGCACCGCGGGGAGAGTGACTGCGTCGGCGAGGAGTGCGCCGACCAGATCGGCGGCGCGTGGCCCACACGCGAGCACAACGGTCGTCATGGGGACCTATGGTACTCGACCGGCTACACTGTTCAGTTGGTCAACGTACTTGCAACCGGACAGGAAAGCGACGGCAGAGCCAATGACAGCAATCATCGTGGTCGGAGCGCAGTGGGGCGACGAAGGAAAAGGCAAGGCCACCGACATCCTCGGCGGCCGGGTCGACTACGTCGTCAAGCCCAACGGCGGTAACAACGCCGGCCACACCGTCGTCGTCGGTGGGGAGAAGTACGAGCTCAAACTGCTTCCCGCCGGTGTGCTCAGCGAGAACGCCGTCCCCGTCATCGGCAACGGCTGCGTGGTGAACCTCGAGGCCCTCTTCGAGGAGATCGACGGGCTCGAGGCTCGTGGCGCCAACGCCTCCCGCCTGCGCGTCAGCGCCAACGCCCAGCTTGTCGCGCCCTACCACCAGGTCCTGGACAAGGTGTCCGAGCGTTTCCTCGGCAAGCGCGCCATCGGCACCACCGGCCGCGGTATCGGGCCGTCCTACGCCGACAAGGTGTCCCGCATCGGCATCCGGGCCCAGGACCTGCTGGACGAGTCGATCCTGCGGCAGAAGGTCGAGGGTGCGCTGAACCAGAAGAACCAGATGCTGGTGAAGCTGTACAACCGCAAGGCCATCGACGTCGACGAGATCGTCGAGTACTTCATGGGCTACGCCGAGCGGCTCACCCCCATGCTCATCGACGCCGAACTGGAGCTGAACCAGGCGCTCGACGCCGGCAAGTCCGTGCTCATGGAGGGCGGCCAGGCCACCATGCTCGACGTCGACCACGGCACCTACCCCTTCGTCACCTCCTCCAACCCGACCTCGGGCGGCGCCTGCGTGGGCTCCGGCATCGGCCCCACCCGGATCACCAGCTCCCTGGGCATCATCAAGGCCTACACCACCCGTGTCGGCGCCGGCCCGTTCCCCACCGAGCTCTTCGACAAGTGGGGCGAGTACCTGCAGACCACCGGCGGTGAGTTCGGGGTGAATACCGGGCGCAAGCGCCGGTGCGGCTGGTACGACTCCGTCATCGCCCGCTACGCCTCCCGGGTCAACGGCTTCACCGACCTCTTCGTCACCAAGCTCGACGTGCTCACCGGCATCGGTGAGATCCCCATCTGCGTGGCCTACGACGTCGACGGCGTCCGCCACGACGAGATGCCGATGAGCCAGACCGACGTCCACCACGCCACCCCGATCTACGAGACGATGCCGGCCTGGGACGAGGACATCTCCGGCTGCCGGACCTTCGACGAACTGCCCGCCAAGGCGCAGGACTACCTCAACCGCCTGGAGGAGCTCTCCGGCTGCCGCATCTCCTACGTGGGCGTCGGCCCGGGACGCGACGAGACCATCGTCATCCACGACGTCCTGGCCTGACGGGGCAGCCTGATGTTCTGGCCCGAGCTCCCTGACCGGTTCCCGGCCGGCACCGGCCGGGAGATGCGGCGGGTGACCGCCCAGGACGCTGCCCAGGTCGAGGCAGCACTTCCCGAACCGGATCGGGAGGAGACCTTCCGGTTCTTCACCTTCTCCCCGTTCCCGCTGGCGGAGTTCGTCGCCGACGACTCCCGACGGACCTATGTGCTGTGGGACAGCGACCGGCCGCTGGCCTGCACCACCGTCTACAACGGTGACCGGTCCGCCGGCACGGTGATGCTCGGCTACACCTGGGTGATGCCGTCGGCACGGGGGCGTGGTGGCGTCGCGAACACGGAGATGAAGGACGCGATGTACACCGCCCTCCGTTCTGCGGGCGTCGGTGAGGTCTGGTTCCGCGCCGATGTCGAGAACCTCCGCTCGTGCCGGTCGATGGAGAAGAACGGTGCCGAGCGCATGCACGTCGAGGAGACTCCGCGGGTCTATTCGGACCGCGAGTCACGGTCGGTGTTCTACCGCAGGATCCTGTCGGACCGGCGCTAGGCGACGTGTGACCAGTGACGGATGACCAGTGACGGATGACCTGCACGACCGCGTGGGGGAGGTCCTCAGACTGCTCGACGACGGTGAAGTCACCGGATACGGGGAGATCGCCAGGGCCGTCGGCGTGCCACGTGGTGCCCGGGCAGTGGCACGGGCACTGGCCACCGGGGACTTCGGCTGGGACCTGGCGGCTCCGGTGATACCGGTGGGGACGGTACGTGGTGGGCGGGGGCGTCCCCGCCACTTCATCGTCCCGGAGATGGGGGAGGGGGAGAACTCCCGGTCGGCGGGGTTGGCCCGGCGGGCGGTGTCCTTCACCCGGGACGGCGACACCCTGCTGATCCCGACGAGCCAGTGCCTGGACGCCGCGGAGATCATCGAGCGGCTGGCGTAGCTGCCCCGCGCTGGTCGCGTGTCTGGACTGTCACTGGTCCCGTGGCTGGTCCCGTGTCTGGACTGGTGTCTCGACTCCCGTACACCCGGAAAAGTCGGTCGCCGTGTCACTGTGCCCCTGGTGGGACGTGCACGGCGACAGACTTTTCCGGCGGCTGGCCTCACTGCCCCGGAGCTCTCCGGTGCGTTGTCATCTGAGCCACCGCTCTGGTCAGGAATCGGCGATTTTTTGACCCCGGTGGTGGCTCAGACGACATCCGCCGTCACGCCCACGGGTCGATCAACAGCTTGCCCCGCCCGAAGCCGCCACCCGAATGCCGCGGCCCGCGCGACGCCTGCAGTCTCAAGGCTTCCGGAAGCCCGCTCAGCCCGGTCTCGGCCGCGACCGGAGTACGCAGCAGCCCCCGTCTCTGCAGGTCGAAGACCGGAGTGAAGAGATCCGCGAGCCCCGGGCGTGGGTGTGAGTGCACGGTGTCCCGCAGGCGGAACATGTCGACCCGGGTCCCGCGGCGGCCGTCGAAGCACTCCGCAGGAAGAGGCTCCCCGGACAACAGTCCGTAGAGCACCAGGGTCCCTCCCGGGGCCAGTGCATCGACGAGGTCTGGGCCGACGGGACCTCCGATGCAGTCGAGGACCACGTCGGCACCGCCGGAGGTCGCCGAACGCAGCTGGGCACGCCAGTCGGGGTCTGCGGTGCTGACCAGGCTTTTCCACCGGTCAGGGTCGGCGGCGGTGCTGCCGGGTGTGCCCCGGACCAGACCCACGGGCCGTAACCCGGTCTGCCCGGTCTGCCCGGTCTGCCCGGCCTGCTCGGTCAGCAGTTCGGCCAGGTGCCCGGCGATCGCCGAGGTTGCTGCGGTGACGACCACGGAACGCGCCCCTGCGCAGTACTGCGCGACCATCAGCGAGGCGGTCAGCGGGTTGATGTAGGAGAAACAGGCGGTGCGGGTGCCGAGGTCGTCCGGCACGGGCACGCACCAGGAGCGGTCCACGGTCCGTCGCTGTTGCCAGCAGCCCGGTCCGCCGAGGGGCAGGACGCGCCGTCCGACGAGGTCGCCGCCAGCCCCCGCAGCCCCCACTGCCTCGACGACGCCGACGCCTTCGAAGCCCGGGACCAGCGGAAAGGTGGTGCGGGAGGCGTAGGCGCCGGACACCGTGACCGCGTCGGACGGGTTGACGGTGGTGGCGAGCATCCGCAGCGTCAGCTCCGTCGGCCCGGGCGGCGCAGGGGCCTCGACCGTGCGGACGGTGACGACCTCGTCCAGGGGGCCGGGACGGTCGGCGACGGCTGCTCTCATGCGGCTGCAGTCTAGCCGCCGGCCCAGCCGTCGCCCGCGGGGGTAGTTCACCACCCCAACTCTCCGGGCGTGATACGCGTCACCATAGAATGGGCGGGCATGACCCTCGGCTTCCTCTTCTTCCGTCCCTGTGCAGGTGACATGTACCGTCCTGACGAGGACCTCCTTGCCGAAGCACACCGGATCCACGAGGAACTCGGCGACGACATGAGCGCCACCACGGACCCGGAGGCGTTCCGTCACGGATTCGGGGACCCCCACCCGGGCCGTCCTGCGCCGCGGGGGGTCGCCGCCCTGGCGGCGTGGGTGAACGAGCATGCCGATGTCGGTGGTGGACACGGACCACGGGAGGGGGAGGCGTTCAGTCTCCTGGAGTTCCCGGTCGAGGTGGTCAACGACGCGCTGCATGTGGCGTTGCCGTTCTCGGAGGCGGGGGAGACCGGGAGGCTGCTCCAGCTGAAGGCCTGTGACCTGGGACTGTGCATGGTCGATGACATGGAGCAGATCTGGGTGAATCCGACGGGGGTGGACCGGGGCCTGCGCATGCGTTCCTCGGTCGGGACGGTGACGACGCACGTCGACGCCGAGAGTGTGCGCTCCACCCTGCTGGATGACGCCGACCGGCGCGAACGCTCCGACGACGGCATCCCCTACGTGGTGGTGGAGACGGGCCTGTCGGACGGACGGTCGCCGATGGAGGACACGGCGCTCGGGCATGTCCGTTTCGTGCAGGCGGCGCTGCTGGGCAACGGGTGGGTCGTGGAGTACCGGACGAAACGCTCGCATTTCCGGCGTCATGCCGGTGACCTGGAGTCCGTGGTGGCCGACGTGGCGGCCTTCGCCGACGGCGACGTGTCCTTCCTGACCCGCGGGTGGGACGACGCCACGGCGGAGACGGTGCGCCGGTGAGTGGCGACGGGCGGCTGAGCGTCGTCGCCGACGTCGACACCGGTATCGACGATGCCCTCGCCCTCGTCTGGTTGGCCGCACGGCACCGCGCCGGGGACATCGACCTGCATGTGACGACGTCGGCGGGCAACACCACCGCGGCGCTGGCCGCGCGGAACTCTGCGGAGGTGCTGCGTGTCTGCGGTGTGTCGGACGTCCCGGTTGTCACGGGGGCCGCGGCGCCGCGTGTCCTGCCGTTGACGACGACGCCCGAGACCCACGGGCCGGAGGGGCTGGGGTACTGGCGCCCGTCGGCAACCGGGGCCGTCCCGGCAGCTGCTGTACAGACGGCACAGACGGCACAGGCGAGACCGGCGGACGCGGTGGCGGAGTGGGTGCGCGCCCGCCCGGACCATCTGCTCGTCGCCGGGCCGGCGACGAACCTGGCCTACGCGGTCGACCATGCGCCCGACCTGCTGCGGCAGGCGCGGGTGACCCTGATGTGCGGCGCGTTCACCTACCCGGGCAACACCACCCCCACCGCGGAATGGAATGCCTGGGTCGACCCGCACGCTCTGTCGTTCGCACTGGAGAACTGGCCGGACGGGGCGGAGCTGCCGGTGATCTGCCCGCTCAACGTCACTGAACAGGTCATCCTGACCCCGGAACGTCTCGACGCCTGGACGGACGGGATGGCGGGGCCGGACGGGACAGCCTCCGAGCTGGCGGGCATGCTGCAGGACGCGCTGCGGTTCTACTTCGAGTTCCACGAGTCCGTGGGGGTGGGCCACGTCGCCCAGATCCACGACCTTGCGGCGGCGATGGTGATGCTGGGTGCCGTGGACGCCTCGTTCCGGACGGGGACTGTCGCGGTGGAGTCGGAGTCGGCGCTGCTGCGGGGGACGACCGTCGCCGACTGGGTGGATGACACCGCTTCCGGCCCCTACTGGGGACGCCCCGCGACGGCGCGTGTGCTCACCGGGATCGACCCCGGGGAGGTGTTCGCACGGTTCGCCGACACCGTGGTTCCCCCGGGCCCGTCTCCTCGGTGAAAACACTGCGGGGACGGGGCGGGACGCGATAGTTTGGTGTTCAAAGGGCAATAATGTGACCGGGGCCACCGAATGGCCCCGGTCGTGCCGAGAGATCAGGAGAAACACCGTGCCAGTCGAGAGTCCCCGTCCCCGTACCGAGATCCCCGCCGTCAGCGTCTACGAGCAGATTTTCGGGACCCTCGGTCCCGAGGACACCGACCGGACCGCTCTCACGGACTCGGCCACCGGTGTCGTCGTCACCTACGGCGAGTTGCGGGGGCAGGTCGACCTGTTCGCCGGCGCGCTGGCAGCCCGCGGAATCGGTGTCGGCGACGTGGTTGCGCTGCACTGCCCGAACACGCACGCGTTCGTCGTCGCCTTCCACGGCATCATGCGTGCCGGGGCGACCGTCACCACCGTCGGTTCCCTGAACACCGCGGAGGACGTCGCCAAGCAGATCACGGCGTCGGGCGCGTCGCTGCTGTTCACGGTCAGCCTGCTGGGGCCCAACGGCGCCGACGGTGCCCGCACCGCCGGCCTGGACGACGACCACGTCATCGACCTCACCGACGGCGCGTCCGGCCTGTCGGCGATGCTGCAGGAAGGCCACGCCGCACCGCAGGTCACCTTCGATCCGGCGGAGCACATCGCGGTGCTGCCGTTCTCCTCGGGGACCACCGGCGTGCCGAAGGGCGTGAAACTCAGCCACACCAACCTGGTGGCCAATATCCTGCAGACGCTGCCGCAGCTGCAGGAGAACGGGCAGAGCCGGGACTCGACCGTGATGGCCGTGCTGCCGTTCTTCCACATCTACGGCATGAACACCGTGCTGAACACCACGCTGGCCAACCGCGCCCACCTGGTGACCATGCCGTCGTTCGACCTGAAGAACTTCCTGGAGCTCCACCAGGCGCACGCGATCGACTTCGCCTTCATCGCCCCTCCGATCGCGGTCGTGCTCGCCAAGCACCCGTTGGTCGACGAGTATGACCTCGACAGCCTCGCCACCCTGCTGTCCGGTGCCGCGGCCCTGGACCACGCCCTCGCCGCGGCCGTGCAGGACCGGCTCGGTGTCACCGTCGTCCAGGGCTACGGCATGACGGAGACGTCCCCGGTGACCCACACCGGTATCCGGGGGGAGACCCCGTTGGAGTCCATCGGCCTGCCGGTCGCCAACACCGAGTGCAAGGTCGTCGACCTCACCGACGACGCGCTGGGGGAGATCCTCCCTCCCGGCAACGAGGGCGAGAGGTCGGCGTCCGGTGAGATGTGGATCCGTGGCCCCCAGGTCATGCTCGGCTACCTCAACAACGAGGAGGCGACGGCGAACACCCTGGTCGACGGCGGATGGCTGCGCACCGGCGACGTCGTGGAGTACGACCACGAGGGCAACGTCTACGTCGTGGACCGGGCGAAGGAGCTGATCAAGTACAAGGGGTACCAGGTCGCCCCGGCCGAGCTCGAGGCGTTGCTGATGACCCACGAGGACATCGCCGACGCGGCCGTCGTCGGGTTCATCCGTGAGGAGGACGGTGAGGAGCTGCCACGTGCCTTCGTGGTCGCACAGGTCCGCGACGGCAACCCTGTCGACGTCGACAAGGAGGCGCTGATGGCGTGGGTCGCCGAACGCGTCGCCCCGTACAAGAAGATCCGCATGGTCGAGGTCGTCGCCGAGATCCCGAAGTCCGGGACCGGCAAGATCCTGCGCAAGGACCTGCGGGGGCTGCCGGTAGGTGCCGACAGCTAGCCCCGTCGGCGCGCGCCCGTCGTGTCAGATCCCGACCCGGTCGGCCAGCGCGGTGGCCTGGTCGACCAGTGACTCCACGAGGGACGCCGGCAGCGTCGCCCCCGACGAGGCGTTCGCCGGCACATCGCGGGTGCGGCGCACCACACCCTCCACGATGACCGCCACCTTCCAGATCCCCAGGACGTGCCAGAAGTCCAGCGCCTCGCGGGACCGTCCGGTGCGCGAGAGGTAGTGCCGCGCCAGGGTGTCGGCGTCGGGGAAGCCGGGCTCTAGGGCGGCGTCGAACCCGGGCAGGGTCGGACCGTCCGGTGTGGGCCAGTAGGCCAGCAGCGAGCCGATGTCGGCCAACGGGTCGCCGAGGGTGGTGAGCTCCCAGTCGACGACCGCGTTGACGTGCCCGGACCCCCGGTCGACGATGATGTTGCCCAGGTGCAGGTCCCCGTGGACCAGCACAGTCTCGGTCTGCGGGGGGACGGCGGCGCGGAGGCGGTCGGTCAGGGCGTCCAGGGCGGGCAGCTCCCGCGTCTTCGTCTTCTCCCACTGGCCTGACCAGCGCCGCAGCTGGCGCTCGGCGTAGGGGGCGTGGGACGCGAGATCGTCGAGGCCGGTGGCGGCGAGATCGACCTCGTGGATGGTGGCCATCGCCTCAACCAGACCCTGCGCGGCCGCGGACCGGGCCTCCGGCGAAATCGACGCGGCGGCGTCGGAGGAGTTCAGCGACGTGCCCGGGATCACGGACATCGCGACCACCGGGGCGTCGGACACCTGCCCCGGGTCGGCGATCCCGAAGATCTCCGGCACCGGGACGGCGGTGTCGGCGAGACCGGCCATGATGCGGCCCTCGCGGGCGACGTCGTGCGCGCTGGCGGCGAGACGGCCGAGCGGGGGACGGCGGACGACGACCTCGGTGCCGTCGCCGTCGGTCGCGAGGTAGGTCAGGTTGGACTGGCCGGCGCCGATGCGGGTGAGGGTGAGCGGGCCGCGGGTCCCGGCGATGTCGGCCAGCCAGTCGGTCAGGGCTTCCTCGGAGAACGGGCTGGTGCTGGAGGGTGTGGTGCTCATCGGCGGGGCTCCCTGTACTTCCTGAGTTCCTGGCGGGCGATGGTCATCTTGTGGACTTCGTCGGGCCCGTCGGCCAGACGCAGCGTGCGCAGCCCGGCCCACATCGACGCCAACGGGACGTCGTCGGTGACGCCTTCGCCGCCGTGGAGCTGGATCGCCCGGTCGACGACCGTGAGCGCCATGGTCGGGACGAGGACCTTGATCGCGGCGATCTCCTGGCGGGCCTCCTTGTTGCCCACGGTGTCCATCATCCAGGCGGCCTTGAGCGTGAGCTGGCGGGCGGCCTCGATGTTGATCCGGGCCTCGGCGATCCAGTCGCGGATGTTGTCGCGCTCGGCCAGCGGCTTACCGAAGGTCGACCGCGACAGGGCACGGGTGCACAGCAGTTCCAGGGCGCGCTCGGCCATGCCGATCGCACGCATGCAGTGGTGGATACGGCCCGGGCCGAGCCGGTCCTGGGAGATCCGGAACCCCATACCCTCCCCGGCGAGGATGTCCTTGTCGGGGACGAAGACGTTGTCGAAGGTGACCTCGGCGTGGCCTTCGCGGTCGTGGTAGCCGAAGACGGTGAGGTTGCGGACGATGGTCACGCCCTCGGCGTCCGACGGGACGACGAGCATCGACTGCTGCTTGTGGGTCTCCGCGTCCGGGCTGGTCTTGCCCATCACGATGAGCACCTTGAGGTGCGGGTGCATGGCGTTGGACGCGAACCACTTGCGGCCGGTGAGGCGGTAGCCGCCGTCGACCCGCTCCACGGACATGCTGATGTTCGTCGCGTCGGAGGAGGCGGTGCCCGGCTCGGTCATGCAGAACGCCGAACGGATCTCGCCGGCGAGCAGGGGTTCGAGGAACTTCTCGCGGTGCTCGGCGGTGCCGTGCAGTTCCAGGGTCTCCATGTTGCCGGTGTCCGGGGCGTTGCAGTTGCAGGCCTCGGGGGCCAGGTGCGGGCTGCGGCCCATGATCTCGGCCAGCGGGGCGTACTCGGCGTTGCTGAGGCCGGGGCGGTTGCTTGAACCGTCGCCACCCTCGCCACCCTCGCCACCCTCGCCACCCTCGCCACCCTCGCCGTCGGCGCGATCCGGGTGCGGGTGGAAGAGGTTCCACAGGCCGCGACGTTTCGCCTCCTCCTTGAGCTCACCGAGGACGGCGGGGAAGTGGTGGGGGTCGCCGGAGTCGGCGATCTGCTGCGCGGCGACCGGCTCGGCGGGGTAGACGTGCTCGGTCATGAAGTCGGTGAGTCGGCGCTGGTAGTCGAGGGAGCGTTCGCTGAAGCTGAAATCCATGGCGGTGACTTTCTGTCGGTGGGCGGTAGGCGGTGGGGTGGTGGGCGGTGGTGTCAGTGGACGAGCTGGCCGCCGTCGATGACCAGGTTGGATCCGGTGATCCAGGAGGTGGACGGGGCGGCGAGGAAACAGATGGCGTCGGCGACGTCGGCGGGTTCGCCGATGCGCCCCAGCGGGGTGGTGGCCGCCGCGGCGTCCTCGTCGTCCTTCCAGAGTGCTTCGGACAGCCTGGTGCGCACGATGCCGGGGGCCACGGAGTTCACCCGGACCGACGGGGCCAGCTCGTGGGCCATCTGGCGGGTGAGGTGCATGACGGCGGACTTGGAGGCGTTGTAGACGCCGATGCCGTCCTCGATGAACAGGGCGCCGATGGACGAGACGTTGACGATCGCGCCGGGGGTGTCGCGTCCCAGTCCGGCGCGGACGGCGGCGCCGGCCCAGATGGCGGGGCCGGTGACGTTGATGTCGAAGACCTTCTGCATCACGGTGCGGGACTGTTCGGTGACGGGGCCGAAGGCGGGGTTCGTACCGGCGTTGTTGACCAGCACGTCGAGGCTGCCGAAGCGTGAGACCACCTCGTCGCAGACCCGGGTGGCGGCCTCTTCGTCGGCGACGTGGCCGGCGAGTCCCAGTACCCGGCCGGTACGGCCGGTGGTCTCGGCGAGGCTGGCGGCGGCCGCCTCGGCGGCGTCGGCCTTGCGTGAGGTCACGACGACGGTGGCGCCGGAGCGCAGGAGGAGTTCGGCGGTGGCGTAGCCGATGCCGCGTGAGCCGCCGGTGACGAGGGCGGTGCGGTCGGTGAAATCGTAGGTGGTCATGACATGACCCTACATTGAATCGTGATTCAGATCACGGGCGTCCGGAGATGTCCGCCAGTCCCAGGGTCCGGAACCAGATGATGTCCGCGGCGGCGCACACCCGGCCGAAGGTCTCGTCGGTGTCGGGGAAGTGCCCCTCCACCCAGGTCAGGTAGGCCAGGCGGGACACGGAGGCGGACAGGGCCGTGGCGATCATCTCCGGATCGTCGACGCCGGTCACCGTCCCGTCGGCGAGGTAGCGCGTCAGGGCGCGGGTGTTGCGGTCGATGAAGCCGTCGGCGCGGCGTGCGCGGCGTGCGGCCACGGCCTCGTCGGCCTGGGAGACCTGCTCCATCAGCGCCATCATGCGGTGGTTGCGCCGGTAGGCGGCGAGGTAGCCGCGGTTGGCCGCGCTGATCTGCTCGGTGACGGGACGGTCGGCGGGCAGGCGCCCGCCCGGGTGGCGCATCTGCTCCTCGACGTCGTCGAGGACCGCGCCGAGCAGGGCGGACCGGTCGGCGAAGTAGGTGTAGAGGGTGCCCACCGAGCAGCCGGCCTCGGCGGCGACGACGGTGAGTTTCGCGCCGTGGTAGCCGTCGCGCACGAACACGTTCTGGGCCGCGGTGAGGATCTCGGAGCGGCGTCGGGCCGCCCGGTCGGTGCGGGATTCTCGCTCAGTCGTCATGCAGGAATCGTATACGCTGGGCAGCGACATATTGAATCCCGGTTCAGGATCTGCGCCGGGCAACAGTGGGAAGGACGTGCACCATGGCGTTTCTCTACCTGGTCAGGCACGGTCAGGCCGGTGAACGGATGCTGACCGGCGACGGGCGGCAGGACGCGTACGGCGTGGAGCGCGCCTACGACGTCCTCAGTGACCGCGGGCACCGTCAGGCCGCCGCGACCGGACGTTCCCTCGCCCGACGTCAGTCCCCCGGTGCCACCGTGCCGGTGCTCTGCGGGCCGCTCCACCGCCAGCGGGACACCGCCGCCCACGTCGCCGAGGAACTCGGGGCGTCTGCCGTGCCGGTCGCGCCGGTCGTGCCGGTCGTTGACGAGGCCTGGCGGGAGTTCGACACCGACGCGGTCGTCGCGCCGTGGTTGGCGGCGCACCCGGAGGTCGCCGAGCGGATGCGGCAGGCGGAAGCGGCAGGGAGGACGGCCGCCGTCGGGGACCGGCGCGCACTCGCCGCGCTCACCGGCACGATGCTCGAGGACGCGATGGCGTGGTGGGTCGACCGACCCGACTTCGCTGACTTCCGCACCCGGGTGCTGGGTGGTCTCGGAACCGCCGCACGTGCCGCACGGGAGGACGGGACGGTGGTGGTCGTGACGTCCGCCGGCGTCATCGCCCTGTGTGTGGTGGAGACCTGCGGACTGCCGGTGCAGGCGTGGCCGGGCATCGCCGGCAGGTTGTTCACCGCCTCGGTCAGTCTGTTCCGGGTGGGGGAGGATGACGGGGACACCGGTACGGACGGTCGTCACGGCGTGGAGCTGCTCTCCTTCAACGAGCACGCCCACCTGGATGAACCCGGTCCGGACGGGCGCCGCCCGCTGCGCCGGTTCTCCTGACACGGGCGCAGGTTACGCTGGAGCACGACAACCCCGGCCGCGGTGGCCGGAGAACGGGAGATGGACTGATGGCTGTGATCTACCTCGTCCGGCACGGTCAGGCCGGCGCGGGCATGGGCTCCTACGGTGACGGGACCGCCGGGGAGGGTCTGGAGAAGAGCTACGACGGGCTCACCGACCGTGGGCGTCGGCAGGCGGAGGTCGTGGCGCAGTCGCTCGCCGGACGGCTCGGCCCCGGTGCAGGCGCAGGTGCCGGTGACGGACGCGCGGTGCCGACGGTGTTCTGCGGACCGCTGCACCGCCAGCACGACACCGCCGCCGCCGTCGCATCGGCCACCGGTGCCAGCGACCCGACCACCGACGAGGCGTGGCGGGAGTTCGACTCCGACACGGTCGTGGTGCCCTGGATGGAGCGCAACGTCGACGCCGCGCGGCGCCTGCGGCAGGTCATGCAGGACGTCCGGCAGGGAACCGGGGACGCCGCCGAGGCGGAGGCGACCGTGCGCGAGGTACTCGACGGTGCGCTCGGCGACTGGGTCGACGGTTCCGGGTTCCAGGAGTTCCGGGAGACCGTGCTCGGTGGCCTGGGGCGGGCGACCGCCGCGGCGCGGAAGGACGGGGCGGCCGTCGTCGCCACGTCGGCCGGGGTGATCGCCACGTGCACCGCCGCCGTGTCGGGCCTGCCGCGTCAGGCCGTCCCGTCGCTGGTGGGGAGGGTGTTCAATGCCTCGGTCACCGTTCTGCGGGTCGCGGACGAGGCCGGCCGCCACCGTGGCGGCAGTGCCGGGGTCGACCTGCTGTCGTTCAACGAGTACGCCCACCTGGACCGGCCGGACGCCCGCGGCGACCTGACCCTGATCTGACATCCGCCCCCGGTAGCGTCACCATGTCCCGCCCCGTCACCCCGTTGGTTGAGTCGTTGCGCGCGCGGATCGTCGAGCTCCTGCGGCAGGACGGCGCCGTCGACGGCACCCGGCTGGTCGAGCGTGCGCTCGCCGAGCGGCTCGGGGTGTCGCGGACGCCGGTGCGCTCGGCGCTGGCGCTGCTCGCACAGGACGGCGTCGTGCGCCGTGACGACACCGGCCGATCCGGCTATGTCCTGGCAGGGGATGTCCTCACCGGCGACACCACGGCAGCGGCCCCTGCGCCAGGTTCCGTCGGCGCCGGCCGACTCGACGAGGCCTACCTGGCGATCGCCACCGACCGCCTGGACGGCGTGCTGGACGACAGGATCACCGAGCGGGCCCTGATGAGACGCTACGGGCTCACGTCGGCCCAGGTGACCGAGGTGTGCCGTCGGATTTCGGAGGAGGGCTGGGGCGAGCCCGCTCCCGGTTACGGCTGGCGCTTCCGGGACGTGCTCACCTCACCGGAGTCCTACGCGCACAGTCACCGGTTCCGCGCGGTGGTCGAACCCGCCGCCCTGCTGGAGCCCGGCTACCGCGTGGACGTCGCGGCGTTGACCGCGCGCCGGGCGGAGCAGGCCGCGCTGGCGGACGGTGGTGTGCGGGAGGTGTCGGTTCCCGAGCTCTTCGATCTGAACTCCCGGTTCCATGAGACGCTCGTCGCCGGCTGCGGCAACCCCTTCCTCGTGGATTCCGTGGCCAGGGTCAACCGCCTGCGACGCCTGCTGGAGTACCGCAAGACCCTGGAACCGGACCGTGCGCGGGTGCGGTGCGCCGAGCACGTCGAACTCGCCGACCTGGTGGTGGCGGGAAGGCTGCGGGAGGCCTCGGAGTTCCTCGCCGGACACCTCGGCAGTGTGGCGGCGGAGAAGCAGGGGAACGGCTAGCCGTTTCCGAGGTGCCGGACGACGGCGGCGGTGAAGTCCGCCGTGCCGAGCGTGCCGCCGAGGTCGTGGGTCCGGGTGGCCGGGTCGTCGAGCGCGGCATCGACCGCGGTCCCGATGTCGGTGGCGGCGGCGCAGTACGGGGTTTGCCCGGTGCGGCGGCCGTACCAGTCGAGCAGCATCGCCGCCGACAGGATCAGCGAGGTCGGGTTGGCGACGCCGAGTCCCTGGATGTCCGGGGCGGAACCGTGCTGGGCCTGGGCGACGGCGGTCACCGCGCCGACGTTCAGTGATCCGCCGAGGCCCAGGCCGCCGGAGAGCTCGGAGGCTTCGTCGGACAGGATGTCGCCGAACATGTTCGTGGTGACCAGCACGTCGAAGTCGTGCGGGCGGCGGATCAGGTGGGCGGCGGCGGCATCCACGATCAGTTCCTCGAGCTCCACGTCCGGGTAGTCGGTCGCGACGGCACGGACCTCACGGAGGAACAGTGCGTCGGAGAGCTTCAGGACGTTGGCCTTGTGTACCGCGGTGACTTTCCGGCGGCGCGTCCGGGCGAGCGAGAAGGCGGCGAGGGCGACCTCCCGGCAGGCACGTGCGGTGATCTTGCGCAGGCTGAAGGCGGAGTCCTCGTCGGGCATGAACTCGCCGGACCCGGCGACCATGGTGCGGTCGGAGTAGAAGCCCTCCGTGTTCTCCCGGACGATGACCAGGTCCATCGGGTCGCGCAGGACGGACAGCTCCGCCAGGCCTGGCCGTGTGCGGCAGGGGCGCAGGTTCGAGTAGAGGCGGAAGGTGGTGCGCAGGGCGCCGGAGGGGTTGATTCCACCCTGGTCCGTCGGTGGGTAGTCGTAGTGGGACACCGGTCCGAGGATCACGCCGTCGACGTCGGGGATCCTGTCCAGTACGCGGTCGGGGAGGGTCGTTCCCTCAGTAGCGAGTGAGGTCAGGCCGACGGTGTCCTCCTCGATGTCGAGGGTGAGGTCGCGGGTGGAGGTCAGATGGGACAGGACGTCGAGGGTGGCGGTGGTGATCTCGGGACCGATGCCGTCGCCGGGGAGTGTCAGGATCCTCATGTCTGGTATTTTACAGCATGTAAAAACCATCTGCGTATCCGGTTGTCGGACTCCGGTGCGGTCGGCGGCAGGTGTATTTTTCGGGAGGATTTTGTGCACGTTTTTCTGGCGCAGGCGCTGTCCCGTCGCCGGTCAATATCGGATTCCCCGAAATGTCGAAAACCCCGGAATTCCACCACGGGAAGCATCCGGTGGTGGCCCGCTGGGGGTGAATGTGCAGCGTACGGTTTTGACGGCCAGTTGCAGTAGTGGGTGGGACGGCCTACCGTGGACCCGGTGTGATCCATGACACCTCCACTCATGCTGCCGACGAATTGACGTGACCCAGTGAATGAATTCATCTCCTCACGATGGACGGATATTCTCTTCCGTTCGTATCAACATGCGAGTCTGGTGGTTCAGGCTCTGATTCTCGCCACGGTCGTGGCCCTGGTGATCGCCGTGATCGTCACGCGGTACCGGGGGCTGTCCCCGGTGGCGAATGCGGTGTCGGCGGTGGGGTTGACGATCCCGTCGCTGGCGCTGCTCGGCCTGGTGATTCCCCTGGTCGGCATCGGAACGCTGCCGTCGGTGTTCATCGTCGTGTTCTTCGCGGTGCTGCCGATCCTGCGCAACGCGATCGTCGGCCTGCAGCAGGTCCCCGCCGAGCTCATCGAGGCGGCCCGGGGACAGGGGATGAACGCCGCGTCGATCCTGGTGCGCGTCCGGCTCCCGCTGGCGTGGCCGGTGATCATGACCGGGATCCGGGTCTCGACCCAGATGTCCATGGGTGTGGCGGCGATCGCCGCCTACGCCCTGGGGCCGGGGCTCGGCGGCTACATATTCACCGGGCTCAGCCAGATCGGCAGCGCCAACGCACTCTATTACACCCTGGTGGGGACGATCGGCGTGATCATCGTCGCGTTGATCCTGGACGCCGTCCTCGTCCTGCTGGGCCGACTGACAACCTCGAAGGGGCTCCGCGTATGACTACCGACCGACAGAACTCCGGTGCGGAGATCCAGCTCTCCGGCATCACGAAGCGCTACGGCGGGCAGGATGCGGCGGCCGTCGAGGACCTCAATCTCACGATTCCCGCCGGCGAGACCGTCATGTTCGTCGGCCCGTCCGGCTGCGGCAAGACCACCTCACTGAAGATGATCAACCGTCTCATCGAGCCCTCCGACGGCACCATCACCATCGGTGGTGAGGACGTGACCACGAAAAACCCCACCGAACTGCGGCGCAGCGTCGGCTACGTCATCCAGGGCGGCGGCCTGCTGCCGCACATGACCGTCGCGCAGAACATCGGGCTGGTGCCCGGACTGCTGAAATGGGACAAGAAGCGGATCACCGACCGGGTGGACGAGCTGCTCGACCTCGTGGGCCTCGACCCGGCGACGTACCGTGGCCGGTTCCCGCGGGAGCTCTCCGGCGGACAGCAGCAGCGTGTCGGCGTCGCCCGCGGGCTCGCCGCCGACCCGCCCGTGCTGCTCATGGACGAGCCCTTCGGCGCGGTGGACCCGATCACGCGGCAACGTCTGCAGGACGAGCTGATCAGCCTGCAGAACGAGCTGCACAAGACGATCGTGTGCGTCACCCACGACATCGACGAGGCGGTGAAGCTCGGCGACCGGATCCTGGTGCTCAGGGAGCAGGCGCACATCGCCCAGTACGACACACCCGACCAGATCCTCGGTAACCCCGCCGACGACTACGTGGCCGATTTCGTGGGGTCGGGGTCGAAGCTCAAGCAGCTGTCGCTGCTGCGCGTCGACGACGTCGGCGTCGCGGACTTCCCCACCTGCACGGTCGGGGAGGACGCGGCCCCGGTGGTGCAGCGGGTCACCGACCAGGGGAAGGACAGTGTGATCATCCTGGACGAACGCCACCGTCCCCGGGACTGGGTCTGGCTGCGCACGCTGCGGAACCGCAGCACGGTCCCCGCGCCGGACCTCGACCTGGAGACCACGGTGGAACGGCGTTCGACGGTGAACGACGCCCTGGACTCCATGCTCGTCTCCAGTCACGGCGGCGCGATCGTCACCGACCGCGGCAGGTACGCCGGCGTGATCTACTACGAGGCGGTCACCGAGTACATCCGCGCCCTCAACTCCGACGGAGGGCAGTAGACGTGGCAGGCACAGCAGGCATGGTGCGTCGGATGTCCGGGGAGGACAAGCTCCTCATCCTCGGGATCCCCGTCCTGGTGGTCGTGGTCTTCCTCGGCTGGTTCGCCTGGCGGCAGACCGCCGACCTCGGTGACGTCGAGGCACGTGCCCTGGCCTGGGGCAGCGTGCTGACCATGGCCAGGCAGCACATCGTGCTGGTGATCCTCTGCGCGGCGCTGGTGATGGTCACTGCCGTGCCCGCCGGGATCCTGCTGACGCGGCGGCGGACGCCGGTGCTGTCCATGCTGACCACCCTGATCGGCAATATCGGCCAGTCGGCGCCGGTCATCGGCGTGATCGTGCTGCTGGCCATCTGGCTGGGATTCGGGACGCCCACCGCGGTGCTCTCGTTGAGCATCTACGCGTTTCTGCCGGTGCTGGCGAACACCGTCACCGGGCTCACCGGGGTGGACCGCACCCTCGTCGAGGCCGCACGCGGCATGGGCATGTCACCGGTGCAGGTGCTGTTCCGCGTGGAGCTGCCGTTGGCGCTGCCGGTGATCATGACCGGGGCGCGGACCGCGCTGGTGCTGCTCGTCGGTGCCGGGGCGTTCGCGACGTTCATCGACGCCGGTGGGCTCGGTGCCCTCATCCAGACGGGTATCACGTTGTACCGGTTCCCGGTCCTGGTGTCGGGAGCGATCCTGATCGCCCTGCTTGCGCTGCTCGTGGAATGGGTGGGCCGACTGCTGGAAGTCGCCCTGACCCCGAAGGGACTGTGATCGAGAGATGACGACGAGAACTGATACTCCGCGGGCCCGCGGCCGGGTCCGGATCCTCGCTCTGCTGACGGCACTGTCGGCGATGTTGGCGACGGCCTGTGGCCTCGGCACCGCCGGGGGCTACAGTCCCAGCGGCACGCTCTCCGGTGACCTGGAGGACGTGGATCTCTCCGGGGCGTCGGTGGCGGTGGGGTCGAAGAACTTCACCGAGCAGATCCTCCTGGGCAAGATGGCGGTGATCCTCTTCCAGTCCGCCGGTGCGGACGTGCAGGACCTGACGAATATCCCGGGTTCCTCCAGTGCACGTCAGGCCATGGTGGAGGGCGACGTGAACATGCAGTGGGAGTACACCGGCAGCGCCTGGACGACCTACCTGAACCACGACGACCCCATCCCGGACGAACAGAAGCAGTACGAGGCCGTCCGCGACGAGGAGAAGGCCAACGGTCTGGTGTGGCTTCCGCCGGCACCGATGAACAACACCTACGGATTCGCCACCACCCGCGAGGTCGCCGAGAGGCTCGGGGTGTCGACACTGTCTGACATGGCTGACGTCCCGCGGGCGGACCGCACACTGTGCGTGGAGTCGGAGTTCGCGAACCGGAACGACGGGCTGATCCCGATGCTCGAGGCGTACGGTCTGACGCCGGCGGACGTGGACCAGTCCTTGATGGACACCGGCGCCGTCTACGCCGCGACGGCCGGAGGTACCTGCAACTTCGGTGAGGTGTTCACCACCGATGGACGGATCAAGGCGCTTGACCTGCAGATCCTCGAGGACGACAAGCAGTTCTTCCCGAAGTACAACCTGTCGGCCGTCGTCGCACAGGGCCTCATCGACGACTACCCGCAGATCGCGGACCTGTTCGCCCCGGTGTCGGAGAAACTCGACGACGAGACCCTCATCGACCTGAACGCGCGGATCGACGTGGACGGTGAAGAACCGACCGACGTCGCCTGGGACTGGCTCCGCGACGAGGGGTTCATCGAGGGGTAGGGTCGCGGCATCGCGCTGAGGAGGGTACTCATGGGCCGGGTGGTGGTAGTGAACGTCATCATTATCGACGGAGTCATCCAGTCGCCGTTGTTGCCCGAGGAGGACCGCGATGTCACCGTCCGAGACCCCGTACGCCGACGTCCTCGATCGTGTGGACGGTCCTCGCCGTGCCGAGGCAGACGAGCTGGTGGTGCTCTGGGCCGGACGCATCATCGGTTTCGGTCACCGGCACTACCGCTACGAGTCGGGGCACGAGGGAGACATGCCCGTGGCTGCCTTCGCTACCGGCGCGCGTCAGCACACCGTCTACCTCGACGGTGGGTTCGAGGACCGGCACCCGGAACTCATGCGTGATCTCGGGAAGTACCGCGCCGGAACGGCCTGCCTGTACATCTCCCGTCTGGCGAACGTCGACAGGGACGTGTTGCGTGCGCTGGTTGTCGTTGAGTGCTTCAAGGATTGACCGACCAACGGGCATCGGGTCTGTACCGCTGTAGGTTCCGTAACCGTCGCGGGATTACCGACGCCGTCGAACCTCCGCCGGCTCCTGAGAGGCGCTGCCGGTCAGGACATGCTGCCATCGGGGGTCTATACCTCGATCACGAGCCCACCGATGAGGTTCTTGTCGAGTGTGAACTGATACCGCAGGGTGACAGTCCCACCGGGGAAGTTTCCGTCCAGGCGTACCTGCACGGTGACGTGGGTATCGTCATCGTGGCGCTGTCCGGTACGAGTGCTGACGTAGTCGTATTCGCCGGAGGTGCGCTCGATCCACGTGCCGATTTCATCGATTCCCTCGTAGATGTGCCCGTCATCGATGACTCTGGCGTCTGCGGTGAAGAGAGCTCGTGCGTCGCCGTAGCGATTGTCGTCGTGGGCATCGAGGTAGCCGAGCACGGAGACGGGAAGCTGAGCGGGGTCATAGGCGGAGAAGTTGTTCGTCATGGGTCTGTCCTTGTATCTGGTGTTGTGTGGTTCAGGCGTGACTGTCTCGGTCTGGATGCCGGTCGACTCAAGACGGACCTCTACAGGGAAGCTTAGGTACAGGTGTAGTTCACCTGCACGGCGCGCCGCGGCGATGACAACCTAACTTCTGTTTTAGAAGTAACAGAGTCTGCTATACTAGCAGTAACTCGCGAGTGTGTCGAACCTCGCGCTTTGTTTGAACCTGAGGAGGAGTCTGTGTCAGCACACGTCAGAGCCGAGGACCGGGAGTGTCCGCTGTCGACGGCGATGTCCTACGTGGGCGAATGGTGGACCGTTCTGATCCTCCATGACTGCTTCGACGGCTACACCCGTTTCGACCAGTTCCAGGCCAATATCGGCCTGTCCTCCAGTATGCTCACCTCGCGGCTGAAGGGACTCGTTGAGAGTGGCATTCTCGAGAGGCGTATTTACCAGGAGCGCCCGGTCAGGCGTGAATATGTCCTTACTGACTTCGGCAGGTCCCTACGGCCGATCCTGGTTGCAATGGCGGCGTGGAGAAACTCCCAGATCGCATCTGAGGATCGGGCGATGATCCTCGTTGATGCTGAGACTGGGCGTGAAGTGGAACCGGTCGTTATTGATCCCGTGACGGGGCTACCTGTTTCTGACCGTCGATTTGAGTTCGCTGCCGGACCCGCCGCTGGCGAACAGATGCGCGCCCGATATCTGTGACTTGATGGACGCGAACCGTGTGGACGCCTGATTGTGTTGACCGGATGGTCGGCGAGGTGGAGCTGTGCGCGGGCGTCGGTAATGGGGCCGGGCGGCTGTTTTCCCGGAGGTCCGCCTGTGTAGTGCTTTCAAGCGGGAGGGTCTATGGACTCGTGTGTGGCGTCTGCACTCCGGTGTGTCTGTCTCGGGTTCGCGTGGAGCCCGTCGAGAAGGAGGTTGAGCATCCGGGGCGCCCGGTCCTCCGGGCCTGGTGCGGCACGCCAGAGTGCTGCGGTGAACTGCAGGAAATCGCCGGCGTCAGCGTCTGAACGGATCGTGCCGTCCGTCTTGCCTGCATCGAAGATCTGGATGATGGCTGAGATCACCGGCCCGTAGGTCTGTTCCGTGATTGTCCGCTGCGCGTCCGGACTTAAGGCGTCGCCCAGGCCGTGCTTGCGACGCATGGCCTGGACCAGGAGGGTGGTCCACTGCCTGAGCGCATCGAGTGGCGGGAGATCGGCGAGAAGAGCGGGTGCAGCGTCAACGATGCGCGTGACTTCATCCTGGTAGACGGCGAGGACCAGCGCTTCACGTGTGGGGAAGTTGCGGTACAGGGTGCCTGCGCCGACGCCTGCGCGTTGGGCGATGCGGTTCATCGAGGCACTTCCGTCCTCGGTGAGTGCTCCCCTGGCAGCGATGAGGATGTTCTCCCGGTTTTTCCTGGCGTCTGCGCGCACCATGACGTGCCTCCATCTGTCTCTCTTGCCAAGTGGAGAGCTCTCCACTACTGTAATTGGAGAACTCTCCAGATACTTTAGAGGAGCACCATGGACTACATCAAGCTTGGCTCAACCGGCCTCGACGTCTCACCTGTCGCGGTCGGCGCGATGACCTACGGAGAACCTCGCCGTGGGCACCCGGTCTGGTCGAAGGGGGAGGAGGAGGCACGTCCGCTCATTCGTCACGCCGTCGAGGTAGGTATCAACTTCTTCGACACCGCGAATCTCTACTCGAACGGCTCCAGTGAGGAAATTCTCGGCCGAGCGTTGAGAGACTACGCGGACCGCGACGCCGTGGTGATCGCGACGAAGCTGCGCCACCCGATGCGGCTCGGTCCAAACGGCCGCGGCCTGTCGCGTAAAGCGATCATGACCGAGGTCGACCATTCCCTGCGCAGGCTCGGCACCGACTACATCGACCTCTATCAGATCCACCGAAATGATCATTCAACCCCGTGGGAGGAGACGCTCGAAGCGCTGCATGACCTCGTCAAGGCGGGCAAGGTGCGCTACCTCGGGGCGTCTTCCATGCATGCCTGGGAGTTCGCGAAAGCACTTCATCTGCAGAGGCAGCACGGGTGGACCCGGTTCGTGTCGATGCAGGATCACTACAACCTCCTTGCTCGCGAGGAAGAGCGGGAGATGATCCCACTGTGCATGGATGAAGGGATCGGCATGGTCATCTGGTCACCCCTGGCCCGCGGGAGACTGGCACGGGGCTGGAACGAGGCACGTTCGACCGTCCGGTCGCAGACAGACGGAGCTTATGCTGACACGCTCTACACGTCCGACCAGGAGGCATCGAACCGGGCGATTGTCGAGTCGGTCGGTCGAGTTGCCGAGGCGCGGGGTGTGAGTCGTGCACAGATTGCCCTGGCCTGGCTGCACCGCCAGCCCGTCGTGACTGCCCCGCTGGTCGGTGCCGGGTCGATAGGGCAACTCGATGAGGCCGTAGCTTCACTGGACATCAGTCTCAGTGACGATGAGGTGAGCGCACTCGAATCGTTCTACACACCACGATATGACTGGCAGGGTGTCTCTGACGAGGCCGAGCTGGAAGCGATCCGCCGACGGGTTCCGGGGATGGAACTCGCATGACACGGGTACTCGTCACCGGAGGTTCCGGATTCATCGGCAGCTGGTGTGTCCTGGCACTTCTCGAGGCAGGCTATGACGTGCGTACTACTGTCCGCGATCTCTGCCGCGGGCGGGCCCTGCGCGAACGCCTCCACGCTGTCGCGGACTTCGACGACGCCCGGCTCGTGGTTGTGCTCGCCGATCTCGGGGATGACTCAGGTTGGGCAGATGCGGTCGCGGGGTGCGACTTCGTGCTTCATGTTGCGTCGCCGACGCTCCGACACTCTCCCGAGAATGGGGAGGCAATGCTTGCCGTCGCCCGTGACGGCGTGCTCCGGGTGTTGCGTGCGTCCCGTGATGCCGGTGTGCATCGCGTGGTCTTGACCAGCGCGTTCGGCGCTGTCGGCTATGGGCATCCGCACCGCTCCACGCCTTTTTCTGAAGAGGACTGGACCAACCTCGATGCGGACCTTGCACCGTACCAGCGCTCGAAAACGCTCGCTGAGCAGGCGGCGTGGTCCTTCATCGCGGACGAGGGCAATGGCCTGGAGCTTGCCGCAGTTCACCCTGTCGCAGTGATCGGACCGGTCCTGGTGCCGGATGACCCGCCATCGTTGCGCATCATCCGTAGCATGCTTGATGGGGGTGTTCCGGCCAGTCCACCGTTCGGTACCAGCTGGGTCGATGTCCGGGACGTCGCCGACCTGCATCTACGCGCGATGACCCATCCGGCTGCGGCAGGGGAACGCTGGCTCGCCTCGGCCGGTCGCAGCCTCCGTGTCGCCGAGGTTGCGCGCATCCTGAGAAGGCGCCTGGGTGCACGCGCTTCGAAAGTGCCTACCCGTGAGCTTCCGCTCTGGATGGCCCGCGTGCTCAGTCGCTTCGCCCCGGGACTTCGGTCCATTCGGCCCCAGCTCGGGCGTGATTTCGATGCCGCCGGTGGGAAAGCCGAACGGTTGCTCGGGTGGGCTCCACGCCATATCGAGGACACGATCGCGGATACTGGTGAGAGTATCTTGTCTTCCGGCGTCCGGTGATATGAGAGTTCGCTCACCGGTAGCTGCGTGCCGGCGAGAATGGGGGTGAGTGGCATTGCGAAGACAGTGGACGGTCACATTCGCTCTGAGGCGGCGATGGCGGCGTCCTCCCCGAATGTATGAAGGTACCGCTTGACTTTGTCAGGTACCTGCGTAGTATGTCCTTCAGAAGGTACCTGAACAATAGGTACCGCACTACCTGAAGGAGTGGACATGGAAGACATGACCAGCAACAACAACCACGACAACACCGCAGGCGTCGGCGACAGCGGTGCTACCCCGGACCTCGCAGACCGGCTCACCCACCTCGCCATGATGCTGCGGCGCATGGACATGATGGGTCGACCGGGTCGACCGTTCGGCGGAATGCGTGCCGGACAGGGCCGGGTACTGCACATCCTCACACTGCGCAGCCCGATGCCGCAGAAGGAACTCGCCTTCATGCTGGGCGTCCGGCCGCAGTCGCTCAGTGAGCTTCTCGGCAAACTCGAGTCCGCCGGATTCGTCGAACGCCGTCGGGACGACACGGACCGCCGGACATTCATCGTGGACATCACCGAGGAAGGCAGGGAAGCGGCCTCTGATGTTCCGGAGGCCGACGATCCGTTCGACGTCCTCTCCGCCGAGGAACAGGAACAGTTCGGCGACCTGCTCGACCGTGTCTCTGCCGCGGTGCGTGGGAAGCTCCCGGACGATCCCCGAGGTGGCGGCCGCGGCCGCGGTTTCGGTGGTCCGTTCCCCTTCGGCGGCGGACGTGGGTTCGACGGGCGCCACGGTGGCCGTGGTGGCCACGGCATGTCCGACGGTGATCGGGAGGCGGGAGACCGCGCGCACTGGCACGAGCACTGTCATCAGGACGGCGCCGAGTGGCCTGGCGTGCGGGAGATGCAGGACATGGGCCGGATGGCGATGTTCCGCATGGGCATGATGGGCCGGGGCCGGGGCTTCGGCCGCGGGTTCGGACGTGGTTTCGGTGAGGAGCCGGGTTTCGCCTGAGTCTCACTGAGTGACCACGGACCCCTGCCGTTGACCGCAGCGCTCCGGGAGGTTGGCTATGCCGACCTCCCGGAGCGCTGCGGTCGTGGTGTCTATGCGGAGTGCCGGCTGTGGGTGGGGGTCGGCCCATTCGTATCTGCGGCGTCTCCAGCGTCGTCAACGCTCGAGGACCGGGGAATGAGGAACGTGGCCACCACACCGAGGACGAGGAAACCTGCGGCGAGGTAGGACCCCAGCGCGAGGCCGTGGGTCATCGCGTCCCGCGCGGCGTCCGCCACGGTCGCGGTCTCCGGGTTCTCGCCCAACGACGCGATGGCCGCACCGGCGCTGTCGGCGACGGCCTTCGAGAGTTCGTCGGCCTGCTCCGTGTCCATCCCGCTGTCCGTCAGCGTGGAGCGCAGGCTCGAGGTGATGGTGGAGAAGAACACGGTGGTCAGTGCGGCGATGCCCAGGGCGGAACCGAGTTGGCGGAAGGTGCTCTGGATGGCCGAGCCCTGCCCGCCCTCCTCCTCGGAGATCTCCTCGAGGACGACGTTGGTCACCTGTGCCGTGGCGAAGCCCACGCCGATGCCGTACAGGAACAGGACGGCGGCGATGGCGGCCCACTGGGCGTCGGTCGTTGCCGCCACCACTCCGAGACCAACCAGGCCGGCGATCTCGAGCAGGAGGCCGACACGGACGAAGCTGAGTGCGGAGAAGCGCTCGGACATCGGGAAGCTGATGCCGCTGGCGATGAAGCTGCCCAGCGCGATCGGAACAAGCGCCAGGCCGGCCTGCAGTGGTGAGTAGTCCAGGGTGAACTGCAGCCACAGCGGCATGACGGCGATGATCCCGTACTCGCCCAGACCGATGATCAGCGTGGCGATGTTGCCGTTGCGGAAGGACGCGATGGAGAACAGGCGGGTGTTCATCAGTGGCTCCTCGCCCGCGTCGCTCCGGCTGAGCCGGACCTGGCGGAGGGTGAAGAAGACCAGCAGGACCGTGCCGACGACCAGTGCGGTGAAGGCGGGGGACGGGCCGGAGTTCCAGGTCATCCCGACCAGGCTGAAGGGGTGGTTACTGGTCAGCCAGCCGTAGATGCGGCCCTCGATGGCGCCGAAGGCCAGCAGGCCGAGGCCGAGGACGGACAGTACGGCACCGGTGAGGTCGACGCGTCCCCTGGTGCGGGGGGACGGTGCGATGAAGGTGACGGTGAGCGCGATGATGACGAGGGTCAGCGGGATGTTGATCCCGAAGGCCCAGCGCCAGGAGGCGTGCTCGGACAGCCAGCCACCCAGGGCGGGGCCAAGAGCGGTGGCGGCGCCGATGGTGCCTCCCCAGACGGCGAACGCCTGCCCGCGTGCCTTGCCGGTGAACATGTGGTTCAGCAACGCCAGGGTGGTGGGCAGGACCATGGCCGCGCCGACGCCCTGGATGAAGCGGGCGAGGATGAGGATCTCGCCGGAGCCGGCGACGCCGGCCATCAGGCTGCTGGCACCGAAGACGATGACGCCGACGAGGAAGACGAAGCGCGCGCCGCGGAGGTCGGCGATGCGTCCTGCGACGAGCAGGAGTGCGGCGAAGACGATGGCGTAGGACTCCTGGACCCACTGCGCCTGGGACGAGTTGATCCCCAGGTCGTCGATCACTGACGGGGTGATCACGTTGACGATCGTGGTGTCCACCACGATCAACGCCACCCCCAGGGCGAGGGCGATCAGACCGAGCCAGCGGCGGCCCGTCTGTACTTCCGGTGTCATGCAGACCTCCGATATAGTCACACAGTGTTATAGTTACATCATGAAGGTAAATGGAGGGTGATACGTTGTCAACTGACGGGACCCGGCGGGGAGCGCACACGAGAGCGAAGGGCAGCACGGCATGAGTGATGGAACGCAGGAAGGTCCTGGTGCACTGGAGCGGCAACGCGACCGGATGATCACCGGATTGCGGGCCTACGGGAAGACCTACGGTGAAGTCGGACGACAGTTCGCTGCCGGTCTGGACCTGCACTACACGGACGCGACGGCCGTGATCGAGATTCTCGCCGCGGAGGAAGGCGGCACACCGTTGACGCCGGCGCGGCTCAGCGAGCGGATCGGGTTGACCACCGGGGCGACGTCGTCGCTGCTCCGGCGGTTGGAGAGTGCCGGGCACATCGTCCGGTCACGGGACCAGGAGGATCGCCGGGTCGTCACCCTGCGGTCCACCCCCGGGATCCAGGCCGCCGCGGACCGGTTCTTCGACCCGCTCGGCGTCCGGGTCACCGCCGTGCTCGAGAAGTATCCGGCGGACCTGCTCACCGAGGTGGAGGCGGTCATCGAGGACCTGCGCTCGACGATGGAGGTCTACGCCCGGGAGCGTGGGACGGGATAGGTGGGGAAACGGAGACCCCCGCCTGGTGTCGGTTTCGGAGAGGTGAAACCAACACCAGGCGGGGGTTCAGCGTGGGGCCGGGTCGGCCGGGACGGACCCGTGCCGTGCTAGCTGGTGCGAACCACGGAGAGGTTGCCCAGCTTGTCGAACCAGGAGCGCTTCTCCGGGTCGTTGGCGATGCCGACGCCGATGAAGATCTGCAGCGCGATCTGCACCAGACCACCGACGATCGGGATGATCTGGCTGATGATCCAGCTGTTGCGCTTCAGTGACGCCACGGCATCAGGATTCGAACCGTCCGCGGTGACGACCTTCATGCCGAGGATCCGCTTGCCGGGGCTGGCACCCCAGGCGACCTCGCTGCCGACGAGCCAGACGATGATCATGACCAGGCTTGTGGTGAACAACGAACCGGTGCCCAGGTCAGAGCTGTCCACGCCCAACAGTGAGGTGATCGCCGTGGAGATCAGGGCGATGATCACACCGTCGATGAACGTCCCCGCCAGGCGACGCCCCGCGCCGGGCCGGTTGTTCGGGACGAGCCGGTTCGGGTCCTGCCCGTAGGGGTCGTTGTTGTAGGCACCGTAGGACGGGACACCGTCGTAGGGGTTCGAACTGTTCGTCATGGGAATCTCACGTCCTTTGATACGTCGAGGGAAGACGGGTCTTCAGCATAGAGGAGCAACCCCGGAAGCTCGACAGATCGGCTTCCGGGGTTGCCACGGGCCACTGGCCACGAAGTGCAGCGTCAGGGAACTACGCGTTCACGGATGCGCGGGCCTTCTCTGCGGCGGCGACGAGCACCTTGAGGGCCGCGGTGGTCTCCTCCCAGCCGCGGGTCTTCAGACCGCAGTCCGGGTTGACCCACAGCTGGCGGGCCGGCACGGCCTCCAGGGCGTCGGCAAGCTGCTTGTCGACCTCGCCCTGCTCCGGGACGCGCGGGGAGTGGATGTCCCACACACCCGGCCCGACGGCCAGCTCGAAGCCGGAGTCCTTGAGGGCGTGCAGCACCTGCATGCCGTTACGGGAGGCCTCGATGGAGGTGACGTCACCGTCCAGGTCCGCGATGGTGCCGATGAGCTCGTTGAACTCGGAGTAGCACATGTGGGTGTGGATCTGGGTCGCGTCCTCGGCACCGGAGGTGGCCAGGCGGAAGGATCCGACGGACCACTCCAGGTAGTACGGCTGCTGGGCGCGGCGCAGCGGCAGCAGCTCACGCAGTGCGGCCTCGTCGACCTGGACGATCTTCGCACCGGCGTCCACCAGGTCGTCGATCTCGTCGCGCAGGGCCAGGGCGACCTGGTCGGCGGTCTCGCCGAGCGGCTGGTCGTCGCGGACGAAGGCCCACGCCAGCATGGTCACCGGACCGGTGAGCATGCCCTTGACGATCTTGTCGGTGAAGGACTGCGCGGTCGTGAACCACTCGACGGTCATGGCCTTCGGGCGGGTCACGTCACCGAACAGGATCGGCGGACGGACGCAGCGGGAGCCGTAGGACTGGACCCACGCCAGGTCGGTGGAGTGGTAGCCCTCGAGCTGCTCGGAGAAGTACTGCACCATGTCGTTGCGCTCGGGCTCACCGTGGACGAGCACGTCGAGGCCGAGGGCCTCCTGACGGTCGATGACGTCCTTGATCTCGTTGACCATGGCCTCGTGGTACTGCTCGGGGGTGAAGTCACCCTTGCGCAGCTTGGCGCGGGCCTGACGGATCTCCGTGGTCTGCGGGAAGGAACCGATGGTGGTGGTCGGCAGCGGCGGCAGGCCGAGCTCCTTCTCCTGCACCTCGCGACGCTGGTCGAAGGGGTTGCGGTGGCGGTCGGCCTCGGTGATGGCGGCGGTGCGCTCGCGCAGCGCGGCGTTGCGGGTGCGCTCCGAGTTCTTGCGGGACGCCACGGCCGCGTGGGCCTCGGCGACGGCGGCGTCGTCACCCTCGGACTCCTCGCCACGCAGGGCGCGGGACAGCAGGGCGACCTCGGCGACCTTCTCGGCGCCGAAGGCGAGCCAGCTGCGCAGCTCGGAATCGTCGTCGAGGCTGGTCTCCTGGGCGAGGGAGTAGGGGACGTGCAGCAGGGAGGACGAGGTGGACACGCCGACCGGGCCGCGCTTCGCCAGGGCCTTGAGGGTGTCCAGGGCACGGGCCAGGTCGGTGCGCCAGATGTTGCGCCCGTCGACGACGCCGGCGAGGATCTCCTCTTCGCCGGACCAGGACGGGAGCAGGTCGGCGTCGGCGACGTTGGTGTCGTCGGCCTGACGCTCATCGGTGCGGCCGGTGACCAGGTCGACACCGAACGCGGCGATACCGATACCGGAGAGGGTCTTGACGGCCAGGTCACCGTCGCCGAAGTAGGTCTGGACCAGCAGGTTGGTGCCGCCTGCGGCGGAGACGAGCTTCTCGTAGCCGGCGCGGGTGCGGGCCAGCAGGTCGGCCTTGCGGGCGTCGTCGTTGTCGACGTCGGTGACCAGGTAGGGCTCGTCGAACTGGACCCAGGCGGCGCCGCGGTCGGCTAGGCGGGGCAGCAGGCGGGCGTAGGCCTCGAAGATCTCCTCGAGGTGGGTCAGTGCGTCCGACCCGTCGGTGGTGCGGGCCAGAGCCAGGTAGGTCAGCGGGCCGATGAGGACCGGACGGGCCGCGGTGCCGCGGGTGACCTGGTCACCGAGGTCGGCGAGCAGGGCAGCGTCGTCGAGGCGGAACTCGGTGTCGGCGGCGAGCTCGGGCACGATGTAGTGGTAGTTCGTGTCGAACCACTTGGTCATCGCGCTGGCGGGCAGCTCGGCGGTGCCGCGGGCGGCGGCGAAGAGCCGGTCGATGAAGGCGGGGAGGCCGTCGTTGCCGTGGTCCTCGATGTCGGCGACGCGGGCCGGCAGGGCGCCGAGCAGGGCGGAGGTGTCCAGCATCGAGTCGTAGAAGCTACGGCCGATGGTGGGGACGGAGTCGAGGCCTGCCTCGGTGAGGTTGTCGGCCTGCTGGTTGACCAGCTGGGTGGCGACGGTGGCCAGGTTGCGACCGGTGGAGTCGTCCTTCCAGTAGGTCTCGAGGGCCTTCTTCAGCTCGCGCTTCGGGCCGATGCGCGGAACCCCGGCGACGGTGGCGTTGATCTGTGCGTTCACAAATGATCCTTCACATGTGGATGTACGGTTCTCGCCGTCGAACGGTGAGTCACATGTGGTGCACGGGGGATGGAGTCCCGGACATGGCGGTCATCGACCATTGGCGGCGATGGACGGCAGGCCACATGCTGCGGTGTGTTGCAAGTACCCGGGCTCGGCCGGGACGTGGGACACCGCAGGTTCCACCTCGTCCGGGGCTCCAGGAGGGGAACTCGACTCTCGTCGACTGCTTCGCGACCAAGGTAACCAGTAGACCGCTTAGTCTGTCAAGTCCGTCACGTTATCCCCGTGCTGTCGCCTGTCGCACCGTCTGTTCTGCCTCCTGTCATCTGAGCCACCGCCCAGGTCAGTAAATGACCGTTTCGTGACCCCTGCGGTGGCTCACATGACAAACGGAGATCTCGATCGGGGTCTGGGCGCAGCCTATGTCACGTAGCGTCGGGTGGATGTGGAACGTGTACACAGGAGAGCAGTACCGCGCGGCATTGCAGGAATGGGCCGACGGTGAGCCCGAACCAGAGGACTGGCGTACCCGACGCGATCGCGAGGACTGTTACGACCAGGAGGCCCAGGCTGTTGCTGCCTGCGTCGAGGTGGAACAACAGCGCCGTGACCACCCTGTTCTCGTCTTCATTTTGGTCGGGGCGGGTGGTAACGGGCGCGCCGGCTTGAGGGCGGCGTGGCTGCTGGTGAAGCGTGGGTACCGGGTGGAGGTCGAGTTACTTCCTGTCCCCCGGGAGGGTGACAACCCGGACCGGTACCCGGACTTCTACGACGACCAGCAGGCTCTGTGGCGAGACGACGCTACACCTGAAGCACACGAACTGCTGGAGCGGTTCTTGGAGTACGGAGGGCAAATCACCTCCCGACGGTTTAACGATGAGGTCGGAGAGCTCTGCATCACCGTCGACGCTATCTGCGGCAGGGGGATCGACGGACGTCTCCGCGGTCCGGCGACGGCGTGGGCATGCCATGCAGATATCGCCGTTGACTCCCCGACCGGCATGCTCCCGGACAGTGGGCGTACGGTGCCTGCATCGGAACGGGCCGTACCTGCTCAGGGCGGTTTTACGGCAGCGACGACCGTCGTCCTCGGTGGTCTGCGGGCGGTGCATCTCTTGAGGGAAGATTGTGGCCGTCTCGTTCATGTTCCCGGTGGACTCGGCAGGCTGCTCCGCCGGGCGGAGGACGAGCGCCTCCGTGCCGCCGATGCTGCTGACATGGACGTCTTCGACACGCACAAGTACTTCTCCGTCCGGACGCGTAGTGGAGTGATCGTGCGGGACCCCTCTCCGGAGAAGGCTGTTCCGGCGTACCCGGACAGCGACGGTCACGGCACCACCTACCGTCCGGAAGTGATGGGGAACCTGGATCTGTTGTTCGACGTCCGGCGTCGACTGCAGCCCGCGTCTCACCTATGCATCGTCGGTGTTCCTCAGCGTCGCCCCGGCGCGCCGTTACTCGTCGCCGCGGGGGCGACCGGAGTCCGCCCGGTGGATCTTCTCGCAGATGAAGACGCGGTACACAGGCTCGGCAACACATATCCGGAGACCGAGGTGAGTGACGGGGACATACGGGAAACTGCCCTCCCCCACGTGCTCTGTTCCGGAACATCGACGGCACGGGTGGAGATGGCAGACAAGCTCGTGGTGACCCGTGATGCCGTCCGAGACTGGTTGGATCAGGGACGTCGGCCACCGGAGCGGCTGGCCGGCAAGCGGTCTGTCCTGGTTGTGGACCGTCCCACGGCTGATGCGGCGTTGGACGCATGGTGCGGTGAGCGCGATGATGAGATGCGGCCCAACCGGTGGGATCCGGTCACCGCTGCAGAAGAGTTGACTGCCTGCACCGGATACGGAGTGATCCTCACCGGCACCACGGTTGTCTACTCTCGTGGCAACAAGACATTCCTGGTGCGGACAACGACGGAGGCGTCGCGAGTCCAGGGCATGCCCGAGGTGATCGCAGGGGCGGTCGCGGCGACCAGGATGCACGACGATCTGCTGATTGAGGCTGCGTTGACTCTGCTGGCCTGTGCAACGGTCGCTGAAGAGCGGGAACCTGACGTTGTCCCACGGGCGCAGCAGATTGCGGCTCGCCAGCGCCGCACCCTGCATGAACTTCAGACGCCGCGACGGGAGAAGGACCCTGTCATCTGAGCCACCGCCCAGGTCAATAAATGGCCGTTTCGTGACCCCTGCGGTGGCTCACATGACATGACTACTGGCTGACCAACGTTCCGAGGTAGTCGCCCGGCGAACTCGACGTCCAGCAGGGAAACCGCCTCACCTGTCCGGTCATCCCAGAGCCACGAGCTGCGTACTGTGGGCCACAAGGAACTGCAGGGCAGACGGACGGAGGGACCATGACCCGCCTGAGATGCTTGTCGGTGGTGCTGCTCCCGTTGGTGCTCCTCGGGTGTTCCGTGGAGAACCGTGGTGGGCCTGGGGACCAGGGCGGTACAGCTCCGTCCGCGACGGGGACCGATGGGGCCGAACCAGTCGACGACGAGCCGCGCGATGACATGACCGACGAACGCATCACCCCGTGGACGTCGGTCGACGAGGTGGACCCCACGACCCTGCGGGTGCACTTCACGGCGGGTACCACCACCTGCTACGGCACACGCGCGGTCGTCCGGGAGGAGTCCGAGGCCGTCCTCATTGCGACGATCGTGGGCACCGTTCCTGAGGCGCACTCGGCCTGTCCCGACATCGGCAGGGAAGCGTCGCTACTGGTTGACCTGGGGGACGAGGTCGGGGACCGTGAGGTACAGCACCTCGACGACGACAGCATTCTTCAGCGGTGAGTTGTTTTTCGGCTCACCGAGGTACCGCCCCTGAGGGGCCCGTGGCTCTCCTGGGACGTGCCCGATGTCGTCTGAGCCACCGCACGGGGCAATAATCAGCGATGTGGTGGCTCCTGTGGTGGCTCAGATGACATGCGCCCTCGCCGCACACCTACGCACGCGGGACACGGCAGCCACCTCCTGTGTCCTCACCGCGCCACCCACTTGCCCCCGCCGACGCGACTAGGCAAGATAGGACCAGCTACAGGCCGACCCCCGAGGTGACATAGGGGAGCCGGTCATGGCGCCGCATCTGCGAGCGCCACACATCCGCCCCCATCCAGGAGCCCACCAGTGCGTCCCCTGTCACGAACCCTGCGCATCACCCTGATCACGATCGCTGTCGTCATCTACACGGCGACGTGGCTCTACCTCGTGCTCAACCAGCCGGAGGACTCCGACTTCTCCTCCATGGCGGACTCCGCCTCCACGACGACCGCACTCATCGGTTTCCTGGTGCCCACAGTCATCGCCCTCATTGCGGTGATCCCCACCCTCCCGGTCCGCACGCTGGCGTTGATGCCGGTGGCGCTGGTGCTCAACATCGTCGTCGGCCAGGTCGTGGGGACGATGGGCCTGCCGATCCCGCTGTACCTCGATTCCTTCGGCACCGTGCTGGTCGGCGTGCTCGCGGGCCCGGCGGCGGGCCTGGCCACCGGTGGGCTCTCGGCGCTGGTGTGGGGGACGTTCAACCCGACGATCGTGCCCTTCGCCGCCGGCTACGCACTGATGGGACTGGCTGCGGGGCTGGTCAGGGCGCTGTTCCGGTCGTCCTGGTGGAAGGTCGTGGTCGCCGGCCTGGTGCTGGGGTTCCTGTCCGCGCTGGTGTCCGCACCCGTGGCGTCCTTCATCTTCGGCGGTACCGCGGGCACCGGCACCGGTCTGCTGGTGAGCTTCTACCAGTCGCTCGGTGCGTCGCAGACCACGGCGGTGTTCCTGCAGTCGTGGACGTCCGACCCGCTGGACAAGGTCATCGTGTTCCTCGTGGTGTGGGTGGTGGTGCGTTCCCTGCCGGAGCGGTCCCGCAGGACGTTCGACCCCGACGCCACCCCGGCGCAGAAGGTCCCCGCGACCGCATGAGTCCAGTGAGCCCGGTGAGCCCAGTGAGCCCACTGACCCCGTTGACCGCGGCGGTCTGCGCCATCGTCACGGTGATGGTGCTGCACAACCCGTGGGTGTCTGCCGCGTTCCTGCTGGGTGCGGTCCTTCTTGCATGCGCAGGACGTCGGCAGCGCCGTGCGCTGGTCGCCGGTCTGGTGCTCTCGGCACCGGCGTTCCTGTCGTATGCGCTGATCTACGTGCCTTTCGGTGATATCGAGGTCGCCCGGGTGGTGGTTCCGGTCACGTCGGACGGGGCGTGGATCGCCTGGGACCTCGGACTGCGTTTCGCCGCGATGACGTGTTCGGGCCTGGTGCTCGGCAGCTTCGTCGACGTCGATGCGTTGATGCGGAGACTGCAGCTCAGTGTGCCCGCACCACTGGTGTACATGGTCGGGACGGTGGTGCGTCTGTTGCCGATGGCGCAGCAGCGGTGGCGGGCGATCCGGCAGGTCCAGGCGTCCCGCGGGGTGGACGTGGAGACGTGGCGGTCGCGTGGGGCGACCGTCCTTCCCCTGGTGGTGGGGCTGATCGACGACGCATCCCAGCGGGCCCGCCCGCTGCAGCGTACCGGGATCGGGGAGCCGGGGGCGCGCACGCTGCTGGTGCCGGTGCCGGACTCTGCGGTTCAGCGGGTGTGCCGGTGGCTGATGCTGCTCGGGGTCGTCGTGGTGGTTGTGGCCGGCGCGGTCATGTAACTGACGGTGGGTGCTACAGCAACAGGAAGGAGAGAGGTGCCCAGTCGTCACCGTCGACCACGTGGCGTGCCCAGCTGTAGACCGGGGTGAAGGAGCTGCGTCTGTCGTTGTAGACGCCGAACCAGATGCGGGTGGATGGCCAGTCTCCGGGGGAGGCGTCCATGACGCCCCAGGTGCAGCCGGCCTGTTCCACGAGGTACTTCCCGAGGTACAGCGTGAGAGCCTCGGCGGTCACCGCCGCATCGCCCGACCGTATGGCGTTGTCGACCTTGTCTATGCTCTCTGCGCTCCAGAGTTCTTCGGGGACGTCGGCCGACACCGAGTCGCCGAGGATGGCGAGTATCGACGGGTCGACGGGTCCCGAAGAGGCGTCTTCGAGGTTCTTGAGCGAACGGCTGAACGCCAGCTGTAGGGCGTCGTTGTGCTTGTTGTTGAATGCATCGCTCATGGCGTTATCTCCTCGGGTCCGGACGCCGGAGACGGGTGATGGCCGAGCCTACCGGGCAGTTACCGCGTACTGCCAGTTCCTCCCGCAACGGAGAATACGGTCCTACCGTTGACGTCCATGAGCATGAATGTGACTTTGAACAACGGCGTCGAGATGCCAGCATTGGGCTTCGGCGTATTCCAGAACCCGCCTACTGCATGATCTTCGTCGACTCGATCGCCTCCGTCGTCTTGCGGTTGTAGCCGTCGAGAAGGCCCCGCAAGACGAGCCCGAGTATCAGCATCGGGACGGCGAACAACAGGAGCAGCCCCAGCTCGATCCACAGGTCTCCCTGGTAGACACCGGCGATGGCGGCGCGCATCGCGTCGATCGCGTGGGTCGCCGGGAGCCATGGGCTGATGTTCTGGAACCAGCCCGGCAGCAGCGGCAGCGGGTACGCGCCACCGGCGCCGGACACCTGGAACACCAGCAGCAACACCGAGATCGCTTTGCCGGCGCTACCGAACGACAGCACCAGTGTGTAGACGATCAGCATGAACACCAGTGACGTGACCCAGCCGCAGACCAGGAGGAGCAGTGGGTGGGCGGCCTCGATCTGCACGAAGAAGATCAGACCCAGCACCGCGAGCGTGCTCTGTGCCAGTCCGATGCAGGCGAAGATGGCGAAACGTCCGAAGTAGGCCTGGGTCCGCGTGTACTCCGTGACCTCGTCAGAAGCGCCGGAAGCGTCGGAGTTGTCAGAGGCGTCATTCTGACCGGACGCAGGTGCGGCGAGGTCGGCTTCACCGTCAGCCGCGCCGTCGGCCGTGTCCCCGGCCTTCTCCGAGTTCTTGCCGTCCCTCTTCTTCTCCGGCACACCGGTGCGCACGAGCACGGAGGTCAGCACGGCGCCGATCCACAGTGCGAGGGTCAGGTACAGCGGGGTCATTCCGACACCGAAGCTGGCGACGGGGAACACCGGTTCACGCTTGACGTCGATCGGCGCGGCCAGCTGGGACGCCAGTGCCTCCGGATCCGAGCCCACGACCTCGGCGAGGCGGGAGAAGTCACCGGTGTCCCCCGCAGTTGACAGTGCGTCCTGAAGGTCGGAGAAGCGTCCGGCGTGCTCGTCGAGTTTGTCGGCGATGCCTGCGGTGGCGTCGCGCGTCCGGCTGAGCGCGTCCTGCACGGAACCAGGTGAGTCGGACGTGGACGACCTGATGTCGCTGAGGTCCTCGCGGACACTGGCGATGTTGTTGCCGAGTGAGTCCAGGGTCGTCCCGAGCTCGGACAGCTGGGGCTTCAGGTCCTCGCGGTAGGACGTGACGGCGTCGTTCACCGCGGCCCGGGCCTGTGAAATGGCGTCCTGGCTCTCCTGGCGGGACGACTGCGCCGACCCGTTGCCGCTGGAGATGTCCTCCGCGGTCTGCGCGAAACTGTTCTGCAGGTCCGTGCTCCGGTCGATCGCCGCGTCGAGACGTGCGAGCACCCGCTCGTAACCGGGCTGGGCGACATCGGGCAGCGCACCGGAGACGTTGCTCTCCAGGTTGTCGCGCAGCGACTGGAAGAAGTCGACCTGCTGCTGGACGCGGCTGGCGAGCGTGTTGAACGTCGACGCGGTGCTGTCGCTGGTGGCGTTGGCGCTGTCGAACAGTTCGCCGAGACGGTCGCTCACCGCGCCGTAGCTGTCACCGGTGGCCTGCAGCGCGGTCTCCAGGGAGTCCGTGGCGTTGCGGAGCGTGGAGTCGAGGTCGGTCGCGGCGCCGGAGCCGCCGCCGATGCTGGTGGACGGGTCGTCGAACTGGTCGCCGGCGGCGCTGATGATGCTGTCCGCTCCCTGGACCAGCGGGATGGACGAGTCCACCAGGCCGGTCAGCGACCGTACGGACTGGGCGCCGGAGTGCAGACGGGTGCTGACGTTCTCCACCCGGGACTCGATCCGTTGGATCGCCGCCTGGGTGTCGTCCTGTTCGAGGTAGTCGTCGAGGGAGGACACCAGCCCCAGGCCCACGCTGCTCAGCGTCCGGGTGAAGGTCTCGTTGATCTCGGAGATCATGCCGTCGGCGCCCTGCGTGGTGATCACCGTGGAGAGCGCGTTCTTCTTCTCGTTGGTGTACAGCTCGAGCTTGGAGGGTTCGGTGCCTTCGACATAGAACGTCAGCATGTCGGTGCTGAAGGACGGGGGCAGGACGATGGCCGCGTAGTAGTCGCCGGCCTTAGTTCCCTCGATCGCCTTGTCTTCGCCGGTGACAACCCAGTCGATCTGGTCGTTACGGCTCAGCTGGGACAGCACCTGGTCACCGAGGTTGATGCGCAGTGACGCCAGGTCGCTCTCGTGGCCTTCGTCGGCGCTGGCGACGGCGATCTTCAGCTGGTCGGTGTTGCCGAAGGGGTTCCAGCTGGCCAGCACGTTGAACGTGGAGAACAGCAGCGGGATGACGACGAGGCTGAAGACCACGACAGCGGTCATGACATTGTTCTTCACACCTCGCAGGTCGCTGCGGAGAATGTTCATGGCCTTCTTCATGCGTTGTCTCCGTCCGCGTTGTCCCCACCCAGGGAGTAGGTCTTCGGACGCTTGCTCTGTGTGTCGGCGGCCTCCTGGAGCTGCTCCTCGGAGAGGTCGGTCAGCTCCTGGACGTGGGCGAAGCTCTGTTTGACGTACTCGAGGGCGGCGATGACTCCCACGATCAGCAGGCCCCACAGGCACAGCAGGCCGAAGAGGAGGGCCTTCTCGTCGGTGTAGATCCGGGCGAGGACACAGAGGACGACGACGCCGACGACACCCGTGATGATCGCCGCGCGCAGCAGCCTCGGGTAGTTGTCCCGGACCGGCTTCCAGCGGTTGTCGATCTCGGCGCGGAAGGCGTCCCGGTCACGCATGGCGTGGATGACGTCGGTCAGACGGTAGCTGCTGCCGACGACCTCCACCTGGTCGCTGACGATCAGGCCGGACGCCGCGTGTTGCCGGTTGACCATCCCCTTCACGTTCGACAGTCCTCTTCGCAGCAATGTGCCCAGGATGAACGAGACCACAGCCATGACCAGCAGTGTTCCCATGGCCTTCCAGTAGTGGTTCCCGTAGAAACCGCCGATGGTCTCGCGTAGGGCGTCGATGCCGTAGGTCAGTGGCAGGATCGGGTGCAGCGCCTGGAAGAAGTCCGGTGTCATCTCCACCGGGTACATCCCCGAGGCGCCCGGGATCTGCAGGAACGCCAGTACCACGGCGATCACCCGTCCGATGTTGCCCAGCGCCGATATCAGGGCGTAGACGATGCTCAGGTAACAGAGCCCGACGGCCACACAGGTCGCGACGAACGCGACCGGGTTCACCGACTGGACGCCCATGATCATGTTGCCGACGGAGACGACCACGCCCTGGCACGTGCTCAGCACGGCGAGGAGGAGGAGACGCCCGCGGTAGGCCTGGGCGACCGTGATCTTCTTCCTGAGGTTTGCCGTGTCGACCTCGGTCCGGAAGATCACCATGAGCATGAAGGCGCCGATCCACAGCGACAGGTTGGTGAACAGGCCCGCCATGCCGGAACCGTAGTTGGCGACCGGGTAGACGGCGTGGCTCTCCATTTCTGCCGGGGTGGCCATGAACTCGGAGATGCCGACGGAGTCCAGGTTGGACACCGTGCCCAGGATGCCGTCCCCGGACGAGGCGTTGAGCGCGAGGACGTCCGCCCGTGCGGTCTGCAGTCCGTCCTCGATGCCGGACAGATCGTTGCGGAAGTTGCCGAGGACCTCCTTCGACGTCCCGATCTGCCGGTCGAGTCCGTCGAGGAGGGTGATGGACTCGCCCAGGAGGGTGCGTTGTGAGCTCAGGGCGGAGGAGAACGCGCCGGCGGTGGAGCTGACCTGGTTGATGGCCGAGTTCAGTGCCGGAAGAGAGTCGCTGACCGAGCTGCGCAGCCCCTGCGCCCGGTCGCGGGTGTCGCTGGTGGCGGCAGCCAGGGCGTCGGCCGCCGCGGTCACGGAGGACACGGTGTCGGACGCGTTGCCCTGCAGCCCTGTGAGATCGTCGAGCAGTTCCTGGTTCGTGGCGTTGCGTTCCCGGAGGCCGTCGAGAGTCTCCGTCAGCGGGCCGGCGACGCCGGGGGTCACGGCGGCGTTGTCGAGCAGTCTCTGGAGCTGGTCGATCGCCTGGTCGCCCTGCCGGACGATGCCCGACGCCTCGCGCGTCGCGGTGCCGAGGCCGGACTCCGCCCGTTCGAGTTCCCCGGTGACAGACGAGATCGCCGCATTGGCCGAGGCGGTCCCGTCCGCCAGCGCGGTGGTCCCTTCCACATAGGCCGCGGTCGCCGCGTCGGAGAAGGACGTCACCTGGTCCTGGACCTCCGTCATGATCGACTGCACCTGGCCGAGTGCGGTGGCGGCGTCGCCCAGGGTCGCGTCGACGGAGCGCAGTGCCTCCTGCGTGGCGGCGATGGTGGGGCGGGCGTCGTCGAGGCGGCCCTGGATACGGCTGACCTCGTCCTGTGCCGAGGCCATCGTCTCCGCGGTCTCGTCGAAGGCGTTGGCGGTGCGGGTACCGGCGTCGGTGAGCCGGTCGCCCAGTGAGCCGCCGGCGTCGCGGAGCTCGTTGGTGACGGCCTCGGCGACGGTCTCCTTGAACACCGACGTGATCGTCGAGTCGAGGGTGGTGGCACCCTGGTCGGTGATCTTCGGTGAGATCGCGCTCTTCTTCTCGTTGACCTGGTACTGGATCGTCGGCTGGGAGTAGGTGCCCTCGAACATGCTGAGGATGTCGGAGGAGAAGCTGGTGGGGACGGTGATGCTGGCGGACACGTCGCCCTTGCGTAAGGCGTCGTCCGCCTCGTCCTCGTCCATGAACTGCCAGCCCAACTGGTCGTTCTGGTCCAGTTGGTCCATCATCTGGCCACCCACGTCGATGGGGCCGGTGATGTCGGAGGTTCCCCCCTCGTCCTCGTTGACGACGGCGACCCCGATGTTCCCCGTATTGGCGTACGGGTCCCAGAAGGCGGCGACGTTGACCCAGGAGTAGAGGGCAGGGGTGATAAGCACCCCGATGACGATCACCCATACTTTGGGGGTGCGCAGGATGCGTCCCACGTCACGTGTGAAGATATTCCAGCTTACGGCCACCCGGTGACCGTAGCACTCGCTCCGTCGCACCGCGGTCACTGTGCTGTTTTCTTGCTGAATCATCAGTACCCTCGGTGGCATGACGGACCCGGAGACACGACCCCTCGTCCTGGCGATCACCGCGTGCCCTACCGGTATCGCCCACACCTACATGGCGGCGGAGAACCTTGCGGCAGCCGGAGACGCTGCCGGCGTCCGCGTCCGGGTGGAGACACACGGCTCGATCGGTGTGGAGGACGCCTTCACCGACGGGGAGATCCGCGGGGCCGCCGCCGTTGTCGTCGCGGCCGACATGAAGATCGACACCACCCGGTTCGTCGGCAAGCCCCTGGTGTCGACCGGCGTGGACGAGGGGATCAGGAAACCGGCGGAACTGCTCCGGTCGGCACTGGGCGCGCCGGCGAGCAGTGGCGGCGACGCTGCGGGTGTCGACGGCAGTGTCCGCGCCGGAGGTGGTGACGACGCCGGGGGGTCGGGTGCCGGGCGGTCCCGGCTCCGTCGGTTCGGCGATGACCTCTACCGGGCACTGATGAACGGTGTCTCGCACATGATCCCCTTCGTCGTCACCGGTGGTCTGATGCTCGCCGTGGCGCTCTCCCTCGGGGGCGAGCCGACGGCGGAGGGCCTCGTCATCCCGGAGGGGACGTTCTGGGACACGCTCAACCAGCTCGGCGGCTTGGCGTTCTCTCTCATGGTCCCGGTGCTGTCCGGGTACATCGCGATGGCCATCGCCGACCGCCCCGGCCTGGCTCCGGGCTTCGTGACCGGATTGGTGGCGGTGACCGGGGACCTGTACGGCTCCGAAGCCGACGCCGGCTTCCTCGGCGGGATCGTGACCGGTGTGCTTTCCGGCTACGTGGCCCTGGCGATCCGGAAGATCCCCGTCCACAAGTACATCCAGCCGATCTGGCCGATCATCGTCATCCCCGTGCTGACGACCCTCATCGTCGGTGGACTGTTCATCTACCTGCTGGGTAACCCCATCGCCACGCTCTTCGAGGTCATGACGGAGAGCCTGGAGGGCATGCAGGGTTCGTCAGTACTGCTGCTCGGGGCGATCATCGGCGCGATGATCGCCTTCGACATGGGCGGCCCGCTCAACAAGACGGCGTTCCTCTTCGCCGGTGGTCTCATTGCGACCGGCAATGCCGCACCGATGGGGATGGCGGCCGTCGCCATCGCCGTCCCGCCGATCGCCGCGGGCGTGACCACGTTGCTGGCACGTCGACGGTTCAACAAGGCCGAGCGGGACGCCGGGATCGCCGGGCTCTTCATGGGCTTCTTCGGCATCTCGGAGGGGGCGATTCCGCTCGCTGTCGCCCGCCCGCTGCAGATCATCCCGGCGAACGTCATCGGTGGTGCTGTGGCGGGGGCTCTGGCCGGGATGTTCGGGGTGAAGGACAACGTGATGCACGGCGGCCCGATCGTCGCGGTGCTCGGCGCGGTGGAGGGGATCGCCTGGTTCTTCCTGTGCCTGGTCATCGGCATCGCCGTGACATCTGCGGTGTCCCTGCTGCTCATGGCTCTCACCACGGGCGGTTCAGGGGTGGGGGAGGCCGGGGAGGACGACGCGGAGTCGGATACGGAACCGACCTCGTCGGACCTCATTGACGCAGGCACCGTCGTTCTCGACCTCGGGCAGACAGCAGACGCCGCCGCCGTGATCCGTGCCCTCGCCGGGCGGGCGGAGAAGCAGGGACGTCTCGACGCCGCCGGAGTGCTGGATGCCGCACTGGCCCGCGAGACACAGTCCACCACCGCGGTCGGCAACGGTGTGGCCATCCCGCACGCGCGCAGTGCTGCGGTGAACGTCCCGACGCTGGCGTTCGCCCGTCTGGCGTCGCCGGTGGGGTGGGACGCCCCGGACGGGGGACCCGTGGATCTGGTGTTCCTCATCGCGGTGCCGGAGGACGCGGGTAAACAGCACCTCAAGATCCTTGCGAAGCTCGCCCGTGCGTTGATGAAGGACGAGTTCCGTGAGTCCCTGCGGCATGCATCGTCGTCGGCAGAGGTGGTCAACCTGGTGAAGGGCCTCGGTGTCGAGGAGGTGCAGGGGCCGGTGCCCGCGTAGTTGTGCGTAGCGGCACCCGGTCCGCCCACTGGTACGGTCACCTCATGATCGACCGTTTCATCTGGGCGGCCTCCGGTGCCGGGCTGTCCGAACACGCATGGGCCGCCGCGGAAGAATCCGGGGCGGCCTGGGTGGGCAACGATGCCGCAGCCCACGTTTCCCTGCTGCGCTCCACCGTCCGCGAAGAACTCGCATTCGGCATGGAGCAGCAGGGTATCGCACCGGAGATCATGGCCGCCCGGATCGATGCGGCGATGGACACCTGGGGTCTGCGGCACATCGCCGAGCGGGAGCCGTCGAGGCTCTCCACCGGGCAGACCCGGCGGCTCGCGGTCGCCGCGGCACTCCTCCGCGACCCCGGTTCACTGGTGCTCGACTGCCCGACCGACGGGCTCGATGCCGCGGCTGTGGAGACACTCCGCGCCACACTCGCCGAGTTCGACGGGGCGGTCACCGTCTACGACCGTGTGCGCACCGTCCTGGCGGACGATGCCAGGACGGAGGTGCGGTTGGACGGGACGGAGGAGGATGCGCCGGACCCTGTTCCCTCGTCCTCCCCGGCGACCGCCCCCGGAGACCCTGTGCTGACCATGGCGAATGTGGGCGTAACCCGTGGAGCCTTCGCGCTCGGACCGGTAAACCTGAATGTTCTCGGCGGCCAGGTGACCCACCTCGCCGGCCCGAACGGCACGGGTAAGACCACGTTGATGCTCGCCGTCCTCGGCCTCCTGCCGCATGAGGGGGTCCTCGACGCGCCTGTCGCGGGGTGGGCACCGACGGGAATGGACGCCGCATTCTCCAGGCGAACCGTCCTCAAGGAACTCGCTGTCGGTACCGACGAGGCCCACGCCGAGGCGGCGCTGCGGTGGGTGGGCCTGGAGCGCTGGCGTGATGTCCATCCGTTGGACGTCCCGAGCTCTCCGCGCCGCATGCTCTCCGTGGCTGCCGCCCTGGTACGGGGACCCGGCCTGGTGATTCTCGATGAGCCGACGGTCGGTCTCGACGCTGAGGGGTACACGTGGCTGGCCCGCGTGATGCACGGTTATGCCGCGGGTGAGTACCACGCCCACCTGTCCGCTGCCGGGATCCCGGCGTTGTGGCGCGGGGACAGGCCGGCGGTGTTGTGGTCGTGCCACAACGCGGGCTTCGCCGACGCGGTCAGTGACCGGTCGGCGATGCTGGGCAACCGTGCCTGATCAGGCGTCGATCTCCTTCGGGGTGTCGTCCCCGGAGCGTCCGACGGTGATCTTGCGGCTCTTGGACCGTTCCGCCACCGGGAGGGTGACGGTCAGGACACCGTCGGTGTAGTCCGCGGTCACCCGCTCGGTGTCGACACTGTCGCTGACCGTGACCTGGCGACGGTACGTGCCGGTGAAACGCTCGTTGGCGATCCACTTGTGGTTGTCCTCGTTGCCTTGGGCGTCCGGGGTCTCTGCGCTCTGCGTCGGCCCGGTGGTGCGCTGGGCCGAGATGGTGAGCACACCGTTGTCGATGTCGACGTCGATGCTGCCAGCGTCCACGCCCGGGAGATCGGTGGTCAGGATGTAGTCGTCGTCCTTGCGGACCAGGTCCATCGGCATGAACCGCGGTGCCTGGTTCCGGCTCGCGGAACCGAGTGCACCGGACTCCCCGAAGATCTCGCGGGCGACGGAGTCGAGCTGGGCGAAAGGATCGAAACGGAAGGTGGCCATGGTGGGTACCTCACTCCTTCATCTGTCTGCTGAACTTGCGTACACCCGACTCAACTACGTGTCCCCAAGGTTTATTCCACCAGACTCAACTTTGGGGAGTACTTTTTTGAGGAGTGTCTGGACCGGCAGTGGCAGGGCTGTCGGCGCAGTGGCGTAGATGATGGTTGGTGTGGGATCAGAGGTGTCGGTCGGTTCACTGTCGAAAACCGACCGTCACCTCTGCCATCCTGCCGGTGCCTCTGCCAGCTACCTCTGCCAGCGTCCTCCTCGGGCACTTGACCCTCACGTTGCGTGAGGGACGATGATCACTGGCATGGAGAACAACACAGGCAACAACACAGAACTCACGGTCAGCCAGGCCGCGGACTTCCTCGGTGTCACCGTGCGCACCCTGCACCACTGGGACGCCAAGGGACTGCTGGTCCCGCAGGTCCGGACCTGGTCTGACTACCGCATCTACACCGCCGACGACCTGGCCCGTGGCCAACGCATCCTCGTCTACCGCGAGTCCGGCGTCCCACTCGCCGAGATCGCCGACCTCCTGGACGCCGCGGGGGAGGATGAGCGCGCCCATCTGCTGCGCCAGCGCGAGATGCTGCTGGAACGTCGCGACGGGGTGGAGCGCATGCTCACTGCGGTGGACGGACTCCTCGCCGAGGTGAATTCCGGGGTGTACACCGGGCCGGTGCCGCCGGACCGGGTGCGCGAGATCCTCGGCCCCGACTGGGACCCCGACCACCAACGTGAGGCCGAGGAGCGCTGGGGCGACACCGCCGAGTGGGCGCAGTCCCAGGAGATCATGTCACAGATGGGCGAGGACGACTGGCGCGCGGTCCGTGCGGAGGGCGATGCCTTCGCCCGTGCCCTCGCCGAGGCCCATGAGCGTGGCGTCGCGCCGGGGTCGGAGGAGGGCAATGCTGTGGCAGAGCGGCAGCGCCGGTCGATCTCGCGGTGGTACGACTGCCCACACGGTCGGCAGGTCATCCTCTCGGCGATGTACGTCGGCGACGTCCGGTTCCGGACGAACTGGACGGTGGACGGGGTGGACCACACGGACTATCTCGTGGAGCTCATCCGAGCGAACGCGGCCGGTCACGGGGTGGATGTGGAGAACCCGGTGTGGTGACCCCGTGCGGCCGTCTCGGGGAGGCCGCGGCCGATTCTGTTCACGGTGACGCGAAGGGGTGTACGGCAGGTCCGCGGTGTGCGACGCTGTCGCCATGACACAGAAACAGACAGATCAGTCTATTGAGTTCACCCGGCTCTCCCACAATGTCGGAGCGGCGGTCGAGGGCCTCCGACTCGGCGGCGACCTGGACTCGGCCACCGTCGACCGGATCCGCACCGAGTTGGCGCTGCACAAGGTCCTCATCGTCCGCGGTCAGCAGCACCTCACCGACGACGACCAGTACGCCTTCGCCAGTCTCCTGGGCACACCGACGCTCGCGCACCCCACCGTGGTCTCCCACGGCACGGACACGCTGACCCTCGAAGGGGCGGCGAACGCATGGCACACCGACGTGTCGTTCGTCGACCGTGTGCCGAAGATCTCCGTCCTGCGTGCCGTGGAGCTCCCCGGCTACGGGGGAGCCACGGAATGGGCGAACACGGTGACGGCCTACGAGAGGCTCCCGCGGCCGCTGCGCGACCTGGCGGACTCCCTGTGGGCGGTGCACACCAACGACTACGACTACGCCTCGGCGAAGCAGCCGGACGTCACCGACTCCAGCGGCTTCTCCTACGCCGAGTTCACCCGGGTGCGGTTCGAGACAGAGCACCCGCTGGTCCACGTCCACCCCGCCACCGGGGAGCGTTCGTTGCTGCTCGGGCAGTTCGTGTCCCACCTGTCCGGACTCCACGCCGACGAGTCACGCGACCTGATCCGACTCTTCCAGGCCCGCATCCTGAGACCGGACAACACCCTGCGGTGGCACTGGGAGGAGGGCGACGTGGCGATCTGGGACAACCTCGCCACCCAGCACTACGGTGTGGCGGACTTCGGTGACCAGCGCCGGAAGAACCACCGTGTGACCCTCGCCGGCCCGGTGCCCGTCAGTGTGTCCGGTCGGCGTTCCCGTGTCATCACCGGCGACGCCTCGGCCTACTCGGTCATCGACGACGCCGGTCGCCTGGCGAACTACCCGGGGCATCTCGCGGTGGCCTGACCTGCGTGGGCGAAGACCGGGGCACCGGCTGGTAGCGTCTTGACCCATGTACACGCCTGATGTCATCGGTACACCCCTTGCACCCAATGCCACCAAGGTCCTGTTGCTGGGCTCCGGGGAGCTCGGCCGCGAGGTGACCGTCGCCCTGCAGCGCTACGGGGTGGAGGTCCACGCCGCGGACCGTTACGAGGGGGCACCGGCGCACCACGTCGCCGACGTCCACCACACCCTCGACATGACGGACCCTGCCGCGGTGCGCGCACTGGTCGACCAGGTGCGTCCGCATTTCGTCGTGCCTGAGATCGAGGCATTGGCGACCGACGCGCTGCAGGACGTGGAGGACGAGGGTCTGACCACAGTGATCCCCACCGCACGGGCCACCCGGCTGACGATGAACCGGGAGGGCATCCGCACCCTCGCCGACCGCGATCTGGGACTGCCGAACTCCCGCCACGTCTTCGCCTCGACCTACGAGGAGTTCCTCGACGGTGTCGCCGCGATCGGTATGCCGTGTGTGGTCAAGCCGGTGATGAGTTCGTCAGGCAAGGGACAGTCCTACGTGCGCTCCGAGGACGACCTGCGCCGGTCGTGGGAGTACGCCATGAGCGGGGCGCGGGTGTCGTCGGGACGGGTGATCATTGAGCAGTTCGTGCCCTTCGACTACGAGATCACCCTGCTCACGGTGCGGTCGGTGGACCCGGAGTCCGGCGAGGACGCCACCTGGTTCTGTGAACCCATCGGTCACCGTCAGGACCGCGGCGACTACGTGGAGTCGTGGCAGCCGGCACAGATGACGACGGCGGCGCTGGAGTCCGCCCGTTCCGTCGCTGCGCGTATCACCGGCGCCCTGGGCGGACGTGGCGTGTTCGGGGTGGAGCTGTTCGTCAAGGGCGACGACGTGTACTTCTCCGAGGTCAGCCCACGTCCGCACGACACCGGCATGGTGACGATGGGGTCACAGCGCTTCAGCGAGTTCGACCTGCATGCCCGGGCGATCCTCGGACTGCCGATCGACACCACGTTGATCTCCCCGGGTGCGTCCGCGGTGATCTACGGGGGTGTGGACAGTGGCGCATCTGCTGACGTGCCCTCCTACTCCGGCCTGGCGGAGGCTCTCACGGTGCCGGAGACCGAGGTGCGGATCTTCGGGAAGCCGGTCAGTCACGAGCGGCGCCGGATGGGGGTCGCATTCTCCACCGCGGAGACCGTGGATATCGCGCGTCAGCGGGCCACCGAGGCGGCGTCGGCGGTCACGGTCGCCGTCGAGCCGGGTGAGTCGGGTGACCGGGGTGACCGGGGTGACGCCGTCTCCGGTCGGTGGGGGCGCTCCTGAGCGTCACTCGTTGTCGTAGAGGACCTCGGCCTCGACCTGCACCAGCCAGCCTGCGACGGGTTGTTCTGCCACACCGACGGTGACCACGGTCGGTTTGGTGGGGTTGGTTTCCCCGGAGTACGGCTCCTCGTCGGTATCGTCGAGGAGGTCGAGGTCGCCGGTGGTGTCGGTCGGTTCAGCCGTCCCGGACGGTGAGGACGGTGAGGACGCTGAGGTGTTGTCGCCGTCGTCGTCGTCGGAGGGTTCCGAGGTCGTCGACGTCGCCGGGGCGGTCTGCGCCGTCAACGTCACCGCTGAGGTCCCGGTCAGCAGGGAATCCCCGGTCAACGGGTCGAGGTTGGCGAAGAACGTCCGGTAGGCGCGGTTCCAGCCCTCGAAGTCGGCGCCCTCAGCGCTCTCGCCCCCGTCGCCGTTCTCGGGGCTGAGGTAGACCCGCAGTGTCGCGACCTCCGAGATCCGGCGTCCTTCGTCCTGCACCATGTCGGTGAGTTTCTGGAGGACCTGGAGAGCCTGGGCCTCGGTCACCGTCATGCGGGGCGGCAGCTCGCCGTCCTCCAGCAGTGCGGGGTCGACGAACGCCATGGGGGAGCCGGGTTCGGCGTCGTCGTTGAGGGCGTCGGGGCCCAGCCCGGAGGTCCGCCACAGGTCGGCGCTGCCGGGTGCGGACAGAGCCTGGGCTCGGTCGGCGGACTCGTCGTCCTCGGTGGTGGTGAACACCGTCTCGAAGGAGCAGGCCGACGCACCGACGAGGAGCGCGGCGCCGGTGCTGAGGGACAGCACGGTACGGACGACGGGAATGCGGATCATGGGGTGCTCCTGCAGGAAAGTCACGGTGTGGGGGCGCACAGCTGTTCTGGCACTGACTCTACGGTCCGGGGGGGGACCCGGGGTCGGGGTGGGGGCCGGAGCCCCGTCGTCAGGCCCCGTCGTCAGGAGACGGCCGCTGCGCAGACCTGTGCACAGGCCTCCGCGCCACAGTGGGCGGTGGACGGTGTCGACGCGCACGTCCCGCACAGCAGGACCATCTCGCGGCAGTCCCCGTTGGCGCAGTTGTGGAAGGTGTTGGTGGCGGTGCCGCAGTGCACGCACGCGCCCAACGAGACGGCGTCCTCACTGAACTCCATGTGCATCCGCTTGTCGAAGACGTAGAGGGATCCCTCCCACAGTCCGGTGTCACCGAACTGTTCGCCGTAGCGGACGATGCCGCCGTCGATCTGGTACACGTCGGTGAAACCGCGGTTGCGCATGAGCGAGCTCAGGACCTCGCAGCGGATCCCGCCGGTGCAGTAGGTGACCACGGGACGGTCCTTGAGGTCGTCGTACTTGCCGGAGTCGAGTTCGCGGATGAAGTCGTGTGTGGTGTCGACGTCGGGCACCACCGCGTCCTTGAACCTGCCGATCTGAGCTTCCATGGCATTGCGGCCGTCGAAGAAGACGACGTCGTCGCCGGTGCCGCGTTTCCGCTCAACCAGGTCGTTGACCTCGGCAGGGGAGAGGTGGGTGCCGCCACCGACCACGCCGTTCTCGTCGACCTGCAGTTCCCCGGCGGCACCGAAGCTGACGATCTCGTCGCGCACCTTCACGGATAGTTTCGGGAAGTCCTCGGAGGAGCCGGCGGACCACTTGAACTCCATGTCGTGGAAGCCGGGGTACTCGCGGGTCCGGCGGATGTACTGTTTGACGCCGGTGAGTGATCCGCCGACGGTGCCGTTGATGCCGTGCCGGCTGATGATGATGCGGCCGCGCAGGCCGAGGGACTCGCACAGCGTGCGCTGCCACAGCATCACCGCGGTCGGGTCGGCGACCGGGGTGAAGCGGTAGTAGAGGAGGATGCGCGTCTCGGAGTTCGTCCCTTTGGTTCCCACCCGGGACACTCTATCGGGCATCGCGCCCGACGACGCCCCACCGCCCCCGTATGCCCCCGTACATCCCGTGTTCTCCGGGAGAACGCAACCTGCCTCAGCGGGACGCCTCAGTCGAGGGTGAGGTGCATCTCCTGGTGTTCGATGCCCTCGGCCATGAACGGCTCGTCGGCGGCCTCGAAACCGTAGGACTTGTAGAAGGGCATCAGGTAGGTCTGTGCCTCGATCTTCACCACGGTCTTCTGGATGGAGGGGTCGAGGGCCGCCGCGCGGCCACGGATGACCTCGAGAGCGTCGTCGACCAGCTTCGAGGCGATGCCGAACCCGCGGAAGTCCGGATGCACGCAGAGCCGGCCGATGTGCTGCTCCTCCGGCGGGCCGAACACACGGAGGGTGCCGACGAGGCGCAGGGGGGAGGCGGGGTCGGGCAGACCCCAGGGGTAGTCGGGACCGGACCCGGGGTGGACGTAGGCCAGGAGTTGGTGGGTACCCGGGTCGATGTCGGTGTCGTCGATCTCGGCGAAGCTGGCGCGCTGTTCGTTGACGAAGACGTCCACCCGCAGTTTGTAGAGTGCGTGGACCTGCTGGGGCTGCATGTTCAGCACCTGCTTGCCGGTGAGGTGGACCTCGGGCGCTTCAGTGGCGGGATTGCTGCCTGCGGTGTTCGTGGTGTCGCTCATGACCCTAAGGATAACGGTATCAACGCAATGAATCACCAAAAGGCGGAGAAAACCGCGGGAAAACCGTGACTTTCGCCGGGAATGACGAAAAGCCGCGACGATCAGAGGATCTACCAGGGCTTTCGAAAAAGTATCGCGCTAATTATAATTTCTCCCGGTGAATTACGGGAATCCACGTCACGGGAGGGGCTACGCCTTCACGCGTGCCTCTCCGGAGGAGTAGTGCACCATCTCGTCGTGGGAACGGACCTTCTTGCGCTCGCGACCCTCGGCCTCGCCCAGGGCCCGCTCGTGGGCGTCCAGGTTGTACCAGCCCTGCCAGGTGGTGTAGTCGATGCCGCGCGAGTGCAGCAGTTCGATGACGTCGTCCTCGGCGGGGGCCTCGGGGTCGAAACCGATGCCGGCGTCGTAGTCGGAGAGCAGGTTGGCGACGGCCTCGTTCGCGTCACCCTTGGTGTTGCCGATCAGACCGACGGGACCGCGGCGGATCCAGCCGGTGGCGTACACGCCGGGCAGGGTCTCGCGCAGCTCCGCCTCCGGGTCCGCGGAGCCGGGGACGCCGGCGATGCCGTCGGCGGTGGGGCCCTCGGTCAGGACGCGGCCGCCGACGTTGGGCAGGACGTTCTCCTTGCCGTCCCACGGCAGGTCCGCCTGCTGGTCGGACTTGTAGCCCACGGCGCGGTAGACCTGGCCGACGTTCCACTCGGTCAGGGCGCCGGTGGACCGGACGCCGCCGGAGCCGTCGAGCTCGGTGCGCTCGGTGACCAGGGCGGTGACCCGGCCGTCGTCATCGGTCTTGACCTCGACGGGGGACTCGAAGAAGTGCAGGTAGAGCTTGTGGGGGGCGCCCTTCGGCTCGGCGACGGCGTAGTTCTCCAGGATGGTGCAGACCTGGTCGGTGATCTTGGAGTTGTGCCGGGCGTTCTCGGAGCCCTCGTCGTAGTCGATGTCCTCCGGGTTGACGACGACCTCGATGGTGTCGGAGTGGTTGAGCTCCTTGAGCTCCAACGGCGTGAACTTCGCCTGGGCGGGTCCGCGGCGGCCGAAGACGTGCACGTCCTTGGCCTTGTTGTCCTTCAGGGACTCGTAGACGTTGTCCGGGATCTCCGTGACGAGCAGCTCCTCGCCGGTCTTGGCCAGGACGCGGGCGATGTCCAGGCCGACATTGCCGACGCCGATGACGGCGATGGACTCGGCGTCGACGTTCCAGGAGTCCTCGAAGTGCGGGTTCGCGTCGTAGAAACCGACGAACTTGCCGGCGCCGAGGGTGTGCTCGCCGCCGGGGATGTTCAGGTCGCGGTCGTCGGTGGCACCGGTGGCGTAGATGACCGCGTCGTAGTGCTTCTTCAGGTCCTCCAGCGTGATGTCCTCGCCGACGTTGACGTTGCCGAGCAGACGGATCTGGGGCTTGTCCATGACCTTGTGCAGGGCCTTGATGATGCCCTTGATGCGCGGGTGGTCAGGGGCGACGCCGTAGCGGATGAGTCCGAAGGGGGCGGCCATCTTCTCGTAGAGGTCGATGGAGACGTCCTTGCCGGACTTCATCAGTGCGTCGGAGGCGTAGATGCCGGCCGGGCCGGATCCGATGACGGCGACGCGCAGCGGGCGATTCTCAGACATGAATGCGTTGGTCCAATCCGTGGTTGGCGGGTGTTGGCAGGTTCGTGCGGCAGCTCGGCGGCCGGGCGGGAGTGGTCTGCCGTGTACGTTAGTCTGCCCTGAGGCGAACCGAAAGTGTCGGGACGGCGCAGGTGAGGACGGTCACGCACACGGGCGACCGGATGTCAGGGACAGACTATAGACCACTCGGTCTGGAATCTGCAAGGGTCATCGGCGAATGCCCTCGTCACGGCGGGTGAGTATCTCCTACGTTGTGTCCGCGGACAGACCGGTCTAGTCTGGGGCGACACCTAAGGACCAGACCAAGCGGTCTGTGTGGCCGGTCTCCTGGCCGGCTCCAGCGTTCCTCGGTCTCGCGGCTGCGGGGCGCGGGACCCTCCACGACCAGGAAGCTCAGGAGAAGAGAAGGAATGACCACCGCGACCGACGAACTGACCACCACGGCAGCGCCGGAGGCTCCGTCCGGAACCTCTGCCCCCTCCGCCGACCCGGTGGCCGAGGCACAGCGTCAGGCCGACGAGGCCGCCGGTCACACCGAAGCGGCGGAGGCGGCTGCGGCGGCGGACCCTGACGACAAGGCCCTGGCGGCCGCGGCACGTAAGGCCCGTGCAGCGCAGAAGAAGGCGGCCCGTGCGCTGAAGAAGGCGAAGGACGCCGCCGAGGCCGGGGACGATGCTGGCGCGGCCGACAGCGGTGCCGCTGATGGTGCGACGGGGGGCGACGCACCCGCGACCGAGGAGGCGGCGGCGTCCCCGGCATCGTCCCCGGGTTCCGCAGTCTCCCTGCAGGACGCCCTGTCGCTGATCCGTGCCGGTGCGTCCGTGTTGGCCGTCGCCGCGACCACGGCGGAGGGGGCGGCCGCCGCTCAACCCGGTGACGCCGCACTCGCGGGGGCGGCGAAGGACACCCGCTCGGCGGAACAGCAGGCGGCACAGGCGGTGCGCACGGTCGAATCCGTGCTGGGTATCGCCCCGGACGATGCCGGAACCCCTGAGGCCCCCGGGAACGGTGATGCCGCTGATGCCGCTGATGCCGCTGACGTCCCGGAGGCCCCCGAGGATCCGACCGTGACGGCGGCGCGCGACGAGCTGGCGCGGGTCGAGGCGGAACAGGCGGATCTCGCCGCCACCACGAAGGCCGCGGAGGCCGCGGCTGAGGCGGACCCGGACAACAAGGAGCTGTTCTCCGCCGCCCGCAAGGCACGGTGGAACGAACTGAAGGCCGGCAAGGCCGTCCAGAAGGCGGCGAAGGCACTCGACGACGCCGTCGCTGCCGCACCGCCGGCCCCGAGGGTCCTCACCGACGAGGAGAAGGAGGACCGTAAGGCCCCGAAACCGCAGGGGCAGTGGCTGATCGACGGCACGAAGCCGCTGAACGACGACGAGCGCATCAAACAGGACGACGCGGGCCTCGCGGTCGCCGACCGTGTCCGCGAGATCTACTCCAAGCAGGGCTTCGACTCGATCCCCGCGGAGGACCTGGCGCCACGGTTCAAGTGGATCGGCATGTACACCCAGCGCCGTCAGGACATGGACGGCGAGCAGACCGGTGTACTGTCCAACGCCGAACTCCAGGACCGCTACTTCATGATGCGTATCCGCCTGGACGGTGGCCAGATGAGTGCCGAGCAGATGCGGGTCATCGGCGGCATCTCCTCCGACTTCGCCCGCGGCACCGCCGACTTCACCGACCGCCAGAACATCCAGCTGCACTGGATCCGTATCGAGGACGTCCCGGAGATCTGGGACCGGCTCGCCTCGGTCAACCTGGACACCTTCTTCGGCTGCGGTGACGTGCCCCGGGTCATCCTCGGCTCGCCGGTCGCCGGCATCGCCAAGGACGAGATCATCGACGCGACCCCGGCGATCAGGGAGATCAAGGAGAACTGGCTCACCCGCGACGAGTTCGCCAACCTGCCCCGCAAGTTCAAGTCCGGCATCTCCGGGTCCGTCCGCCAGGACATCACCCACGAGATCCAGGACATCGCCTTCATCGGCTCCGAGCACCCGGAGAAGGGCCCCGGGTTCGACGTGTGGGTCGGCGGCGGACTGTCGACCAACCCGATGCTCGCCCAGCGTCTCGGCACCTGGGTCTCCATCGACGAGGTGGCCGAGGTGTGGTGCGGGGTCGTGCGGATCTTCCGCGACTACGGCTACCGCAAGCTGCGCAACCGTGCCCGGTTGAAGTTCCTCGTCGCCGACTGGGGTATCGAGAAGTTCCGCCGCATCCTGGAGGACGACTACCTCGGGCGGAAACTCACCGACGGCCCCGAGCCGGAGGTCTTCCCGGGTTACCGCGACCACGTCGGCGTGCACGAGCAGAAGGACGGCCGGTTCTACGTCGGCGTCAAGCCCACCGTCGGGCACACCGAGGGTGACCAGCTGCAGCGTCTGGCGGACATCGCCGAGGCCCACGGTGTCACCGACACCCGGACCACGCCGGACAAGGAACTCATCTTCCTCAACGTCGAGAGGGATTCCGTCGACGCCCTGGTGGGCGCCCTCGAGGCCGAGGGCCTGTCCGCGCGGCCCTCGTCCTTCCGTCGTGACATCATCTCCTGCACCGGCCTGGAGTTCTGCAAGCTCGCCCTGGTCACCACCAAGCAGCGCGCGATCACCCTGGCCGACCAGCTGGAGGAACGCCTCGGGGACCTGGACGTGCCGCTGAAGATCAGCCTCAACGGCTGCCCGAACTCCTGTGCCCGCACCCAGGTCGCCGACATCGGGCTGAAGGGCCAGATCGTCACCGACGACGACGGTAACCGGGTCGAGGGCTTCCAGGTGCACCTCGGCGGCGCGATCGGCATGCATCCGGACTTCGGCAAGAAGCTGCGCGGCCACAAGGTCACCTCCGCCGAGCTGGACGACTACGTCGTGCGCGTCGTGGAGCACTACAAGGAGCAGCGCAACGACGGTGAGCAGTTCCGTGACTGGGTGCTGCGCGCCGACGAGGCGGTGCTGCAGTGAGGCTCCGGAATGGATGACACGAACGCCCGGATCCCCGGAAAGACCGCACACCCCAACCCCAGGAGGGCCACCGTCATGAACTGCCCCTACTGCACCTCGGAGAACCTGTTCCCCGACAGTGAGACCGACAACGCCTGGCAGTGCCGGGACTGCTGCCGGGTATTCTCGGTGAAGCTGCACGGCCACATCGACAGGGGAGTCGACAGGGGAGTCGACCGGGGAGCTGACCGGGAAATATAGGTCACCCTTTCCCGTCATGTAACCTCAGTCGTCATGGCGGGAGATGAGGAGACAGACGGTACCGGGCTCGACACCATCAGATCCGGACTCCTGCGGAGCCGCCCCTCGAAACTCCCGGACCCCACCGACCGCCGTTGGCTGCTGAAGCTCGCCGTCGCGCAGCGCCCGCTCCAGTTCATCGCCTCCACCGGCATGCTCGTCGGGTTCATCTGCAACGCCACCACGTCGATCGTGGTGGGACGTGCGATCGACGATGCCGTCGCGACCGGGCGGTGGGGACGCCTGGTCCTGTGGGTCGCTCTGCTCATCGGCCTGTTCGCGGTCAACGCCGTGGCGTTCTGGCTGGCGCGACGCTACACCGAGATCACGATGCAGCAGCTCAGCCACGACCTGCGCACCACGGTCACCGACCGGATCCAGGACCCGCGCGGCGTCAGCGGTGCCGGCGGGCGGGAACGCACCGCCGGTGGACTGCTGTCGATCGCCAGCACCGACGCGAACAAGGCCGCCGAGATCGTGGTGATGACCGTCTTCCCGATCGCCGAACTCGGCTCGATCCTCTACGTCGCCGTCGTCGTCCTGTCGATCCACTGGCAGCTCGGTCTCGCCGTGCTGATCGGAGCGCCGCTGGTGGTGGCGCTCTCGGTGCGCGCGGCCCGCCCGCTGCGTGCCCGCGCCCAGGCCCGCCAGCAGGCGCTCGCGCAGGCGGCGTCCGTGGCGGCGGACGCGGTGCAGGGACTGCGGATCGTCAAGGGCCTCGGTGTGGTGCGCACGATGCGGCGCCGCTACCACGGGTACTCGACGAGCGCGTTGGACGCCACGGTGCGCGCCAACGCCGCGGAGGCACGGCTGACGATGGTCACGGAGTCCGTCGGGGCGATCTACGTCGTCGCCATCGGCGTCACCGCCGGGTGGATCGCCCTGCACGACGGTCTGAGCGTGGGGCAGCTGATCACCGTCGTCGGCCTGTCGCAGTACGTGGTGCAGCCGATGACGATGCTCGGCCGCAACTTCGCCACCCGGGTCGCGATCTCGGCGGCGTCGGGACGTCGGGTGCGGGAGATCCTCACCGCGCCCTACGCCGATCCGGACGAGCGGTCCGACGCGGCGACGGACACCGTGCTCGCCGCCGTGCCCGCCGGGGTCACCGTCGTGCGGGGCGGTGGATCAGGGGCAGGCGGCGAGGCGGGCGCCGTCGCGGCACTGCGCCGGCTGCCACGCCACCGGGTGATCGTCGCGCCGCACGGGGCGGACCTGTTCGACGGTTCCCTGCAGGACAACGTCCACCCGGATCCGGCGGTCGCCGCCGGGGCGCTGGAGGTCGCCGACTGTTCCGACATCCCCGGCGGACCCGACCGGTCGGTGGGGGAGGGCGGGCGACGCCTGTCGGGCGGCCAGCGCCAACGTGTCGCCCTGGCACGCGCGATCGCCGCGGACCCCGAACTGCTCGTGCTGTCGGACCCGACGACCGCGGTGGACTCGGTGACGGAGCAGCACATCGCCGACCGCGTCGCCGCACTCTACGCCGACGGCAGGCGCGCAGGTCACCGGGTGCTGGTCGTCAGCGACGCCCCCGCGTGGCACGTCGCCGCCGGCAACGAACTCACACCCACTGAGCTGGTGGCGCTGGCTGAACTGACCGGTCCGACGGGGCCGGCGGTCCTGACCGGGGAGGAGCAGCGATGAGGGCGGCGTCCCTGGCCCCGCTGAACACCGCGGGAGACGACACCGGCCCGGTGCGTACCTTTCCGTTGGCCACCTGGTCCCAGGCCCGTCGTGAGGTCGTCGCCCAGGCACGGAAGGTGCCGCGGGCGCGGCGGCAGGCGCTGGTCGCCTTCCTGCTCCTCGCGGTCGGATCGACCTGCACGGTCACCATCCCACGCCTGCTGGGGCGCATCGTGGACATCGTCTCGTCGGCGGCGTCGGTCCCGCAGGCGGAGACCGACCTGTGGCGCACCGCCGGGGTGATGGTGGTCATCGCCGTCGGTGCCGGTGTGTTCAACGGGACCGGCTACTTCATCCTCGCCCGACTCTCCGAGCGGCTCATCGCGAACCTGCGTGAGGAGATGGTCGGCACGGCCCTGGGACTGCCGATGCACACCGTCGAGGACGCCGGTACCGGCGACGTCGTCAGCCGCTCGACCGACGACGTCGCCCAGGTGTCCGCCGCGATCATGGAGGCGTTGCCGATCCTGTCGGGCGCGGTGTTCGTCATCGCGGCCACGGCGGTCAGCCTGGTCACCGTGGACTGGCGGTTCCTGCTGATCATCCTGGTGGTGTCCCCGGTGTACTGGCTGGCGGCACGGTCCTACCTGCGGCGCGCGCCGGCGCTCTACGCCGCCGAGCGTGCGTCGATGGGGCTGCGCGCCCGCCGCGTCCTCGAGGCCATCCACGGCCGGGCCACGGTGCGTGCCTTCCGCATGGAGGACGCGATGCACGACCGGATCGCGGACTCCTCGCGCCAGGTGATGACCAATGCGGTCCGTGCCAACCGGGTGATGGTGCTGCTGATGAACAAGATGCTCGGCGCCGAGCTGGTGATGCTGTCCAGCGCGATCGTGCTGGGGTTCGTCCTCGTCGACCACGGGGTGCTCGGTGTCGGGGCGGTGACCGCCGCGACACTCATGCTCATCCGGGTGCGGGGGCCGTTGCAGCAGATCATGCGCGTCCTCGACGTCGCACAGTCCGGTTACGCCTCCCTGGCCCGGATCGTCGGCGTCACGGTGGATCCGCCGCGTCCGGTGCCGGACGCCGGTGCGCCCGACGCCCGCGGCGAGGTGCGCCTGGCCGGGGTGGACTTTCGGTACGGGGACGACTCCTGGGCGGTGCGGGACGTCACCTTCACCATCGCCCCCGGCCGGACGGTCGCCCTGGTGGGGGCGTCCGGTGCGGGCAAGACGACGGTGGCGACGCTGCTCGCCGGGCTGCGGGAACCGACCGGTGGGTCGGTGACGGTGGACGGGGTGCCGGTGACCGCGCTCTCCGACGACGAACGTGCGGCGCGGCTGGCGCTGGTCTCGCAGGAGGTGCACACGTTCTCCGGCACGCTGCGGGACGACCTGGGTCTCGCGGTGGACGGGGACGCTTCCGAGGTCACCGACGACCAGCTCATCGCGGCACTCGGCGATGTCGGGGCGCTCGACTGGTTCCGACGGTTGCCGGAGGGGCTGGACACGGTCGTCGGTGCGCGTGGTCTGGTGCCGGACCCGGTGGTGGCCCAGCAGATCGCGCTGGCCAGGGTGTTGTTGCGTGATCCGCGGGTCGTCGTCCTCGACGAGGCGACGGCGGAGGCGGGCTCTGCCGGGGCGCAGGCCCTGGAGGCCGCCGCCCGCCGTCTCACCGAGGGGCGGACGGCGCTGACGGTGGCGCACCGCCTCGACCAGGCGCGTCTGGCGGACGAGGTGCTGGTGATGGAGGACGGCCGGATCGTGGAGCAGGGGCCGCACGACGACCTCGTCGCGGCCGGTGGACGCTACGCGACGCTGTGGGAGGTCTGGTCGCGGGGACGGTAGGGATGGCGGGCAGGTGCGTGCACGCGTACCCGATCCGGCGGATCGGTGACACGTGCCCCCGGAATCCGGTACGCGCGCACGCACGGGGGAGTTTCACGGCGAATCAAATCGGGGGATCCGGGGGACGGGCACGTGCCAGCCGGTCGATACAGACCCCTCGGTCTACAGAATAAACATATCGTGAACAGGTAAGACAAGTACTGTTTGTGTCCGTACATGAGATTCTGGTTGCCCCGGGGAGGTGTCTGCTCTAGTCTGGTGACTCATACCGCAGACCGACCGGTCTGTCGTGCTTGATCCCCGACTGAAGAAGAGCAGCAATGACGAACACAGGACCAGACGTCGGCTTCGCGACGCTCACCGGTCTGATCGGCGCATCCGGCGTCGCGGGAACGCAGGGCACGGAGGGGCGCCCGGACCTCCGCGACCCGGAGGTCAGCCCGTCCGACGCCCCGACGACGACCACCCACCTCAGCGCGGAGCAGACCGCCGCGCACCAGGCACTCGTCGACGAGTGGAACGGGAAACTCGACGGCGCCACCGCCGAGCAGATCCTCGACTGGGTCAACGAACACGTCACCGGGACCGTGGCGGTGACGATGTCGATGCAGGACACCGTCCTCGCCGAGCTCGCCGAGGGCCGTGTCCACGACGCGGAGATGGTCTTCCTCGACACCGGCTACCACTTCGACGAGACGATCGACGTGGCACGCGAGGTCGACGAGCGCTACACCCTGCCGCTGCGCACCGTCGAACCCGTCTACTCCGTGACGAAGCAGGACGAGGTCTACGGCCGCGACCTGTACAAGCGCAGCCCCACGGCGTGCTGCCGGATGCGCAAGGTCGAGCCGTTGGCCCGGATGCTCAACCCCTACGAGGCCTGGATCTCCGGGGTGAAGCGTGTGGACAGTGAGCTGCGCAGGAACACCCCGATCCTGGACGTCGACCGCACCGGCCGTCTGAAGATCAACCCGATCGCCGCGTGGACCGACCAGGACGTCGAGGACTACATCGAGTCCCACGACCTGATCATCCACCCGCTGACCACGCAGGGCTACCCCTCCATCGGCTGCGCCACCTGCACGATGCCGGTCGCTCCCGGCGAAGACCCCCGTTCCGGCCGTTGGGCCAACTCCTCCAAGACAGAATGCGGACTCCACCTGTGACTACTGCGACAGAACGCCAGACACCCAGCGTCAGCCCCAGCGTCGGCCTCAGCCCCCACCTGGCCAGCCTCGAAGCCGAGGCCATCGAGATCCTCCGCGAGGTCGCCGGCCAGTTCGAGCGGCCCGCCCTGCTGTTCTCCGGCGGCAAGGACTCCGTCGTCGTGCTGGAACTGGCCAAGCGGGCCTTCTTCCCCGCCGCCGTGCCCTTCGAACTGGTCCACGTCGACACCGGCCACAACTTCCCCGAGGTCATCGAGTTCCGCGACCGCGTCGCCGAGGATCCCCGCATCAGCCTGCACGTCGCCCACGTGCAGGACTGGATCGACTCCGGTGCGATCCAGGAGCGACCCGACGGTACCCGCAACCCGCTGCAGACCGTCCCGCTGGTCGAGACGATCCAGGACCGCGGCTACGACGCCGTCCTCGGCGGCGCCCGCCGCGACGAAGAGAAGGCCCGCGCCAAGGAGCGTGTCTTCTCCGTCCGCGACTCCTTCGGCGGCTGGAACCCGCGCCGGCAGCGTCCCGAGCTGTGGGGTCTCTACAACGGCCGCCACCAGGCCGGTGAGAACATCCGCGTCTTCCCGATCTCGAACTGGACCGAAGCCGACATCTGGGACTACCTGCGTGCCCGCGACGTCGAGATCCCCGGCATCTACTACTCCCACGACCGTGAGGTCTTCAACCGCGGCGGCATGTGGCTGACCGCCGGTGAGTGGGGCGGTCCGGCCGAGGGCGAGACCGTCGAGACCAGGACCGTGCGCTACCGCACCGTCGGCGACATGTCCTGCACCGGTGCCGTCCTGTCCGACGCCGCCACCATCGACGAGGTCATCGACGAGATCCGCCTCTCCACCACCACCGAACGTGGCGCCACCCGTGCCGACGACAAACTCTCCGAGTCCTCCATGGAGGACCGCAAGAAGGAAGGCTACTTCTGATGACCGCTCCGACCGCCACACGGGAGGTCCCCGTGACCGACGCCGCCGCCACCCTCCCGACGCTGCGCCTGTGCACCGCCGGCTCCGTCGACGACGGCAAGTCCACCTTCGTCGGGCGTCTGCTGCACGACACCAAGTCCATCCTGGCCGACCAGTACGAGGCCGTCCAGCGTGTCTCCGCCGCCAAGGGACTGGAGAACCCGGACCTGTCGCTGCTGGTCGACGGGCTGCGCGCCGAGCGCGAGCAGGGCATCACCATCGACGTGGCCTACCGCTACTTCGCCACGGACAAGCGCTCCTTCATCCTCGCCGACTGCCCCGGCCACGTGCAGTACACCCGCAACACCGTCACCGGCCTGTCGACGTCCGACCTGGTCATCGTGCTCATCGATGCCCGAAACGGCGTCATCGAGCAGACCCGCCGCCACCTCACGGTCGCCGCAATGATGAAGACCTCGCATGTCGTCGTCGCCGTGAACAAGATCGACGCCGTCGACTTCGACGAGGGAGTCTTCCGCTCGATCACCGCCGAGGTCCGCGACCTCGCCGAGGAACTGAACCTCCCGAAGATCGACGTGGTGCCGACTTCCGCGCTGCTCGGCGACAACGTCGTCTCCCCGTCGGAGAACACCCCCTGGTACGGCGGGCCCACCGTCCTCGACATCCTCGAGGAGGCCCGTCCGGCCCGCGTCAACGCCGGCAAGGTCCGCGGGCTGCGCTTCCCGGTGCAGGTCGTCATCCGCGACCACGCCAGCGACTACCGCGGTTACGCGGGACGCCTGACGTCCGGTTCGATCGCCGTCGGCGACACCGTCTCCGTGGGGGGCCGTGACGGTCGGACGACCACCGTCGTCGGCATCGACGGCCCGGCCGGGCAACAGGACCGCGCCGAGCGCGGTGAGTCCGTCACCCTGCGGCTGGCCGACGACATCGACATTTCCCGCGGTGACCTCATCGCCTCCGACGTCGAGGGGGACGCGGCACCGGCCCTGTCGAACTCGGCCACCGCCCTGGTGTTCCAGCTCGCCGAGACCCCGGTGAAGCTGCGCGGCAACGTGCTGCTGCGCTACGGGTCGGCCACCGTGCGTGCCCGCGTCGACGAGATCGTCAGCCGCGTGCACATCCTCGACCGGAACGAGACCGCCGACGACGGTGACCTGGGCACCGAGCTCGCCCTCAACGACATCGCCGAGGTGCGCGTCACCGTCGCCGAGCCGCTGCCGTTCGAGGCGTACCGCCGTGGCGGACGCGTCGGGTCCTTCCTGCTGATCAACCCGGGCACCGGTGACACGCTCACCGCCGGGCTGGTCACCGAGGGCGCACAGGCCTGAGCGGCCGGACGACGACAACCCACCGATGAGCACCGCTGACCAGTCCGCCCCGCCGCCCGTCGTGTGTCTGGCTCACGGCTCCCGGCACCCGGAGGCGGACCGTACGGTGGTCGACATCGCCCGGGCCGTCGCCGGGCTGACCGGACGTGAGGCCCGGGCCGCCTACCTGGACTTCTCGCCGGTGACGGTGACCACGGTGGCGGGCCTGCTCGCCGCCGAGGGACACTCCGAGGCCGTCGTCGTGCCGTTGCTGTTCACCACGGCCTTCCACATGACCACCGACGTCCCCGAGGCGTTGGCACAGGCCACCGCGGAGACCGGGGTGACACTGCACCAGGCCGACGGCATCGGAACCGGCGACGACCTCGCCGACCTGCTGGCTTCCCGGATCCGCGGCCGCCGTGACCGGGACGGTGACGCAGACGCCGTCGACCGGCTCGTCCTCTACTCGGTCGGGTCGAGCGTCGCCGGCGCGAACGGGCGGGTCGCCGATCTGGCGGACGCCGTCGGTGACCGGCTCGGAATCCCTGCCGACGCCCTGGTCGCGACCGGTGGACCCGGCACCGGGCCGGACGCTCTGGTCGCCCACGTCGACGACGTGGCCGGCCCGGAGGAGGGCGGTGCCCGGCGAATCGCCGTGGAGCCCCTGTTCATCTGCCCGGGCAGGCTCTGGGACGACGCCGTACGTGCACTGCGTCGGTCGGCATCCGCCGCGACGGTGACGACGGGGGAGCCGCTGGCCGCAGCGGTCGCCCCGCTCGTCGCCGCACGGATCGGGGCGGGCCGGCGACGGGAAGATGACGGGAAGGGGATGACCCGATGAAACTGCTGCTGTTCGCCGTCGCTGGCCTGATGGCGCAACTCGTCGACGGGGCCCTCGGCATGGCGTTCGGGGTGACCGCGACGACGATGCTGATCCTGTCGGGTACCGCCCCGGCCCAGGCCAGTGCGGCGGTCCACTTCGCCGAGGTGGGGACGACCCTGTTCTCAGGGATCGCGCACTGGCGGCTCAACAACGTGCACTGGCCCACGGTGGTCTTCCTCGGCATTCCCGGGGCTGTCGGCGCGTTCATCGGCGCGACCGTTCTGGCGGGCCTGTCCGCGGAATCCGCCGAGCCGGTCGTCTCGACACTGCTGCTCGTGCTCGGCGCCTACGTCCTGGTCCGCAGCATCCTGGTGCCGTGGAAGAAGACCGCGGCGTCCGACGGTGCCCCGGCGTCCCCGTCCCGTCGGTCCCGCCTCGGCCTGGTCACCCTGGGTCTGGGTGGAGGGTTCCTCGACGCGTCCGGCGGTGGTGGATGGGGCCCGGTCACCACCTCGACGCTGATGAGTGTGGGACGCAGTGAACCCCGCAAGATCATCGGCACGGTCAACACCGCCGAGTTCCTCGTGGCAGTGGCAGCCTCCGCCGGGTTCATCATCGGACTCGACCGCGTGCACGAGTCCTGGCAGCCCGTCCTCGGCCTGCTCATCGGCGGACTCATCGGCGCGCCGATCGCCGCCTGGATCGTGACGGTCATCAAACCGGACGTCCTCGGCGGCATCGTCGGGGCCGTGCTGGTGGGGCTCAACGGTACGCGGGTGAGCGTGTCGCTCGGCTGGACCGGGGTCGTGCTGACCGCCCTGGTGGTCGCGGTGTGCCTGGCCGCCGTCGTCCGCGGGCTGCGGGCACGGCGGGCACGGCGGGCACGGCGGGCACGGGGTGTGGAGGACGACGTGACACCGGAACCGGCCGACCCGGTAGTTATCGCCGTAGATACACCGCGGTGAGTCGGTGACCGCGGTCCGGGGCGGTTTCACCCCCGCGTGAGTGGGGTAAGACACAGCAATGGGGGTATTGAGAGCAACGAGACACTTCTGCGTTGGTCGGTGTCAGTGATTCACGGCACAATGGGGGAGGAACATCCCCACGCTCCGGCACCGCCACCAGAGGCCGGACGTGACGGGGACCGTCAACCATGTAAGGAGACCCCGTGACCGTTCGAGCAGTGCTCAGTCCGATCGCCACCGCCGCAGGACGCCGAGACGAACTGATCACCAGCCTGTCAGGCCAGGTGACCGACATCTTCGAGACTCTGCGCCCCGCGGCGCCGGATTTCAGCGCAGCCCTGGACACCGCGCTGACCAGTGAGGTGGACATCCTCGTCGCCACCGGTGAGCCGATGTTCGACTCCCGGTTGGCGGCTGCCGCCGGAGTCGCCCACTTCCTCATCGCGGCCGGTGAGCAGGACCACCTCCAGCTGCAGCAGGTCTCCGGGCAGCTCGTGCGCTCCGGGCGGGTGCCGCGAGGGATCTCCCTGCTCGACCGTCCCCAGGGGTCCTCCTCGGCCCTGGAGTCCGAAGGTACCGCGGTCCCGTTCGTCGCCCTGGACTCCGTCGGATCCGCCGAGCCCGGTACACCCGTCGTCGGGCCGGAATCCTTCGAACGGAACCTCATCATCCAGGCACGGGCCGCCAAGGCGCACATCGTGCTGCCGGAGGGCAACGACGACCGCATCCTCGAGGCGGCCGACCAGCTTCTGGCCCGCCGCGTGTGCGACCTGACGATCCTCGGTGACCCGTCGGCCATCGCCGCCCGGGCGCACGAGCTCGGCTACGACCTGAGCTCGGCCACCCTCACCGACCCGACCAGCGGCAGCGACCTGGAACGTTTCGCCGAGGAGTTCGCCGAACTGCGCAAGTCCAAGGGGGTGACCATCGACGAGGCACGGGAGACGATGAAGGACATCTCCTACTACGCGACGATGATGATCCACCTCGGCATGGCCGACGGCATGGTGTCCGGTGCCGCACACACCACCGCGCACACCATCAAGCCCAGCTTCCAGATCATCAAGACCTCGCCGGACGCCTCGATCGTCTCCTCGATCTTCCTCATGGTCATGGACGGGGTGCTCTGGGCGTTCGGGGACTGTGCGGTGAACCCCAACCCGACACCGGAGCAGCTCGCCGAGATCGCGGTCGTCTCGGCCAAGACGGCCCGGCAGTTCGGCATCGACGCCAAGGTCGCCATGCTGTCCTACTCCACCGGTACCTCCGGCGCGGGAGAGGACGTCGAGGCCGTCGCCGAGGCCGTCACCGTTGCCCGCGAGCAGGCCCCCGACCTGGAGATCGACGGTCCGCTGCAGTTCGACGCCGCCGTCGTCGACTCCGTCGGCCAGAAGAAGATGCCCGGTTCCGACGTGGCGGGCAAGGCCACCGTCTTCGTCTTCCCCGACCTCAACGCCGGCAACATCACCTACAAGGCGGTGCAACGCACCGCCGACGCCCTCGCCGTCGGACCGATCCTGCAGGGGCTGAACAAGCCGGTCAACGACCTGTCCCGCGGGGCGACCGTCCCCGACATCGTCAACACCGTCGCCATCACCGCCATCCAGGCCGGAAACTAACCGAAAGGCCACCACACCATGACCACCTATGTCCTCGTCCTCAACTCCGGTTCCTCGTCGATCAAGTTCCAGGTCCTCGATCTGAGCGCCGATCCGCAGGATCCTCCGTTCCTGTCGGGGCTCGTCGAGCAGATCGGTGAGAACCGCGGGCACATCAAGCTCATCACCGAGGACCAGACGATCGAGGACCGGCGCCCGATCCTCAGCCACTCCGTCGGCCTTGAGCGCGCCTTCGGCATGATGTCCCTGCTCGGGGTCGGCCCCCAGGACCTCGACATCTCCGCGGTCGGTCACCGCGTGGTCCACGGTGGTTCGAAGTTCTCTGAGCCGGTGGTGATCACCGACGCGATCGTCGACGACATCCGCTCGTTGATTCCGTTGGCCCCGCTGCACAACCCGGCGAACATCGACGGCATCGAGAACGCCCGGGCCCTGTTGCCCGACGTCAAGCACGTCGCCGTGTTCGACACCGCCTTCTTCCACAGCCTTCCGGAGGCGGCGTCCCGGTACGGTCTCAACCGCGAGGTCGCCGACCAGTACCACATCCGACGCTACGGGTTCCACGGCACCAGCCACCAGTACGTCTCCGGCCTTGTCCCGAAGATCCTGGGCAAGGACGCCGACGACATCAACCAGATCACCCTGCACCTCGGCAACGGTGCCTCGATGGCCGCGATCCGCGGTGGCAGTCCCGTCGACACGACCATGGGGCTGACTCCTCTGGAGGGCCTGGTCATGGGGACGCGTACCGGTGACATCGACGCCGGCATCATCTTCCACCTCTTCCGCGAGGGCAAGATGACCATCGACGAGATCGACACGCTGTTCAACAAGCGCTCCGGACTCAAGGGGCTGGCGGGGGCGAACGACTTCCGCCTGCTCCAGGAACTCATCAACGAGGGCGACCAGAACGCCCAGGACGCCTACGACATCTACGTCCACCGCGTACGGCGCTACGTCGGTGCGTTCATGCTGCAGCTCGGCAGCCTCGACGCGGTCGTGTTCACCGCGGGCGTCGGCGAGAACCACACGGGTATCCGCCGGGACACGATGGCTGAGCTGGAGAACTTCGGCATCATCATCGACGAGGCGCGGAACAACAACGAGGAGGGCGTCGAGGGACCGCGGGTGATCTCCTCCGACGATTCCACCGTGAAGGTCCTCGTGGTGCCGACGAACGAGGAGCTCGCGATCGCCCGTGCGGCGAAGGAACTGTCCGAGGCCTGACGGCAGGTTCCGCTCCAGGGGCAGGGGCGGGGGCTGGGCGCCTCCGCCGATTACGCCTCCACTGACGGATCTTCCGGTAAAACCCCAGGTCGCTGAACGCTCAGTCGGTGCGGAGGCGTAATCGGCGCACGGCCTGGTTGGCCGGTATACTCGTCAGCGTTATCCGAGGGGGGTAACGGGGACACGGGCACCGGGGGAGTTCATGGGGTATCAGGGGCACGCACTCGACGGTGCCATCATCCACCGCTGGACTGTCCCGACGCGGGTCTGCCGGACCATTCGCCCGGACACGTTGGAACGGCACCGGCGTCATCTCCACAGCGGCGGGGACGACGTGTTCACCAGAGTCGGCGACCTCTGGATCCCGACGACCGCGGTCCGCGACCCCGGCGTGGTGCGGTGGGGAGCACGAGGGCACCCACGGGGGATCGGCTACGACCTGGAGGCACTGACGCGAATGCGGCTGGCGCATGTCGCGCACCCCGACTGGACGGGAGCCGCGTGGACGGCCGCGGCCGTCTGGGGGATGCCCTACTTCTGCGACGACGCCGACACCTGCGTCCTGTCCGGCGGGGACCGCCGTCTGGCCACACACGCAGGGGAGGTGACCCGTCACCGTCGGGCAGGGTGGATGGCCGTGGGGTTACCGGTTGCCGCAGTCGACCCCGAGTTCCCCTCGCTACAGGTCACCTCGCCGGTGGTGACGATCGTCCACTGCCTGCGGTCGCTCCGCGCGGGTGAGCATCGCTGGCCTGTGCCGCCGGGAACCGGGTTGGATGATGTGACGGTGCGGTCGGTGCAGTTCCTGGACGCCGCCTGCCGTCTCTTCGGCATCGACCCGTCCATGCTGCCGGGTGCATGTGCGGGGCTGTTCCCACGTCGGGAACTGCGACGGCTGGCGGCGCTGGCGGACCGTGGTGGGGAGTCGCCGATGGAGACCGTCCTCCGGCTCCAGATCCGTGACATCTGTGGTGACCAGGTCGCGAAGGGTTTTGTCTCCCAGCTGGTGGTCTTCCAGGACGGGTCGATCGCTGATCCGGTGCACACCGGTGAGAGGACCACCGGACGGGTGGTGGCGCGGGTGGACCTGGGGTGTGCGGAGTTGAAGCTTGCCCTGCAGTACGACGGTGCGGATCATCTCGCCCGGAGCAGGCGGGACCGGGATTCGCGTGTCGGGACGGATCTGGCAAATGCGGACTGGCACGTGTTGCGGCTGACCTGGGGGCACCTGACCGACCGGGAACTCCTGCGGCAGACCGTCACCGACGGGATCGCGGTGGCACGACGGAGGCTCCGGTGAGCGGACTGTTGTCGATTACGCCGCCGCTGGCGGAGAGGTCGGTAAAACCCCAGTTCGCTGACGCAGTCGTCGACGGGACGGCGTAATCGGCGACGCTGTCGGGAGGGTGGCGAACCGGGAGCCGGACCGGAGCAGCTCAGAACCAGGTCCGGGGCCGGATCCGGTTGGCCATGTCCACCAGGCGGAAGCGGTGGCGGGCGAAGGGGGACTGGCGGGCGATGTCGCGGAGGCCCTGTTCAATCCCGGTACGCAGTCCCCGTTCGGTGAACTCCACGTCGAACAACGGGGCCTTGGCCACGCGGACGGGACCGTCCGTCTTCTCCTGCTCCGCGCGCAGCCATTCCAGGGCGGCGGCCAGCACCGCCAGTCGCACCTGGGGAATCCGGGGCTCGTTGGTGGGCAGGATCTCCAGGCGTCGGGCCGCCCGCCGGAGGCGCGCCTCGTTGAGGGACGACTGTTCGGTGATGAGCATCAGCACGGTGGTCAGCCGCGCCATCCGGTGGTGCCGGGAGGACTGCGGCAGCCGGTCGAGCGCGGCGACGGCGGCGTCCACCAGGCCCTCGGCATGCAACTGGCGGGCCAGCCCGAACGCCGCCGAGACGGTGGAGGCGTTCGTGGCCCACACCAGGCCGTACAGTCGGATCGTGTGGAACCGCAGTGCCACGGGATCCTGGGAGAGGTGCGTCCACCCGGGCACCTCGCTGTAGTCGGGCGACTGCTGGGCACCCTGGGTGTAGGTCAGCGCCAGGGCCGCCTTCTGCACGTTGGAGTCCAGCAGCCGGGTGGTGTTCATGCCCTGGTGCTGCAGCATCAGCTCATCGGTCGCCGCCAGGGCCAGTTTCGGTGCAGGCTCACCGGGCAGGGTGTTGAGCACTTCGTTGAAACAGGCCTGTGCGGTGACATAGTCACTGGTCAGCAGATTGGACACGCCGGAGAGCCACTGGTGGCGCCAGTCCTGGTGCAAGCGGTCGTCCATGCCCCGCAGGGTCAGGACCGCCTCGGTGGTCATGCCCAGGTCGAGCTGGGCCCGGACGATGGTCAGCGGGATCTCCGTCGACGAGGACAGGTCTGGTTGTTTCTGGGCGGCCTTCAGGGTGTCGAGGACCTCACCGGGTTCGGTCAGACTCGCCGCGGAGAGCAGGGAGGCGCCGGGGTCGTTCGGGTCGGTCAGCGGGGTCGGCAGCGCGGCGACGACCTCGGGGGCGGTGGTCTCCACGGACCGTTCGATCCCGTCGATCAGCTGGTCGGTGCGGAAGAGCAGGTGCTTGGTGCCGAAGGTGGAGCGCTGTGCGGTGAAGCGGGTGTCGAGGTGGGGGTACTGGCGGCCGTCCCGGATCGCCAGGACTTCCCGCAGCACGCCGATGATCTGGTTCGCCATGGCACCCGCCGAGGTGAACCGGCGTTCCGGGTTCTCGTCGGTGGCGCGCAGCAGAAGCCGGTAGAGGGACAGGTACTTGCGGAAGAGCGGTTCGTCGGTCGGGGTCGGCAGGCCGCGGTCGTAGACCCCGTCGGTGACCGGGAGCTTCACGATGAGGCTGGCCAGGGTGCGACCCACGGTGTAGATGTCGCTGGCGATGGTGGGGCCGGTGCGGGCGATCTCCGGCGCCTGGAAACCGCGGGTCCCGAAGATGTGTCCGAAGGCGCCGATGCCGGAGACTGCGCCCAGGTCGATGAGCTTGACCTGGTCCTCGGTGATGATGATGTTGTCGGGTTTCAGGTCGTTGTAGACCACTCCGCGCGAGTGCAGGTAGTCCAGGGCCGGCAGGACCTCGAGGATGTAGCCGATGGCGATGTCGATGGGCAGGGTGTTGCCGGGTTGGCGGCGGCGCCGGTGGCGCAGTGACGGTCCGCCGACGTACTCCATGATGATGAAGCCACCGGGGCTGCGCGGGTCGTCGATGAAGTTGAAGATCTTCACGATCCCCGGGTGCGTGATGTCGGCGAGGAACGCCCGCTCGGACTCGGCGACGGCCCGCTCGTGCGCGGTCGTCGTCGCCATCATGCCCTTGAGGACGACCCACCGGTCGGACACGTTGTGGTCCACGGCGAGGTAGATCCAGCCCAGGCCACCGTGGGCGATGGGGCCCAGCACCTCGTACTGGGCGGCGACCATGTCCCCCGGTTTCAGGACGGGACGTTCGGTGCCGTCCGCGACGGCCTTCTCGATGGCGTCGTCGCTGATGACGGCGTCCTGCGGGTTGGTCGGGGGGATGAAGGGGAGCCGGACCATACCGCCGGCGACCTCTGCGCCGGCGCGGGAGGTGCCGCGTCGACGGCGGAAGGTCGAGAGAGCCTCACGTCGACTGCGCTCGCCGGAGTCGACGGTGGGCTGCCGTTCGGTGTCGCCGGCCTGGGCCGAGCCGCCGGGACCGGTGGACGGTCCGGTGGCCGCGGAGTCGTCGTGGATCTCGTCGCCGTCACTGTCGTCGGCGAAGGGGTCGAAGGGTGTGGCCTGGGTGGACTGGCCTCCGGTGTCCTCGTCGTCGCCGTCTGCGCTGCCTGCAGCGTCGTCGCCACCGTTGCTGGCAGCGTCGTCAGCGTCATCGTCGTCGGCGAAGGGGTCGAAGAAGGTCGCTTCGGTCGCCGGACCGGCATCGTAGTGGTCGGGGTGGTCGGGGTGGTCGGGATGGTCGGGACGGTCAGCCCGCGCGTCGTGTTCGTCGGAGTTCATCACTGGTCGTCCTCCCTCTCGGCGCGGCCGGTGGACCGGTCGCCGCCGGTGCGCTGTGCCCGGTCGCGGATGGCGGTGAGTTCGTCGTTCTCGGCGTCCGAGCGGTATTCGGCGGGCGGTTGGCCGGCGTCCCCGAGATACCCTTCCAGCCACTCGTCGTAGATGTCGTTCCAGGTCCCGTCCTCGCGGAGGCGTTCCATCGTCGAGTTGACCTGGCGGATCAGTCCGGCGGTGTCGCGGTCTTCGGGTAGCGCGGCGGCGACCCCGTAGTCGGTGCCGTCGGTGCTGTCGCCGATGATCTCGGTGTAGGGGTCCTGCGCCTGGAGGCCCGAGAGGATCGCCGAGTCCGAGTAGATGGCGTCGGCCTGTCGTCGCTGGATCGCCATCAGGCAGTCCGACCAGGTCTGGGTGGCGAGGATGTCCTGGTGGGGGACGTCCTCACGCAGTTCCTGGAGGTTGGTGGAGTCGTGGGTGACGCACACCGTCTTGTCACCGAGGTCCTGCACCCCGGTGATGCCGGAGTCCCGCATGGCCAGGATGCGCGGGTAGGTGGTGAGGTAGGGGACCGAGAACTCGACCTGCTCCTGGCGTGGCCGGGTGATGGTGAAGGTGCGGATCACCAGGTCCACCGTGCCCGCGGACAGGACGTCCTCGAGGTCGTTTCCTTCGACGTAGCGGTACTCGATGCGGTCGGGGTCACCGAAGATGTCGCGGGCGATCTCACGCGCCAGGTCGATCTCGAATCCGGCGAGTTCACCGGTGACCGGGTCACGGAACCCGAGCTGGTTGAGCGACTGGGCGACACCGACGACCAGGCGGCCGCGCTCGACGATGGCCGGTACGCGCCGCGCCGGGGCGACGTCCTGTCCGGTGCGCGCGTCGGTGTCGGGGCGCAGTGAGCCGTAGGCCTGGTCTGCCCCGTCGAGTGTGTTGTCGGGGGTCTGGGAGGTGAGGTCGTCGACGTTGTCGGAGAGGCGCGACCCGTTGGGCAGCGCGAGGGTCGGGTTCGGCGCGTCCGGCCACTGCTGCAGGCTCTGTTCGTCGGTGACGCAGGCGGCCAGGACGACGGCACTGGCGGCCGCCACCACGGTGGCGACCAGCGGGGTGAGGATGCGGGCGCGGGTGTTCACAGGTACTCCTGGAGCCGTGGGCGGGTTCCGTAGACGATGCACAGGGCCGAGAGGACCCCGAGGAGGATCACCAGGGCGGACACCTGCTGCGCCGACACCCGGGAGTCGGCGAGGTAGCTGCGCAGCTGCTCACGGGTGTCGTCGATGAGTGAACGCAGGTTCCCGTCGAGCCGCTGGTAGGGATGCAGGTCGGAGTCGCCGATCGTGGCGCCGATCGCGGCGGAGTAGTCGCCCTGCTGCACGTAGGCGAGCATCTCGGCGTGGGCGTTGTCCCAGGCCCGCAGGTTCTCGCGGGCCTCGTCGAGCACCCCGCGGTCGCCGACCGTGGTCCGCAGCGTCTCGAGGTCCCTGTCGATGCGGGACACCTGGCCGGAGAAGTCGTTCTGGGTGGCGTCGGAGTACTCGCGTTCGACGAGGCTCAGGGCCTCGGTGGTACGCGCCTGCTGCACGGTGATGCGCAGGGAGGTCAGCGTCTCCAGCGGCTGCGCGGTGCCGTCGAGGCCACGGGTGCCGTCGGTCCAGGTGGTCAGCGCCGACCCGCTGGCCCACAGCAGGGCGACGGTCATCAGCACGGTGGCGGTGGCGTACCCGCCGTTGATGCGCCGGTTGGTGTGGGCTGCGAGCCAGAACTGTGCGATGACCAGCAGGACGACCGCGGCCACGAGACCGGACAGCGCGAACCAGCCGGGTTTGGTCAGCGCCAGCTGTTGTTCACCGACCTCCGAACTGGTGTTGGAGTACAGCTCCCCGGCGGCGGGCAGGATCTCGTCCTGCATCATGGTGCTGGCCTGCGTCACGTACGCCGCGCCGACCGGGTTGCCCTGGCGGTTGTTGACACCGGCCTCGGTGATCAGGCTCGTGTAGATCGGCAGCTTCTCCTGGATCTCGAGGATCAGCGCCATCTCGCGGGTGGACGGGTCGTCGATGCCGTTGGCGGCGCGGACGATGGCGCGGGAGGCGATGTCCACGGCCTCGCGGTAGGACGGGTCCGTGTCGGCGCCGCCGGCGGCGTCCTCGACGAAGCCGGTGGTGGCGACGGAGTCCGCGACCGACAGGGAGTTGTAGAGCTCCTGCGCGGCGAAGGAGACGGGCTCGGTCCGGTTGACCAGGGTGTTGAGGTCGCCCTGCTGTGTCGAGGACTGGGCCGCCATCGCTCCGCCGGCGGCGAGGATGGCCAGGACCAGGATCACCGACACGACGGTGAGCAGGCCGGGTGTGGTGGAGACGAACCGGCGGAACCGGCGGGGGACCTCCAACGCCGGGGTGAAGACACTCAGCCGACGGGACCCGGCGCCGTCGGTGGGGGCGTCGTCCATCCACCGGTCGGTGTCCTGGCGACGTCCGCCCGGCCCGATGGACGACGCGCCGGTGTCTGCGGACGTGGCCTCTGTGTCGGGGGTCGTGAACGTGCCGGTCGAGGCCGGATCGGCGGCCCCGTCACGTGAGTCTCGTGTCGGCACGGGCATGTAGGACATCCTACATTCGTCGGGCGAAGAAGTGTCAGTCACCCGGCCACGGGGCGTATGGCACCATAGGGGAATGATTGAAGTCGATTCCTTGACCAAGCGGTACGGTTCCGCGACCGTCGTGGATGACCTGAATTTTTCGGTGCAGCCGGGAATCGTCACCGGATTCCTCGGGCCGAACGGTGCAGGTAAGTCCACGACCATGCGGATGATCGTCGGACTCGACCGCGCGTCGTCCGGCACCGCCACCATTGACGGCAAACGTTACGACCAGTACCCCCGGCCGCTGCACAAGGTGGGGACGCTGCTCGACGCGAAGTGGGTGCACCCCAACCGCACCGCGGCGAACCACCTGAAGTGGCTCGCCGCGGCCAACGGGATCTCCCGGAAGCGGGTCGACGAGGTTCTCGACCTCGTCGGACTCGCCGACGTGGCGGGCAAGAAGGCGGGGAACTTCTCCCTCGGCATGGGACAGCGCCTCGGCCTGGCCGTGGCACTGCTCGGCGATCCGGAGGTGCTGATCCTGGACGAGCCGGTCAACGGCCTCGACCCGGAGGGCATCCGCTGGGTACGCGACTTCGTGCGGCACCTCGCGTCCGAGGGTCGCACGGTGATGATCAGTTCGCATCTGCTCAGTGAGATGGCGCTCACCGCCGACCACCTCGTGGTCATCGGGCGGGGGCGGCTCGTCGCGAACACCTCGACCCACGACTTCATCAAGAACGCCTCGACGGCGACGACCGTGGTGCGCACCGACCATCTCGAGGAGATGAAGAACGCCCTGACCGAGCAGTCGGTGAGCTTCACCCAGAGCACCGACGACGACGGCCGCGACATCCTCGTCATGGAGGACACCGAGCCCGACGAGGTCGGTGGGATCGCCTACACCTACGGGCTGCTGCTGCGCGAGCTCAGTGAACGCCGGGCGTCCCTGGAGGACGCCTTCATGCGCATGACCGGACACGCGGTGGACTACCACGCGAACCTGGGCGGGGACCTCGGCGACGTCCCCGACCTGGGTGCCCTGACCGACCAACAGGCAGGCACCCCGCAGGACGTCCAGCCGACCACCGAGGGGGAGAAGTAATGCTCGCACACGCCGTCAACGCCGAGTGGATCAAGATCCGCACCACCAAGGCGGTCTACTGGACCTCGGCACTCATCGTCGTCTTCTCCGTCGCCTTCGGCGCCTTCCTGGGCTGGGCGAACGCCATGAGCTACCGCACCTCCGTCGAGGACAACAATGCGGAGCTGGCGGCCGTCAGCGCCGAGGGACTGACCTTCAGCAGCGCGCTGCTGGGGCTGCAGCTCTTCGGTGTCATGATCATCCTCATCCAGGGTGCGTTGCTGGTCACCGGCGAATACGGCAACAACACCGCCAAATCCAACGCCCTGGCGGTGCCGAAGCGGTGGCAGCTGCCGGTCGCCAAGTTCATCGTCTACGGCGTGATCGCCGCGGTGGTCACACTGGTCTCCGCCGTGCTCAGCGTGCTGGTGACCCGGTGGGCCGCAGGCACGCAGATCGACGACGAGGCGATCCTGTCCGCCATCTCCCTGTCCGCGGACGACTCCTGGACGGTCATCCTGCGCATGGTGGTCTACGCGCTCGGTGCCGTGGCGCTGTCCATCGGCGTCGCCTACCTGCTGCGACGCACCGCCGGCGCGATGGCGGTCCTGCTGCTCTGGGTGCTGGTGCTCGAGGAGATCCCGGGCATGATCCCGAAGGCCGACGACTGGGTGCCGCAGTACCTGCCGTTCAAGAACATCGGTGCCGCGGTCAACCTCAACGACCTCGCCAACGCCCCGTGGGGCCAGACCGGCTCGGTGATCTACTTCGCCGTCGTCTGCCTCGTCATCTTCGTCATCGGTACGGTCACGCTGCGTCGTCGCGATGCCTGACCGTTCCCCCCGGGGCGGGGACGGGGCCCGGGCGGAGGCGCACGGACCCGTCCGGTCCTCCGCGACCGCCACCGTGTCCCTCGCGATGCTCGCCGGCATCGCCCTGCTCTCCACCGGCGGCCCCTTCGGCACGGACATGTACCTGCCGTCCCTGCCGGAGATCACCGACGACCTCGGCACCACCGCATCACTCACTCAGCTGACGATCACCGCCTTCATGGTCGGCATGGCCGTCGGCCAGCTCGTCGTGGGTCCCTTGTCCGACCGGGCGGGACGCCACCGCCTGCTCGTCGCGGCGACGGTGGTGGGGCTCGTCGCCTCGGTGATCTGTGCGCTGGCACCGTCGGTCTGGCTCTTCATCGTCGTGCGCTTCTTCCAGGGTGCCGCCGGCGGAGCCGGGGTGACCCTGGGGCGCTCGATGATCGCTGACCGGCTCAACGGTGCGGCGGCGGCCGCGGCCCTGTCGACGATGATGATCTTCACCTCGGTGGCTCCGATCATCGCCCCGGTCATCGGCGGCGCGGTCGCAGGTCTCGCAGGGTGGCGCGCGGTGTTCTGGACACTGGCGGCCATTGCCGTGGCGCAGGTTGTGGTGGCCCTGCTGCTGCCGGAGACGCACCCCGCAGAGAACCGCACCGAGGGGGCCATGCTCGTGGTGTACCGGCGCATGGCCGGACTGTTCCGCGTCGGCCCCTACGTCGGCCACCTCGTGGCCTTCGCCATCGGTTTCGGCGGGTTCTTCGCCTTCGTCTCCGGCTCGTCCTTCGTGATGCAGGAGCAGTTCGGGCTGTCGGCGTCCCAGTTCAGTCTGGTGTTCGCCGGCAACGCCGTCGCGCTGGTGCTGGCGAACATGGTGAATGCACGGGTGGTGACGAAGCTCGGTCCGGCCCGCATGCAGGCGACCGGGCAGGGGCTGCTCCTCGCCGGGGGACTCGGCCTGCTCGTGATCGCCCTGACGGCGCACAGTCTGGTCCCGGTGATCGTGTTCACCTTCGTCGCCACGATCGGCACGGGGCTGAACCTGGGCAATACGACGGCGCTGGCCATGGACCTGGCACCGGGTCGTGCCGGTGCCGCCTCGGCCCTGCTCGGTGCCGGTCAGTTCCTCGCGGCCGGCATCGTCGCCCCGATCGTCGGGCTGGGGGAGGACGGTCTGCTGACCATGGCGACGGTGATGGCGTCCTGCGCCGCGGTCGCCGTCGTCGGTGGCCTCTACGGCCGCCGTGGGGCACGGGCGGCGGGATGAGATCCCGGGCGGTGGTGGGGAAACCCGACCGCGCCGCCTAGTTGCGGCTGCGCTGGATGTCCTCGATGAGGCTCTCGGCGGCGATCGACAGGTTGCGCAGGGCGGGGACGCCACGGCGCAGTTTCGCCAGGTCACGCCCGTCCATGCGGCGCGCGGCGCGGGCGATCAGCATCGCCCACTCGTCGGTGATCGAGTTCAGCATCTCGATGCCTTCGTCGGACAGGTAGAGATCCTGGGCGCGACGGTCCTGGTCGTTCGCCTGCCGCAGCACCAGACCGGAGTTGATCAGGCGACGCACCGTGGCCGACACGTTCGAGGCCCGCAGGAAGCGCAGGCGGGCGATGTCGGAGACACCGCACCCGGGGTGCTGGGCGATGAAGTGCAGCACCTCGATCTCCGACTGGGAGATGGCCAGCTTGTGGTTCGGCCGGTCCATGAGGCGACGGAGTGCGGAGAGGAAGTCGTAGACGGCCGTCGCGATCTCGGCGACGTCGATCTCGGGGAGGATCTCCGGCGCGCGGTGTCCCCGGATCTGGTCCTGCACCGGATCGGAGTCGAGGTCGTGGATGAGATCGGCGAAACTGTCGGCAGACTCTGTGGAGTCCGTGGTGTCCGCGGTGTCCCGGATATCTTTGGCCATGGTGGGCTCCTTGTCTGCTTCTGACGAGCTTCTGACGGGGTGTCGGTATGCTCCGCTAACACGGTAGCTGACCCGTGGTAGTTTCTGCGACCTATTGTTTATGTCATTGTAAGCCATTTACTGGAGCGCGGACGTAAGCCGGGCGACATTCTCGACATAACGGCGCATCAACCGGCGGTTCCCCCACTCCTCCGCGGTCAGTTCGGTACAGGTCGACCGGTAGCCGTCGGCGAGGTCGCGCACCGAATCCAGCAGGTCGCCGTGGCCGGCGAGCATCGTCACCTCGTAGTTCAGCCCGAAGGAACGCATGTCCATGTTCGAGGAGCCGATGATCGCCACCTCGTTGTCGGCGAGGACGAACTTCGAGTGCAGGACGGCCGGGTACGGGTAGCGGTGGATCCGTACCCCCGCCTCGAGCATCTCGGCGTAGTAGGACGACTGCGCGAAGTCGACGATCGGCTGGTCCGCCTTCTCCGAGACGAAGAGCTCGACCTCCACCCCGCGGTAGGCGGCGGTGGTGACCGCGTCCAGCAGGGACTCGTCCGGCACGAAGTAGGGGCTGACCAGGACGAGGTGTTCCTTGGCGTGGTGGGCGACCGAGGTGAACAGCCGCAGGTTCGGTTCCGTGGTGAATCCGGGACCGGACGGGACGACCTGGAGGATCTCGTTGCCGGAGTCGGGAACCTCCGGGGCGCTGGAGGTGTTGAGCCAGTCGGCGGCCTGCGAGGGCGAGAGCAGGTCGAGCTCCTCCTTGGACTCGGTGAACCAGTCGACGGCGAAGACGGCGTCGAGGCTCATCACGATCGGGCCGGTGACCTCGACCATGACGTCGATCCAGTGCCGTCCCTTCTTCCGGTTCTTCGACAGCAGGTAGCTGGAGTCGATCATGTTCTGGCTGCCCATGAACGCGGTGTGGCCGTCGACGACGACGATCTTGCGGTGGTTGCGCAGGTCCGGCCGGCGGAAACGCCACCGCCACGGCTTCAGCGGCAGCATGACCATCCAGTCGACGCCGATGTCGGTCAGGCGTTGGCCGAGTTTGAGGTAGCCGGGGTACTTCCAGCTGCCGACGTGGTCGAACATCAAGCGGACTTTCACCCCGCGGCCGACCGCGCGTTCCAGCGCATCGAAGAAGACACCGGTGGTGTCGTCCCAGGCGGTGATGTAGATCTGCACGTGGACGTAGTTCTCGGCATGGTCCACGGCCGCGGCCATCGCCCGGATCGACTCCTCGTAGCCGGAGTGCAGTGCGACGAGCCGGCCGGTGGCCGCGGGCATCGACGTCAGGTGGCGGTTGAGGTGCATCATGCTGACGATCTCGTCGGAGACCTCGAACCCGGCGGGGACGTCCGGCTCGTCCTCGCTGACCGTGCGGATGAGCTCGTTGGCCTGGTTCTGGATGTTGTGGCGGCGTCGGTTGATGTACGGCGACCCCATGAACAGGAACAGGATCACGCCGGCGAAGGGGATGAGGAAGATCGCCAGCAGCCAGGCCATCGCACTGGTGGGCTTGCGCTGGGAGGGAACGTAACCCAGGGCGATGAACTTCAGGGTGTAGTCCAGCAGCACCAGCGCCCACTGCCACCACTCGAGGCCGCCGCCGATCACGTTGCCGAAGAGCGGGATGCCGAAGTTGTCCGGGGTGATGAACGACCAGAAGTCCGACGCGGTCACGGTACTGGTCACAGCGCCGGCCGCAGTGGCGGTCACAGCGCGTAGTCCACGGTCACGGGGGCGTGGTCGGACGCCCCCTTACCGGCCCGCTCGTCCCGGTCGACGACAGGGTCGGAGGAGGTCAGGCCGCGGGAGTACTGCAGGTCGATGCGGATCCCCTGGTTCTTCTGGAACCGCATGGCCTGGTAGTCCCAGTAGGTGTAGCTGCCCTGGAGCGGCGCGGTGGCCTCGGTCATGCCGCCGCGCCCGAGGATCTCGTCCAGCGCCGCGCGTTCCCGCGGGGTCACGTGGGTCTTGCCCTCGAACCAGGAACGGTCCCACAGGTCCCGGTCGGTGGGGATGATGTTGAAGTCACCGACGACGACGACCGGGTCCCCGCCGTCCTTCCCCTTCTCCAGGTAGGAGGCCATGCTGTCCAGGAAGTCGAGTTTGTAGGTGAAGTGGCGGTCGGAGATCTCCCGTCCGTTGGGGACGTAGAGGCTCCAGACCTCGACCCCGCCACACCGGGCGCCGACGGCGCGGGGCTCCAGGGTCGGCTCGGCGGCGGGGTCCTTGTCGAAGCCCGGCTGGCCGAAGTCCGCACGCACGTCCTCGATGCCCACCCGGGACAGGATCGCCACACCGTTCCAGGAGTTCTCCCCGACGTGGGCGTGTGCGTAGCCCGTGTCGGAGAAGTCCGGGAACTGGTCGTCGGTGCACTTGGTCTCCTGGAGGCACAGGACGTCGACGTCCGAGCGTTCCAGGAAGTCCCGGACGCGTTGTTCCCTGTTGCGCACGGAGTTGATGTTCCAGGTGGCGATCTTCATGCCCTACACCTTACCCAGGTGTCAGCGGTCGACCGTCAGGCAGCGGTGCCGGTGGTGTTCAGCGAACCCGAGGGAGCGGTAGAGCCCCAGTCCGGCGGCGTTGGAGGCGATGACCTGCAGGTAGCTGCGGGTCGCCCCGTGGTCACGACCCCAGTGCAGCATGGCGGTGCCCATCAGGCGTCCGAGCCCCCGTCGTCGCCACTGCGGGGCGACCTCCACGGCCGAGTACCCGAGATGCTGCTCACGTCCCCCCGTGGTGACGGTCCCGCGGGTGACGGCGACGATCCGACCGTCGACGGTGAGGCGGGCGAAGCCGAGCGTGCCGTCGATCCGACCGGCGAGCAGCCGCAGCGCGTGCTCGGGCAGCGGCTCACCACGGAAGTGGTAGAGGCTCAGCCACTCGTCGTCCGGCTCGTCGGAGACGGAGAACCTGACCTCCGGGGGCCCGTCGGGAACCGGCGGAAGCTCACCGTCGAGCGGGCGGGTCATCACTATGATCTCCGGACCCGCCTGCGTGCCCGGCAGACCGAGGAGGTGTTCGGCGGGACGTGCCGCACGGTCGGGCAGCAGGATCCGGGTGGGGAGGTCGTGCGTCCGGTAGAACGCGTGGATGGCGTCCAGCGGCACCGGGGTGGTGCCGGTCTCCGGGCCGAGGGGTACCGCCGAGTTGGAGCGTTCGGTGATCCCGTCACCGGCGCGCATCAGCCAGCCGGACACCGTGTCGTTGGTGATCCCGGGGAAGGCGGCGGCCGTGGCCTGCTCGACGGCGCGGATGTCGGAGACCCGCACCGGGCGGTCGGCGAGGGTCTTGAGGACGACGACCTCGTCGGCGGGGACGGTGTGCACCGTCCCGTCGGTGGCCCGGACGCGCAGCGGATCCAGACTCTCGATCACACCGATGACGTCGCTGACCCGGGGACGGCCGGTGGCCGGGTCGGACGTGGGGAGACGTCGCCGGACGGTGGCACGGGCCCCGGTGCGGACGCTGAGCGGGTCGGTGTGCCGGGACACCGCGAACGGCAGCCCGGTGACCTCGGGGGGAACCGCGCCGGCACGGGCCGCCGACCAGGAGGTGTCGGGGGAACCGTCACTCATCGTGGCCGAAGGGGTCCGGGTCGACCCCGGGGGTCCAGGAGTTGCCGGCGACGGTCCACCCCTCGCGCTTCACCGTCTTCCGGGCGGCACGTTTGTTCCGTCCGATGAGGGTGTCGATGTAGAGGAGACCCTCCAGGTGACCGACCTCGTGCTGCAGGCACCGGGCGAAGAAGCCGTACCCCTCGACAGTGACGGGCTCACCGTGCTCGTCGACGCCGGTGACCCGTGCCCAGTCGGCGCGACCGGTGGGGAAGTCGTAGCCGGGGACGGAGAGGCAGCCCTCGACGTCGTCCTCCTCGTCGGGCATGGTCTCCGGGATCTCGGAGGTCTCGAGCACGGGGTTGACCACACAACCGCGACGCATCGGGCCGCCCTGGGCGCTGATGTCCTCCCCGGGTTTCCGGGAGCCGTCGGGGCCGTCGATGTCGGGGCAGTTGTACACGAACAGCCGCTTGGACACGCCGACCTGGTTCGCGGCCAGCCCCACGCCGTGGGCGCGGTCCAGGGTCTCGTACATGTCGGCGATGAGGCCGCTGAGCTGTTCGCCACCGATCTCCGTCTCGGCGACGGGTTCAGTGGGATGATGGAGGACGGGGTCGCCGCAGATGACGACGGGGAGAACTGACATGTCCTCCAGAATAACCGCCGGGCGTGGCGTCAGACGTGGAGGTCGGACTTTTCCACGGACTTCGGCACCAGCCACACGGCGACGGCCGAGACGATCGCGATGGCCGCGAGGTAGAGCCCGATCGTCCAGGTCTTCCCGGTGGAGTCCAGCAGCAGCTGGGCGATCATCGGGGCGAAGGCACCGCCGAGGATCGAGCCGAGGGCGTAGCCGATCGAGGTACCGGAGTAACGGACCTCCGCCGGGAACATCTCGGCGTACAGGGCCGACTGCGGGGCGTAGGACGGCGCCAGGCCGATCGTCAGGACGACGATCACCAGGACCAGCCAGAGCAGCTCACCCTTGTCCACGAAGAACCACATGGGCACGGCCCACGCCGCGATGAGGATGTAACCGATGATGAAGGTCTCGCGACGCCCGATCTTGTCGGAGATCCGGCCGGACCAGATGGTGAGCACCAGCCAGGACACGCCGCCGATGAGGGTGGCGATCAGGGTCTGCGACTTCGCCATGCCGAGCTCGTTGGCGCTGTAGGAGGAGAAGAAGGCGATGATCATGTAGCCGGCGGCGTTGTTTCCGGCGAAGATCAGGGCGGCGAGCAGGACCCGACGCCAGTGGTTCCGGAACAGGTTGCCCAGCGGTGCCGAGGCCTCCTTGCGGCGCTGCTGCATCTCCAGGAAGACCGGGGACTCGTCGACCGCGCGGCGGATCAGGTAGCCCACGGCGATGAGCACGACCGAGGAGATGAACGGGATGCGCCAGCCCCAGCTCTGGAAGTCCTCGTCGGAGAGGCCGTTGGTGAGCAGGAACATGAACGACGACGCCAGGATCAGGCCCAGCGGCACACCGATCTGCGGGTAGGAGCCGAACATGCCGCGCTTGTCGCGGGGGGCGTGTTCCACGGCCATCAGGGCCGCACCGCCCCACTCGCCGCCGGCGGAGAGGCCCTGCATGATGCGCAGCAGGATCAGCAGCAACGGTGCCGCCACCCCGATCGTCTCGTAGGTGGGCAGCAGACCGATGAGCGCGGTGGCCACACCCATGCCGAACAGCGTCACGACCAGGACCATCTTGCGCCCGTAGCGGTCGCCGAGGTGGCCGGCGATCACGGCGCCGAGCGGACGGAAGAGGAAGCTGATGCCGATGGTGGCCCAGGAGATCACCTGCGCCAGCGTCGACTCGCCCAGTGGGGCGAAGAACAGCGGCGCGAAGACGAAGGCGGCGGCCTGCGCGTAGATGAAGAAGTCGTACCACTCGATGGTGGTGCCCACGAGGGTGCCGGCGAGGACACGCCTCTGCTCCGGGGTCTGCTTCGAGCTGGACGGGGCCGACGGTGACGCCTTGTCGGTGACTGACGGGGAGGTGCTCATGTGTGTCTCTCTGGGTCTCTCCGGGATGAGGGGACGGATCACCGGGAAGCTGTCCGTCCGGGCAGATGTACTGTACGCAGCAGCGCCGCCCTGATGGAGTGAAACTACCATCTCGGGTCAGCTAAACTGATTCACCGTGGATGAATCGACGGACGGGGCGGGGGGAGGCCTCTCTGAGCGGGAGCGGGAGATGTTGGACTTCGAGTCACTGTGGTGGCGTGACGAGGGTGCGAAGGGGGAGGAGATCCGCCGCCGTTTCGGGGTGAGTCCTGTGCGCTACTACCAGCAGCTCAATGCGTTGATATCGCGGCCGGAGGCGTTGGACGTCGCCCCGGTGGTGGTGGGGGCGCTGCTGCGTCGTCGGGAGCGGTGACGGGGGTGTCCGGCTGACGTCGGTGACGACCGGTGGCACTCCCCCGGGGTGTCACGTGGACGTGACTGGTGTGACTGACGTTAGTATTGGGGCGTGACTGATCAGAACGGACCCCGCCACGGAGACGACGCCGTCTACGACCCGAACCCGGACACGGCATACGACGACGAGTACGCGATGGATGCCGGCGCCGCAGGTGCCGGTGCTGCAGGCACGACCGGTGCAGCCGGTGCGGATGCCGCCGGTGGCCCCCCGTTGCGCGGCCTGGCCATGGTGCTCACCGCCGTCGCCGTCGTCCTGATCGCCTGGGGCGTCTACTCGTTCGTCGGCGGCGACGACGGTGACGACTCCACGCAGGAGACCGTCGCAGGTCAGGATGCCTCCGGTGCGGCGCAGGACGGCAGTGGCCGGGGCGCTGACGGCGCCTCCTCCGCGACCGACGGGGCGGACGGGGAGGACGGCGAGGGCACGGACGCCGCGTCAGGCGACCGGGACAACGGCGACGACCCTGCCGACTCCGCCGACCCTGACGATCCTGCCGCCCCCGACGCCACCGGCAACGGCGGCGACCCGGAGGCCGCAGGGAACTCCGGGGGCGGAGCGGGTGCACCCGGGGTCGACCGGGGAGCCACCGCGGTCACCGTCCTGAACAACAGCGGCGAGCCCGTCGCCCAGAGCACCGCAGACCGGCTGCGGGGGGAACAGTGGACCAACGTCGGCTACGGCAACCTCAGAGGCAGGATAGACGGCATCAGCGAGGAGTCGCGGGTCTACTATCCTGAGGGCAACGCCCAGTCGCAGGCGGCGGCCGAGCAGGTCGCCGGAGACCTGGGCATCACCGCCGCCCCCGGTAACCCGGACTACTACGACCGCTTCGGTGAGGCGGACGTCCGCACCGGGCCGCGTGCCGACGGTGTGGTCGTCGTGCTGACCGGCCCGCTGTGACCCTGATGCAGTAACATCCCTCCCATGGAATTTCCGTCCTCAGCCCCGACGGTCGGCATCGAGTGGGAGGTTGCCCTCGTCGACCCCGAGACGAGGGACCTCGTCCCGCGCGCCCCCGAACTCGTCGACGCCCTCGACGAGCGTTTTCCGGGGCACCGCGTCACCCGCGAGTTTCTCGCGAACACCGTCGAGATGGTCACGGGCGTCCACCAGACCATCCCGGACGCGGTGGAGGACCTGCGCGAACAGCTGACCCAGATCCTCGAGGTCGCTGACGACCTGGGGGTCAACGTCTTCTCCGCCGGGACGCACCCCTTCGCCCACTGGGGTGACCAGATCCTCAGCGACAAGGGCAGCTACCAGGAGATCATCCAGCGTACCCAGTACTGGGGACGCCAGATGCTGATCTGGGGCATCCACGTGCACGTCGGCGTCGGTGGGCGGGACCGTGTCTGGCCCATCATCAACGCCGTGATGACGCAGTACCCGCACGTCCTGGCGTTGTCGGCGTCCTCCCCGGCCTGGGAGGGGCTCGACACCGGCTACGCGTCGAACCGGACGCTGCTGTACCAGCAGCTGCCCACCGCCGGCATGCCCTACCAGTTCGCCGACTGGGCGGACTGGGAGGCGTTCAACGAGGACCAGGACCGCTCCGGGGTGATCAACCACACCGGTTCGATGCACTTCGACGTGCGGCCGTCGAAGTACGGGACGGTGGAGGTCCGGTTCGCCGACGCGACCATGGACATCCGTGAGGTCGGGGCGATCGCGGCCTTCATCCACTGCCTGGTCGTGTACTACGAACGGGAGTGGGAGGCCGGACGGGAGCTGCCGACGCTGCAGCACTGGCACGTCGCCGAGAACAAGTGGCGGGCGGCACGCTACGGCCTCGAGGCGCTGATCATCACCGACCGGGACACCACGGAACGGTGGGTCACCCAGGACATCTCCGACTGGCTCGACGTCCTCGCGCCGATCGCCGAGGAGTTCGGGTGCGCCGATGCACTGCAGGACGTCCGGGGGATCATGGAGCGCGGCGGGGACTACGCCCTGCAACGCGCCGCCGCCCGCGAGGCCGGGGCTGCACTGGAGCCCGGGACGCGGACCCGGGGCGATGTCGGGGCCGAAGAAGGGTTCACACAACCCGAGGCCTGGATCGCGGCGGTGGATCTCACGGTGGAGACCTTGCGGGCGTCGGTGCGGTAGACCGGCGGCGGTGCCGTGTGGCGGGGGCGCCGTATGGATGGTGTATCCGAGGCTGACACGACCACGTGAGGGTGTTTTGCCGGGGCCAGACCGCCCTGACGTGGTCGTCCCACGCACTGGGACGTGCCCTTCGTAGGGGTCTGCTGCCAGGGGCTGTGGATAGCTGGATGCCGTGGGGCTGAATTTGTCCACAGCAACAGGGGACAGGTGGACAGCGGAGGACGGGCTCTGCTGTACTTCATGAAGCGCGGGACGGGGACACTGGCGCAATCCAGTGGGAAACAGCGGGAGCAAGCAGGCACAAGCGGACACAAGCAGGCACAAGCGGACACAAGCAGGCACAAGCGGACACAAGCAGGCACAAGCGGACACAGTGGGGGACGTGTGCGGGAAAGTAGGGGAGCGCCGGGCCGCGGCCCGGAATACACCTGGAGGCGCATGCCGACGACGGTGCCGGTTGTCCGGAAAGAGCTTGCGGCGTCGGGGACGGTGACCGACTGGAAGCTGAAGCGGGGGTACGTGCAGGTGGCCCCCGGGATGGTGGTCCCTGCGCCGGAAGGGTTCGACCCGACGGACCATGGAGGATTCGGCGTCGACTGTGTCACACGGGCCTGGGCCCACCACCTCGTCCGGCCGGACGCGGTGGTGGCGGGATGGGCGGCGGCCGGGTTGTACGGGCTGCTGCCGGACTGGTGCGATTCTGCGCCGGTCCTGCTGCTCTGCGGCGTGACCTCCCACGGGTCGACCCGGTCCACGACGGCGGCACGGCATCCGGTGCGGCCGGTCATCCGTCCACGTCCTGCGGGGCTGGAGACCAGGCGACCGTCCCGTAGGTTTCCGGGTTTGAGGGTGGTTGCTCCGCAGGTGGCGGCGGTGCACTGTCTGTGGACGATCCTCACCGGCCGGCACACCTGGTGGGTGCACGACGTGCCGGGACTGCGCAGGGAAGAGGTGAGGGCGGTGCAGTTCATCGATGCTTTCTGCCAGTGCACCTGGGTCACCCGGGCCCAGCTCCTGGAGGCGGCACGGGGGACGATCGACCGTGGGGTGATGGAGGGCCTGCTTGCGCTGGCGGACGACGGTGCACAGTCACCGATGGAGACGGTGATGAGGTTGATCGTCCGGGACGTCCTGGCCCCGCCGCACCGGTGGCAGTCACAGATCAGGGTCGATCTCGCGCCGGGGGCCGTGGCAGGATGGACGCCGCGGACACTTCCTGACCTGGGCTGCGAGGAGCTCCGGCTGGCTCTGTACTACGACGGTGGGCACCATGGGACCGCCAGGCAGACAGACGTGGACTTCGACCAGTTCCATGCGCTGCGGGATCTGGACTGGGAGGCGCTCCGGTTCACCAAGGAGTCGATCCGGTCGCCGGCGGTGGTTCAGGAACGGGTGGGGAAGGCGCGGGACAGGGCTCTTCGCCGGATGAGATCGCTTGAGGTTGCCTCGCCGGCGCCCCCGCCTGCGGAGCAGGAGAGTCCCACCCCCGGCACGACCACGTGAGGGCGGTCTGAGCGGGACAAACCGCCCTCACGTGGTCGTGTCAGCGACGGGAGGCTCGGCTACTTTGGGTCAGCGGCGGCCGGCCGTTCTACCCGTGCAGGCGGCCTGCGGCGGACGCCAGGGCGCTGGCGATGGAGAGGTCCCGGTCGGAGCCGAAGCCGACGGCCCAGACCTTCTTCGTCTCGTGCTGGGCGAAGACGAAAGTGACGGTCGCCTCGAAGATGTCGTACTGGTGGAACTCGAGGATCTCGACGCGTCGTCCGTGGTCGGCGAGGATCTGCGTCATCGCCGACGCCGCACCCATCGAGGTGATCGAGACCTGTGTGCCGGCGTCCTCGCGGAACCCCGAGATCGTCAGGTCGAAGTCCCGCCGACCGGCCGGGCGTCGGGTGGTGGACATCGACTCGACCCGGTAGGTGGAGGGGGCGTAGGTGGTGATGAACTTCCGCCACTCCATGCCGCGCGCCTCCTGGCGCATCCCGGCGGGGAGGCGCTGTCCGAAGCGGGCGCGGAAAGGGTCCTCGGCGAAGACCCGGGTGCGGTTGCGACGCTTCTCGAGCCGGGTCGGGTTGCCCTCGCGGTAGGTGACGGCTGTGGAACGGCGCAGACCCGGGCGGTCGGTGTAGACGGGGGCGAGACGGTCGTCGCGGGCCTCGTCGGGCCGGGCGAAGCGAATCATCGTGGTGGTGGGCATCCGGTTGTCCTGTGACTCGAACATGAGTGGGTCTTTCCCTTGTGCTGGTTACCGTCGGTGGGATGTGGACCGACGCAACCGCTTGCGAGTAGCGTGACTTCCCCGTGGTGGAGGGGTCAGTCCGCGCCTCCACCCGGGTGGGCTACTCGCTTGAGGGTGTTGATCATGCCGATGATGTTATCTGTATCACTGCCGACAGGCAACATTTCGCCCACACCCGGGTGAGTTTCCGGTGACCTCAGCTCGTCAGCGCGCCGGACCGCGCGAGGAACAGCAGTTCAGCGGTGCCGATGGCGGCGATCTCGGTCGGGTCGACGGACTCGTCGGCCGAGTGGATCCGGCAGGACGGCTCCTCGATGCCGAACAGGGCGAGTTCAGCGTCCGGGTACTTCTCCAGCAGTGCGTTGCTGAGCGGGATGGAACCGCCGGAACCGATCTCGGCTGTCTCGTCGGCCCCGTAGGCGTCGGCGAGGGCCTGCGACAGCAGTTTCAGGGCGGGGCCCGAGGTGTCGGCGGAGAACGGGGAGGCGAGTGACTCGCGTTCGATGCTGAGCCGGGCGTGGTGCGGGACGTGGGCCTCCAGGTGCCGGACCAGGGCGTCCTGCCCGTCCTTCGGGTCCATTCCCGGCGGGATGCGCAGGCTCACCACCGCGCCGGCCTCGGCGACGACGGCGTTGACGGAGTCGGCGACGGAGAGGGAGTCCAGGCCGGTGACGGTGATCGACGGGCGGGAGATCGTGAGGTCGTTGGGGGCGAGGCCCTGTGCTGCACCGAGGACGTCCACACCGTCGAGGACGCCGGCGTCGGCACGGAAGGTGGCTTCGTCGGGGCCACGTCCCTCCCAGCGTGCCCCGGAGATCAGCCCGTCGACGGCGACGAGGCCGTCATCGTCGTGCAGGGTGGCCAGCAGTTTGATAAGGGCGAGCAGGGCGTCCGGGGCGGCACCGCCGAACTGTCCGGAGTGCATGGGCTGCTCGAGGGTCCGCAGCCGGACGGTGACCGGTGCCGTGCCGCGCAGCGCGGTGCAGACGGCGGGGACGCCGAGGGCGTCGTTGCCGGAGTCGGCGATGAGGAAGGTGTCGGCGGCGAAGAGCTCCGGGTCGGACGACAGCAGGTCCTCGAGGCCGTACCCGCCGCGCTCCTCGGAGCCTTCGACGACGACCCGGATGCCGATGCTCGACAGCGCCGTGGCGGTGTCGTCGTCCAGGTCGCCGGAGTCGACGAGGGCGTTGAGTGCGCGCAGGACGGCGAGGTGCATCACGACGTGGCCCTTGCAGTCGGCGGCGCCGCGTCCGTACCAGCGGCCGTCGCGCTCGGTGAGCTCCCAGGGGGAGGACGTCCAGTTGTCGACGTCGCTGGCGGGCTGCACGTCGTAGTGGGAGTAGAGCAGGACGGTGGGCCAGCCCTCGGCGGCCTCACGGACACCGATGACCGACACGGACCCGTCGGTGGTGGTGTGCGGCTCCACGGGGATCCCCTCGGCGCGGAAGGCGTCGGTGACCCATCGGGCGGCGCCGGCGTTGTCGTCCTCGAGGCCCGGGGTGGAGTGCACCGAACGGAAGGCGACGAGGTCGGTGAGCGCCTGCCGCAGCCACGGCATCTGTGCGGAGACGGCGGTGCGGGCGGAGTCGGCGGAGAGCGTGCGGGGATTGTTGTCAGGCATGGCCTCCACCCTAGACCGACGCGTTCCCGCGTCATGCGGTGCCGGTGGGGGAAGCTTTCGTCCGTGGCCGGGATCTCCTGCGGAAAACCTGCGTGTACCCGGAGCTGTTCCTTGAGGTTGCCGTTGCAGACTGAACCCATGAACCTCCCGGACCTCCCGGGACAGGGCAGCAAGACTCACGAAACCACAGGTCATCGAGGACGATCGAGGGAGAGCAATGACCATCACACCGGTGCAGACCACCGCCACACCGCAGGAACCCGCCGTCGAGTCCACCGACAACGGCTTCGTCACCGTCACCTCCCAGGGCTCGGTCTCGCGGACCCGCCCGCACACCTCCATCGCCTGTGTCATTCCGGCGTACAACGAAGAGGACTCCATCGCCGGAGTCCTGGACTCCCTGCTGTCCCAGTCGCGCCCGCCTGAGGTCGTCCACGTGGTCATCAACAACACCACCGACCGCACCTTCGCGATTGCCCGGGGATACGCCGGCGAGCACCTGCAGTCCGGTGACGGTCCGGGCCACACCGTGGAGACGTACTCCACCTATGTCTTCGTCCACGACATCGGCGAGAACGAGGACAAGAAGGTCGGTGCCCTGAACTACGGGTTCGCGAAGGTCTGCGACAACTTCGACTACCTGCTCGGCGTCGACGGCGACACCATCCTCGAGTACGACACCGTCGAACGCCTTGAACAGGAGGCACGCGCGGAGTCCCGCATCGGCGGTATCTCGGCCATCTACACCGTCGACCAGGCGTCGAGCCGCGGTGTCGTCTCGTCCTTCCTCACCACCGGCCAACGCGCGCAGTTCGCGGCGTTCACCATGGACAACCTCCTGCGGGGCCGGAACATGGCCGTCCTCGGGGGCCAGTGCTCGCTGTTCTCCATGCAGGCGCTGAAAGACGTGATGGAGGCCAACCGGCAGGCGACCCCGTGGGTACGCGACAGCGAGGTCGAGGATTCCCTGCTGTCCCTCCAGCTGCGCAGCATCGGTGCCGCAACCAAGATCAGTGCGACCGCCCGGGCTTTCGTCGGTGGCATGCACACCGTCCGCGCGTTGGACGGGCAGCAGGTCAAATGGAACTTCGGGGCCATCGACCTGATGTGGCCGGGACAACGCTCGACCACCGCCGGACAGCCGTTCCACCCGAACCTGCGGCTGCGGTGGTTCGAGAACATCTCGATGCTGGGGAACATCCTGATCCGCCTCGGATTCCTGCTCCTGCTCGCCGCGTCCCTCAGCATCGACGCCTTCGTGTTCAGTCCGGTCTGGCTCATTCCCCCGGCCGTCTCGGTCATCCTGAACCTGCGGATCGCGTTGTCGATCCGGGGCCACACCGCCCGTGACATCCTCTTCGCTCTGCTGTTCTTCCCGTCCGAGATCTACCTGTGGATCCGTATGGGGCACTTCCTCCGGGCCTGGGCGAAGTTCTTCAGCAAGGCCCAGACCGACAACTGGGCGGCCCAGGCGAAGGCCGAGGGCGGACGCGGATCCGCGTTCCTCGCTCCGTTGATCGTCGCGGCGCTGGTCGTCGGTGGTGCGATGTACGCGTGGTTCCAGCAGACGGCCGGTGTGCAGTCCGCGATCCTCTCCCTCGGCTGGCCGGTGCTCTACATCACCACCATGGTCATGACCTTCTTCATGCTCCGCAAGGCACTGCGACGCCATCATGGCTTCACCGTCTAGCGGGGCCGGGAAGCGGACGAGGACGGGTTCCGTGATCGCGACGACGGCCCGCGGACGGCGGTCCGGTGGACCCGTGTCAGGCAGACGCCGGGGCCAGCTTGTAGCCGACGCCGCGGACGGTTTCGATGACTGCGGCGGGCGGTGCCGCCTGGTCGCCCCGACTGAGCTTCCGACGCAGGTTGCCGATGTGCACCTCGACGGCGCGTTCGTCGGCCTCGCTCACGTAGGCGGCGGAACCGGCCGATTCCCCGGCCCGCAGGTGGCGGACGAGGTCCGTCTTGGTGCGCACCCGCCGACCACTCAGCAGAAGGGTGTGCAACAGTTCGAACTCGGTCCTGGTGAGCACGATGTCATCGTCACCGATGCTGACCGTCCTGGCATCCGGGTCGAGCCGGAGGTTGTCGTGCGAGAGGATCGGCGACCCGGCCGGGGAAGCGGCCGACCCTGCCGAGGCTGCCGACCCTGCCGAGGCGTCCGGAGCGCCGGGCGAACCGGGGTCGGAGAGCGCGCCGGGAACCTGACCGACGCGGAGGGCGCCGCCGGCGCCGTCCCCGGCGGGGTCCCCGACGTCCGGCACGTGGGCGGCGCGCGGGCGACGGAACATCGCCGTGACCCGCGCACGCAGTTCGCGGGGCCGGAACGGTTTGGTGATGAAGTCGTCTGCGCCGGTGTTCAGGGCCATCAGGGTGTCCACTTCATCGGTCCGCGCCGACACCATCACGATGTAGCAGTCGCTGTGCAGCCGGATCTGCCGCACCACCTCAAAACCGTCTATGCCGGGGAGGCCGAGGTCGACCGTGACGAGGTCGGCGTGGTGGAGTTCCACGGCCGCGACTCCCGCCGCTCCGTCTGCGGAGGTGTGGACCTGGAAACCGGACTGCTGGAGCACCGAGGAAATCAGTTCCCGGATGTCGGGGTCGTCCTCGATCACCACCGCGGTACCCGCGGCATCGTCACCACCATGACGTTGAGCCACTCTGACCACTCCTCATGCCCAGATTCATTCATCGTTCTTTCACTGTTTCACATGCTGCATTTTATCCTACAAAACGAGTCGAGGGCCGGGGGAGTGCGCGTCGGTCAGCTCTGTGGCACGGGTGGCACGGGTGGCACAGGCAACACCAGCACCGGCGAGCACGGGAGAAACCACTTATGATGACCACCATGCCCTGGTTGGTTCCCGCGTTCGGCGCCGCGAATTCCCGCACGAGGGAACCTGATGCGGCCGAAAGCGCGGTCATCAACCAGCGACCTTTCCTGCTCACCGTCGGTTTCGTCCTGGTTCTGGTCGCTGTCGTCCTGCCGCAGCTCTACGGAAATCCGTTGTTCCTCGCCGGAATCGTGGTCACCGTTCTCACCAGGATTCCCGGTGCCGTTCCGTCATTGCGCTACCGCACGGCATTGCTGAACTGGTTGACTCCGCTGATGCAGTTCGGTGCGGTCGCACTCCTGCGGGCCGGAGGCAGCGACAGCCTGACCGGTCTGAGCCTCGTGGCTGTGTTCCCCGTCATCTGGGTCTCGTGGATCTACCACGGTACCCGGCGGGTGCACCTGCTGAACCTGGCGGCGACCCTGGTGATCGTCTGGGGTCCGATCATCCTGGCGGGGGCGACGCTCTCGGCGACGTCCATCCTCGGGCTGCTGCTCGTCCCCGCCATCCTCTGTGTGGTCGGTGTCTTCACCGCCAGCGTCAGCCACAGCATCCATACCCAGCAGTGGGAGCTGAGGGACAAGGACAGGAAACTCCGGTCCGTCGCCGCGGAGCGCGAACGTCATGCGCAGTTGCTGGACACGGTCATCGAAACCGTGCCCACCGGGGTCGTGGTCGTGGACGGGGACGGCAACGACGTGCTCATGAACAGTCACCAGCGGCAGCTGCACCATGTGGCGAGTCCGGGCGACCTCGACGATCCGCGCGAGGACCAGCTGCTCCTCTTCGCCGCGGACAAGACCACGGCACTCCCCGCCGATGAGCGACCGGTCCGTCGGGCCATCGCGGGTGAGGAGGTGGTCAATCAGCTGATGTGGATCGGGGAGCGGCACCTGCGGGCGATGTCGGTGTCTGCGAGGCCGATCCAGGATCCGGACGGTACGTACGCCGGGTCGGTCATCGTCTTCAACGACGTCACGGACCTGATGGAGGCGTTGGACGCCAAAGACGCCTTCCTGCACCGGGTCAGCCATGAGCTCCGTACCCCGCTGACGTCGATTCTCGGCTACCTCGACCTCGCCCTGGAGGAACTTGAGCAGGTCGACCGGGTTGGGCAGGAGCGCGCGGATCATGACCTCCACCAGCTCGCGGCGAATCTCCAGGTGGTGGAGCGCAACGCCGAGAGGCTGCTGCTGCGGGTCTCCGATCTTCTCGAGTCGGCGTCGCGGCCGTCGGTCCGTCTGCAGTCCGGTGACCTCACCGATGTCGTCCGGTCCAGCCTGGAGTCGGCACGGCCGTACGCCGAGTCGGCGGGGGTCATCCTGGTCGACAGCACGGTTTCCGGGTTGGCCGGGGAGTTCGATCCGGCGCGGATGCACCAGGTGTTCGACAACCTGATCGTCAACGCGATCAAGTACTCGTCGTCGGGAGACACCGTCACAACCTCATGCCGGTCGGACGGGGGGTGTCTGGAGGTCTGTGTCAGTGACACCGGCCGGGGTATGACCGAGGCTGACCGCCTGCGGGTCTTCGAGCAGTTCTTCCGTACCCCGGAGGTCAAGGAGTCCACGATCCCGGGTCTGGGTCTGGGGCTCACGATCGCCAGTGCGATCGTTCAGGCGCATGAGGGTGTCATCGAGGTGGAGAGCAGTCTCGGGGTGGGGACGTCGTTCACCGTGCGCGTACCGGGGACGGCCGGAGCGGGCCCTGGACGTCCCGCACGCAGGTGACCTTGCACTCGGCGAGGGAGACTGCTAGAAACGGGGTTAGCACTTGCTCTTGCGGAGTGCCAGAACGAACAACAGAAACAAAGTCTCACTCAGATGCAGTGAGGGTGGACGTCGCGACATGCGTCCATCCGTGCCGTCGCGGGCGCTGGATCTGACCCGAACGTGTCGCTCCTATCTCTACAACGGAGGATCAAGAGCCACATGGCAAAGATGATTGCATTCGACGAGGAAGCTCGCCGCGGTCTGGAGAAGGGTCTCAACACCCTCGCCGACGCGGTGAAGGTCACCCTCGGCCCCAAGGGCCGCAACGTTGTGCTTGAGCGCAAGTGGGGTGCCCCGATGATCACCAACGACGGTGTCACCATCGCCCGGGAGATCGACCTCGAGGACCCCTACGAGAAGATCGGTGCGGAGCTCGTCAAGGAGGTCGCCAAGAAGACCGACGACGTCGCGGGCGACGGCACCACCACCGCCACTGTCCTGGCGCAGTCCCTGGTCAAGGAAGGCCTGCGCAACGTCGCGGCCGGCTCCAACCCCATGGGCATCAAGCGCGGCATCCAGGCCGGCGTCGAGAAGGTCACCGAGGCTCTGCTGGCCGGTGCCAAGGAGATCGAGACCCGTGAGCAGATCGCCGCGACCGCCGGCATCTCCGCCGCGGACGAGAAGATCGGCGAGCTGATCGCCGAGGCCATGTACGCCGTCGGCGACGGTGAGCTGAACAAGGACGGTGTCATCACCGTCGAGGAGTCCAACGCCTTCGGCGTCACCCTCGAGACCACCGAGGGCATGCGCTTCGACAAGGGCTACCTGTCGGCCTACTTCGCCACCGACGTCGAGCGCGGCGAGGCTGTCCTGGAGGACCCCTACATCCTCCTGGTCTCCTCCAAGATCTCCAACGTCAAGGACCTGCTGCCGCTGCTGGAGAAGATCATGCAGTCCGGCAAGCCGCTGCTGATCATCGCCGAGGACATCGAGGGCGAGGCCCTGTCCACCCTGGTGCTCAACAAGATCCGCGGCACCTTCAAGTCCGTCGCCGTCAAGGCCCCGGGCTTCGGCGACCGCCGCAAGGCCCAGCTGCAGGACATCGCCATCCTCACCGGTGGCCAGGTCATCGCCGAGGAGGTCGGCCTCTCCCTCGAGACCGCTGACCTGCCCCTGCTGGGTACCGCCCGCAAGGTCGTCGTCACCAAGGACGACACCACCATCGTCGACGGCGCCGGTTCCTCCGAGCAGCTGTCCGGCCGGGTCCGTCAGATCCGCCAGGAGATCGACAACGCCGACTCCGACTACGACAAGGAGAAGCTGCAGGAGCGCCTGGCCAAGCTGGCCGGCGGCGTCGCCGTCCTCCAGGTCGGTGCCGCCACCGAGGTCGAGCTCAAGGAGCGCAAGCACCGCATCGAGGACGCCGTGCGCAACGCCAAGGCTGCCGCTGACGAGGGCATCGTCGCCGGTGGTGGCGCGTCGCTGCTGCAGGCGGCCCACGTGCTCGACGGCAACCTCGGTCTTGAGGGCGACGAGGCCACGGGCGTTCAGATCGTCCAGGCCGCCCTGTCCGCACCGCTGAAGCAGATCGCCTTCAACGCCGGCCTCGAGCCCGGCGTCGTCGTCGACAAGGTCGCCGGTCTGGACGCGGGCCACGGCCTGAACGCTGCCACCGGTGAGTACGTCGACCTGCTGTCCGCCGGTATCTCCGACCCGGTCAAGGTGACCCGTTCCGCACTGCAGAACGCCGCCTCGATCGCCAGCCTCTTCCTCACCACCGAGGCCGTCGTGGCCGACAAGCCGGAGCCTGAGGCTGCCGGCGCCGGTGCCGACGAGATGGCCGGCATGGGTGGCATGGGCGGATTCTGATCCCCTTCTGATCCGTCCGGTCCACCGACCGCACTCCACGACCCCGTTCCCTGCCTGCGACTTCTGTCGCGGGGCGGGGGCGGGGTCGAGGTGTGTCCGGGGAAAGCCGTCGGTGGTGCCCGGCGGACGCTGAGTGGGGGTGGCAGGTTCGTGGCGCCGTGTGGCCGCGTCGGAGAACCACTAGCATGGAAGTATGACCAACGACAGTAGCGATCAGGGCGCACCGGACGAGCAGGACTTCCACATCGTCGATCTGGCGGCGACTGAAGGCTACATCGTCGATGACTCGGACGAGGATGATCCGGTCCTGATCACGCCGGACGGTCACCGCGTGGACACCTGGCGGGAGAACTACCCGTACGGCGAACGGCTCAGCCGCGAGGAGTACGAGACCACGAAGCGTTCACTCCAGATCGAGCTGCTGAAGTGGCAGAACTGGACGAAAGACACCGGTCAGAAGCACATCATCCTGTTCGAGGGCCGTGACGCCGCCGGTAAGGGTGGCACGATCAAGCGGTTCAACGAGCACCTCAACCCCCGTGGTGCACGCACCGTCGCGCTGGAGAAGCCGAGCCCGCGGGAGTCGACCTCCTGGTACTTCCAGCGCTACATCCAGAACTTCCCGTGCGCCGGTGAGATCGTCTTCTTCGACCGGTCCTGGTACAACCGCTCGGGTGTGGAGCGGGTCATGGGATTCTGCACGGACGACCAGCACGCGGAGTTCCTGCGGGAGGTGCCGATGCTGGAGAACATGCTCATGGGCTCCGACATCAGCCTGACGAAGCTGTGGTTCTCGGTGACGCAGAAGGAACAGCGCACCCGTTTCGCCATCCGGCAGGTGGATCCGGTGCGGCAGTGGAAGTTGTCCCCGATGGACCTGGCGTCCCTCGACAAGTGGGACGACTACACCCGTGCGAAAGAGGAGCAGTTCCGCTACACCGACACCAACGAGTCGCCGTGGATCACGATCAAGTCGAACGACAAGAAGCGCGCCCGGCTCAACGCGATGCGGTACGTGCTGAGCAAGTTCAACTACACGGGCAAGGACCATGATGTCGTCGGCCAGCCCGACCCGAAGATCGTGAAGCGCGGGCGGGACCAGATCGGGGACTGATCACGGTCCCGGTCGGAGGCCCGCTCAGCGGGTGGGGGCAGCAGCCCCGGTGGAGTCGTCGATGTTGTCGCCGTCCGCCCCGTCGCCCTCTTCCTCGGCCGCGATGATCGACTTCGCCAGCTTCTTGAGGTGCTTGAGCTGCTTGGAAGTCGATTCGTCGAGCGCCTCGTCCTCCGCGCTCTGCACGATGGGGGACAGGACCAGCTGAGCCTTGCGGCCCTTCTTGGTGACGGAGATGATCTGGCGCCGCCGGTCGTTGGGGTCCTTGTCCCGCTTGGCCAGCTTGCGCTTCTCCAGCGAATCGACGAGTCGGACCATGTCGGAGCGGTCGACCCCGATGATCTCGCCGAGTTCTGCCTGGCTGGCGGCGTCGCCGTCCACCAGGTAGGTCAGCACCCAGTACTCCCGGAGGTTGAACCCCTCGGACAGCAGCGCGGTCTCCACGAAAACGCGGGTTCGGCGACGGAGCCGCTCGAGCTGGAAGGACGGCGACTTCAGGAGCTCGCTGGGGAGATGCGCGGTTTCTGGCATGCCACCATTCTATCGTCTCCCGAATGGGATACACGAACTATGGGGGTCCCCCGCTATCGCGGAGAGGGCCTTTCTACCCTTCCGTGCCGATGATCGGCAGGCCCGCGTCGCGCCAGCCGATGGTGCCGGAGCCGACGTTGATGGTGTCGATACCGTTCTGTTCGAGCCACTGGGCGGCCTTCGCCGAGCGGCCGCCGGAGAGGCAGATGAGGTAGATGTCCCGGTCGAAGTCGAACTCGCCGTAACGGGCCTGCAGCTGTGAGAGCGGCAGGTTGGTGGCGCCCTCGGCGTGCCACTGGTTGTACTCGTCCGGCTCGCGGATGTCGATGAGCTGGGCCCCGTCCGGGACCTCGGTCGGTGTCACTGTCTCGAAATCACTCATGGTGCCGCAGTGTACGCCGTCCCTGGCCCGTGAGGCATCCGCTGCACGGTACGGTCGGACCTATGGCAAACGCTGACGAAGCCTCGGACGCTGGGTGGAACGCGGCCGCCTCATTCCGGGCGGAGCTGGAGAAGCTGGCTGTACCTCAGCCTGAACCCCCGCCTGCCCGGCACCGGATACTGCCGGTGCAGGTGCCGGCCTGGATGATCGAGGATGACGGTCATCGGCTTCCGTCGCTCGGCGACACCGAGTCGTTTCTCCTGGTGTTCGCCGAGGCCGGTGACGAAGACGTGGGCGGTGCTGACGTCGTGACTCTGGATGCGTGGGCCGAGGAGGTAGTCGCGCCGACCTGGAATGTCGAGCAGCGCGGCGAGTGGCGGTGGTGGACGAGTTTGCGTGGCGACGGGTGGACGGCGCAGTGGGCGGCACCGCGGCCGGTGATCGGCTATGTGCGGGTGACCGGCAGCCTGCAGCATGATCCTTACCGGATCGGTCTTCCCGACATATCTCCGACGAGGGGCAGGGTCTGCCGGATTCAGCTGGCCGGCGATGACGTCGAGGTCGATGTCGGGGCTGTGCGACTGCCATTCCCGTCGGTGAGGGACAAACGCAGCTATGTCGGCGTTCGATCAGTCCGGTTCACACTGGATCTCGACGAGGTACCAGCGCCGGAGCCGTGGAAGGCGACACCTACCTGGTTCGACGGATTCGCTGTCAGTCCAGGCAGCTCTGTGGCCCCCTCCGAGGAATCGGGGATGTCAGGGACACTCTGGCGTGTTGATGAGGCGCTTCCCCTGGTCTGGAAGACCGACCTGCACAGTGGCGAGTCGGAGACGGTGACTCTTCCGGTGAAGATCAGCCAGTTCAAGCAGCATCCGCGCGTGATCGTGGGGCCCCAGCGCGGCGGTTGTCTGGTGGCACTCACGGGCCACCGCAGGCTGCTGCTGCAGGCTGGGATTCACGGCAGTCGGATTTCCGTGAGTGAGGTGCCGGTGCCATCGGTGCTTACTGAGGGGATCGACCAGGTTGTCGATGCGCCGGCGGCGTGGAGCGGTTGGATTGTCGGCAGGTATGAGGAGGCTGATCCGCAGGCGCCGCGTGCGGCGGACGGGACCTGGCACGGCCCAGAGCAGCGAGGTGCCCTGCATCTCGGGCGTGTCAGTGATGAAGGCTCTCTGACCTGGCTGAACAAAGACGACTCCAACGGTCCGAGCACGTGTGCCCGGATCCTTGCCACGGACAGCAACGTCATGACCTGGAAGAACGACGTGCTGCAGTTCCTGGGCCCTGAACTGCAGGTGACAACCGAGGCCCGGCTGCCGTCTGAACTGGGCTCTGAGTACCTCGATATCGACACGGCAGGCCCGTGGTTGGTGGTCCAGTCGGTCGTCATCTCTTATGCCGACGATGGGCGGGAGTCGGCCGGTGTGCGGATCTCCCTGGTGGACCCGGAGAACCTGGCCGTTGTGTTCAGCGAACCCTGTGGTCCGCGTCCTCACATTCAGGTGGATGACCGCGACACGGTGTGGCTCGCCGACGGGACACTCCGGCGTTTCACCCGCGACGCCGAGGGGGAGTGGCGATCACAGCTTTATGACTCTCTATGAGTCGGGCAACCCATAAAGAGTCATAAAACGCGACGGCCCGACTCTTCCGACCCCGTCGATCCCCCCCTCGACGTTCCTGCGTCCTACTTGTGACGCTCCACTGCCTCGGCGAGGATCCGCTCGGCCTCGGCCTTGTCGCCCCAGCCGGAGCCGTGGACTTCCTTGCCCGGCTCCAGGTCCTTGTAGTGGACGAAGAAGTGCTCGATCTCGTCCTTGACGTCCTGCGCGATGTCGTTGATGTCCTGGAACTTCTCGTAGCGCACGTCGTCGACGACGCAGAGCAGCTTGTCGTCGCCGCCGGCCTCGTCGGTCATCTTGAAGACGCCGACCGGGCGGGCCTCGACGATGACTCCCGGGAAGACGGACTCCGGCAGGATCACCAGGGCGTCCAACGGGTCGCCGTCCTCGCCGAGCGTCTCGTCGATGAATCCGTAGTCGGCCGGGTAGGCCATCGGTGTGAAGAGGTAGCGGTCCAGGTAGACCTTGCCGGTCTTGTGGTCGACCTCGTACTTGTTGCGGGAACCCTTGGGGATTTCGATGGTGACTTCGATGCTCATGGGTGGAGAGTTTACCCTGCCCGTTCCGCGGAGGACGCGATCGCCGCCAGCGTCTGCTCCATCCCCTCCGCCAGCTCGGACTCGAAGGTGTCGTTGCCGCCCAGGAAGGCCGCCACCATCGCGCGGGAAATGACGGAGGTGTCGCCGTCGACGAGGCGGGACTCGGTGAGGTCGGTGGTGCCGTCGCCGTTGTCGGTGAGACTGAACCGCCAGCGGGATCCGTTGATCGGGACACGCCACTCGAGCACGTCCTCCGGTGCCCACTGTGTGACCGTGGACCAGGTGGGCCAGAAGAGCACGCCCCGCCGGTTCAGGTTCAGCGTGGTCGTGCCGACTCCGGGTGTGCCGCCCAGGACGACCATCTTCCGGCACTGCGGGCTGCGGTCGCCCATGGCCGTCAGGTCGGAGACGACGGCCCAGACGTCCCGGGGCGCGGCGTTGACGGTACGTGTGGCGGTGATCAGTGCGGTCGACATGACGATGACTCTACGGCCCCCTTCCGGCCCGGCGCAGGAGAATGCCGGGGTGCGCGACCGGGACACGGAACCCGGGCCTCCGTCGGATACGCTGGTGTGGTCCCGCACGCAGTCAGCACCCCCGCCAGGAAGGCACCGATGCCCCGATGAGCACTTCCGCCTCGCGCCGATGGCTGGTCGGCATCCTTGCGTTCGTCGTCGTCGTAGTCGTGGTGGTGGTGGCCGCGCTGGTGGTGCACCAGCGCAACGCCTACACCGTGGCGGACGCACCGCCGCTGCCGGAGCCGGCGGCGGTCCTCGCCCCTGCGCAGACGGACGGCCCCGCACCGGACGTCAGCGACGAACTCGCCGGCCCGGCCTCCGACGGAGCACTGGGGCGGCTGTCGGGGCATGTCACCGACGTCGTCACCGGCGAGGAACTCTGGTCGACGAACCCGGACACGATGCTGGTCCCGGCATCCGCGACGAAGCTGGCGACGGCCGCTGCCGCCCTGGTCACGCTCGACGAGGATGATCGTGTCCCGACCCGGGTGTACGCGGGTGCGGAGCCCGGGCAGATCGTCCTCAAGGGCGACGGCGACATCACCCTGGAACGCTCGGCAGGGTCAGGGTTCTTCACCTCCCCGGCGAACATCGACGACCTCGCCGCGCAGGTCACGGACGCACTGGGTGACAGTGGTGGTGCCGTCACGGAGATCGTCGTGGACAACTCCGCCCGCGCCGGGTCCCTGTTCAACAAGACGTGGTCGCGTGATGACATCGGGGCCGGCAATGTCGCCCCGCTGTCGGCGGTGATGCTGGATGCCGGACGTCTGGACCCCACCGACTCCTACTCTCCCCGGTCGACGACACCGGCCTCCGACGTGGCCGGCGCCCTCGCCGACGCGTTGGGAGCGTCCGGTGCCTCGGTGTCGGTGACCGACAGCGCCGTCGACGTCGGTGACGGTGCCCCGTTGGGGGAGGTGTCGTCCGCTCCGTTGGGCACCCGGATCCGGGACATGCTCCTGCACAGCGACAACCTGCTCGCCGAGGCCGTGGCGCGTGAGGTCGCTGAGGCGCGGGGCGAGGAGCCGACGTTCGCGGGTGCCGCGAAGGCGACCCTGGCGGCGCTGACCGAGGAAGGTCTGGACGTGAGTACGGCGGTGCTGCGCGACAACTCCGGGATGAGTGAGGACAACCGGCTCAACGCCCGTATCCTCGACGGCATCGTCACCGCGGCGGCGACCGACGACAGCCTGCGGGTGCTGCTGGACGGACTGCCCGTCGCCGCCGGTGACGGCACACTTCTCGACCGCTACGGTGCGGGCTCGGGTGCGTCCGGCGGTGCGGGGTGGGTGCGTGCCAAGACCGGCACGCTGGACGGGGTGAACACCCTGGCGGGCACGGTGACGTCGGAGGAGGGGCGAGTCCTCAGTTTCGCCTTCCTGTCGAACGGTTCTGACGCGGAGGACGGCCGGGCGGCGTTGGACCGGCTCGCCGCGGCACTGCGTTCGGCGTCATGAGCGGGGTGGCGACCCGTGATTGACACGCCGCACACCCTCGCCGTCCGGCGCAGCCTGCGCCGCTTCCTCCGGGCGCAGGCCCCGCACATCACCGCCGGTGACGCCGTCGTCTGCGGCGTCTCCGGGGGAGGGGACTCACTGGCGCTGGCCGCCGCCTGCGTGCACGCCGGGCTGGACGTCACCACGGTGACCGTCGACCACGGTCTCCAGGAGGCCTCGGCACAGGTGGCACGGGACGCCGCACGGAACTGCCGCGGTCTGGGCGCGACGGCCCGGACCGTGCGGGTGGCGGTCGCCGGGGCGGGCGAGGCGGCGGCGCGGGAGGCGCGGTACCGGGCGCTGGGGGAGTACGCCGACGGACGCCCCGTCCTCGTCGCCCACACCGCCGACGACGACGCGGAGGGACTGCTGCTGGCCCTGGCCAGGGGGTCAGGTACCGGGAGTCTCGCCGGTCTGCGGGAGTACACCGACGAGCATCCCGTCGTGACGGCGGGGGCGGGCTGGCTCGGGCGTCCGCTGCTGCATGTCGGCCGTGCCGACACGCTCGGCAGCTGTGCCGAGCTCGGGCTCGAGGTCTGGCATGACCCGCACAACGTCAGCGCCACCGTCCTGCGCTCCCGGGTCCGCAATGAACTGCTGCCCCTCGCGCAGGAGATCCTCGGCGGGCACGTCGGTGAGTCCCTGGCGCGGTCGGCCCGGCTGCTCCGTGAGGACGCCGACCTGCTCGACGACCAGGCGCGCCAGATCCTCGACAACGCCGGTGTCGGTGTCGGTGCCGGTGCCTGGGCAGACCACCTCCCTGTCCGTGTGCTCGCCGGATGTCCCGCGCCGCTGCGTCGCCGCGTCCTGCGCCGGTGGTTGGCGACCGGTACGGGGCCCGGTGGGGTGGTGCGGGCGGGCGCCCTGACCTCCCGTCACCTGGAGGCGGTGGACGCCCTGGTCGCGCACTGGCACGGGCAGGGGGGCGTGGCCGTACCGTGTGCGACCTCTACAATGGGTGGCACCCGTCGACTGGTGGTGCGTCGCCGCCGGACGGCCACCGGCAGTCAGCTAGTACTAGAGCAAGAGGACAGGACCCCGTGATGATCGCCAAGAGTGCCGACGTGCCCGACAACTGCTACCACGATGACGTCGAGGGTGTCCTCGTCGACGAGGCCACGCTCCACACCCGGATCGCGGAGATGGCGAAGGCCGCCAGTGACCGGTACCGCGGGGAGGACGAGGACACCATCCTGCTGTGCGTGCTCAAGGGCGCGACCTACTTCATCGCGGACTTCGCCCGGGCGATGGACATCCCCACGCAGATGGAGTTCATGGCCCTGTCCACCTACGGCCAGTCCGCGGAGTCCTCGGGCACCGTGGAGATCCGCATGGACCTCACCCGCGACATCGCGGGACGCAACGTGATCATCCTCGAGGACATCATCGAGTCCGGCATCACCCTGCACTGGCTGGTCGACCATCTCAGGGGCCGGGGGCCGAAGAGCCTCGAGGTGGTCACGTTGCTGCGTAAGCCCGAGGCGGTGCAGCGGGACGTGGAGACGGCGGACATCGGGTTCGACATCCCCAGTGACTTCGTCGTCGGTTACGGACTCGACTTCGCGGAGCGTTACCGTGACCTGCCGTGGGTCGGGACGCTGCGTCCCAGCGTGTACAGCTAGGAACGGCGTGCGCGGTCCTGCGATACGCTAGTGGGACTATGAACAAGAAGAGGGTTCTGAGGATCGCCGCCATCGTCGCCGCGGTTCTCGTCGTCATCTACGCCTTCGGTGTCCTCACCGACTCCACCCGCGGCTACGACGACGTCGACACGTCGGTGGCCATGAAGCAGTTCGACGACAACAACGTCGCCGAGGTGCAGATCAACGACCGCGAACAGCAGTTGCAGATGACGCTGCGCAACGACATCAGCGTTGACGGCAAGGACGGGATCGACCAGATCACCGCGCAGTACCCCGCGAGGGCCGCCGACACCGTCTTCGATCGGGTCGAGGCCTCGGACGCCGACAGCTACAGCACGCACGTCACCCAGGACAGCATGCTCGGCTCCCTGCTGGTGATGCTGCTGCCGATCCTGCTGATCGGCGGACTGCTGCTGTTCTTCCTCACCCGGATGCAGGGTGGGCCGGGTGGTGCGTTCAACATCGGCAAGTCGAAGGCCAAGGAACTCAACGTCGACAACCCCGACACCACCTTCGACAATGTCGCCGGTGCGGACGAGGCTGTCGAGGAACTCGACGAGATCCGTGACTTCCTCCAGAACCCGGAGCGTTACGAGCACCTCGGCGCGAAGATCCCCCGGGGCGTCCTGCTCTACGGTCCTCCCGGTACGGGTAAGACGCTGCTGGCACGTGCGGTCGCCGGCGAGGCGGGCGTGCCGTTCTACACGATCTCCGGGTCGGACTTCGTGGAGATGTTCGTCGGTGTCGGTGCGTCCCGCGTGCGCGACCTGTTCAAGACCGCCAAGGAGAACAGCCCCTGCATCATCTTCGTCGACGAGATCGACGCCGTCGGACGCCAGCGCGGCGCCGGTATGGGTGGCGGTCACGACGAGCGTGAACAGACCCTCAACCAGCTGCTGGTGGAGATGGACGGGTTCAGCGACCGTGAGAACGTCATCCTGATGGCCGCGACGAACCGTCCGGACATCCTGGATCCGGCGTTGCTGCGTCCGGGCCGTTTCGACCGCCAGATCCCGGTGTCCAACCCCGACATCGCCGGGCGTGAGCAGATCCTGCGGGTGCACTCCGAGGGCAAGCCGCTGGCGCCGGACGTGGACCTGAACTCCCTGGCCAAGCGCACGGTGGGTATGTCGGGTGCGGACCTGGCCAACGTCCTCAACGAGGCGGCGCTGCTGACCGCCCGCGTCGACGGCAACGTCATCACCGGGGACGCGCTCGAGGAGGCGACCGACCGGGTCATCGGTGGTCCGCGCCGTAGCACCAAGATCATCTCGGAGCACGAGAAGAAGGTCACCGCGTACCACGAGGGCGGCCACACCCTCGCCGCCTGGGGCATCAAGGACATCGAGCGGGTCTACAAGGTCACCATCCTCGCCCGGGGCCGTACCGGAGGTCACGCCATGGCCGTGCCGGAGGACGACAAGGGCATGTACAACCGGTCGGAGCTCTTCGCCCGCCTGGTCTTCGCCATGGGTGGACGCTCGGCTGAGGAACTGGTCTTCGGTTCGCCGACGACCGGTGCCTCCGCCGACATCGAGCAGGCGACGAAGATCGCCCGGTCGATGGTCACCGAGTACGGCATGAGTCCGGAACTCGGCGCAGTGAAGTACGGCGAGGAACAGGGCGACCCCTTCGTCGGGAGGGGCGGCCAGGGGGCCCTGGAGTACTCGCCCGCCGTCGCTGCGACGATCGACGAGCAGGTCCGCATGCTCATCGAGAAGGCCCACGGTGTGGCCTACCGCATCCTGCGCGACAACCGCGACTACCTTGACCGGCTCGCCGAGAAGCTGCTGGAGAAGGAGACGCTGCGTCGTCCCGACCTGGAGGCGATCTTCGAGGACATGGAGCCGGTGGAGGTCAGCGACATCTTCCCGAACCAGGACCTCGACCACCCGAAGGACTTCCGCGAGCCGGTGAAGACCCCCACCGAACTGGCCCGCGAGCGTGGGGAGGAGCTTCCGGTCCGCAATGACTTCTTCTCCGAGGCCCGCAAGGCCCGCATCGAACGACGTCGTCGCCAGCAGGCCGACGAGCTGGAGAAGAAACAGGACGGGCCTGCGGCACCGCACACGCCGGGACGATGGAGCGGGCAGTCCCACCCCGACCACCTGTGGGGCGGTCAGGACCGGGTGAACCCCGGGGAATCCACGGCGGGACGGCACCCCGGGGAACGCAGCTACGGCGGCTCAGGCACCTCCGGAGGACCCGACGGCTCCGGCGACGCACCGCTGCGGGGTTTCCAGCTGCCGGAGAGTGAACAACCCGACAACCCGTGGACGAGCGACGACGCACCGACGCGTAACCTGAGGGCTCAGGACAGCGACCAGAATGACGGTGGCCGCCATCACCGCCGCGACGATTCCGACGAGAAAGACTGATCTGACACCGTGACCGACTCTGTGACCGACAGCAACGACGGCCGGGGCACCGGCCCAGAGACCGGCTCAGGTACCGGCAGGGTCTTCGACCAGGCCCGTGCGGAGGCCGCCGTGCGGGAACTCCTCCTCGCCGTGGGTGAGGACCCGGACCGGGAGGGACTGCTGGAGACCCCGGCCCGGGTCGCCCGCGCCTACCGCGAGTCATTCGCCGGACTCTACGACGACCCGGCGGAGGTGCTGTCCAAGACCTTCAACGAGGAGCACCGTGAACTCGTCCTGGTCAAGGACATCCCGATCTACTCGACCTGCGAGCACCACCTCGTGCCGTTCTACGGGCACGCGCACATCGGCTACATTCCCGGCGAGTCCGGTACGGTCACCGGACTGTCGAAACTGGCCCGTCTGGCGGACGGCTTCGCCAAGCGGCCACAGGTCCAGGAACGTCTGACCAGCCAGATCGCCGACGCGGTCTCCGAGAGGCTCCAGGCGCACGCCGTGATCGTCGTCATCGAGGCGGAGCACCTGTGCATGGCGATGAGGGGGGTCCGCAAGCCGGGCGCCTCGACCGTCACCTCGGCGGTGCGCGGTGGTTTCCGTCAGGACGCACGCTCGCGGGCCGAGGCGCTCAGCCTCATCCGTGGGCACTGACGGACAGTGGTTGACGGACAGCGGTGGGCAGTGACGGACACTGAGCCCCGGCCCACGACCGCCGTGATGGGGATCCTCAACGTCACCGACGACTCGTTCTCGGACGGGGGGGAGTGGACGACGACCGACCGGGCGCTCGCCCACGCCAGGGCGATGGTCGCCGCCGGTGCCGACATCGTCGACGTCGGCGGCGAGTCCACCCGGCCCGGTGCCACGCGGGTCCCGGCGGAGCTCGAGGCGCAGCGCGTCGTCCCCGTCATCCGCGCACTGCACGCCGAGGGCATCACCACCAGTGTCGACACGATGCGTGCCTCGACGGCGGCGGCGGCGATCGCGGCGGGTGTGGACATCGTCAACGACGTCTCCGGGGGGCTCGCCGACGCGCACATGTACCGGACGGTCGCAGACTCGCAGGCGGACTACTGCCTGATGCACTGGCGCGCCGAGCGGTTCGAGTCGGCGTCGGGACGGGCCGACCACGGCGAGGACATCGTCGCCGACGTCTCCGAGGTCCTGACCTCCCTGGCGTCGAGGGCGGAGTCCGCCGGCATCGGCCCCGACCGGATCATCCTGGATCCGGGTCTGGGCTTCGCCAAGGACGCCGACGACAACTGGGCCCTGCTGTCGGGTATGCACTCCTACCTGTCCCTGGGATACCGTGTGCTCATCGGTGCGAGCAGGAAGAGGTTCCTCACCGCGCTGCGCCCGGGGCCGGACGGTTCGCCGGGCACACCAGAATCAGCCGACGACGCGACGGCGGCGGTGAGCGCCCTCGCCGCCGCGTCCGGCGCATGGGCGGTCCGCGTCCACGCCGTCGCCGCGAACCGCGCCGCCGTCGACGTCGCACGGTCCGTGGCCAGCGGGCGTGGGCCGGCGCTACCGGAAGGATGGAGGGCCCGTCGTGGCTGACCGCATTGAACTGACCGGCCTGGAGGCCTACGGCTACCACGGTGTCTACGACTTCGAGAAGGAGCAGGGGCAGAAGTTCATCGTCGACCTGGTGGTCTGGACCGACTTCAGCGACGCCGTCGCCGACGACGACATCTCCCGGACCATCTCCTACGTCGACCTCGCCGACATCGCGGTGGGCATCGTCTCCGGACCGAGCATGGACCTGATCGAGACGGTCTCCGCCACGATCGCCGACCGCATCAACGTCGTCGAGGGTGTGCTCGCCGTGGAGGTCACCGTGCACAAGCCGGATGCGCCGATCCACCACCCGTTCTCGGATGTGCGGGTGATCGCACGCCGGTCACGCAAGACACCGGGGGCGAGGACATGACGACCGACGCCGCCGTACCGGCCGTCCTGGCCTTCGGCTCGAACCTCCCGGGTGCGTTGTCGGGGCCGGAGGAGCAGATCCGTCGCGCCGCCGAGGCGCTCGCCGCCACCGACGGTGTCGTACCGGTGCACGCCAGCGCCATGTTCGCCACCCCGCCGTGGGGGGTCACCGACCAGGACGAGTTCCGCAACTGCGTGCTCACCGTGCGTACGACCCTCGACCCGCTGGGCCTGCTGCACCGGTGCCAGGACCTGGAGCAGGACGCGCGGCGTGTCCGGTCGCGGCACTGGGGGCCACGCACCCTGGACATCGACATCATCGACTACGCCGGGATCCGCAGCGACGGCCGGTGGGGCGAGGAGCTCGTGCTGCCGCACCCGTGGGCGCACCAGCGGGCGTTCGTCCTGGTGCCGTGGCTGGACGCCGACCCGCACGCCGTGCTGGACGGTCGTCCCGTGCGCGAATGGCTGGCGGCGTGTGAGGGGCCGGAGGCAGGGGACTCCGGCAGCGTCGGGGGAATCCGGCCGTTGCCCGACGTACGATGGGCCCCATGAACCAGACCAGTGTCGGGCTGCTCGTGACCTCGGCGGTGGCCGCCGGTGTCGTGTCCTTCGCCGCGGTGTGGGTCTTCTACGGCAGTTTCCCGCCGATGAGTGTCGGCGGATCCGTGGCGTTGTGGGTGTTCGCCGTGGTGGCGGGGGTGCTGGCCGTGACCGTCCGTCGTCGGATCGCCGACGGTGAGGTCGGCCAGGACCGCTCCCAGATGTCGCCGGTGTTCATCTCCCGCTGCGCGGTGTTCGGCAAGGCTGCGGCGTGGATCGGCGCACTGGCGGGCGGCTTCTACGCCGGGGTGACGGTGTACGTCCTGCTGCGGCACGGCGACCTGCTCGCCGCCCAGCAGGACACCCCCGGGGCTGTGACGTCACTGCTGGCCGCGACGGCGATGGCGGTGGCCGGTGTCCTGCTGGAACGAAGTTGTCTGGTCCCTCCCGGCGATGCCGACGGTGATGAGGGACGCGGCGATGTATTCTTGACGCCATGAGTTCCGCGTATTCGCCCGACGATTCGCACCGGCTTCCTGATCCGTCGAGCCGGAGCGCCGCCACCACGCCCGGAAACGGGCTGAAGCTGCTGATGTACCTGGTGTTCGTCCTTGCTCTCGCGGCGACGGTCATCATGTTCTTCGTCGACTCGGAGGTGTGGCTGAACGTCGCGGTCATCACGTCGTTGTGGGCGGCGTTCTTCGGGGCGATCCTGGTGTCGCGTTACTCCGGGGTGATCGGTGAGGAGCGGAGCCGACGCCAGGAACAGGAGCGCCGGCACCGTGCGGAGATCGACCGTGAGCGCTCGGAGTCCCAGCGCCGGGAGGTCCAGCTGGAGAACGACTACCGCAGCCGGCTCGGCAGCGACCACGACAAGACCCTCGACGCCATCCGCAAGGAGCTCGAGGCGATGCGGGAGCAGCTGGCCGACCTGTCGGGTACCGACTGGAACGGCGAGCAGGTGTCACTGAAGGCCCGGGCCGAGCGCATCATCGAGCTGGAGCGCAACGTCTCCCGCGCGGGTGCGAAGGACGAGGGTGCCGGGAAGGCCGCTGCCGCGGAGACGGCGGCCCCGTCGGACCAGAACCGGTCCGGTGGCCGTCGCGGCGGATTCTCCACCGGCACCTTCGCCGCCGTCCGGTGGTCGGGCGCCGACAGTGAGGAGACCACCCAGATCCCGATGGTCGTCGACACCCGGTCGATGGACACCCCCGCTGCGGGGAACTCGTCCGATTCGGCTGCCGCCACCGACACGGCTGCCACGGCTGCCACGTCCGAGCCGGCGGGGAGTCGGCCGCGCTGGTCAGGGCAGCAGAGTCCGGCACCGGCCGCGGAGCCGGCGCCTGAACCGACCCCGGCGCCGGCCCCCGAGCAGTCGTCGGAGCAGGTTGCTGACGTGCCCCCTCAGTCGGCACCGGGGCGTCGTCGGCGGGCCGAGGAACCCGAGCCGCACGGTCGCCGCCGTGCCGACGAGAGTGACCAGGGCGTCACCGTCGCCGAACTGATGGCACAGATGAAGAAGAACGCACGCTAGACACCGGGTGGACGACACCGGGTAGACTCAGTCCCCGTGAATGCCACACCAGCTGCCGACCGACAGGAACCACGCCTGTCGGTCGGTGTCATTTCCGGCGGTGCCGTCGGCACGGCCGTCGCCGAACGTCTGCTGCAGGTCGGCCACCATGTCCACGGCATCGTCGCCCGGTCGGAACGCTCCCGCACGCGGGTACGCACGCGTCTGCCCGGCGTCCGGGTCTACGACGGTACCGACGGGCCCGACGGGATCGGTGCTGTCGCCCAGGCCGCCCTGGTGGTCCTCGCCGTCCCCGACCCGGAGCTCCCGGAGGTCGTCGCCCGCGTGGCACAGGTGGTGCGCTCCGGACAGATCGTCGTGCACACCGCCGGTGCCCTCGGATGCGAGGTGCTGCAACCGGTCACCGACACCGGGGCCCTGCCGTTGGCGCTGCACCCGGCGATGACCTTCCTGGACCGGAGTGAGGACTCCGACAACCTGGCGGGCTGTGCCTGGGGTGTGACCAGTGACTCCGAGACGGGTGCGGCCGTCGCAGACCTGCTCGTCACCTCGATGGGCGGGGTGGCGGTCCCGGTCGCCGAAGACCAGCGCACCGTCTACCACGCCGCCCTGGCACACGGGGCGAACCACCTGGTCACCCAGGTGGTCGAGGCACTGTGCATGCTCGACCGCGCACTCGGTGCCCACGGCCCCGGCGAGGAGGACTCCCGGTCGGCTCTGGTGCTGCGCAGGATCCTGCCCGCCGCGGTCGACGGGGCGCTGAACGGCAGGATGGGGGCGTTGACCGGGCCGACCTCCAGGGACGACGCCACCACGGTGATGCGACACCTGGCCGCCCTGCGCGAACTCGGTGCTCCGACGGCGGGCCCGGACCTCGTGGCGTCCTACCGGCAGGCGGCCGAGCGCACCGCCCGTGCGGTGGGGGCGCTGAACGTGGAGCGGGCACTTGACGAGAGCTGAGCGGACCTCACCAGACCTGAATGGGGTTTGGCGGGGTCGGGCGACTATCGTGGCTTAGCGTTCCAGATTCTTATGTCGTCACACCTGTCAGGAGAACCACCGGTGAGTTTCACCCCGGGTCAGGCCACCGTCTACACCGAGATCGACAGTATCGGTGAGCTCACCCGCGCCATGCGCAAGGCCGGACGTCCCGTCGTCCTCGTCCCCACCATGGGCGCCCTGCACGAGGGGCACCTGGCGCTGGTCCGTGCCGCGCAGCAGCTGCCGCGGGCGCTGGTGGTGGTCTCCGTCTTCGTCAACCCCCTGCAGTTCGCCGAGGGTGAGGACCTCGACGCCTACCCGCGCACGCTGGAGGCGGACGTCGAGAAGCTCGCCGCCGTCGGGGTGGACGTCGTCTTCGCCCCCAGCCCGCGGGAGATGTACCCCAACGGTCCGCGCAGTACCGTGCTCCCCGGCCCTGCCGGTGCCGTCCTGGAGGGGGAGAAGCGGCCCACCCACTTCGCCGGGGTGCTGACCGTGGTCTCGAAACTCTTCCAGATCACCCACTGCAGCCACGCGTTCTTCGGGGAGAAGGACTACCAGCAGCTCGTGCTCATCCAGCAGATGGTCACCGACCTCAACCTCGGGGTCCAGGTCCACGGCGTGCCCGTGGTGCGTGAGGCGGACGGTCTGGCCAAGTCCTCGCGCAACATCTACCTGTCCGAGGAGGAGCGCGGGCTGGCGTTGTCGCTGTCGGCGGCGTTGCTGGCCGGTGCCCATGTCGCCGAAGACGGTGCACAGGCCGTCCTGGACACCGCCCGTCAGGTGCTGGACACCGCCCCGGGCCTGGAGGTCGACTACCTCGAACTCCGGGGTCTCGACCTCGGTGACGCACCGGACAAGGGCGACGCCCGGCTGCTCGTCGCCGCTCGGGTCGGGTCGACCCGCCTGATCGACAACGTGGGCGTGCCGGTGGGCATCGGGTTCCGCAACATGGGCGGCGACGGTGGGAGCGGAGAATCCGAAGATCCGGCGACCGCACCGGTGAAGGAGTAGGGTTTTCCACGTGATCCGCACCATGATGAAGTCCAAGATCCATCGGGCGACCGTCACCCAGGCCGACCTGCACTACGTCGGCTCCTGCACCATCGACGCCGACCTGATGGAGGCCGCCGACCTGCTCGAGGGTGAGCAGATCGACGTCGTCGACATCGACAACGGCGCCCGGCTGACCACCTACGCCATCACCGGCGAGCGCGGTACCGGCATGATCTCGATCAACGGCGCCGCCGCGCACCTGGTCCACCCCGGTGATCTGGTGATCATCATCGCCTATGGTCAGTACACCGCCGAGGAACTCAAGGACTACAACCCCCGGGTCGTCTTCGTCGACGACGCCAACGAGCAGGTCACCCTGAGCGACGATCCGGCGGACGTGCCGGTCGGCTCCGGGCTGATGAACCCGCGGTACCCGGCGTAGGGTGTCCACGCCGGGGGTGTACGGCTGGGACAGCCACGTGGGGGTGTTTCTGGCCGCCGGCACCGCCCTGGCGTAGCTGCCCCGGCGTCGGGGAGGGGCGCAGGAAAAGCCGCCGGAACGGCAACCGGCTGAAAATGTGACGGAGATCAATCTTCTGCGGTCCAGCGAGGCGTATACGCCGTTCCGCACATGGTAAATGCACCCTGACCTGCGTCCGGACGATTCTTTTATGGGGCATCTCAGATGTACCTTTGGCCCCGTGCGGGCCTACCGTGGGGCGTATGCACCTCACGAAGTTCACTGACCTGGGGCTCCGGTCGCTGATGATCCTCGGTGACACCGGGGTAGCCGGCGCGGCCGACCCGGCGCAGCGGCGCACCATCGGCGAGCTCGCCGTCCAGACCGCGGCACCGGCGTCACACGTGAAGAAGGTCGTCGCCACGCTGACCGGCGCAGGGATCCTCGGATCAGTCCGGGGACGCAGTGGTGGGGTGTACCTGGCGGACGGTGCCCGGACCGTGGACGTGGGCTCGCTCCTGCGTGATCTGGAGGGGCGCCACGAGGTGGTGGACTGTGAGGGCGACACCCCCTGTCCCCTGGCCCGTCGCGACTGCTCACTCCGCCATCTGCTCGCCGAGGCGCAGGCGAACTTCTTCTCGACCTTCGACGGCACCACGGTGGGCGACCTCATCGACCGTAACGACGCCGCGCAAGCTGCGGGGCCGGTGAGCGTCGGACTGCCGACACTGCCCGCGCCGCCCACACAGCAACCACAACACTGACGAGCACTGACGAGCACTGACGAGTAAGGAAGCATGATGTCCACCACCGCCACCCCGGTATTGTCCGATTCCGTCCGGTCCAGCCACCTCACCTCCGAGCATGAGGCGACCGTGAAAGCCACACTGCCGGTCATCGGGGCACACATCACCGAGATCACACCGGTCTTCTACAACCGGATGTTCGCGGAGCACCCTGAGCTGATCCGGGACACCTTCAACCGCGGGAACCAGCGATCAGGAGGCCAGCAGAAGGCGCTGGCGGCGTCGGTGGCGACCTTCGCCTCGATGCTCGTCGACCCGACGGCACCGGACCCGGTGGCGATGTTGTCACGGATCGCGCACAAGCACGTCTCTCTCGGGATCACCGCCGACCAGTACCAGATCGTGCATGATCACCTGTTCGCCGCCATCGTCGAGGTCCTCGGTGAGGTGGTTACCCCGGAGGTCGCCGACGCCTGGAACGAGGTCTACCGGCTGATGGCCGAGACGCTCATCGGTGCGGAGTCGGAGTTGTACCGTGCGGCCGGGGTGGAACCGGGTGATGTTTTTCGCGACGCTGTCCTGAGGGACCGTCGTGACCTTTCGGACACGGTCACCGAGTTCACGTTCGCCGCCCCCGACGAGTTCGTCCACGCACGTGCAGGCCAGTACGTGTCGATCGGCGTGGTGTTGTCCGACGGTGCACGCCAGCTCCGTCAGTATTCTCTGGTCGACTGGGACTCTGAGGGGTTCAGCGTCGCCGTCCAGCGCGACGGGGAGGTGTCTGCGGCGTTGCTGGACGGTCTCACCGTCGGTGACCGGGTGGATGCCACCCTGCCCGCCGGCGACCTGGTGCTTGACGAGGGGGTCGTCGCCGGTGAGACTCCGGTGGTGCTGGTCAGTTCGGGTATCGGGTCGACACCGATGACGGGGATGCTCTCGTCGCTGGTCGCCGCGGGGGCGTCTCCGACGGTGACCGTCATCCATGCCGACGAGACTGCGGCGTCCTACGCCCAGCTCGATGTGACGGAGGGCTACCTCGCGGCTCTGCGCGATGCTGGCGCGACGGTGCACGCTGTGACGTCCTACCGTGGGGAGGGGGAGACGGTGGACCTCACCGCGCTCGCCGCAGACTCCGTGGTCCCGGTGGGAGCTGCCTGGTACTTGTGCGGGGGCAACGGGTTCCTGCAGGATATCCGGGCGCAACTCGAGGCCGGGGCTACGGTTCTCCGCCCTGCCGCGGTGCATGTCGAGCTCTTCAGCCCGAACGACTGGCTGCTGGGGGAGTAGTCGGGGAGTAGTCTCTGTCGGTATGACCGATCCTGCCGCGCCGTTGAGCTGGCCGTTGCCGTCCGCCGACATCGTGGGGGAGTTCGGTGACGGGGTGTTGCGCCTGCGCGCACCGGTCAACAGTGATCTGCCGGGCCTGGTGACGTCTAGCCGGCACGCTGACTCGCGACGGTTCACCCACCTCGAGGAGGACTACTCCCGTGGCGACGCCGAGGCGTTTCTGCGCACGATGGCGCGATCGCCGGTGGCGATGCTGTGGATCGTCGACGACCCGGACGCGCCGGGACAGTTCGGGGGAACATTCGAGGTACGTCTGGTCAGCCGCGAGGCGCGGTGCGTGGAGCTCGGCTACACCACCGCGCCTCACCTCAGGGGGCGTGGTCTGATGACGGCGGTGGTGCGCACGGTCACCGAGTTCCTCTTCGACTACCGGGTGCACCGGGTGCAGATCAGGGCGAACCCGGAGAACGTGGCGTCCTGTGCGGTGGCGCGTCACGCCGGTTTCATCCACGAGGGGACCGCCCGCGACGCCGAGATCCTGCGGGGGAGGTTCAACGACCTGGACACCTTCGCCAGGCTCGTCACCGACGAGTGAGAGCCTGGGCGGTCAGTGCCACGGTGCGGTCGGGGTCGGCGGTGAACGTCGTCAGTGCCGCGCCGGCAGGCCCGTCGGGACGTCCGACGGAGAGTTCGGCGAGAGCCTGGACGGTACGCAGGCGGGCGTCCGGGGACGCTGCCTGACCGGCAGAGGTCAGTCGGGTCACGACGGCTTTCTCCGCGGAAGGGTTCCGGTGACACAGACGGGCCAGGGCGTCGGCGGCGTCGACGTCGTGGTCACCGTCGATGACCATGGCCACCAGTCGGGCAGTGAGATCGGCCGGTCCCTCCGGGAGTTCCACGCCGGTCACCCGGTGGGCGAGGGACAGGACGGCGCGGGAGCGGACGGCCTGTTCCTCGTCGTCGGACAGGGTCGTCAGGGCGGCCGTGGCGGTGTGCCCGGTGATGGTGCCGAGGGCTTCGGCGATCCGGAGGCGCGTCGCTGCGTCTGCGGAGGCCATGCGGGCCGTCAGGGCGGGGACGGCGTCTTCCCCGGCCTGTGTCAGTGACCAGCGCAGCGTGCCGGCGACGTTCGGATCGGTCTCGTCCAGGTAGGACGCGACGAGCGCTGCCGTCGCCCGGCCGGGTGGTGTGCGCAGGGCGGCGGTCTGCCGCTCGGCAGGGTACGGCGACCGTAGCGCGGCGAGCAACGAGGTGACGGCCAGGACGTCGTCCCAACTGTCCGGCACGGTGCCGGCGCGGTCGCGGAGCGAGTCCAGCTGACCGAGGAGTGCCTGTTCGGCCCGGATGCGCCCGCGGGTCTCCTCGCGTAACCGGTCGAGCACGGCGGCGACGTCCAGGCCCGGGTCGTCGAGTGCGGCGCGGACGTCGGCGATGCCCATGCCCAGGGAGCGGAGGGACTCGACCTTCATCAGCCGGGTGAGGTCACCACGGGAGTACTCCCGGTACCCGGCGCCGGTGCGGTGCGACGGTGAGACCAGGCCCCGGGAGTCGTAGTGGCGCAGCATCCGGACGCTGATCCCTGACCTGCGCGACACCTCTCCGATGAGCATGTTCTCCGATCCTAATCTGTGCCGTTGCTCCGGGTGGCGACTGCGTACTCGGCGGCGTCGAAACCGTAGTCGGGGTCGTCGAGGAGGATCAGGGTGGCCGCTGCGTGGGCACGCGAAGCGGAGGCGGTGTCGGCGCTGCCTTCCGTGGTCTCGAGTGTCGGTCGGCCGGCCTCCGCGAGCCGGAGGTACGCCCGGGAGAGGCTGCGCCGCAGTTCCCGGGGGCCTCGACCGAGTTGCCCGCTGAGACGGGTCGCGAGGCGCTGTTCGTCGTGGCGTGGCACGAGGCCGACAGCGGTTCGCCAGGCGGTACGGGCGACCTCGTCGTCGGCGTCGCTGAGCAGCTCATCGGTGATGTGCGGGTACGCGGAGCGGTCTCCGATCTTGGAGAGAGTGTGCAGGGCCTGCGAGCGTGCCTGCGGAGTGGGCGAGCGTAACTCGCCGAGTAGCGGTGGCAGGGTGAGCGACGCAGGGTACCGGGTGAGCGCCCAGGTCAGCATGTCGCGGACGAAGAAATCCGGTTCCACCGCACACCGGGCGAGCAACGCGTGGACGGTCGTGGTGTCCGTCGGGTCAGGGGTGGTGCCTGCGTCCAGTGCGGCGCGGAGGCGGGTGGAGGGGTCTGTGCTGGTGAGGTTCATGACCACAGTGCACACCCTGACACTGTGTCAGGGTCAACCGTGAAAATAAACAGACAGCTCGGTCTGTCGATGTGTTAGGCTCAGGACCACGATCAAGAAGCTCATCACGTGGTCGCAGTGCTCCTTCCGGGAGGCGGCGGCCACCCGGACCCCGGCCGGAGCGGATGACTGGCAACCGTGTCGCGGACACCGGTGCCCCCGGAGGACGATCGGCCCCGTCACGCACCGATGACGTGACGGGGAAACGCGAACACCAGGAGCATCATGCGCCATCCGCAATGCCGACTGTTTCACCCGGGACACCAGGTCCACCACATCCAGGCACGGAAAGTCGCCGAGGTTCTTCACCCGGCGTCAGGAGACCTCGAACGCTTCACTCCGGTGGTGCTCACCGATCTCGGGGGAGGATGGTTCGAGGCCGATATCGACGGGGAGACCAGACTCGGCTGGAACCACAGCCTGGACGAGGTCGCCGCATTCTCCCGCGACTCCATCCTGGGAGAGGTGCTCGTCATCCCTGAATACTCTGCTCTGGTGTGCGTACGGGGGCAGTTCGACTCCGTCGCGTCGCAGCGACGGTTGCTGTACCCGGCCTGGGGGCGGAGACAGGAGTGTGTCCCGGCGAACGCCGTGATCTGACGGGACACTGCCGGGGACGCTGCCTCCAGGCAGGGTCAGCGACCGTCCTCGCCCCGGTCCTCGTCGGCGTCCCCGTCGGCGGTCTCGCCGGTGACTTCTGCGGTGACCTGCTCCCCGAGATCGTCGGTGTCGGCGTCGGAGGCTTCCAGTTCATCGGAGAGTTCGGACTCGTCCTCGCTGCCGAAGTCCTCGCCGTCGTCCTCGCGGCGCTCGGTGAGGTCACGGATGGTGTCGCGGTGACCGCTCTCCTCGGTGAGGCGCTTGCGGGCGTAGAGCCACCAGCCGACCAGCAGGGCCACCATCGCCATGCCCAGGTAGCCGAGAACCGGGTAGACGTAGGTCATCAGGGTGTCGAAGCCGACGAAGCTCACCGCGTACCCCGCGGCGCACAGTCCCAGGAACACCGGCGTGTACCAGGCGGGACGCGAGGACGTCACCCGCTTTCCCAGGGCGTAGAACATGCCGATGGCGGTGTTGTAGATCATCGCGAAGATGATGAACACCATCACGTAGGCCATGGCCGGATGCATGGAGTCGAACAGGGTCAGCATCGGGACGTCGTCGCCGGCGACCGTCTCGATGTTCGCCAGCAGAGTGAACACCGCGAGCGCGAGCAGGACGGTGTAGATGATGCCGCCGAGCAGGCCGCCCCGGCCGGCTGCACGCATGTTGGCATGGTTGCCGCCGATGACCAGTGACATCGACACGCCGAGCAGGAGCGCCAGCCCGTTGTAGTTCACCGCGGACAGCCACCAGGGGCTCACCGGCGACTCCTCCTGGACCGCCAGGTCGCTGACCTCACTGAAGCTGTCCGGGAGATTGAACAGGGTGTAGACGAAGCCGATGACCACGGCGATGATCAGCAGCGGCGTCAGACCGCCGATGATGTCGCTGACCTTGTCGACGTTCAGCAGACCGGTGACCATCACCAGGACGGTCATGATCAGCGAGCCGATCCAGGTCGGCAGGCCGAACTGCTGCTCCAGGTTGGACCCGGCACCGGCGAGCATCACGAAGCCGATGCAGAACAGGGTGACGGTGACCACGATGTCGAGCGTCCACGACACGACCGGGTGGGTGATACTGCGGAAGACGGCCTTGTGCTCGTCAGCCAGGAAGTAACTGCCGAGCTGCAGGATGACCGCACCGGCGATCGCCATGACCACACCGGCGAGGGCCGCCCCCCACAGTCCGCTGATCCCGAACGAGGCGAAGTACTGGATGACCTCGAGCCCGGTGGCGAACCCGGCACCGACGAGGAGCCCGAGAAATGCCATCGATATCTTGAGTTGTTCCTTCACCGGTCCGGCTCCTCCTGTGTCGTCCTGTGTCGTCATGTCGGCGTCTGCCGGTAGACTGCTGGACTGTACCGCAAAACCACGGCCTGCGCCGGGCATCGCCCCCGGCCCCTGTTGCTTCCGCCCTGCGTACGCTAGGGTGACGTGCCATATGTGGATAGGAACCCTTGAACTCGACGTTCTCCTCGGAGACGTCCATTCCCTCAAACAGAAACGCTCCGTGGTCCGGCCGGTGATCGCGGAAGTCCAGCGGAAGTTCGGCATCTCGGTGGCGGAGGTCGACCACCGTGACCTTCACCGTCGGACGGGGATCGGTGCCTCGGCGGTCAGCGGAGACCGGGAGCACGTCGTGGAGATCCTGGAGGCGGTGGAGCGGCTCGTGGCCTCCCGCCCGGAGATCCAGGTGTTGTCGGCGAAGCTGCGCTACCTGTCGTCGGAGGATCTCTGACACGGGAGGACGCCCACCCCTGACGGAATAAGTCTGTCGCCGGGTCGATGCGGAGGGGGACGTTCTTACGCGCCATGGAGACCACCGGT
>NZ_JAQPZT010000005.1:0-378492 GCF_037619475.1 Corynebacterium sp. USCH3
CCGCGCCACACAACCGGTGCGACAAAAAAATACTTGGTTTGTTACGCTATTGAGTTCTCAAACAACACACGCACACACAACCAACACACCAACCGAACCGGTCAGCACATCTCGTGAGTGGCAGGCCCTGAATCCTACGACCCTCCAACCAGATTCGCAAATCCGATCCCGAGCCCCTCGCGCCTCCAGGAAGCAAACGAAGCTTACGTAGTCCGCCAGCGCCGTTATCCTTCCGCACTCTGTGCGGTGTCGGTCGCTCTGACTCGCATTAATCTACACACCCCACACCCACCACACAAAACACCAGGTCACAACGTCACTGGCGCACCCGTCACCACAACCACAACCGCCTGCCAGAGAGCGCCACTCCTCCACAGGCCCCCGCCTCCGTTGCCTCCCTACCCGACCCGTCGCCGTGGGTCGCTCGACCCCGGGGGTCCCGTCATCCTTTTAGTCACTGTGACGAAACGTCGGCGTTCATGTCTTCGTTTCCGACATCCGGGCGCTCCGGTCAGAAAGCCCCTTCGCGGCGGTAGTAGTCCCGATCCTTGCCCTGGGTGAACCCTACCGGCCGCAGTCGCTGACCTGAGGTGACCGTCCGGACGGTGAGCCCGATGATCGCGGTCGTAACCGCCAGGACCACGCCGGTGGTGACCGCGAGGACCGTCACCGAGGGATCTGTCGCGGTGACCGTGATGACGAATCCTCCCGCCGGTATGAGGGATGCCACGAAGGTGAAGTATGCGCTGCTGGAGACGATCAGGACGTGGAAGGCGACGAACATCGCAGCGAACGCGAGGCCTAGCGCCGTCCTGTCGACGCTCAGGTCCGCTCCCGTGGCCGGCTCCTCAACCACGGTGACCCGTACAGCCGCCCAGATAGCGAGCACCACGATCCCCAGCACCATGCAGGAGGCGGCATAGGCGTGCCACAGCCACCGGGAGAGAGGCACGCCGAGCACGGCCCACACGCGGTATCCACCAGCCATGGCACCGCCGACGGCAGCGCATCCCACAGCAGTGAGAGGTAGCAGCATCACAAGGTCGACGCTCCCGTCGCCGAAGATCAGCAGCTCCGTCATGGCGTAGAACACGGCGCCGAAGATGAGGAGTGTCGACACCGCCGACATCAGTGCCGGTCGGTACACCAGGCGCCAGGGAAGCGTGCCCTCCGTTCCGGGGACGCTACCGTCCCATGTCGAGCTCAGCTGGCCTGACCAGGACACTGCCGGTACCACCCCGGTGTCACCACGCAGCGCGGACCACATTCCAACCACCAGCCTCGTGCCGACCGCACCCGCCGCGACCAGGGTCCCGACATGCGTCCAGGCACTCCCACCCAGCATGACTGCTGTAGCGGTATACAGGGCATACACCAGTGCCATGACAATCGCGGTATCCACGGACCAGTACCGCAGTGGAACGCCGAACGCCCGGTATCGGCCGATGTCGGGCACGGCGATCCACATGGAGTAGCCGGCGAAAAGCGCGGTGAAGACCGCCGCCCCCGGTCCGTCGCCGCCTCTCATCAGAACGACACCGCTAACGATGAGGAAGAGGAGAACCCAGAGCTGGTCCACCCGCGGGTACATCTGCAGCCGGGTCCGGAACGCCACGCCGGTCATGATTCCGGCCCCCCGGTCAACGCGATCACCGTGTCTTCCGTCCCGAGCCGTTCAACGGTGACTCCGGACGGCATGGCCAGCGCGCTCAGCCTGCTCCCCTGTAGGTCGACGTCCACAGACATACTGCCGGCGACGTCCCGCATGGCGGTCAGCCGTATGTCGGGCATACCCCTCACCTTGTCCAGCACCTCGGTCATTCGCTCGGTACTCCCGGTGAGACGGACGACTCGGTCGCCGAGATCGGCGCCGTCGATGTCATGGGTGAGGTAGCCGCCGGCACCGAGGATGAGCAGCCGGTCGACGATCCGTCCGGCGTCCGCGAGCTGATGGGTCGACAGGACGATACAGCGGGGGTCATTCTCCTGGGCCTCGGCGAGCACCTCGTAGAACAGGCGTCGGTTCTGGACGTCCAACCCCGAGTACGGTTCATCCAGCAGGGTCAACGGGGCGCAGGACGCCAGCCCGACGATGATGCTCACCAGCGACCGCTGACCGGTCGACAATGACGACATCCTTCCGAAGCGAGCGACGCCGAACCGTCCGGCCAGGTCGTCGGCCAGGTCGGTGTCCCACCGCGGATAGCGCGCCGCGGCGACGGAGAGGACCGTGTTCACCTGCCACTGTGGTGGGTACACCACGTCCACGCCGGTGAAGCAGACGTGGTCCATGGCGGCGGCGTTGTCGAAGGGATCCTCTCCGGCGACAGTGGCCTCCCCGCCGCTGCGACGAAGTTGCCCGGCGAGGATACCCATCAGGGTCGTCTTGCCGACACCGTTGCGCCCGACGAGTCCGACGATGCCGGTGCGCCGCAGATCGAAGGTCACCCCGCGCAGGACGCGGCGGGTGCCGAAGGCCCGGTCGAGACCCCGCACCTCGACGAGCGGGTCCGGGAGGCTGGTGGTGGTCGGTGGTGTCATGGTGTCTCTCGCTTTCCTTGTCTCATCCCTCAGGTCTCATCGCTTTGCCGGCGCACCACGGATGATGCTGGTCATCGCCCAGTCCGGCTGCCCGAGCACGGCCTTGCCCCGCACATAGGAGAGCAGACACCAGGCGAGGAGGGCGTTGCCCGCCACGGCGATCAGGTTCGGCCACAGGACGTCCGACGTGTTGAACCCGAATCCTCCGACGAGTGCCTGGAGAAAGCCGAAGCCGATGAGCCACATGACCGTGGTGCCCCAGTCCTCGTACGACACGCTGGCACAGAGTCCCGCGGCGACGAGGGCACTGGTCACCACGATGCCGAGGTAGAGGACGAACCGGACCGCGTCCACGGGGACGTCGGGGTTCGCCTCAGCCATCCGGTACGTGACGGGGGCACCAACCCCCGCCAGCGGGACAGCAACCGCTGCGATGACGTGGGCCACCCAGACCCGTCGGGGCAGTCCGACGGCGACAGCGGTCTGACGGCTCGCTGCGACGACCGGGGCCGTGATCACCGCCGCGAACAGCAGGGAGCCGGTGACCGCCTGTGGGTCCACGGTGTTCTCCCCGTAGAGCTGCCAGATCTCGACGAGCACCACGGCGACCAGCGCCGTCAGGCCCACCGGCTGGTACACCGCCCGCCACGCGACGGGGCCGCGACGGGCGAGGAACGCCCGGTAGTGCAGGGGCGTGCCGGCGACGCGGTCCCCGGTGCCGGTGGCCCGTCCGGCCAGGGCGTGGCGGTGGTGGTGGAGCACCAGCGCCACGGTCACCGCCATCGCGACCGCCGGCAACAGCGGTGTCCACCCCGGGACCCGGTCCGCGACCTCCACCGGGCGGACTGTCGCCCACACCGGCCAGGCGAGGTGCACAACGGCCACGACGCCGACGAGGAGTCCGTGGTCGAGCATCCACTGCCTCATCGACAGTCCGACGACACGGTAGCGGGCCGGGTTGGGCACCACGAGGAGCACCGACAGCGCCGGGAAGAACACTCCGCCGGTGACCGACGGCCACGGTTGCCACCCCTGGTGGAAGCCCACCAGCGTGGACGAGGTGAGGAAGGCCAGTACCAGCGCCAGCAGCAGGAGTACCACGGTCGTGCTCGGCGGACGGTCCGCCCGCAGCCGCTGCCAGGGAAAACGCATGGTGGACGGCGTGGCGGTCGGCGACCCCGCCCTCATGACGTCTCACCGCCTGTCAGGTGGATGACGGCCTCCTCGAGGTCGACGGGCTCGGCGGCGACGCCGGACAGGACGTCCGGCCCTGTGTCCCCGAGGTCGACGACGGCACGCGATGCTCCGGCGACGTCCCGACGTTCGAGGACCGCCAGACCCGGGGCGCCGGAGATGACGGCGTCGACCCGGGCCTCCGAACCGGTGATGCGGTAGAAACGCCCGGACAGCTCGGCGGCGTCGATGTCGTGGACGAGGCGCCCCTTCTCCAGGATGAGCACCCGGTCGACGATGCGTTCCAGGTCCGGCAGGTGGTGGGTGGAGATCACGACGAGGCGGGGATCGTCCTGCACCGACTCCACCAGCACCCGGTAGAACAGTCGGCGGGACTGGGCGTCCAGCCCCACGTAGGGTTCGTCGAACAGGGTGACCGGTGCGTGGGAGGCCAGGCCGACGATGATGCCGACCGCGGTGCGCTGCCCGCGCGACAGGACCCCGTAGCGCGAGGTGTCCGCCAGGCCGAAGGCGTCCTGCAGGCGGGCGGCTTCTGCGGGGTCCCAGCGCGGGTAGCGCCGGGCGGCCATGTCGAGCACCCCCTGGACGTTCCACGACGGGGCGTAGTCGACGTCAACGCCGGTGAGGCTCGTGTTCTCCAGGACCACGGCGTCGTCGAAGGCGGCGCGTCCGCCGCTGGTGACTGTCCCGGAGGACGGTTTGAGCTGGCCGGCCAGCAGTCCGAGCAGCGTCGTCTTCCCGGCTCCGTTGCGCCCGACGAGCCCGACGATTCCGCCGGTACCGCCGGCACCGCCGGCACCGTCGGCACCGTCGGCACCATCGGCGAGGTCCAGAGTCAGGGGGCCGACGACCGGTGGGACGGGACGCCCCGGTTTCCCGACCCACGGGTACGCCACCTCCACGTCGCGGAGGACGACGTGTGGGGCGGAACCGGGGGTCCCGTCGGCGGGGCTGTCGTATGTGCTGGTCATGAGTACAGTCCTCTGCTTTCTGCGACCTGGTCGATCAGGCGGTGCACGTCGTCGCGGGGCAGGTCGAGTTTGATCGCCTCGTCCACCAGCGGGGCGAGGAAGTCGGCGGCGAAGGCCTCCCGACGTCGCGCCGTGATCCGTGCCCGTGCCCCCTCCTCGACGAACATGCCCAGACCCCTTCTCTTGACCAGGACACCGCGCTCGACGAGCAGGGTCAGGCCCTTGCGGGCGGTGGCGGGGTTGATGCCGTGGAAGGCGGCGAGTTCATTGGTTGACGGAGCCTGGTCGCCCTCCCGGAGCGACCCGTCGACGACGGAATCCTCGACCAGTTCGGCGATCTGCCGGAACAGCGGTGACGTCGTCTCGTCCACGGGCCGCCCTTTCTCGTGCACCCAGGTTTATTGGTTAGTTACTCCTGTAACTAACCATCGCACACCCGCGCTTTTCTGACAAGGTCCTGCCTGACAACTCCCTCCGGACCACCGAATGACCAGCACACCTCCCCACAGGCCGCACACCTGATGCACACTAGGAGGACCAACCGACAGAACTTTTTAGCGAGGACCCTCCGATGCTCGAACGCACCCTGATCTACGTCGACACCTCTTACCTGCTCGCCAGCTTCTACAACGCCTGGGAAACCGGCGCGCGGGCGCAACTCGAGATCGACCTGCCCGAGGTCGTCAACGTGCTGGAGAGCCGCGTCGTCGACCAACTGCGACAACCCGTCTACCGGCAGAACTGGTACGACGGCCTCCCCGACTCCGGTCCGCACCGCTACCAACGCGCCCTGCGCTCCTGCAACGGCGTGCAGCTGCGGTCCGGGCAACTCATCGAGTGGGGCGACCGTCGCACCCAGAAGGCCGTCGACACCCGCCTCGTCGCTGACATGGTCATCAGCGCCATGTCCCGCGAGGTCACCGACATCGTCCTGGTGTCCGGCGACGCCGACATGCTCCCCGGCGTCGAGGAAGCGGTCTCCCGCGGCGTGCGGGTCCACCTCTACGGCTTCGGCTGGGACTCGATGTCGGCGAACCTCCGTTACTCCTGCGACTCCACCACCATCCTCGACCCGCGCGAGGACTTCGCCGACTGCATGCGTCTGCAGATTCTCGAGGGTCCGTTGAAGACCGGCACCTCAGGGACAACAGGGTCAGCGGGGACGGCCGGGGCACAGCACAAGCCGATCGGGGACGCCGAACCTGTCGAAGACCTCTCCGGGACGTGCGCGGTCCCGGACGTCCGCCGGAAAGCCGCCGCACCGTCCACCGTCGACGGCAGCGGGGACAGCAGTGGGGACAGCAGTGGACACGGTGGTGGGGCATCCGGGGAGGGGACCCCGGCCGCCGTGCGGGACCCGGGCCACAAGGACGCCACCGGCGCCACGGGAGGCACCGGCAACGCAGACGAGACGCCGTCCGGCACCGACCCGGCGGAACGCTCCGCGGCACCGAGCCCCGCGTCCATGCCGACGCGGGACCCGTCCCCCGCCCCGGCCGCGGTCTCCCACGAAAATCCCGTCGCCCCGGGTGATGATCCCGACGACGACGGGCGAGCCCCAGAAAACGACCCAGAAACCGCCCCCGAAACGGCGCCGGCGCAGACCCCCGGTCCCGCACCCTCGCCGGCCGATCTCGCGGCGTCCCGGCCCACGCCCGCGATGATGGCACCACGCCGCCGACTGCGCAGCCGGTACGTCCCTCTCCCCACCGAAGTGTGGCAGTCCGGCGGCCAGCAGAACCCCTTCGACATCGGCGAACAGTACGCCGTCTGGTGGTTCCAGCACGCGGCCACCGCAGAACAGCAGGACGGCGCCCACGTCCTGTGCGGCGGCGGCCTGCCGCCGGAAGTCGACCGCCCGCTTCTCCAGTTCGCCTGCGAGACCCTCCACGAGTACACGCTCACCGAGTACCAGCGCGTCAACCTGCGCGACGGGTTCCACTCCGGCATCCGCGGCATCCTGCTCAACGGCTAGACCCGACCGGTGGCCGACGGGCGGTGCACCGGAGGCGCACCGGACCGTCCACCCCACACCCGGTATCGGCCCCGACTGTGAGAAAATGCCGTCATGACCGCCCCCTCCACCGGCCTCACCGGTACCGACGCCGCGTCCCGCCCTGACCGTACCGGTCGTGGGCTGCTGTCCTTCTGCGGGCAGATCCTGGGGGCCGGCTCCCTCGCCTCTGTCGTCACACTGGCCGCCTGGTTCGTCCTGTCCCGGACGAATCTGCCGGCCTACTCGTCGTCGAACGTCACCAAGGCCCTGGCCAGTGCAGGCGGGGTTCTCGTCCTCGTCGTCCTGGCGTTCGTACTCTACGCGGTACTGCACTCCCGCACCGCCGTCGCAAACTGGGCACGGTGGCGGCGCATCGGCGTCGTCGCGCTGTGCTGGCTCGCTCCCGCCGGTCTGGTCATCGCAGCGCTCGGGATTCCGCTCGCCGCCACGCGCCTCTACCTCGACGGCATCAGCGTCGACCAGGCGTTCCGTACCCAGTTCTTCACCCGGATGACCGACCAGCCCGGTTTCGAGGACATGGCCTACCTCGGCGAACCGAGCTTCTACCCGCGGCTGTGGTTCCTCACCGGCGGTGTCTTCGCCAACGTCCTCGGACTCGCCGGCTGGGCGGCGTTCCAGCCCTGGTCGCTGATCACCCTCGCCGCCACCGGATCGATCCTGGTCCCGGTGTGGCGGCGGCTCACCGGCTCACTGCCCCTGGGCACCGTCATCGCCGTGGTGACCACCTCGGTCGTGCTCTACACCGCCCCGGAGGAGCCCTATGCCGCGGTCGTGGCGTTCGGCATGCCCGCCGCCCTCGTCCTCGCCGGACGTGCCGTGCGCGGATCCTGGCCGGCGGTGGTGGGGCTGGCGGTCTTCCTCGGCCTGTCGGCGAACCTGTACACGCTCTACACCGGTGTCACCGCTCTGACGGTCGTGCTCATCGCCGCCGTCGTGGCGTGGCACACCCGGTCGATCCTGCCGCTGGTCCGGCTGACGGTCACCGGCGTCGCCTCGATCGTGATCGCGCTCGTCGGATGGGCGCCCTACGGCGTGGCCCTGCTGACCTCGGAGAGCGGGGCGAGCGGACGCGCACAGCACTACCTCCCCACGGTCGGCACCGAGATTCCTGTCCCGTTCTTCCAGGTCAGCCTGGTCGGTGTTCTCGGTCTGCTGTGCATCGTGTGGATGGTGCTGCGGTGGAAGCGCAGCCAGGTCCGCGCACTCGTCGCCGGCCTGGTGGTCTGCTACGGATGGGTCGTCGCCTCGATGCTCATGACGCTGGCGGGCACCACCCTGCTGGGATTCCGGCTGGAGTTGCCGATCTCGCTGATCCTGGTCACCGGCGGCATGATGGCGATCAACGACCTGCGGCTCAACGGCATCCGCCGCGCCTACCCGCAGTTCGTCGGCCCGGACGCCGCACCGAAGGTCACCGCCGTCCTGGCGGTCGTGCTCACCTTCGCCGCCGCCGCCCACGTCGTCAGCATTCCGTTGCAGCTGCGCCAGCACATCGACCTCGCGTACACCGACACCGACGGCGAGGCGCAGCGCGGTGACCTCTTCCCCGCCGACTCCACCGTCTACTACGCCGACGTCGACGCCTACATCGACGAGACGCTGGGGCTCGGCGGCGACCGCGCCGGCACCGTCGTCCTCACCGACGAGCAGAGCTTCATGGCCTACTACCCGTACCACTCCTACCAGGCCATGACCGCCCACTACGCCAACCCGTTGGGCCGCTTCGAGGAGCGCAACACCGAGATCCGTAGCTGGGGCGACATCACCGAGCCGGCTGAGCTCACCGAGGCCATGGACGCCGTCACCGAGGCCCGGGGCTGGACGGGGCCGGACGTGCTGGTGCTGCGGGGGCAGGCGGCCGACGCGACGGGGGACAGCGGAGACAGGGGCGACAGCGGCGACGACGCAGATCCCGACGGCCGGTTCACCTACCGCCTGTCCGAGGACATCTACCCCAACGACCCGAACGTGCGCTTCACCACGATCCCGTTCCACGCCTCGGCGTTCGCCGAGGGGTGGGACCTCGAGCAGATCGGCCCGTTCGTCGTCGCGGTACGGCAGCGGTAGCGGCCACTTCGTCCTCACCAGACTCCTGCCGTAACATGTGCTGCTATGTCACGAGTCGAACACGATGCCCCCGACGAGGTGTCCGAACAGGCCCCTGAGACGAACCCCGATCGCACGAAGGCGGCCGGCGTCGACCGGCTCAAGGCGATCGCCGTCCTGTCGGGCATCGCGGCACTCATCCTGTTCTGCCTGACCCCGCTTCTCCCGGTCAAGCAGGAACAGTCCAGCTTCTCCTGGCCACAGGGCGGCGACCTGCGCAGCGTGGACGCCCCGCTGATGTCCTACCACCCGGAGAACCTGGACATCACCCTGCCGTTGTCCGAGGTCCGCGACCTCAACGGCAACCAGACCACCGTCCTGTCCACCGTGCCCGAGGGCGCGGAGGAGGCGACGCTGCGCGGCATGTTCGTCCGATCGACCCCGGACGGCCTGGACGTCGTCGTCCGAAACTCCGTGGCGTTGTCGGTGGACACGTCGACCCTCGAGAGCCTCCCGGACGACGCCCAGCTGCGCATCACCTCCGACTACGAGGGGACGCGCGCCTGGATCCCGGACGCCACCGACGAGGACGGCAACCCGCTGGAAGGCGGGTTCGGCGACGACATCCGTCCCATGCTCACCGGCATCTTCACCGAGATGACCGACACCCCGGAGAACACCCAGGCCGCCGTGGACGCCGGCCTACGGGTGGACGTCACCGTCGACTCGCGGTACACCTCCACCCCCAGCGGCATCAAGATCGCCGCGATGGTCCTCGGCGTGCTGTTCATGGTCGTGTCCCTGTGGGCACTGCACCGCATGGACATCCTCGACGGACGCACCCGCACCCGGCGCCGGTTCCTGCCCGCGAACTGGTGGCGACCACGCTGGCTCGACGGCGTCGTCGGCGGCATCCTCGTGGTCTGGTACTTCATCGGCGCAAACACCGCCGACGACGGCTACCTGCTGACCATGGCCCGCGCCAGCCAGGAATCCGGCTACATGGCGAACTACTACCGCTGGTTCGGTGTTCCGGAGTCCCCGTTCGGCGCCCCCTACTACGACCTGCTGGCATTGATGACGCACGTCTCCACCGCCTCGGTGTGGATGCGCCTGCCCGTCCTGATCGCCAGCCTGCTGACGTGGATGCTGCTCTCCCGTGAGGTGCTGCCGCGCCTCGGCGCGAAGATCGCGCAGCGCCAGGTCGCCCACTGGACCGCGGCCGCGGTGTTCCTCGTCTTCGCCATGACCTTCAACAACGGTCTGCGCCCCGAGCCCGTCATCGCCCTCGGCGCCCTGCTGACCTGGGTCTGCATGGAACGTGCGATCGCCACCGGCCGGTTGCTGCCGGCCGCGATCGGCGTCATCGTCGCCTCCCTGTCGCTCGCCGCCGGCCCCACCGGCCTCATGGCCGTCGCCTCGATCCTCGTCGCGCTGTCCGGTCTGGTCCGGATCGTCATCCGACGCCTGCCCCTGCTCAACGCCGGACGGGGCAGCTCGAAGAAGAAGGTCACCGGCGCCGTCGTCGCCCAGATCATGCCGTTCTTCGCCGCGGGCACCGCCGTGCTCATCTGCGTCTTCGGCGACCAGACGCTGAGCACCGTCATGGAGTCCATCGGCGTGCGCGGCCCCGTCGGCCCGTCCCTGTCGTGGTACGAGGAGCCGCAGCGCTACACCGAGCTGCTGAAGCAGACCGTCGACGGGTCCTTCCCCCGCCGGTTCTCCGTGCTGATGATGCTGCTGTGCCTGGCCGTGGTCGTCGCCTCGATGCTGCGCAACCGCCGCGTCCCCGGCACCGCCCACGGTCCGGCGCTGCGCATGACGCTGGTGGTCGTCGGCACCATGTTCTTCATGACCTTCACCCCCACCAAGTGGACCCACCACTTCGGTGTCTACGCCGGTATCGCCGCCGGACTCGCCGCACTGGCCGCGGTCGCCGCCTCGACCATGGCCATGCGCTCGGCGCGTAACCGCATCGTCTTCCTCGGTGCGTGCCTGCTGCTGTTCGCCTTCACCCTGGCCGGCACCAACGGCTGGTGGTACATCTCCAGCTTCGGCGTGCCCTGGTACGACAAGCCCATCCAGCTCGCCGGCTTCGAGATATCCACCGGAATGATGGTGCTCGCCGTCATCGTGATGTTCATCGGCGTGGTCATCGGCTTCCTCAACGACATCCGTGAGGCCAACGCCACCACCGACGCCGAGCTCAAGGAGATCGACCGTCGGGAGGCCGCCCAGGCGCAGCGGTTCACCGGCGTCGCCGCCGCTCCGATCGCCGTGCTCACCGCCATCGTCGTCGTGTTCAACCTGGCGTCGCTCGGCAAGGGCTTCATCTCCCAGTGGCCGGCCTACTCCGTCGGCAAGGGAAACCTGACGTCCCTCGTCGGCAACACCAGCGGCATGGCCGGTGACGCCCTCGTGGAATCCGACACCAACGAGTCCTTCCTCGAGACCGCCGACGGCACCGACTTCGCCGATTCGCTGGTCAGTGACGGCTCCCGCGGCTTCGGGGAGAACAACATCCCCAACCGTATCCAGGAGAGTTCCGACAGCTCGGACTCCGGGTCCTCCCCGCAGACCTCCGCCGTGGACACCAACGCCTTCGGCTCCGGCGAGGACGAGGACATCACCGACACCGGCCCCGGCGGCGGACTCAGTGCCCGGGAGGGGGCCAACGGCTCCTACGCCCAGCTGCCGTTCAACATCGACCGCACCCAGGTCCCGGTCATCGGTTCCTACACCGACGGCCTGCAGCTGCAGGCCGAGACCACGACGTCGTGGTACACCCTGCCCGAGCGCAGCGACGACTCCCCGCTGCTGGTCATCTCCGCCGCCGGCGAGGTCTCCCACCTCGACATGAACGGCGTGCGCCAGTACGGCCAGGAGCTGAAGCTGCAGTACGGACGCAGCACCGGCTCGGGTTCCGGCTCGGGTTCCAGCTCCGACGACTTCGAGGTCATGGGAGAGCTGGAGCCGCTGGACATCGGCACCGCACCGCAGTGGCGCAACCTGCGTTTCCCGATGGACGAGATCCCGGAGGACGCCGACGTCGTGCGCATCCACGCCGCCGACATGAACGTCACCCCGGACCAGTGGCTGGCCTTCACCCCGCCCCGCGTGCCCACTCTGACGCCGCTGGACGACGTCATCGGCGACGCACCGACGCTGCTCGACTGGTCCGTCCCGCTGCAGTTCCCGTCGCAGCGTCCGTTCAGCCACTACGCCGGCGTCGCCGAGGTTCCGGAGTACCAGATCTCCCCCGAACACGACGCGAAGAAGGCGCACGCACCGGTGATGGACTACTACGGGGGCGGTGCCGGCGGGCTGACCCAGATGGTCACCCACGGTACGGAGATGTCCACCTACCTCGACAACGACTGGCAGCGTGACTGGGGAGTGGTCACCAAGCTGACCCCGTTCGCCTCCAGTACCGGTGAGGAGCCGAAGACGGTCGAGCTCGACATCGAGACCGAGAACCGGTCCGGCCTGTGGTCACCGGGGCCGATGCGCCTGAGCTGAGGGCCGTACACCCGGTAACGCCAACGCGGCGATGGAAATAGTTCTAGCCCCGTGCACATATTCTCCCCGGATGCGTGCACGGGGCTAGAACTATTTTCTGAGGGTGCGGGCTGCGGCATGGGACTTCCACCCGCACCTCCGCTGACGGATGCCTACAGTGGTGGCCATGGCTGACACGACTGACACGACAATCCCCGACAACATCACCGAGCACTCCCCCGGTGCCGTCCCCGCCGCGGCGGACGACCTCTACCGCTACGTGAGCGGCACGTGGCTGGGGTCCCACGAAATCCCCGCCGACCGCGCGGTCGACGGCAAGTTCCATGAACTGCGAGACCGTGCTGAACTGGATGTCAAGGCCATCGTGGAGGCGGCCGACCCGTCGACACGTATCGGCGCGTTGTTCCGCTCCTACATGGACGACGACGGGGACCACGGCATCGAGCAGGCGGGGCTCTCCGTCCTCTCCCCGGACCTCGACCCGGTGCGCGACGCCGGAGACCTGGACGCCCTGGTCGCTGCGCTGGCGCAGCTGGACCGGCACGGTGTCGGCGGCGCGGTCGGCTTCTGGACGGAGAAGGACGCCGGCGGCAGCGGCGACGAGGTCGCCTACCTGGTCCAGACGGGTCTCGGCCTACCGGACGAGGCCTACTACCGCGAGGACCAGCACGCGGAGATCCGCACGGAGTACCGGGCCTTCATCGAACGCTTCCTGACTCTCGTCGAGGACAGCGGGGAGCAGCCCCGGCCGGGTCGTTTCGCGGAGGTGGACGCCGCGACCGCCGCCGATGCGCTCATGGAGTTCGAGACCGCCCTGGCCAAGGGACACTGGGACACCGTCGCCTCCCGCGACGCCGAGAAGACCCACAACCCCACCGCGCAGGACGACCTGCCGTCCGACTTCCCCTTCGCCGCCTGGTTGGACGGCGTGGGGATCACCCCTGCGGTGGCACCGCAGGTCATCGTGAGCCAGCCGTCCTACCTGGACCACGTCGCGTCGATGGTGCCCGGCGCGGAGAACGGACGCGGCGGGTACGACCTTGACGAGTGGAAGCTCTGGGCGTACTGGCGGGTGCTCACCGGCCGTGCCGGCAAACTGCCGCGGGCGTTCTCCGAGGCCAACTTCGACTTCTACGGTCGCACGCTGTCCGGATCCACCGAGCAGCGCGACCGGTGGAAGCGCGCGGTGATGATGGTCGAGGGTGCCGTCGGCGAGGAGGTCGGTCAGGAGTTCGTGGCCGAGCACTTCCCGCCCGAGTACAAGAAGCTGATGCTGGAACTCGTGGACTACCTGCTCGCCGCCTACCGGGACCGGATCAGCGAGCTGTCGTGGATGACGCCGGCGACGCGGGAACGCGCCCTGGAGAAACTGGGGACCTTCCGGGCACGGATCGGCTATCCCGATGTCTGGCGAGACTTCTCCGGCCTGGAGTTCGGCGACGACGCCCACCACGGTGAGAACCTGCTGGCCAACTACCGGGCCGCGTCCGACTTCAACCACGAGTTCGAGGTCGCCAAGCTCGGTAAGCCCAGCGACGGCGACCTGTGGTTCACCACGCCGCAGACCGTGAACGCCTTCTACAATCCGGTGCGCAACGACATCACCTTCCCCGCGGCGATCCTGCGTCCCCCCTTCTTCGACCCGGAGGCCGACATGGCCGGCAATTTCGGTGCGATCGGCGCGGTCATCGGGCACGAGATCGGCCACGGTTTCGACGACCAGGGCTCCAAGTTCGACGGCGACGGCAACCTCAACTCCTGGTGGACCGAGGATGACCGTGCCGCATTCACCGCGCTCACCGACAAGCTGGTCACCCAGTACGACGGCCTGGTGCCGACCGGCCTGGCCCAGCGCGGCCAGACCGACCACAAGGTCAACGGGTCCTTCACCCTCGGCGAGAACATCGGTGACCTCGGTGGTCTCGGTATCGCCGTCGTCGCGCTGAAGAAGTGGCTCGCCGACCGTGGCGAGACCGTGGACACTGCACCGACCGCACCGGTGGAGGGGATCGACGGGGTCGACGGCACAGGGGACGACGCCGAGTTCACCGTCCTGCAGCGGTTCTTCCTGCGGTGGGCGACGGTGTGGCGCACCGCGATCCGCCCGCAGATGGCGGCCCAGTACGTCGCGATCGACCCGCACTCCCCCGGCGAGTTCCGCTGCAACGTCGTCGCGTCGAACGTCGCCGAGTTCTACGAGGCCTTCGACGTCTCGTCCGACGACGGCATGTGGCTTCCCGAGGACCGGCGGGTGACCATCTGGTGATCTGGTAACGTCCCGGGAATGCCGGTAGCACCGATCACCCCGGATCCGGGGGCGGACGGGTGGGGACGTCCGACCCGCACACCCCGACTGGCAGGGCTGCCGTCCCAGCCACCGTCCCAGCCACCGTCCCAGCCGCCGAACGCCGACCCGGACGGTCTCTACCGTCCGGCCGCGGTCGGCGGGCACCGCACCGCGCGGTGGTTCCTCCTGATGGGGGTCGCCCTGGTGATCCTTGTCGCGCCGCTCGCCATCCCCATGAACGACGCCGAGGACGAGGAACCGTACCTGCTCAACGAGGCTGGCGCCGACAGTCTCACCGCCTGGGCCTCCAGCCCGCTCAACCTTGCGGGCCTGGACCGGCAGTGCACGGCTCTCGGCGAAACGTTCCTCCCGGGGACGTTGGAGGCCGAGTGCTACGGAGCGTTCGGACTCGCCGCCGGATCGGGGTCCGGATCAGGGTACGGGTCGGGGTACGGGTCGGGGTCGCTGAATGAGTTCGTCGACCTGGAGATCGCGTCGATGGCGGGGGTGTCCGCCGGTGAGGGTGCGGCCACGGCCGCGCGCCGCTCCCTGCGGGCGATCATGATGTCCGACATGTCCGACGTCCCCCTCGACCGCACCGACCCGGCTGACCCGGCCGACACCCGCGGCGTCCTCCACCCGACGCTCGCCAGGCAGACCACGGAGCTGTGGACCACGCCGGTGCTCGAACTGGCGGCGCCGTCCTCCACCGGGTCCGACGGACTGCTGGACGATCTGCCTGACCTTCCTGAGATGCGCGAACCCGGGACACCGGCGGACACGCGCCCTGTCCAGTACGGCGGCAGCTCCGGCGACCGCTACGCCGTCGCCGCGTCGTTCCTGATGGACGGTCCGGACGGTGTGTTGTACACCGTCGCCGTCACCGGCGCGAACCCCGACACCGTGGAGTTCGCCGCCAACCGACTCGTGGGAGCCGTCCGTGCAGAATAGTCACCGTGGTCCGCAGCCGGAGCCCCGGCCCGGTCTAGAGTCTGGTCGGCAGGCAGGGTGGCGGGTGCTCGACGTGCCACGCGCCTTCCATGACGCCCATCCGCGGGCACAGCGTCCCGCGCTACGTCCGACCTGGGACGTCTTCGGGTGGTCCCTCCTCATCCTCACGTTGGTCGGACTCGCCGCCTCCGCCATCTTCCCGGCCGTGCTGGTGTTCTTCCCCGGTCCCGGACCTGTCGCCCTCGCCATGGGCTACGCCCTGGTCTTCATCGCGGTGACGTGGTTCCTGCTGTCGCGGCTGCTGATCTACCGGGGGACACCGTGGTTGCTCGCCGGGGCCGCCGTGCTGTGGGGCATGACCGGGGCGTTCCTTCTCGGTGCCTTCACCGTCAGCGAGAGACTCATCGACCTGTCCTACAGCTGGAACCTCGACGAGTTCGCGCTCTCCCTCGGCGGTGCGTACCCCGAGGAGCTCGCCAAGGGTCTCGGCGTCTGGCTGCTGCTCCACGTGGGGCGCGCCTGGTGGAACCGGCCCTGGCACGGGCTCGTCGCCGGCATGCTCGTCGGTATCGGGTTCGAGGCCTTCGAGAACATCGGCTACGCCGTGATGTTCAGCATCTACGACCCGCACTCCGACCTGGCCGGGGTGTCCGGTATGTGGCTGTTCCGCCTGGTCGCCGGACCGTTGCTGCACGGCATATGCACCGGGCTGGTGGGCTTCGGCATCGGCATGGCCGTCTACTCCGCCGGTCTGACGTGGCAGAGACGTCTGGCCTGGGTGCTCGGCGCCGGCACGGCAGGGTTCCTCGTCCACGCCGGATGGAATCTGCAGCTCGACTCCGTCGTGGCCTCGGTGGTCAACCTGGTCTTCTTCTGGACCGTCGGCGCAGTGCTGCTGGTGACCTCGATCGTGATCTCGACGAAAGAGGCCCGGACCCTCGCGGCCGCCGGCCTCTACCCTGCGGTCTCCATCTACCAGCGGATTCCTGTGGCCCCTCCGCAGGCGCCGCAGTTTCCGCGCTGAGCAGGAAGGTCACCGGCACCGGTTGTGCCGGACGCCACACCGGCTATCATCGGCAGCATGACCATTCTCTCCAGTAAGAACCTGTCCCGTCGTCGGCGTCGTCTCGGCGCCGCAGCAGCCACGATCGCCCTGTCCGCAGGAGTCCTCACCGCGGTCGCCGCCCCCTCCGCCGGTGCCGTCACAACCTCGTCGTCGGTGCCGTCCGGCAGCCTCACACTGCCCGCCACCCCGTCCGCTCCCTCCACCGGCCAGGCCGGGGAGAAGGGAGCCATCAGCAACCCGGGACGCACCGCCGCGGTCGCCACGGCCGCCGGAGTGAACCCGGCCGTCGTCGCCCGCCTCCTGGCCAACCCGGAAGCCACCATCGCCGCAGGTGAGCGGCTCGGTGTGCCGCGTGCGACCGCAGTCTGGGCCGCCAACAACCCGGAGCAGGCCCTGGCCATGGCACGCGCCGCCGGAGTCAACCCGGCCTGGGCCGCCAACGTCCTCGCCGCCAACCTGTAGGTCGTCCCCGCTCGTCCCGTCATCCAGGCGGAAATGTCTGTCCCCGTGTCGTCCTGAGAGCGCTCAGACGGCACGGGGACAGACTTTTCCACCGTCATCACCGGAGTCGCCGGAACCGTCCGCGCAGGAAAACAGCGACACGCGGTGCGCGTGTTACTCGTGTGATTGTTGTGAATAGTGTGTATCGTGTGGCGCATGCTGTCTCTCCCCTGGCGTCGCTCCGCGCGCACCACCGTCCCCGCCCGACTCACCGCAGTGACCCTCTTCGGTTCAGCCGCAACGGTCGCCGCACTGGTCGCCACCGACGTCCTGCCCGTGCCCACCTGGGCACTCGACGGCGTCGACGTGGCGAGCCACCAGCACCCCGGTGGCTCCGCCATCGACTGGCAGAGCGTCGCCGCCTCCGGCCAGAGCTTCGCCTTCATCAAGGCCAGCGAAGGTACCGGCTACGTCAACCCCTACTTCACCTCCGACTCGGCCAAGGCCTCGGCCGCCGGGGTGACACCGGGAAGCTACCACTACGCCAAGCCGGGACTCACCGACCCGCGCTCCGAGGCCCAGCACTACGCGGCGACCCTCGCCACCGGCGTCCAGCCCTCCCTGCCCCCGACCCTCGACCTCGAGGAGTCCGGCGGACTCGGCCCCGAGGAACTGCAGAACTGGGTACGTGACTGGATCGACGAGATCAAGATCCAGACCGGCCGCGACCCGATCATCTACACGTACCAGAACTTCTGGCTCAACGACATGGGCAACACCACGGAGTTCTCCGAGTACCCGCTGTGGCTGGCCTACTACAACCCCACCCTGCCGAACGAGATCCCCGGCGGCTGGAACGAGGTCACCTTCTGGCAGTACTCTGCGGAGGGCCAGGTCGACGGCATCTACACCAACGTCGACCTCAACACCTACTACGGCACCGACGAGCAGCTCCAGGCGCTGACCGGCGCCCCGTCGGACGGCAGTGCGGCCGGCAACATCGTCGACGCCCTCAAGCCGATCACCGACGCCGCCCTCGGCCAGGCAGAACAGGCCAACGACACCGAGCACCAGCAGGCAGCCGGTGGAGAACCCGGCCTCGACCAGCCCCTGAGCACCGACCTGCTGGTCGCCCTGCTCGGCCTGGTCGGCGGGGCCGTCGGCCCGGACGCCGTGCTGGCCGCCGCGCAGGAATCCGGGCTCGGCGAGGCACTGGGCTCCGTCCTCGCCTCCTCCGGCATCGAGGCCCGGGACGCCGGGCAGACCATGCCGATCGCCGCCGTCGCCGCGCTGGTACTGGGCGCACTCGGCCTCGGTGCGGACGGGGGCGACATCGCCAACCAGGTCGGTGACCTCGTCGGCTCACTCGTCGACGAACAGGGCACCCCGGCCGGTGGCGTCGACATCTCACAGCTCGCCGGACTCATCGGCGGCGGTGACGTCTCCCTCGACAGCATCCTGCGACTGCTGACCGCCTTCGGCGCCACCGACTACGCCGCCCAGGTGGCCAACGGTACCGTCGACACCGACGCCCTGCTCGCGCAGGTGAAGTCGCAGCCCGCTGCCGACGCACCGGAGGGTGCCCCCGCCGATGCACCGGAGGGTGCCCCCGCCGATGCTCCGGCACAGGACGCTCCGGCCGTGGACGCCGACCCCGAAGCCCTGCGCGTCGCACTGGAGGGCGCCGGAGTCGATCCCGAGACCGCGAACGCCCTCGCCGCGGATCCGGCGGCCACGGTCGCCGCGGCCGAGCGCATGGGAGTGGACCGGGAGACCGCGGCCCGCCTCGCGTCCGATCCACAGGCTGCCCTGCAGGCCCTCGACGACGCCGGGATCGACCCCGTCGGAGCAGCCCCGCTGCTCGCCGCGCAGTTGTAGGGGCTCTGCGCCTACAGTCGCTCGTGTCACCGCGCGGACGTCGCGGATTACGCCGCTTCACGGAGGAACAGCAGAAGAAAACGCCCTGAACTGGACTCTTTCAAGTCCAGATCAGGGCTTCTTCGCATCGCGACGTAATCGGCGACATCCCGTCCGCAGCAACGTCAGATCAGGGCTGCGGCGCACCCGGGGCCATGATGTCGGGTTCGTGGATGTCCTCGAGGCTCTCCGGCGTCGGCTCGGCAATCTCGCAGAGGTTCACCAGTGCTCCCGTCGGGTCGACCAGCGTGCACAGCCGACCCAGCTCCGAGTTCCACGGCGCACGGACCAGCTTGCCGCCGAGCTTCTTGACCTTCTTCGCGGCAGCGTCCACGTCGACACAACCGAGGTAGAGCGTCCACATCGACGGATTCTCGTCCAGCTCGCTGGTGTCCCACATCCCGCACAGCGGCGCACCGTTGTACTCGCCGGTGGCGTAGCGGAACTTGTCGGTGTCGCTGTGCTGACGGATGTCCCACCCGGCGAGGTCGTGGTAGAACTTCAGCGTCGCGTCGAACTCCTCACCGACCAGAAGTTCGTGCCACACCGGGGTGCCGGGCTCGCCGGCGGCGAAGAACGGCTCGTCACCGGACGGCTGCTTCAGCCCCACCGTCGCGCCGGACGGGTCGACGATGACGGACATACGACCGCGGCGTCCCACGTCCCGCGGGGACAGGATGCTCGTCGCCCCGGCCTTCACGGCCTCCTCATGGACATGGTCGATGTCGGGCGCGTAGAGCAGCATGCCCCACAGCGACGACTTGTCGTCGGGCACCTCACCGAGTCCAGCGACCGGCATCCCGTTCTTCTTGGCGACGAGATAACCGTCGCACTGCGTGTCGAACTCCCAGTGGAGGAGCTCGGTGTAGAAGGTCTTCGCCTTCTCCAGGTCGGTGGTAGCCAGGTCGATCCAGATCGGCATTCCTGGCTCCGCTACGAGAGCGGGCATCAGAGGTTCCTCCACTTGTCGGGGTCGAAATCGTCGTCGGCAGTTGCTTCGTCGAAGTAGTCGTCATCGTCACCGTCACCGGTGTCGTCACTTGCGGTGACGACCCGTGCAGCGGCGGCCGGGAACGCGTCGGGGCCGGTCCCGTCAAGAACGACCACCTCGTCCCCGGAACGCAGGTGTCGGCCGCGACGGGTGTCGATCTCGCCGTTGACCGTCACCCGACCGTCGGCGACGGCCTCTTTGGCCGCACCGCCGGAGTCGACCAGGTTCGCCAGTTTGATGAACTGGCCCAGTCGGATGTCGTCCCCGCGCACGGGGACATCCTGCGCCGGTACCTTGTGCTCTTCTCGCTCAGGCATGCCGACCATCCTACGACTCTGCGGGTTGACAGGGAAGTCCCAGGCCCGGGCATCCCGATATTAGTCGCCGAGGAGGAGTGGCCAGACTGGCTTATGGTCCTCCCCGTTGTCGGATTGTCGCCCTCCCAGGCAGGGTTGCAGCCCTGTGCCCTGCCCAGAAGGGCGACAATCCGACACGGAGACTTCCCCGGTATCCGACGCCTGTGGCAGAGGCATCGACGGTAGCGGAGCCACAGAGTTACCGTGGATCGATGACGGTACGAAGGAACCTTGCGCTCAGATGCACCGTATCGATTGCCCTCATCACCGTTGTCCTGACCATCTACTCGACGATGAAGGACACTGACCTGGTGCCGACACTGCTGAAGGTCGGTATACCGCTGTTCCTCGCAGGAGCGCTGTCAGACGTCGTCTTCTCCTTGTCAGATGCCGGAGCCGGGAAACGACTGAGCCGCGATCCGGAAGCGGAGTCGACGGACACCTGACGGCGTCACAACTCCAGCAGTCCCTCCCCCACCAGGATCACACCGAGGACCAGGAACACCACCCCGGCGACGATGTCGATCCACGGGCCCGCAGCCTGCAGTCGGCGGGACAGGGCGGGCACGGAGACCATCACTGCCACAGCCACGAACCAGGCGATCCCGGTGACCAGCATGACCGCGAGGATGAGCAGACGCGCGCCCCATCCGGTGTCCGGTGGGACGAAGCCGGCGAACACCGCGCCGAAGAACACCAGCGCCTTCGGGTTCGCCAGGTTCGTCATCAGGCCGAGGCGCCAGGCACCGAGGGTGGAGACCCGCTCGGCGGTGGTGGTCGGCGTCGTCGGCACAGTCGTCCCGGCGGAGCGTCGTTCCGCGAGACCGCCGCGCAGGGCCGACTGGCCCATCCACGCCAGGAAGCCGCCACCGACCAGGAACAGCGCGGTGAGGACCCAGGGGACGGCGTCGATGAGCGCGGAGAGACCGACCATGCTGGCGACGATCCACAGGGTGTTGCCGCCCATGATGCCGAGGGCGCAGGCGACACCGTTACGTCGGACGGCACCGAGCCGCAGGATCTGCACCAGGTCCGGGCCAGGCGAGGCGATGGCGAGCAGCCACGCGACAAGGATACTGAGGAGAGCGCCGCCGGTCATGGGGCTTCAATGTACTCTCCCCGTACAGTCACCCGGCCACTCACACGCTCAACGGCATGTCCGACGGCGCGACGGGCCTCGGCAGGGCGCTCTCACCCATCAGGGCACGGTCGACGGCGGCCGCGCAGGCGCGCCCCTCGGAGATCGCCCACACGATCAGTGAGGCGCCACGGCCGGCGTCGCCGGTGGCGAACACCGGGGCGTCGAACCCGGTGTCCCGTACGGTCGAGGACTCGGCCCACCAGGTGCGGTAGTCGTCGTCGCGCTTGAGGCGTCCACGCCCGTCGACCGGGAGACCGAGTTCGGAGACGATGCCCTCGGTGTCGACGGAGGAGAAGCCGACGGCGAGCAGGACGAGGTCGGCGTCCATGTCGACCTCGGTTCCGGGCAGGTTGACGGTACCTTCCGGGGTGCGCTCGCAGGTCGCCGCACGCAGGCCGGTGACCCGGCCGTCAGCCCCGGTGAGCTCCACGGTGTTGATGCGGTGGTCACGGTGGCCCAGCGTGGTGCCGACCTCACGCTCGGCGAGGCCGAGGGCGACGATCTCGTCGGCGGACTCGTTGCCGCTGATGCGGTACTCACCCTCCTCGTGGGCCGACGCCACACGCCAGATCTTGGGCCACACCGGCCAGGGGTTGTCCTCGGTGCGGTAGGGGTCCGGCGCGGGGTTGTAGTCGAACTGGCGGACGGACGCCGCACCCTGGCGCAGGGCGGTGCCGAAGCAGTCGGTGCCGGTGTCACCGCCGCCGATGATGACGACGTTCTTGCCTTTCGCGTCGATCTGAGGGGTGTCGATGTCACCGGCGACGACGCGGTTGGCCATCGGGAGATAGTCCATGGCCTGGTGGACACCGTCCAGGTCACGGCCCGGGAGGGAGACGTCCCGGGGGACGGTCGCGCCGACGGCCAGCACGACGGCGTCGAACCCGGCGAGGTCCGACGCGGACGGGGAGATGTTGGTGCGGAACGTGGTGCCTTCGGCCTCCATCTGGGCCAGACGGCGGTCGATCCAGCGGTTCTCGAGCTTGTAGTCCGGCACGCCGTAGCGGAGCAGGCCGCCGATCCGGTCGTCACGTTCGAAGACGGTGACGTCGTGGCCGGCGCGGGTGAGCTGCTGGGCGGCGGCCAGGCCGGCGGGCCCGGAGCCGACGACGGCGACGGACTGGCCGGTGGAGAAGCTGGCCTTCACCGGGCGGACCCAGCCTTCCTGGAAGGCGTGCTCGACGATCTGCAGTTCGACGGTCTTGATCGCCACCGGGTCACCGACGCCGGCACCACCGCCGATCCCCTCGATGCCGAGCACGCAGGCGCCCTCACAGGGGGCGGGGCAGATGCGCCCGGTGAACTCGGGGAAGTTGTTGGTGGCGTGCAGACGGTCGTACGCCTCCTTCCACTGCCCCTGGCGGACGAGGTCGTTCCACTCGGGGATGATGTTGCCCAACGGACAACCGTCGTGGCAGAACGGGATGCCGCAGTCCATGCAGCGGGAGGCCTGGGTCTGCACCTTCGAGTCGGAGAAGGGTTCGTAGACCTCCTTCCAGTCGAGCAGACGCAGCGGGACGGGGCGGTGGGCCGCTTCCTCGCGGGGGTACTTCATGAATCCGTGCGGATCAGCCATTACTTGACTCCCTCCATGATGGCGGCGGCGATGCCGTCCGCGTCGAGTCCCGCCTCGCGGGCCTGTTCGATGGTCTGCAGGACGCGCCGGTAGTCACGCGGCATGACCTTGACCAGTGACCGGGGGTCCACGTCCACGGTGGATCCGGTGAGGCGCCGGTGGCGCCCGATGGTGTCGACGAGCCAGTCCAGCTCGTCCTCGGTGACCTCCTCGACGTCGACGAGGCCGGGGTTGATGCGCTTGGCCATGCCCTCGACGCCGGAGCCGTCGTCCATGAGGTAGGCGATGCCGCCGGACATGCCGGCGCCGAAGTTCTCGCCGACGGGGCCGAGGTTGATCACGCGTCCGCCGGTCATGTACTCGCAGCCGTGGTTGCCCATGCCCTCGACCACGGCGGTGACGCCGGAGTTGCGCACGCAGAAGCGTTCGCCGACGGCACCGCGGATGAACATCTCGCCGGAGACACCGCCGAAGCCCAGGACGTTGCCGGCGATGGTCTGGTGCTCACCGACCGCGCCGTCACGGTCGTGCGGGCGGATGGCGATCGTACCGCCGGAGAGCCCCTTGGCGACGTAGTCGTTGGCGTCGCCGACGAGGGTCAGGGTCATGCCCTTGGGGACGAAGGCGCCGAAGGAGTTGCCGGCGGAACCGGTGAACGTGAGGTTCACGGTGCCCTCGGGCAGACCGTCGCGCCCGGCGACACGGCTGATCAGCGAGCCCGTCATCGTGCCGACCGACCGGTTGACGTTGGTGATCGGGTAGTTCAGCTCGATGGTGGTGCCTTCGCCGGCGGCCGCGCGACGGATGGTCTCCTCGGCGTCCTCGCGGATGCGGTTGTCCAGTGCGGCGTCCAGGCTGTGGTCCTGGTCCTTGGTCTTGTACAGGTCCTGGTGCATGAACGGGCTGTCGGGACGGGCGAAGATCGGCGAGAGGTCGAGCGACCCGGCGGTCTTGTGCCCGGGGTCGACCGCGCCGGCCCGCAGGCACTCGGAGTGGCCGACGGCCTCCTCGAGGGTGCGGAAACCGAGTTCGGCGAGGTACTCGCGGACCTCCTGCGCGATGAAGGTGAAGAAGTTGACGACGTGCTCGGCCTGGCCGGTGAACTTCTTGCGCAGGTCCGGGTTCTGGGTCGCCACGCCCACCGGGCAGGTGTCCAGGTGGCAGACACGCATCATGATGCAGCCCTCGACGACCAGCGGAGCGGTCGCGAAACCGAACTCCTCGGCGCCGAGCAGGGCGGCGACCATGACGTCGCGTCCGGTCTTCATCTGGCCGTCGCACTGCACGGTGATGCGGTCGCGCAGACCGTTCATCAGCAGGGTCTGCTGGGTCTCTGCCAGTCCGAGCTCCCAGGGGCCGCCGGCGTGCTTCAGCGAGTTCAGCGGGGACGCGCCGGTGCCTCCGTCGTGCCCGGAGATCAGGACGACGTCGGCGTGGGCCTTCGAGACGCCGGCGGCGACGGTGCCCACGCCCTGCTCGGCGACGAGCTTGACGTGGATGCGCGCGTCCGGGTTCGCGTTCTTCAGGTCGTGGATCAGCTGGGCGAGATCCTCGATGGAGTAGATGTCGTGGTGAGGGGGCGGGGAGATCAGACCGACACCGGGCGTGGTCACACGGACCTCGGCGATCCAGGGGTAGACCTTGTGCGGGGGCAGCTGGCCGCCCTCACCGGGCTTGGCGCCCTGCGCCATCTTGATCTGGATGTCGGTGCAGTTGTTGAGGTAGTGGCTGGTCACGCCGAAACGTCCGGACGCGACCTGTTTGATCGCCGAGCGGCGCCAGGTGCCGTCCGCCTCCGGTTCGAAGCGGTCGGGGTCCTCCCCGCCCTCGCCGGAGTTCGACATGCCCTTGAGCCGGTTCATGGCGATGGCCAGGGTCTCGTGGGCCTCGGCGGAGATCGAGCCGTAGCTCATCGCACCGGTGGAGAAGCGCTTGACGATCGCGGAGACGGGCTCGACCTCGTCGACGGGGATCGACGGACGGTCACTGTGCATCTCGAACAGTCCGCGCAGGGTGGCCAGCCGCTTCGACTGGTTGTCGACCTTGTCGGAGTACTCCTTGAAGATGCGGTACTGGCCGGTGCGGGTGGCGTGCTGCAGCTTGAACACGGTCTCCGGGTTGAACAGGTGGTACTCGCCCTCGCGGCGCCACTTGTACTCGCCGCCGATCTCGAGCTCGCGGTGGGCGGCCTCCTCGGGCCGGGGGAGGAAGGCGAAGCGATGCCGCACGGCGACGTCGGCGGCGAGCTCGTCGAGCCCGATCCCGGAGATCGGGCTGAGGCAGCCGGTGAAGTAGTCGTCGAGCAGGTTCTGGTGCAGGCCGGTGACGTCGGCCAGCTGTGCGCCGCGGTAGGACGCGACGGTCGCGATGCCCATCTTCGACATGATCTTCTGCACGCTGGCGGAGGCGCCGTCGATGAAGTTCTGGCAGCCCTCGTCGGTGGTGAGGTTCTCCAGCTGGCCCCGCTTGTACAGCTCGTCGATGGTCTCGAAGGCCATGTAGGGGTTGACCGCGTCCGCACCGAAGGTCAGCAGCATGGCGAGGTGGTGGACCTCGCGGGCGTCACCGGACTCGATGATCAGCGAGGCACGGGTCCGGGTGCGTTCGTCGACGAGGTGCTGGTGCACCGCGCTGGTGAGCAGCAGGGACGGGATCGGCGCCATACGCTCGTCGGACTCGCGGTCGGACAGGATGATCAGCGTCGCGCCGTCCTCGATGGCCCGCGACGTCTCGCGCCGGATGCGCTCGATCGCCTGGCGCATCCCGCGGCCGCCGTGGGCGACCGGGTAGAGCCCGGAGACCACCGCGGAGCGGAAGTCCTCGAAGCCTTCATGTTCCCCGGCCTGGCGCAGGGTGGCCAGCGTGGAGTTCAGCAGGACCGGCGTCTCCAGGTGGATGCGGTGCGCGGCTTCGGGTACCTCGGTGGTGACGTCGACCTGGCGTCCCAGCTGGGTGAACATGCTGGTCACCATCTTCTCGCGGATGGAGTCCAGCGGCGGGTTGGTGACCTGGGCGAAACGCTGGGCGAAGAAGTCGAAGAGCATGCGGGGACGGTTCGACAGTGCCGCGATGGGAGTGTCGGTGCCCATGGAGCCCAGCTGCTCACCGCCGGTGACCGCGAGCGGCTGGATGAGGACGTCGACGTCCTCCTCGGTCATGCCGAAGACGCGCTGGCGCAGGACGACGCGCTCATGGCTCATCGCCTCGTACTCGACCGGGGGCAGGTCGTCGAAGCGCACGATGTTGTTGTCGACCCACTCGCGGTAGGGCTTGTCCGCCAGGCGGGACTTGATCTCGTCGTCGGGGATGATGCGCCCCTGGGCGGTGTCGACGAGGAACATGCGGCCGGGTTCGATGCGGCGCCGCTGGACGATGTCCTCCGGGGGAACCGGGAGCAGCCCCGCCTCGGAACCCCCGATGACCAGGCCGTCCTTGGTGACCCAGATGCGCCCGGGACGCAGACCGTTGCGGTCCAGGACGGAGCCGACGACGGTGCCGTCGGTGAACACCAGGGCGGCCGGGCCGTCCCACGCCTCCATGAGGGAGGAGTGGTACTCGTAGAAGGCACGCACGTCCGGGTCGACCGAGGGGTTACGCTCCCAGGCCTGGGGAACCATCATCATCACCGCGTGCGGGAGCGAGCGGCCGGCGAGGTGGAGCAGCTCCAGAGCCTCGTCGAACCGCCCCGTGTCCGATCCCGAGGGGTCGCAGACCGGCAGGACGCGCTCGATGTCACCGAGGGTCTCGGAACGGATCTGGGACTCGCGGGCACGCATCCAGTTCTCGTTGCCGCGCACCGTGTTGATCTCGCCGTTGTGCGCGAGCAGGCGGAAGGGGTGTGCCAGGGGCCAGGAGGGGAAGGTGTTCGTGGAGAAACGCGAGTGGACGATCGCCAGGGCCGACTCCACCCGGTCGTCCTGCAGGTCGAGGTAGAAGTCACGCAGCTGAGGGGTGGTGAGCATGCCCTTGAACACGATGGTCCGCGAGGACAACGACGGGAAGTAGACCGTGTCCGACCCCGCACCTTCACCGGGGCCCTTCGACCCGAGTTCACGCTCGGCGCGCTTGCGCACGAACCAGACCCGGCGGTCCAGCTCGATCCCGGAGAGTTCGTTGCCGTCCGCGTCCCGGCCGGAGATGAACAGCTGGTAGAAGATCGGTTCGGCGTCGCGGGCCATGGCACCCAACGCGGAGTCGTCGACGGGGACCTCGCGCCAGGCGATCAGGTCGAGCTTCTCCTCGCTGATGATCGACTCGACGGCGCGCATCGCGTCCAGCGCGGCCATCCGGGCGGCCGGGAGGAAGGCGATACCGGTCGCGTAGGCACCGGGGGCGGGCAGGTCGATACCCTGCTGCGCGAGCACCTCGCGGTAGAAACGGTCCGGGACCTGCATGAGGATGCCCGCACCGTCGCCGGTGTTCTTCTCTGCCCCGGCGGCACCGCGGTGGTCGAGGTTGACGAGGGCCTGGATGCCCTTCTCGACGATGTCGTGGGTGGCCCGGCCGTGCATGTCGGCGACGAAGGCGACACCGCAGGCGTCGTGTTCGTGGGCCGGGTGGTAGAGCCCCTGGGGCGCCGGGTAGTTCTTCAGCTGGTTGTTCACGGGGTGGTCATCCTCCGGTCGTCGGGTCGTGCAGTGCGGTTCTCCGTGGCCAGGGGTGGTGGCCTTTCATCGGTAGGGTGCTTTTGCCCTACTGATACGGTCCTGCGGAAGTGGCACAAAATTAGGCTAGGCTTAGAGCCGCTGGTGCCGGTGGCGTCATGTGACACAGGACACGTTTTGTCGCCGTTTCGGGATCCGTCTCGTTCTGTGGTTGTCTTTGTATCTTAGCCGTCACTGGGGCTTATATCGATACAGCTGCACATTCCCATTGTCTGCTCGCACGATTCCCAATATGTGGGAGGCTTGTTACGAGAGGATTACATAGCGATTTCTCCGCTGTGTACACCTCCCCCGCGCCGCAACCCAGTTGTAATGCGCGCACCGCCACCCGGACACGGGTAACTACCATGAGAGGGGTGAAAGACCCTCTGAGAATCCCCCACGTCCTCGACGCGCTCACCCGGGCCTGGGAGAGCCAGCCCGACCTGACGCTCCCCCAGCTCTACGGCGTGCTGGAGTCACGGGGCATCGGCTGGAACTCCACCGACGGGGAGGTCATGGACGTCCTGTCGGCCCTGACGGCCGAACGCCCCTCCCTACTCACCGCCGACGCACCGGGGCGCTACCTCGTCGAGACCGAACAGCCGTCCTACCGGGTCACCGTGGACCCCTGGTGGGCGGCGGTGCGCCCCGCCCGCCGGGGGCCGGCGTCAGGATCGGGGTCGGCATCAGGGTCGGACACACCCCAGCCGACGGTGTGGCGGCACGGCGGGATCCGACGCTGCGCGGTCGGCCAACCCCTCACCGTCCTCTCCGCCGAGGGCATCGTCCACCGGTTCGGACTGGTCAGCCGCATCACCGTACTGGCGGCAACGGTGGATTCCATCGCGGACGCCCCGGACCTGAGCGGCCTCCACCGCGCGGAATTGGACGGGCATGCGTACCTGCTCCGACTGGCAGGCGACGACCATGCGGGGACGACGGTACTGGTGGACCATGCGCTGTGGGTCTTCGACGTGACCCGGCGCGAGGTCCGTCGCGACAAGGTCTCCTGGTCTCGGCTGGTGTCCGCCTCGGTGGGATCGGAGCTGGTCATCGACCGGTCGGACGGCGGAACGATGCGGCTCCCGGTCGTCGAGCAGGTCACGGTGCTGGAGTAGGCGTACTTTCCCCGCTACGGCATCGACCTCCTGTCACCGATTACGCCCGACCGGTATCGCGACCTGGGATTTCCGACCGTCACCGCCGCGCCGAGGCGTAATCGGCGCAACGTCCGCGCCTCATCGGAGTAACCTGGGTCACACTGACTACTTCTGGAGGTGCGTCCCGATGAAGAACATCGGCCGAACCCTGACACTGTTCGCCGGTTCCGCGGCTCTGTCCCTCGTCGTCGCCTCGCCGGCGAACGCCGCCCCCGCGCTGACTCTGCCCGACATTCCAAACTCGATTCCTGGGTCGATTCCGGGCGCCGACGTGAGTCTGCCCGACTGGGCGAATGACCTGCTCCCCGACGGTACCGCGCCGGCTCCGGATCAGGCGCCGGGCCAGCCGCCCTCCGCCCCTCAGCCCCGGACCGCACCCTGCGCGGTGGAGGCGAAGGCCTGCATCAGCCTGGGTGACCAGACCGCCTGGCTGCAGGACGGCGCCGGCACCGTCACCCGCGGCCCCGTGCCTGCCAGTACCGGACGCGCCGGCTACGAGACCCCCGCCGGTACGACCCGCGTCACCAGGAAGGACGCCGACTGGTGGTCCAGCGCCTATGACGCACCGATGCCGTTCTCGGTGTTCTTCTCGGCGGGAACGTCCTACCCCTCCGACATCGGCATCGCCTTCCACGAAGGCGACCCGGGCGTGCTCTCCCACGGCTGTATCCACCTGCTGCACGACGACGCCGTCGCCTTCTTCACCACCCTGCAGGTCGGCGACGTCGTGGATGTCGTGGCGTAGGAACCGCCACCTTCCGTATGGCGGAGACGAGGGGATTTGAACCCCTGGACGATCGCTCGTCGCTGGTTTTCAAGACCAGTGCATTCGGCCGCTCTGCCACGTCTCCAGTGCCGCACGCATCGGTGTGCGTTCAGCGCGTCTGTGATTCTAACCCACCGTCCGCTTATTGCCGGCGTCCACCCCGTTCTGTGCGCCGTTCTGTGCGCCGTTGTGTGCGCCGTTCTGTACGCCTCCGTCTCCCCTGCCCCCGTTTCTTCCCGCATGGCTAGGCTGGGGCCATGAACGGGAACATGAAGGCCATCATCCAGACTGACCCCGACGACCCCCACTCCCTGTCCTGGCAGGAGACGCACGTCCCGACCCCGCAGGACGGTGAGGTGCTGATCCAGGTCGCCGCTGCGGGGCTCAACCGTGCCGACACGCTGCAGGCCCAGGGGCACTATCCGCCGCCGAAGGGGGTGTCGGAGGTCCTCGGCCTCGAAGCCGCCGGCGTCATCGTCGACCCGAACGGCTGTGCCCGGCCGGACGGCACCCCGTACCGGGAGGGTGACGAGGTCGGCGCCCTGCTTTCCGGTGGTGCGTACGCGGAGTACACGATCGTGCCCGCTGGCCAGCTCACACCGGTGCCGGACGGGTTCGGGCTCTCCGAGACCGCCAGCGTCATCGAGGCCGCCTGCACGGTCTGGTCGAACCTGATGATGACCGCTCACCTCCGCGAGGGCGACACGCTCCTGATCCACGGCGGCGGCGGGGGTATAGGAATCTTCGCCACCCAGCTGGCCCACGCGTTGGGGGTGCGGGTCGCGGTGACGGCAGGCAGTTCGGAGAAGTTGGACGTGTGCCGCCGCTTCGGCGCAGACGTGCTGATCAACTACCGCGAGGAGGACTTCGTCAAGGTCGTCAAGGAACTCGGCGGCGCGGACGTGATCCTCGACATCATCGGCGCCAAGTACCTCGACGGCAACGTGTCTGCACTCGCCCCGGACGGCCACCTGGTGGTCATCGGCATGCAGGGCGGGGTCAAGGGAGAGCTGAACATCGGCAAGCTGCTGGCCAAGCGCGGCAACATCTCCGCCACGGGGCTGCGCTACCGGGACCGGGAGGACAAGGCCCGGATCGTCACCGAGACCGTGAAGAACGTGTGGCCGATGCTGGAGGACGGGCGGATCGCCCATCATGTCGACCGGGTCTTCGCGATCCAGGACGCCGCCGGTGCCCACCGGTCCCTCCTCAACGGTGAGATCACCGGTAAGGCGATCTTCGAGGTGACCGGCTAGACGATGCCGCCGACGACCCGGACCAGGTGGTCGATGTCCGAGTAGGTGTTGTGCGGGGCGAGTGCGACACAGATCGCCCCGCCCATCTCGGCGACACCCATCTGGTCGAACAGGGCGCTCTCCTCCAGCCCCACGGTCTGCGCGACGACACCGTTGCTCAGCAGTCGTTCACCGACGACGGTGGACTCGATGCCCTCCACGAGGAAGCTGACCCGGGGCAGCCGGTCGACCGGGCCGAAGTGGCGCCCGTGGGTCTCCGGCGCACTCCCCCAGCTGTTGTGGTCGTGTTCGGGCTCCGTGTCGATCTCCCCGTCCACGCCGACGACGTGGACGTTCTCCAGATCGCGGAGCCCGTCCACGAGGTACCCGGCCAGCCGGCCCAGATAGTCCTCACTGGACTTCAGGGAGACCTGGAGCCGTTCCCGCCGGGTGCCGGTGGCCTGCTCGTCCAGGCCGGCGAGGTGGTTCACCGCCGCCGGGACACCACCGAGCATGCCGGGGGCGTTGCCGTCCCGTTCAAGCTCGGCGACACGCCGTGCGGTCAGTTCCTGGGAGTCCGGGACGGCATGGCGTCCACGCCGCAGCTCGACGAGATGCAGTTCCGCGAGCAGCGCAGGGTCCCGGAAGACCAGGGCACCGACCTCCGGCCCGCCCAGCGGGCCCATGTCCAGGGCGACGACGTCGGCGTCCCACGCGTCCATGTCGATCGTCCGGTACGGAGCGTAGGCCCCCGCATCCACCACGAGCCAGGCACGGGACTTCGCCCGCATGATGTCCGCGATCGCCCGGACGTCGGTGACCGTGCCCAGGTGGGCGTTCGCCGCGGGGACGGCGACGATGGAGGTGTCGAGACTGATGAGGCTGGTGAACTGCCAGGCCGGCAGCGCTCCGGTGGTCAGATCGGCCTCCGCCCAGCGCACCGACGCGCCGTAGAGGTCCGCGGCGAGTTTCCACGGGGTGATGTTGGACGGCTCGTCCACCCGGCTGAGGACGACCTCGCGCCCCATGCGCAGCTTCGCGGGAACGGCCGTGGCGAGAATCCCCAGCAGGGTCGCCCGGCTGGGCCCGAGGACGACGCAGTCCGGTGACGCGCCGACGAGATCGGCGACCGCCTCGCGTGCAGCGGAGACGTAGTGGTCGCCGCGGGCGCCACCGTCCGACCCCTGCAGCGGGGATGCGCGGAACGCCCTCGACACCGCCGAACTGACTTTCTCCGGCACCTGCGCCCGACGACCTGCGTTGAGGTAGGTCCACCCCTCGGACAGCGATTCATAGAGGCCTCGCACTCTCGCGATGTCGAACACTTCCGACTGCCCCTTTCCGAGTCTCACCACAGTGGCGACCTGAGAATATTTTCGCAGGTCACGATACTAAAATTCAGGAAACGACCGCGCCGTCCCGTCAACGTCACCGATACTACATCGGCCGACGGACATGAGCCGCACCGGCGCTGATTACCGCACTCCACGCAGTTCCGGAGTACCGTATCCCCGTGTCCGATACAGAAAACTCCCGGCCGGTGGCCACCACACCGCAGTACGAGCGCTTCGTCGCCCCACCTGCCGACGGTGGTGCACCAGCCTCGACGTCCCAGACCCTCGGCGCCGCGTGGGATGACCTGAAGCGCGGCTTCGGCCAGCGCGAACTCTGGCTCGTCCTGGGCTGGCAGGACATCAAGCAGCGCTACCGACGGAGCGTCCTGGGGCCACTGTGGATCACCCTCGCCACCGGCGTCATGGCCGTGGCACTGGGCCTGCTGTACTCCATGCTCTTCCAGATGGACCTCAAGGAGTTCCTGCCCCACGTCGCCGTGGGCCTGATCATGTGGAGTTTCATCTCCGGGTGCATCATCGAGGGCTCCCAGGTGTTCATCGCCAACGAAGGCCTGATCAAGCAGCTCCCCAGCGCCCTGAGCGTGCACGTCTACCGGCTGGTGTGGAAGCAGTTCCTCATCCTGTGCCACAACCTGGTCATCTGGGTGATCCTGCTGGCCGTCTTCCAGATCCCCGTCGGCTGGGAGGTCCTCCTCGCCGTCCCGGGCCTGGCACTGCTGGTGGCCAACGGCGTGTGGGTGTCGATGTTCTTCGGCATCATCGCCACCCGCTTCCGCGACGTCGCACCGCTGCTGGAGTCCCTGGTGCAGCTGCTGTTCTACATGACCCCGATCGTGTGGACGACGAAGACCCTGCTGGAGCAGGGCGGCGCAGTCGCCGACCGTGCCCGGATCGCCGAGATCAACCCCCTGTTCCACTACCTCAGCGTGGTGCGTGGCCCGATGATCAACGAGCCCGTCGAGATGCACTCGTGGATCATCGTCGGCGCCCTCACCGTGCTCGGCACCCTGTTCGCCATGATGTTCATGCGCCAGTGGCGCTCCCGCGTGAGCTACTGGGTCTAAAGGAGAACAACCATGGTTTCCATCGACACCTACAACGCCTGCGTCGACTTCCCCATCTTCGACGCCAAGTCCCGCTCGCTGAAGAAGGCCTTCCTCGGTGCCGCCGGCGGCGCCATCGGACGTAACTCCGACAACACCGTCGTCGTCGAGGCACTGCGCGACGTCAACCTGCACCTCAAGGAAGGCGACCGCATCGGCCTGGTCGGCCACAACGGGGCCGGCAAGTCCACCCTGCTGCGCCTGCTGTCCGGCATCTACGAGCCCACCCGTGGCTCCGCACTGGTCCAGGGCCGCGTCGCCCCCGTCTTCGATCTCGGCGTAGGCATGGACCCGGAGATCAGCGGCTACGAGAACATCATCATCCGCGGACTCTTCCTCGGCGAGAGCCGCAGGTCCATGGAGAAGAAGATGGACGAGATCGCCGAGTTCACCGAACTCGGCGACTACCTCTCCATGCCGCTGCGCACCTACTCCACCGGCATGCGTGTGCGCGTGGCGCTGGGCGTGGTGACCTCGATCGAACCCGAGATCCTGCTGCTGGACGAGGGCATCGGCGCGGTGGACGCCGCCTTCATGGAGAAGGCCCGTATCCGGCTGCAGGCCCTGGTCGAGAAGTCCGGCATCCTGGTGTTCGCCTCACACTCCAACGAGTTCCTGGCGCAGCTGTGTGACTCGGCACTGTGGGTCGACCACGGGCAGATCCGCTCCTGCGGCCCGGTGGACGAGATCGTGGGCGCCTACGAGGGACCCAATGCCGCGGAACACGTGCGCGGGGTGTTGCGGGACCTGGGGCGGTTGGAGTAGCGGAGCGGGCCGACGTCCCAGGGGCTGGGACGCGGTGGGGAGACGACCATGACGAATGATCCTTTCCGACCTGATACGTTTACGTGTACTCACAGGCAGCCGACGCCAGGCACCGCGCACGCACGAATCAAGGAGACCCGATGAGCAACCCCTTCAACAGCCCGGACTTCGGAAGCTCGGGAGAGCGCCGCCCGGAGGATTCTTCTCAAACACACCGGCAGCCGCAGCAGCCGTCCTACCAGCAGCAGGGGTACCAGCAGGGCTTCCAGCAGCCGTCCTACCAGCAGTACCCCCAGTATCAGCAGAATGCGCCCATGCAGCCGGTGGGGGCCTACGGTGCGCCCGTCCCGGCCGGCACCCAGAAGTCCAAGGTCGTCGCCGCCGTCCTGGCCTTCTTCCTCGGTACGCTCGGTATCCACAACTTCTACCTGGGCTACACCAGCAGGGCCGTGTGTCAGCTGGTGCTCACGATCATCGGATACGTCACCGCGATCCTCCTCATCGGTTTCCTCTTCCTCTTCTGTGTCGGGGTCTGGGCATTCGTCGAGTTCATCATGATCCTCGTCGGCGGGGGACGGTACTCCCACGACGCACGGGGACTCCCCCTGAACTGACGGGGGCTTCCCCGCCGTCGGAGTCTCCCCCTCAGCCCAGCGCCTTCTGCCGACATTCCCACGCGCGCGTGGTGTTCCCGATGGATGTGAAGAGCTCCGCGGCCTCACCGTGATACCGGCGTGCCCCCTCCTCCGAACCGGCGTAGGCGAAGAGGCTTCCCAGTGCGACCTTCGCTTCGGCGAAGGCCTCCCTCTCGTTCACACCACTGACCTCGTCGTTGGTCAGCTGGCCATCCAGATCGAGCAGCAGTTGGGTCGCCGTGCGGGGGTCCTTGGCAAGGAAGTGCGCGTACGACAGCCTGATTGTCGACCAGATCACTCCACTGACCAGTCCGTATCTGCGCGAGAGCCGGAGGGACTGTTCGTAGACCTCGTACATTTCCGCGTACCGGCCCATCTTCTCCAGACACGCCCCTTTGTCCAGGAAGGCCATGATCTCTCCGTTGTGGTCACCGTTACGCTGGTACAGCTCCGCCAGACGCGTGGCGTATCTGCTTCGTTCCGCGTCGCCGTGACCGGTCACGTCCGGTGAGAGATCCAGGTGGTACCGCGCGACGAGGATCCTGTCGCTCAGCGGTACCGCGGCCGGCATGTCCGCCGACAGCTGGGACAGGACACCCTGGAAGAATCTGTTCCTGTCGTGCCGCGCCCCGATCGAGTCGCCGAGTTCGTCCATGACCCGCTGCTGCAGCCTGTGCAGCTCGACAGCGCGGGCGATGACCTCCGGGCGGAGGTGCGGGGACGCGACGGCGGGATCGTCGGTGATGACCCCCATGAGGTCGCGGAGACAGTGCTGCAGTGCCGAGAGCTCGCCGGACCCGGTCGCTGCGGCGAGGTTGCCGCGGCACGCCGCGATCAGCTCGTCCCACAGCCGGTCGTTCCCTTCCGTGAACGGGCCCCGCGCCAGGGACGCGATCCGGACCTCCCACGACAGCGCTTCCGGCTCCTCCGCGTCACCGGAGCCAGCGGACCCACCGTGCTCGGCCACCGCCGAGAAGTCCACGTCAGAACCGGGACGGACGTCCCGCTCACGGTCACCGTGGTCCAGGAAACGACGGGCGGCCTCCGCCGTGTCCGTGCCCGCCGCCGCAAGCGACAGGACGGCGACCAGAGACAGTGCGGTCTCCACGTCGGTGGCGCGTCCCAACGTCTTCGCGGCCACCGCACGGGCGAAGGCAAGGTCCCGCAGATCGCAGAGCCGGGCGTCCTCGGCAGACAACTCACCGACCCTGGTGGAAATGTCGTTCAGTTCCCCGGTGCGGGCCAGGAAGTCGGCGGCACTGCCCGGGTCGGTGAGCGACTCCCAGTCCACCTCGGCCTGGTTCCGTAACTGCCGCAGCTCCCGCATCACCGCGAACGTGTCCAGCGGATCTGCGGTCACGGGGACTCCTTGGAGTGTGGGAAAGGTCGGGTGTGCGCTCGTCTGTGCGCTCGTCGAGTTGGAATTCTACCAGGTGCACTCCCTGCCAAAAGCTGTTGTGCGTGCCCGTCCCACCCCACGTGCACCCGCAACCGTTGGATCAACCACACAGTATTTTCAGCCTCGACCAATCCGGTACCCCGGCCGCTCCGAATACACAGTGACACCATCCCCCACTCTTGAGGAGTTCCCACCATGTACGCCAAGTACAGCACGTACACGAAGAAGACTGTCGCGGTCGGTTCCGTGGCCGCACTGATGCTGTCCCTCGCCGCCTGCTCCGGTGACGACCAGACTGACGGACCGACCGGTCAGACAACGACCGGCGGAGCGATGTCGACCGAGAATGCCGACGGGATGGGTGACAGTCACTCCGGTGACCACCAGCCGACCGGTGACATCACCCCGGTGAGCACCGGTGACCCTTTCGCCGACGCGATGACCGCCGCTGCCCACATGCCGATGACCGGGCAGACCCTTGCCGACGGCATCGTCGCCGCTGCCGACATCGACGGCGACCCGGATTCAGACGCCGCCACCCTGCATGCCGACCTGGCGTCCAACCTGCAGGAACACGTCTACCTCGCAGGCATGGCCGTCGCGACGGCCTACACGGAGGGAGCGGATTCCGACGCCTTCTCCGCCGCGTCCGACGCCCTGGACGCCAACGCTGTGGCCCTGGCCGACATGGTCGCCACGATTGACCCGTCCCAGCGCGACGCTGTGCTGGAACTCTGGCGTGACCACATCGGCTACTTCGTGGACTACGCGACGGCCGCCAAGGAAGGCGACGACGCGGCGAAAGCCGCCGCCCAGGAGAAGCTGACGCAGTACACGATGGACGCAGGACAGGCCTTCTCCGGCCTGTCGCAGGGCGTCATTGACGCCACTGCCGCGACAGAAGGGCTGCAACACCATGTCGACAGTCTGTCGCAGGCCATCGACGCACTCGCCGCGGGTGACACCTCCGCCTACGGCGACCTGCACGCCGCGGCGTCCCACGGCGGAGATTTCATCGCCACCCTGGCGTCGGGACTCGCTGAAGGCAACGACATCGACGGAGATGCCACCGACGACGCCGCCACGTTACGTGTCACCCTGGCCACCGGGCTGCAGGAACATGTCTACCTCGCCGGTCTCGCGGTCTTCACCGCCTACACCTCCGAGGGGGGCACCGAGTCCGAGGCGTTCCAGGCGGCCGCGGACACCCTCGACCACAACTCCGTCGCCCTGTCAGAAGCTGTCGGCTCCGTCGCCGGCGAGGAGAAGGGCGCAGAATTCCTGGAGCTCTGGCGCGAACACATCGGCTACTTCGTGGACTACGCCAACGCTCTGGCAAGTGATGACAGTGACGCAGCGGAAGAGGCTCTGCAGAACCTCGACGGCTACCGTCCGAGGGCCGGGGAATTCTTCGCGGACATCACCGGAGGCGAGCTCGACGCCGATGAACTCGCCGACGGCCTCGCCCAGCACATCTCCACCCTGGCCGGGACCATCGAGTCGCTGAAGGACGCCCTCATCAACTGATTCACCCCTATGATCGACCTCATGACGCAGGAGACCCCCGGGCCAGGGCGACGGGACGACGCACGGTTGACCAGTCTGGTCGAGCATGCCGCCGCCGGCGACCGGGAGGCTTTCGGCGCGCTCTACGACGCCGTCTCCCCCGTCGCCTACGGGATCTGCCGCCGTATCCTCCGCCACGAGGGCATGGCCGCGGAGGTCACCCAGGAGGTGATGCTGGAGATGTGGACGAAGTCGTCAACCTACGACCCGGTGCGCGGGACCGTCCACGCCTGGGCGGCGACGATCGCCCACCGCCGCGCAGTCGACAGTGTCCGTTCCGAGTCGTCCCGCCAGGACCGGGAGCAGCGCACCCACCGGGAGCCTCGCGACGTCGACGCCGTCGACGACGGTATCCTCCGGAGTGAGGAGAGCGCCCGGGTACGTCACTGTCTGGGAGAACTCACCGATCTCGAGAATGAGTCGCTGGTCGCTGCCTACTACGGTGGCCGTACCTATTCCGAGGTGGCCCGGCACCTCACCGCTCCGCTGGCCACGGTGAAGAGCCGTATCCGGTCCGCCCTGGCGCGCATGCGAACCTGTATGGAGATGAGTTGAGATGACCGAGCCCGGACCGGACAGCAACCGGATCGATGAACTGCTCGCCGGCCTTTCCCTCGACGCCCTCGATTCCGAGGAGGACGTCCGGGAGGCCGAACGTCTGGTGGAGACGGACCCGAACGCCGCGGCTGTCCTACGCCGGTACCGGGAGGTTGCCGCCGAACTCGCCAGCCTGCACGAGACTCCCCCACCTGCGGAGCTGAAACAGGCGGTCATGCGCCGGATCGGCGAGGACGACACCCCGTCACCGGTCTCCTCACTCCGCCGGTATCGACGCACAGCCTGGTTGATGACCGCCGTCGCAGCGGTCTCCCTCGCCGTCGCCGTCCCGTCGTTGACGGTGGCGATCTCCCAACACAACCAGTCCGTGCAGGCCGCGGACACCACCCGGGAAATTACACGCATGCTCACCGCACCGGACGCTGCTGTCACATCGACCGAGGTCACGGCAGCTGAGGGGACCGAGTCGGGCTCCTTGGCCGTCATCACCGCAGGAGGGGAGATGGCCGTAGTTGCGCGGGACCTGCCGGAGTTGGCCGATGAGCGCACCTACCAGCTGTGGTCGCTCGACGCCGACGGTGTCCCTGCGTCCGCAGGCCTGTTCGCCGGTCTCGACGGTGTCATCACCGTCACCACCACCGGTGTCTCATCCGACATGCGACGTGCCACGTCGGCGGTGGCTCTGACCGAGGAACCTGCGGGCGGCTCGCCAGCGCCTACGACGGATCCGGTGGCCGTGCTCGCCATCACCGGAACCTCCGGGTAGGCACCCCTCACCCCACGTGCACCCGCGGCCGCCGGGCCTCGACGGGTTCAGCGCGCCGGAGCACCTCACGGGTCACCGCAGCGTTGTGGCCCCGGCCGACCGCGAGGTACCGCACCATCTCACGGACCGGGGTGCCCGTCCCCCATTCGAAGTAGATGTCCGGGACAGCGCCGACGTGGTCGCGGATGTCCAGGGCCACCGCGGCGACCGCATTGGGGACGGTGGTCGCGGCGACGTGCAGTACCGGGATCCCGTCCACGGCGTGGCCGGTCACCTGCAGCACCGAGGAGAAGTCACTCGGGTCACCCACCGTCACCTCGAGAAACACCAGGGGACGGTTCCTGTTGAGGTGGTTGGACGCCCGGAGACCGCGGGCGCGTGCCGCGACGTCCGGCGCCTCCCTCGCACAGGACGCCACCAGGTGCAGTTCCCCGGAGCCTGCCACCGCCGCCTGCACGATATGCTCGGCCGCCGGGTCGTACCGGATCTCGGAGTCGCGCAGCTCGAACGACCGTCCTGCCCGCGACACGGCCGAGACCACGATGATGCCCAGGATGAACCACACCGCCACCCGCAGCCCTTCGGGGCGTTCGATCACATTCGCCACCAGCGTGTACGCCAGCACTGCCGTCACCAGGGCGAACAGGACGCCGGCGCGCGTACGCCCCTGTCGCAGCGTGTGCAACGTCACCGCCAGTGCACCGGACCCGAGCAGCACCAGGACGCCGGTGGCGTAGGCGCCGGACTGGGCGTCCACGTCCGCGCGGAAGACCAGCACCAGGACCACCGCGACGGCCGCGAGGACGAGCACCGTCGGGCGCGACCGGCGCGCCCACGCCGGCGCCATGCCGTAGGCCGGCAGGTACCGTGGGATCAGCGCCAGCAGTCCTGCCATCGCCGAGGCGCCGGCGAACCAGAGCACGGCGATGGTGGAGGCGTCGTAGATGTTCCCCACCACGGGGCCGAACTCGTCGTGGGCGAGCCACGCCAGTGCCCGTCCGTTCGCCTCACCACCGGCGGCGAGCTGCTCTCCGGGCACCAGCATCGTCACGCACAGCGACGAGGCGATGAGGAAGAGGCTCATCACCAGCGCGCTGACCAGGACGAGACGGCGTCCCGAACGGATACGGGAGGCGCGGGCCTCCGCACCCGCGGTGCCGGGGGCCGGGCGGATCAGCGGCATCACCGACACCCCGGTCTCGAAGCCGGACATCCCGAGTGCGAGCTTGGGGAACACGATGACCGCGACCGCCAGCATCATCCACATGCTGGAGTGCTGGGTGGTCACCGCCGCGGTCCAGTCGGCGACGTGACCGGGTTCGGTGAGGATGCGCCACAGCCCCCTCACCACCACCGTCGTCGTCAGACCCAGGTACACCACGACCAGCAGCACGGACACGCGCACCGCCTCGGTGAACCCCTTGAGGAACACCGCGGCGAGCAGTGCGACCAGGCTCAGCGTCACCGGCATCAGCCACGGGCTGCTGGAGGAGCTGAGCAGATGGGTCGCCGCATCGGACGCCGACAGCGTCACCGTGATCATGAAGTCGCAGGCGGCGAAGCCGAGGAGCACGAGGACCAGTAGTTTGCCGCGCCAGCCGCGGACCATGCCGGCCAGCATCCCGATCGAGCCGAGCCCGTCGGGCGACTCGGCGGCGATCCGCCGGTAGACCGGGACGGCGCCGAGGAGGGTGACCAGTACCAGGATGAGTGTCGCGACGGGGGCCAGCGCCCCTGCCGCCGCGACGGCGATGCCGGGCTGGTAGCCGAGCGTGGAGAAGTAGTCGACACCGGACAGGCACATGACCTGCCACCAGGGGCGTCGGGAGTCGGAGTCGGGGGTTCGGAGAGGACGCGGCGGCTGTGCCGTGAACGCGTCCCGGCGGACCGGAGGAAGGCCCTGCGCTTTACGCATAGCCAGAAGGTACGCCTCCCCCGCCCGTCCGACAAGAGGGTCCGCCACGGGACGCCGGCGGGATGATGCAGGCCCGTCCCCGGGCGCTACCGGCGCTACCGGCGCTACCGGTCCTGCGGGTGCGCCGCCTCGTAGTCGCTGATCACGTCAGCGGCGATACGTCCCCGTGCGGAGACCTCACGTCCGGTCTCGACGGCCCACTCACGGATCCGCCGGTTGCGTGCCGCATCGGAGGACGGCGCGGAGGAGGACGACGCCGAGGCTGTGCGGCCCACTCCGGCGCCCCGCGGGACCTTCTTCGCGACGCGCAGGTACGGTTCGAGCTCTTCCGCCAGAATCTCCGCGTTCAGCTCGGACAGGTCGAGGACGTAGTCCGCGCCGCGGTAGCCGAACTTCACCGTCCGCACGTCCTCAGGAGACAGTTCCTCCTGGTCAATGTCGTCAACGTAGGTCATCACTGTTCGTCGTCCCATTCGTGCCACCCTACCACCGGTTATGCGCCGGACCGCCTCTCGCCCGGGCCCGCACTCTGCGGGTGTAGCGGGTCTCACACCGGGCCGCTCAGCTGCCGCAGCACCCCGGGACGCACGGCGCGCCGTCGACGCCCCTACCGAAGTTGGGCACGCACCCGAGCCCCTGCGCATCGGCTGCTTCACCGCGACCCCCGCCGCGACCCCCGCCGAGATTCCCGCCGAGATTCCCGATGAGATCCACCGCCATCGCGGCGAAGTCGGACGTGCCCCCCGGTGTCGCGGCCCGGACCAGGTCGACACCCAGCTCCTCCGCGGTCTCCCTGGCTTCGGTGTCGAGGTCCCACAGCACCTCGACGTGGTCGGAGAGGAAACCGACGGGGCACAGCACCACCGGCCGGGTGTTCCCCTGTTCGACGCGGGCCCGGAGGTGGTCGCAGATGTCCGGCTCCAGCCAGGGGACCGACGGTGGTCCGGACCGGGACTGCCAGACGACCTCCGCCGTGACCGGGGAGTCCCCGACGTCCGCCCCGAAGGAACTCCGGTCCAGGATCAGCTGCGCACTCTCCCTGACCTGCCGTGAGTAGAGGTGTCCGCCGAACCCCGGCGGTCCCGCCTCCTCGTCGGCACGCAGGGGCACGGAATGTGCGGTGAAGACAAGATCGGCACCGTCGGCGCACGTGGCTGGGCCGAGACGGGCCCGTGCCTCATCCACGGCGCGGGCAAAGGCACCGATGAACAGGGGATGGTCGTGGAACTGGGGAAGACGGCGTAGCCGCGGCGGGGTCAGTCCCGCGTCCACGACAGCGCGCCGCGCGCGGGAGATGTCCTCGTGGTACTGCCGGCAGCCCGAGTAGCCGCCCCAGGCGGAGGTGGCGAACACGACGGCGGAGCGGATTCCGTCGCGGGCCATGGTCCCGACCGTGTCCTCGACGAACGGGTGCCAGTTCCGGTTGCCGAAGTACACCGGCATCCCGGATCCCCGTGACTCCAGCTCCGAACGGATACCGGCGATCATCTCGCGGTTGAGGTCGTTGAGGGGACTCCGCCCGCCGAGCGCGTAATAGTGCTCGCCGACATCCCGGAGCCGCTCACGCGGTATTCCGCGACCGCGGGTGACATTCTCCAGGAACGGAATGACGTCGTCCTCTTTCTCAGGGCCGCCGAACGACAGGAGCAGCAGGGCATCGGGCTCGTCAGGTCCGTCGGCGGCAGGGTGTCCGGAAATATGCACCGCTCCACTATACGACGCCCGAACCAGTCATTGCTCGCCAGGCTAGGAATAATAACGAAATTCACGAACCGGTCGTCGATACCGAGAATTTCCCGACATTGCTCGCTAGGCTAGCCACATGGCAGGACTCCCCCCCTCTCCTCACCACCCCGGCCGCGGACGCCCGAAGAGCCTTCTCGTCCTCTCCGACGAGGAACACACGACACTCTCCTCCTGGGCGGCCGACGGCACGTCCCCCGGCCCGCTCGCCCTGCGGGCCCGGATCATCCTCGCCTGCGCCGCGGGGGCGGCGAACACGCACGTCGCGACCGAACTGGGCATCTCGCGTCCCACCGTCGGCAAGTGGCGCAGCAGGTTCATCGACCGCCGGCTCGACGGCCTGGCCGACGACCCCCGCCCCGGGCGCCCACCGTCGATGACCGTCGACGAGGTGCGGGCGATCATGGCCTCGCAACCGTCCACGGGCCGCCGCGGACCCACCACCTGGACACGGCGTGAACTGGCGCGACGCACGGGCCTGTCGGTCACGACGGCAGGCCGTCTCTGGAAGGCACTGGACCTGCCGGACGCACCATGACCGCGGCCACCAGCACCACGACGGCCGCGAGGAAGGCCGCCGTCGCGGTGATGGCCGACGCCCAGTCGCCGTCGAGCCGCCCGACGCCGATCCAGGCCAGCCCCCAGCCCAGCCCCACCGCCGGGGCGAGGCGCCCTCCGCTGCGCCAGGCCGTCGCCACGCCGACACCGGCGGCCGCCGCCAGCACCACGGCGGCGGCGACGTCGTCCCACCGCCCGGCGGGCGGACCCAGCCCCTCCAGACCGTTCGCCGCCAGCACCGCGGCGACGTTGGCGACCGTGGCCACCGTGACCCAGCCGAGGTAGAGACCGAAGGTCCCGTCGGCGACGACCGCCCCGAGGCGACTTTCCGCCGGAGCCTCGAGGGTGAGCAGCAGGATACGCACCAGCACTCCGAGCAGGACCACGATCACCACGAGACTGAGCGTCAACTGGTCGAGCTGCACCGACCAGATCCACGCCGCGTTCAGCACCATCGACGCCGCCGCCCACGGGCGCAGCGTGCGCTGCCGTGACGAGCGACGCTGGGCGGGCAGCAGCTGCCAGACCGAGTACGCCAGCAGGCCGAGGTAGATCACCGACCAGATCCGGAATGCCGGGGTCGCCGGGGCCACGGGGGTGGCGTCCTGCCCGAGCCACCCGCCGGCGGCCTCGGCGACCGGTGTGCCGCCGACCACGCCGGCACCGAGGAAGGCGACGACGGTGGCCAGGATTCCACCGGCGAGCACCAGGAGCGGCACCGTGAGGGACCCAGGGGCCGCCGTGTCCGTGCTCTCGTCCACGCCCGTACCGGCCTGCCCCATGGTCCACTCCTCGTCACTCGCCGGTCAGAATCCTCTCCAGGTTAGCTACCTTGGTTAGTTGTCGCCACCGGTTATGATGACCCCATGTCAACGGACTACTGGTACGACGGTTCCGACCCCGCCGTGGCGCTTCTGCACGCCGTACGGCGGTTCCGGGCCGCCGACCAGGAGATGCGCCGCCACGTCGGCTCAGACATGGGTCTCAACGCCACCGACACCGAGGCCGTCCGCCACATCATCGCGGGTGAACGCGCCGGCGACCCCCTCACCGCGAAAGGGCTCTCGGAGGTGCTGCACATCTCCACCGCGGCCACCGCGAAGCTGCTCAACCGGTTGACCGAGTCGGGCCATGTCCGGCGCGCCCCGCACCCCGACGACCGGCGCTCGGTGATCATCGTGGCCACCGACCTCTCCCACGAGGAGGTCGACGAGTGGCTCTCCCCGATGCACGGGAAGATGCTGCAGGCCGCCCGCAACGTCCCCGCCGGCGACCGCCGCGCCATCATCGAGTTCCTCGACGCCCTGGTCGAGGCCGTCGCCCCGGACGACGCCGCACGGGACGACTGAGGTGCCTACGCTGGTGCCATGGACATCCTCGTCACCGGCGCCTCGGGTTACATCGGCGGGCGCCTCATCCCTGAGCTCCTCGCTGCGGGGCACCGTGTCCGCGCCGCCTCCCGTCACCCCGACGGGCTGACCCGCTTCGACTGGTACGACGATGTCGACGCCGTGCGCGCCGACCTGTCCGACCCCTCGTCCCTGGCCGAGGCGGTCGACGGGGTCGAGGTCATCTACTACCTCGTGCACTCCATGGGCGACAGCGCCGGCACCAGTTTCGAGGACGCCGAGAGCGCTGCCGCAACGAACCTCGCCGAGGCCGCGGCGACCGCCGGCGCCTCACGGATCATCTACCTCTCGGGCATGCACCCTCCGGACCGTGACCTGGAGGACCTGTCCCAGCACATGCGCTCACGCGAACGTGTGGCCAGGATCCTGCTCGAGGGCGACGTCCCCGCCGTGGTGCTGCGTGCTGCCACGGTGATCGGGTCGGGCTCGGCATCCTTCGAGATCATCCGTCACCTCACCGAACGGCTGCCGGTGATGGTCGCGCCGCGGTGGATCAACAACCGCATCGAACCGGTCAGCGTGCGGGACGTCCTGCACTATCTCGTCCATGCCGCCGACGCCGGCAGTCTCGACGGGGTCAACGACCAGTTCGACGTCGGGTGCGGGCAGACCTACCGGTTCTCGGACCTGCTGCGGATCTACGGCCGGATCCGCGGCCTACGCCGCCTGATCGCCGCCGTGCCTGTCCCGTTGCCGATGGACCAGCTGTCCGGTGGATGGATCGGTCTGGTCACCCCGGTCCCCCGCTCGCTCGCGGTGCCGCTGGCACAGTCCATGGCGGAGGACGCCGTGACCACCGACGGTCACCGGATCCGGGACGTCCTCCCCGACCCGCCCGGCGGCCTGGCCGACTACCCCACGGCGGTACGTCGGGCCCTGCAGCGTGAAGCCACCGGTGAGGTCCCGACGTCCTGGGACCGGTCCTGGCAGTCCACCGACGTCGGTGGGGAGTTGCCCACCGACCCGGACTGGTCGGGGGAGACGGTGTACACCGACAGCCGTGAGGCACGGACGACGGCGACGGTGGAGCAGGTGTGGCAGGTCGTGGAGTCCATCGGCGGCCGCAACGGCTGGTACTCCACCCCGCTGCTGTGGAACGTGCGCGGCATCATGGACCGGCTGGTCGGCGGCCCGGGCCTGGGAGGGCGCCGCGACCCCCGTCACCTCGCCTCCGGTGACCGCGTGGACTGGTGGCGGGTGGAACGCATCGACCGGCCGCACCTGCTGGTCCTGCGCGCGGAGATGAAGGTCAGCGGGCAGGCGTGGCTGATCCTCAGGGTCGACGGGGCCGACAGGGCCGATGGTGCCGACGGGGCCCCAGCAACCACCGTGTACCGGCAGGACGCGGTCTTCCTGCCCCGGGGGCTGCGCGGACGGGCCTACTGGTGGGTCGTCGCCCCGTTCCATGCGGCGGTCTTCCCGCTGATGAAGCGCAACATCATCGCCGCGGCGGCCAGGGAATGAACATGGAGGTCCGGCGCCTGTAGTCCTCCCAGCCCTCCCGGCCGGCCATGCGCTTCTCCAGCAGCCGGGCACCGGTCCCCCACACCAGGGTCACGGTCATCGCCACCGGTGACACCAGTGAGAGCACCGCGGCCAGGACACCCACGCCGGACGCCGCGGCGGCGATCCAGATTCCCCACCACACCAGCGACTCCCCGAAGTAGTTCGGGTGCCGGCTCCAGGACCACAGCCCACGGTCCATCACCCGGCCGGGGACGCCCTCCGCACGGAAGTCGTCCAACTGGCGGTCGGCGACCGACTCGGTCACCAGGCCCGCCACGGCCACGGCGATGCCGAGGACGACGACCAGCGGTGCCGCACCGCCGGTGCCGCCCACCGCCGCGACCTGGACGGGAACGGACACCAGCCACGCCACCGACCCCTGCGGCAGCAGCACCGAGGTCACCAGGCCCGCGGCCGGTTTCCGCATCAGGTCGTCGTAGCGCGGATCTTCCTCATCGCTTCCGAACCGGGTCACCAGATGACGGGACAGCCGCCCCGCCCAGACCACGACGACCGCCAGCATCACCCACACCACGGGACCTGTGGAGCCGACGACGAACCCGGTGACCGCGGCAGTCGCCGAGTTCAGCAGGATCAGCGGCCCCCACAGCACGTCCATCACCGCCACCTTGCCGAGGCGGCGGATCACGACGGCGACGGCCGTCATCACCAGGACGGTCATCACCGCGCAGGCGGCGGCGACGATCAGCCAGTCGACGACCATGTCACACCCCCGTGTCCGGGAGCGCCGGTGGGCGGACGGACAGGATCTGGTCGACGCCCATCCGTCCCTGCCGGAACGCCATGCCACCGCCGACGAGATACAGGTGCCAGACGCGGAAGACCTCCTCGCCGACCAGGTCGACGATCCTCTCACGGTGGGCGTGGAACCGGTCGATCCAGTGGTCCACCGTGCGCGCGTAGTCGTCCCGCATGCCACGGACCGCACGGACCTCGAGGCCGCCGTCCTCCAGCATCGACACCGTCTCGCCGAGCGGACGCATGTGCATGTCCGGGGCGATGAACGCCTCGATGAACGGCCCTCCCCCGGGGTGGCGTCCGCGGCGCGACATCTGCTGGATCATCACCCGCCCGCCGGGGCGGACGCGGTCGTGGAGCATCCGGATGAACGACGGGTAGTTGCGCTGCCCCACGTGCTCGCCCATCTCGATCGAGGAGACGGCGTCGAACTCGCCGGTGATGTCCCGGTAGTCCTGGAGCAGGACGGTGACCCGGTCCTGCAGGCCACGGTCGCGGACCAGACGTTCCACCCAGTCACGTTGTTCGCGCGAGATCGTCACCGCCGTGACCTGCACACGGTAGTTCTCGGCGGCGTGGACGGCGGTGGACCCCCACCCGCAGCCGACGTCCAGCAGGTGCTGGCCCTCGGTGAGGTCGAGCGCCCGGCACACCAGGTCCAGTTTGGCCCGCTGGGCGTCCTCCAGGGTGATGTCTGGGGTGATGTCGGGACCGTCGGGACCGGAGCCGAAATAGGCGCAGGAGTACGACATCGTCTCGTCGAGGATCTGGGCGTAGAACTCGTTGGAGAGGTCGTAGTGGTGGGCGATCACCGACCGGTCACGGTCCCGGGTGTGCACCCGCCCCCGCAGGTGCGCCTGCGACGCCGGTGGAGCGGGACGCCGCCCCACCACCCCCAGGTCCTTCACGCCACGCAGGACGTTGACCAGTGCGGACGGCGTCAGCCGGACGCGGACCTCCGGGCGTCGGGCCAGCGCGGTGAGCCGGGTGAAGCCCTCGGCGAGGGCGTCGCCGGGCTCGGCGTCGATTTCGCCGGTGACGTACGCCTGGGCCAGGCCCAGTTCACCCGGTGACCACAGCAGTCTCGTCAGTGCCTGCGGATCCTTCACCACCAGTGTCGGGCCGTCGGCCCCCTCCGGCCCGACGGTGCTGCCGTCCCAGGCCCGGATCTGGACCGGCAGGTCGCCGGCGGTGACCCCGGTGGCCTGGGCGATCAGGGTGACGAGGCGTTCGGCGGCCGTGGCCTGTCCGGTGGATGTGGCTGTACTGGTCATGACTGGTTCTCCTGGTGGTGATGCGGCCGGTGGAACTCCACCTGACCGACCGTGATGTAACCGGCGGCGAAACCGGCCTGGCAGTAGGCCAGGTAGAAATGCCACAGACGACGGAAGGTGGTGTCGAAGCCGAGTCGTCCGATCCTGCCGCTCTCCCGGCGGAACGCCTCGTCCCACCGACGCAGGGTCTCGGCGTAGTCGGCACCGAAGAACCGACGCGCGCCCGGACGCAACCCGGCGCGTACCGCGGCGGCGTCCAGCGCCTCCACCGAGGGGATGCACCCGCCGGGGAAGATGTAGCTGGTGATCCACGTCGCGTTGTCCTTCGAGGCCATCATGCGGTGGTGGTCCATGGTGATCGCCTGGACCACCGCGGTGCCGCCGGGCAGCAGCCTGTCCCGGAGTGTGGACATGTAGGCGTCCCAGTACTCGTGACCGACCGCCTCGATCATCTCCACCGAGACCACCGCGTCATACCGGCCCTCCACCTCGCGGTAGTCGCGGATCCCGATGTCCACGCGGTCGGCCACCCCGGCCTGCGCGGCACGTTCCCGGGCCAGGGCCGCCTGCTCGGACGACAGGGTCACCGAATGGACGTGGGCGCCACGTCCGGCGGCACGGATCGCCAGTTCACCCCAGCCGGTGCCGATCTCCAGCAGGCGGGTGCCGGGGCCGACCCCGGCGCGGTCGAGGACCCGGTCCATCTTGGCGTCCTGCGCCTCCCGCAGGCTCACCCCGGACGAGGCGAACAGGGCCGAGGAGTAGCTCATCCCGGGGTCGAGGAAGGTCGCGAAGAAGTCGTTGGACAGGTCGTAGTGGTGGCTGATGTTCGCCCGCGCACCGTCCACGGTGTTGCGGTGCGAGCGCGGACGGCGGCGCAGGTACACCGCACGAAAACGCTGCATCCAGCCAGGGACCAGCGCGGTGAACTTCCGGCAGAGGGCCGTGAGCGTGCCGGCGAGGTCGTCGGCGTCCCAGTCACCGGCGGTGTACGACTCCCCGAAGCCGATGAGACCCCGGGCACCGAGTCTGGCGTAGAACGCGTCGGGACGCAGGATCCTCAGGTCGGCGTGACCGGCGTCCGGGTCGCCGACGTGGGCGACGGTGATACCCGCCGTCCTGGCCGCCCGGGCCAGGAGTTTCCTGGTGACGTAGGCGGCCACCGGCGCCTGCGGGGCCTCGGGGACGAGCCCCGGTGCGGTGACGTTCACTGACGGTCTCACGAGGGGACCTCCGTTCGGGTGGTGTGTCGTGTGGTGTGCGGCGTGGAGTGCGGCCGGGGCTGTACCTGCAGTCCCCGCGCCCACAGCCAGATGCCGTGGACCCGGATGAGCACGGCGGTGACCAGGGCCGCCGGTGCGGCGCGGACCGTGTCGAGCCACCGGGGAGCACCGTCGTGCGGCGGGGCACCGCGGACCGATGCCGCGAACGAGTAGTCGCCGACGCGCAGGGTGATGCCCACCTGCACCCGTCCGCCGTCCGGGCGCGGCACCCGGATCGCGTAGTCGCCGTCGGTGCCGTGGAAAGGCGAGACATAGAGTTCCTTGTCCGCCCGTGCCCTGCCCGCCCCGTCCGGGTGGACGACGTAGGCGTGGCTGCCCCCGTAGGTGTTGTGCACCTCCAGCACGGTGGCCAGCGGATCGCCCTCCGGCGTATCGCACCAGAAGACCGACAGCGGATTGAAGCCGGTGCCCCACGCCCGTGGCATCGCCGCCATCCGGACGCGCCCCACCGGCGTGGCGATGCCACGCTCCCGGAGCAGTCCGACCACGCCGTCGCGGATATCCGGGCCACCGAGGTGGTCCCGGCCCAGGAACGCCCCACGCCACCACGACGCCGTGCCGTGGTCGGGCAGGTGGTCGAGGTCCACCAACCACATCCAGGACCGGTGGGTGAACCGGTGCTCGACGGGTGTCGTCCGGGTGTGTTTCACCGTGGTGCGCAGGACACGGTTCACCGGTTCCACCACCTGCGCCGTCTCGCCCCGGGGCGCGGAGGGCATGAGTCGGCGCGCCGCGGACAGACCCGAGCGGGCGCCGTCCTCGTGGAAACCCCAGCCCTGCCAGGCGCCGGCGAAGACGATCCGGTCCGAGTCCAGCTCCGCCGACCGTCGCGACGCCGCCACCGATGTCGGCGTGTAGATCGGGTGGGCGTAGTCCCGGGTGGTGATCACCGTCTCCGGGTCCACCAGGTCGGCGGCGTTCAGCGTGACGAGGTAGCGGGTCCCGTCGACCTCCGGCAGGTGCATCAGCCGGGTCATGTCATAGGTGACGACCACCGCACCGGGGCCACGTTCCAGGTGGTTCCACGACCCGCGGGCGCCGGGTGTCCGCGGCAGCAGGCTGGTGTCGGTGTGCAGCTGCACCTGATTCCGTGAGTACGGCATCGCCGAGAGGATCTCCCGCTGCGCAGGGGTCGGCGCCGACAGCATCGCCAGTGCCTGGTCGGGATGGGTGGCGACGACCACGGCGTCGAATATCCGCGACGTACCGTCCGCGGTGGTGACGCTGACCCCGCCGGCATGCTCGCTGACCCGGGTGACCGGGGCAGCCGTGCGAACCTCACCGCCACGCCCGGTGACCACGTCGGTGACGCGCCGCACGTACTCCTGCGACCCACCGACGACGGTGCGCCACTGCGGGGAGCCGAAGACACGCAGCATCCCGTGATGCTCCAGGAACGTGAACAGGTAACGCGCCGGGTAGCTGCCGGCCGTCTCCGGGTCACAGGACCACACGGTGGCCACCAGCGGTGTCATGAAGTGCCGCACGAAGTACTCCGAGAACCGTCCCCGGCGCAGGAACTCCTGCAGGGTCTCGTCCTGCGCCGCGCCCGCGTCCTCCGCCACCGCCAGGAGGCGACGGGCCCGGCGGTGGAAACGCAGGACCTCCCCCAGCATCCGCAGATACGCCGGACGTCGCAGGTTCCGCCGGTCCCCGAACAGTCCGACGACGCCGCGGGCGCCGGCGTACTCTAGCCCCGTGCCGCCGTGCGCGTCGTCGGCACGGACCGACAGGGACATCTCCGCCGGTCGGGTGCGGATACCCAGATCGGCGAACAAGCGCAGCAGCACCGGGTAGGTGCGGTCGTTGTGCACGATGAACCCGGTGTCGACGTTCACCTCACCACCGGCGGTGGGGACGGTCGTGGTGTCAGCGTGTCCCCCGGGGCGCTCGTCGGCGTCGTACAGGGTGACCTGCGCCCGTCCCGAGAGTTCGTGGGCGGCGGTCAGCCCGCTGACGCCCGCGCCGATCACGGCGATACAGGTGGTGCCCGGGGTTCTGGCCATGCGATCACTTCCCGTCAGTGCACCGGGGTCACCGGTGTGTGGAGCCTTCGATCGATACATACATCAACCAGGTTAGCTATTTTTCGTGACAGGTGGTGCCCCGCGATCACTGCACCCCTTCGTCCACTGCTCCAGCACCGTCGCCCGTCGGCTGCTCCCTGCCCGCTCTCAGGGCAAGTGTCGCGAGTAGTCCGGCCGCAAGGAATGCAGCTCCAGCCAGTGCCGCGTTCCGCGTCGCGTCGGAAAGCGCGTCATCTGCCGCAGTCCGGACCTCACCCTCAAGTCCCGGTATCGCCGTACCGGCAGAATCAACGACGACGGCGACCGTCGCTTCCCGCTCGGCGGACCCCAGTGACGTGCGCTCCAGCGCACTACCGAGCTGCCAGGAAAGACTGGTGAACAAGACGGTTCCGATGATCGCGATACCCATCGCCGACCCCAGTTCCTGGGCCGTACTCTGCACCCCGGAACCTTGTCCGCTCCGTTCGACCGGTATATCGCGCAGCACAAGACTCGGCAGTTGAGCATCTGCCGTCCCCACACCGAACCCGTACAACGCAAGGGCCGGAACCAGTGTCCAGCCTCCCACCTCCGGGGACGCCACGAGTGCGAGCCAGACCAGTCCGACAATCTCGGAGAGAAGCCCGAAACGGATGACCCAGGTGGTGCCCCATATCTCGGCGAGCAACGGCGTCGTCGCCGCAGCAATGAAGGCCCCGACAGCGATCGGAAGCAGCAGGAGCCCGGTCTGTGTCGCGGTGTACCCGAGAGTGTTCTGCAACCAGAGAGGCAACACGAACAACAGGCCGAGCTGCCCCAGGGCGACAAGAAAGACGATGCCACTCCCACGGACGAAGGTGGAGACCCCGAACAAGGTGAGGTCGAGGAGAGGGTCCCGACCACGACGCTGACGACGCCGTTCCCACACGATGAAGCACACGAGTCCAAGCACCCCACCGGCAAAAGCGAACGGCACCGGGGAAAGCTCCCCCACGAACTGATACTCGGACGAGCGCGCAGTCACCCACCCCATCGTGCGCCCCTCAATGAGTCCGAACGCGAGACTGAGGAACGTTCCGACGGACAACAGGACGCCGGGCAGGTCCACGCCTCGTCCCGCCCTGAGCTGCTTGGACTCAGCCACGAACAGCAGGACCCCGATCGCGGCGAGTGGCCCGAGGACGAGGTTGATGCCGAATGCCCACCTCCAGGAGAAGTCCGTGGTGAGCCACCCTCCCACCAGGGGGCCGACTGCAGCCATCGCTCCGACAGTTGAACCCCAGACAGCGAATGCGGTGGCCCGCTCCTTCCCCCGGAACGTCGCGTTCAGCAGGGACAGGGTGCAGGGCAGAATTGCCGCTCCACCGAACCCCTGCAGTACGCGGGCCAGCACGAGGACTGCTTCGGACGGAGCTGTCGCCGCGACGACACTCGCTGCGGTGAAGACCGCCAAACCAATGACGAGTGCGCGCCGTCTGCCGATGGCGTCCGCGATACGACCCGCGACGATCAGCAATGCCGCGAGCGTGAGCGTGTACGCCTCCTGAATCCACTGCGTGGTGGCCGCGGAAGCCTCCAGCTCCACGACGATGGCAGGTACCGCCACATTGATGATGGTCACGTCGATGATGACCAGGGAGACCGCGGCACTGAGGAACACCAGCCCGATCCACCGTGTTGTCACGTTGCCCATAATAGCTCCGAATCAAAGTCGCTTAGTTTCCGAGCTATAGTACCATGGGGCGGTGAGCAATGAGTCAGGCAACAACAGCGACGCCCGCAGACCGACGCAGTCAGAGGTCTCCTGGGCCCTGCACCAGTTGGTCGTCGCTGCCGCAGCGATGGACGTCAGCCTCGGGCACCGGTTGAGCCTCAGTCCTGTGGAGTACCAGGCCATGAAACACCTCATGACCGCCGATAACGCGTACGGGACCGTCGAACTGGGCAACCTCGTCGGTCTCTCGTCCGGGGCCGCGACCGGCCTGGTGGACCGTCTGGAGAACGCCGGCCATCTACAGCGGGTCAAGGATCCACGTGACCGTCGGAGGCTCATCCTGGAGCCGACAGATGACGCAGTACGCCGGACCGCTGAGCAGCTCCGACCTCTGGAACAGCGGCTGAACGACATTCTCGCCGACTACCGTGCTGACGAGCGAGACGTCATCGCCCGGTTCCTCACCGAGACAACCGGTGCCTACCGCTCGTTCAGCGGACAGGAGCCCGCTGACGTTGACGCCGACGACGCAAACCCCTGACCTGAAGCGCCGCCGACCCCTGACCTCGCGGCACGGCGTGGCAGAATGACACGCATGCAGACACCCGCGCAGACAGCAGCTCAGCTCCGCCGTGACGGCTCCACCGCGGCGGTCATCGTCACCCACCGGCGCGTTGCACTCCTGCGCAACTCCCTGGCCGTCGTCTGCGCCCAGACCCACCCGGTGGACAAGGTCATCGTCGTCGACAACGGCTGCCAGGACGAGGTCCGCGTCCTGCTGGAGGAACTCGCCGGCGACCGGGCCGTCTACGTCCCCTCCCGGACCAACCTCGGTGGCGCCGGTGGCTTCGCCCTCGGCTTCCTCACCGCCCTGTCACTGGGTGTCGATGCCGTCTGGTGCGCCGACGACGACGGCCGCCCCGCCGACGAGAACGTCCTGGGGAACCTCTACGACGTCGCCGAAGCCCACGGGCTGGCCGAGGTGTCCCCCGCCGTCTGCAACATCGACGAGCCCGGACGCCTGGCCTTCCCCCTGCGCCAGGGCGTGGTGTGGCACCGCTACCTGCATGAGCTGCAGGGCGACTTCCTGCCCGGCATCGCCAGCCTCTTCAACGGTGCCCTGCTCAGCGCCGAGACGATGAAGGTCATCGGAGTGCCCGACTACCGCCTGTTCATCCGCGGCGACGAGGTGGAGTACCACCGCCGTCTCGTCCGCTCCGGGCTGCCCTTCGGCACCTGCCTGACCACCTCCTACCTGCATCCCGACGGCGCCGACGAGTTCAAGCCGATCCTCGGCGGGCGGATGCACACCCAGTACCCCGACAACGACACCAAGCGCTACTTCACCTACCGCAATCGCGGCTTCCTGATGAACCAACCGGGGATGCGTCGACTGCTGCCGCAGGAGTACGCGCGCTTCGGCTGGTTCTTCCTGGTGCAGAAACGCGACATCAAGGGGTTCCGCGAGTGGCTGTCCCTGCAGGCGAAGGGCCGTGCGGAGAAGTTCTACCGGCCGTAGACGCCGCGGGGAGACACCGAAGGGCAGGGAGCGAGTCCGGCGACGACTCAGGTCCGGAAGATCACCCAGCGCTGGATGATGAAGTTCAGCACCGTCGCCGTGCCCTGCGCGATCACGAAGCTGATCGCACGCACCCAGAACTTGTCCAGATCCATGTCCTCCAGCCACGGGATGCTCACCGTGTAGAGGGTGACCTGCACCGCGTACGTCGCCAGGTAACTCAGCATCGTGACGACGAAGCGCTTGACCGAGGGTTCGGCCTGGAACGTCCACCGCCGGTTGATCAGGTAGGCGGTGAGGGTGCCGAGGATGAACCCGACCGTCTTCGACGCCCCGTCCCCCAGACCCGCGAGATAGAGCAGATAGGTGCTGCCGAAGTCCACGACCGCCCCGACCACGCCGGTCATGATGAAGCGGAACAGCTGGGTCTTCAACGGCAACCGCTCGACGGTTCCCTGATCGGTCACTTCTTGCCCTCCTCGGGGAGCGGTGTCAGGGGCACGGGGATGTGGTGGTCACGGGCGGCGCGGAAGGTCCACAGCTTGTTGACCAGGAAATTCACCGGGATCGCGAAACACACGCCGAACAGGTTTCCCCAGTAGATCGGGTCGCGCAGGCCGGTGGACCCGTCCCAGATCTCGCGGGACAGCGCCACGGGCGACTCCGGGTTGATCAGTGCGGTCTGCACGAGCAGCGTGACCAGCAGTCCCCCCACGCCGACCAGCATGAACGGGACCATCTCCCGGAACCAGTTCGATTTCCCGGCGGTCCGGAACGTCCACCGGCGGTTGAGGTTGAAGTTCCACAGGTTCGCCACCACGAACGCCAGGACCGAGAAGACGTGGTACCAGCGGATGTGGAACTGGGTGCCGAACAGGTTCGCGAACGCGTGGTGCCCGTCGAAGTCCCACAGCCACTGGGTCGTCTTGTTCGCCACGACCATGACCGCGGAGTTCACCGCCACGCCCGAGGCGCCGACGATGCCGAACTTCACGAACTGCCGGATCAGCCGCCACGAGCGTTCCGACGTCGACAGTCGCCGGGCACCGGCAGCACCGTTCCCCCCGTCATCTGCGGCGGAGCCCGGCTGTTCGGCGATGGCGTCGGTCACGACGGGCGTCCTCTCTGCACTGATGTCAATCGGATGAACCGGGAGAACTCCCGGAGACCTATCGGACATACGCTACTGGCACAGCCGCCGATTGCGAAACATTGACGACACTACGATGTGTCGGACGATATGTCGTCCGGTGCGTCGTCCAGCGCCTCGTGACGCTGCAGGAGGTAGCGGTACATCTCGAGGCGTTCGAGCAGACTGCTGCGCGGCACCAGGGGCGTCACCACCGAGTCCGCTCCGCCGTGCGCCTCCCAGGCACCTGCCCCGCAGGACGCCAGGATCCGCCCGGTCACCGACGAGAGCCCGCGGATCTCCGCTGCGCTCAGCGGGTCGGTGGACAACCGGCCACCACCCGGCGCGATGTCGGCGTCGGCGCGGGTGAATCCGAGCGCGGACATGAGCATCTCGGAGATCTCGTCGGCGGTGGCACGGTCCGACAGCGTCGACAGTGCGACGATCCGGGACCAGGCCGCGGCACGTCCGAGTGGCGACGTCTCGGCGGGGATGCCGTCCAACGCTTCCCGGACACTGTCCGGCACCTGTGCGGGCCGTCCCAGGTCCAGCGCCTGCAGCAGGGGGGTGAACTCGTACAGGTCACCGTCGAGCAGCAGGGTCCGGAGTTCCGGGGCCAGGCCGTCCAGAATCTGCCCGACGGTCTCCTCACCGGCCAGCGCAACGTTGACGGCGGCGAGGTCGACGTCCCGGGGGACCACCACCGCTCCGAGGCTGCTTCCGGCCGTACCCGTGGACACGAGCGTTCCCGGGGTGCGTGCAGGAGACTCACCGGGGATGAACTCACCGGCGAGGCAGACGGCGTCCGGCGTGTTGTCGTCCCTGGTCATCGCGCCTGCGGTGGTCAAGGTGAGCAGGATGTCGTCCACGAGGAGGGACGCCGTGCCGTCGCGGCCGAGGGCCTCGTCCAGCGTGGTCCCGATCGGGCCGGCGGTGCGGCTGTAGACACGCAGCCGGTCCCGCCGACGCGCCTGCAACGACCAGGTGGGGCCCGCGAGTGTCGCCTCGCCACCGTCGAGCATCTGCGCGGCGCCCGGCCAGTCGAAGGCGACGAGGACGGCGCGCACGGTCTCAGCGACCGACAGCCGGTCGTTCAGGCCCAGCGCACGCGTGTAGAAACCCGTGGCAGGGTGATGGAACTCGGCGAGAACCAGCAGTGTGGCCGGCGGGGCGGTACCCACGCCCGCCGTGGTGCCCGGCCCGTCGCCCAGCAGTGGCAGCCGGAGTACCGCGGCAAGGCCGTCGCCGGTCGCCGGGCCGCCGCTGCGGTCCGTCCGGGAAGCATGCCGTGCGATCATGCCATCAAGGGTAGCGACGTTGCCCCGATGCTGCCGGTGGGAACTCAGGCGAGAATCAGCGGCAGGGCCCGGAGCTCCCCGCCCAGCCGCTGCACCCGGAGTTTCTCGACGGCGTTCCAGCTCCGGACCAGGCTCCGCACCCCACGGGCGGTCGCCATGCACCGGGTCACGGCGTCGGCGGCGTCACCGTCGAGGCCCTGCGGAGGAAGCCCGTCCTGCTCCTCGAACTCGATGTCGCCCCAGGCGGGTTGCCGTTTTCCCGGGTTGGCCGCGGCGAAGTCCTCCCGGTTGCGCTCCACGGCGGCGCGGGCGTTGCCGATGGTCGCCTCCAGGTCCACGACCTGCACCGTCTCAGGCAGACCGGCGGCATCCCCCGACACGACCGCCGGCCGTCCGAGGATCAGGGACAGCACCGCGTCGCGGTCGTCGCGCCCGTCGATCCAGTCGGCGTCGGCGGCGAAACCGTGGACACCGTCGGCGTCGACGAGCCAGGCCCCGCTGAAGTCGCCGAGCAGGACCCTGGCATCCACCTCGACCTGCCAGACCGCGGTGACGTCCCCGACGGTGGACACGACCATCACCGGCGGGTCCTGGGCACGGGTCGCCCCCGCCTGCTGGGACTGGGTCCCCGTGTCCGGGGCCGTGGCGTCCTTGCCCGGTGCGCCGGTCATCGGCGCGCCCGCTCATTCACGACGTAGAGGACGCCGACCTGTGCCGCACCGAAGACCGTCGACGGCAGGGCGCGGAACACCCCGCCCACCAGGGGGATGCGGCCCCCGATCCGACGCACCGCACCCGCACCGGCGGCGTCCACACGACCGATGAACCAGGCGGCGGCACCGAGAACCGCGCCGGCACCGGCCGCAGGCGCTGCCGCCGAGACCACGAGCCCGGGAACAGAGTTGGTGCCCAGGTTCTCCTTCATCTGTGCCAGGGACTCACGGACCTCGACCCGCTCATCCTCCGACATCTCCTTCCACTGGTCGGCGGCGAGCACCCCCACCCCGCCGGCGACCACCGCCGTCTGTCCGGCACGGCGCAGCCACGTCCGCGTCACCACGTCCCGCACCAGGTAGTACCCCAGTGTGGTTACGGCAATGACCCGGAACTCCCTCGGCGTCAGGGGTTCCTTCAGGGCCTGTCTGAATGGTGTCGTCATCGTGCTCCTCCTCGTCCCTCGGCGGGGTTCACCTACGACCCCGAGTGTAGAGCAGCACCCGGACGTCACCGGGACACCACCGTTGTACGCTGGAGCCCATGTTCGGAAAAGACCGCGCCAAGAACCAGATGCGACGCAACATCGCCAAGGCCACGGCAGGCCAGCCCGCCGGGACGAAGGGGTCGCGCGCGGAAACCAGCGTGGTCGGCGGCACCGAGACCGACAAGACCTACGAAGCCGCCGCACGCGCGGAAGCACCGCTCAGCGAGTTCATGGTGCGCCTGCTCGCCCAGGAGCTCCCGGTGCTGGACTCCACGAGCCGACGGATCGTCAACCGCGAGCTGCGCGAGTACGACGGCCCGACGATCACCTGCGTCGCCGAGCTCCCGGAGACCATCCGCGAGGTCATGGAGCTCTAGGCACGTCAGGACGCCGGGACGTCGCCCCGCACATCGCCCCTGACATCGCCCCTGACGTCGCCGAGCAGGGCGGCGTACCGTCCGCGGAGCACCGGGTCCCCGCCGTACCGTGCGGCGGCCTCGAGACGGCGGGTCACCGCGGCGATGAGCCAGTCGGCCCCGACGCGTCGTGCCTGTTGGGCGACGGACTCGAAGATCAGCAGGGCGTCGTCGTCCCGCCCGGCGACGTGCAGCAGCAACGCCTCCTCGGTCAGCGCCTCGAGCCGCGTCGACTCCACGGCCGGGCCCGACCCCAGGGTGACGCCGGCCCGGGTGGCCGCGCCCTCGGCGTCCTTCGCCACCCCGGCGGCCCACGCGGTCAAGGCGAGCGCCTCCTCCACCCGCTCGGTGTGCACCAGCCCGCGGTTGACGGCGAGGACGTGGTCGACCAGGTCCCCGGCGGCCCGGAGCCCCAGCTCCTCGGACGACAGCTCCGCCTCCATGGCGACCGCCGCCGAATGGAACGTCCGGTAGGCCTCCTTGAGCCGGTCGACCTGCCCCGGCCAGTCGCGGGCGAAGTTCTCCCCGATCAGGGCCGTCGCCAACCGGGTGGCCTCCGCCTCACGACGGAACGCCGCGTGCGGGAAACGCCCCCAGTCCAGCCCCTCGATACTGTCGAACCCCTCCAGGACGAAGGCGGCCCGCGGGAAGTCCCGGTCGTCCAGCAGGGCGGACACACACGTCACCTGGTACTCGGCGGCGGCCTCCCACTGTTCCCGGAACTGGGCGCTGTCCGCGGCCTCCGCGAACGCCCCGGCGGCAGCCCGGTGGTTCCCCAGCTTGCCCAGCGTCTCGCCGCGGGCCGCCATGAGGTGGATCCGCATCAGGGCACCGTCGTCCCCCGGAAGCGGCTCACCCGGCACCATCTCCGGCACCATGTCCGGCACCATGTCGAGACACCGCCCGTACACGGCGAGCGCCTCATGGAACGCGCCGTGCCCGGACAGCGCCACCCCCAGCGACAGCAGTTCATCGAGCAGGTCCGGGGCCACCTCGTCACCGAGCATCGCGACCGGGCCGGGTGGTGGTTCCGGCAGGCTCAGGGCGACACCGGCGACGACCTGGGCCACCTGCGCCACCAGCGCATCCACTGCGGGATCGTCGGCGGCGAGTTCGGTGATGCCGGCGAGCAGGGCCGCCCCGACCTCCGGGATCGACCGCGGTGCCAGCCGGGAGACCTGGCGCAACGCACGCAACGCCAGGCGCAGCGACTCCCGGTCGGGGTACACCCCTCCCATCAGCACGTCCTGCTCGATGACCCGCCGGACCAACGGGCCGGAGTCCGACCAGAACCCGGCGACGGTCTCCACCCGGTTGGCGAGGATGGTGACCGGGTCGGCGCCGGTGTCCTCCGTCTCGTCCTGTGTGCGCTGACGCTGGCGGAGCATCTCGTCGAGCTCGTCGAGTTCCGGGATCCCGGGCTCGTCAGAGTCGTCCACGTTGTCGCCGCCGTCGAGGTCGTCGTCGAGGTCCTCATTGCCGTCGTCGTCCAGGTCCTCGTCGCCGTCCTGCAGGTCGTACCTGCGCAGCAACTCCTCCACGAGCGCCTCGTGCGGCCCCAGTCCGACACGGCCCTCGCGGATCTCCGTCAGTCGGTCGACGGTGACCTCGACCGCCTCCGACAACCCGAGCATCGAGTACAGCATCAGCGCGGCGACGGTGTCCGCGGTGTCGAGGGTGGAGAGGTCGACCGGCCCCGCCACCGGGACCTCCGGCGACACCGTCCCGGAGACCTCGCCGCGCCAGTCGGCGACCTCGCGCGGCAGGTGCAGCCAGACGTCCTCCACCCAGGACGGCAGACGTGACGGCACCGGCGGCGTCACCGACAACGCGTGCGACTCCGGCAGCGGGGCCTCCGGGGATGTCGGGGCGTCGGCAGGGGCACGGTGCAGCGCCAGCCCGATACGGGACTCGACGTCATTGCCGTTGCGACGGTCCAGGGCGGCCGCGGCGGTACGGGCACGCTCGCCGGCCCACCGGGCGAGACCGGCCACCGTCCCGCCACCGGTCTGCTCACCGGCGAAGGCCAGCCAGTCCGCCACCGCCGGCAACCCGGCGAACACCGGCCGCAGCGCACCGTGTCCGGCCTCCGTCGCCGCCGTGAAGACGGTGTGCAGCCCCTCCAGCAGGTGGACGTCCGACGTCGGCTCACGCCGGTGCAGCGCCATGACCGGCAGCATCCGGTCGAGCAGCCCCAGCGCCAGCGACGCCCGTCCGGACACCGCGAGGAACTCCGCGACCTGCAGCAACGCGTCCGACAGCTCGGGGGACCCCACCGCACGGTCCGCGACGAACGCCGCCCGCGCCGCCGTGACCTCAGCGGCGACGACCCCGGACAGCGGGATCAACGACTCCGCGAGCATCACCGTCGGCTGCACGTGGGCTTCCGGGGCGTTCTCCATTGCCGCGACGATCTCCGCCACGGCTTCCAGGTCGCCGCGCTGCAGCGCCACCATGCCACGGACATCCAGGTCCCGCTGGAACCGGTGCGCCTCCGCCCAGGTCATCTCCTCCGGCAACGACGGTTCAGGCAGGTCGTCGAGCAACTCCTGGGCCTCGTCCAGCCGGCCGAGCGCCAGCAGGATGCGCACCTGGGTCTCGGCGAGATCGGTCTCGGAGCGTCCCAGCTCCCGCAGCGCCGTCACCGACTGCCCGGCCAGATCCTCCAGGTCGGCCAGAGGCAGCTCCGGGCGCTGTGCGGCGCTCAGCACGATCTCCTGCCACAGCAGGTCGAAGATATCCGGCAGGTCGGCGTCATCCGTGCCCTCAGTGCCGCCGGCGTCGGGGTTCGCGGGGAACCGTCCCGGGTCCTGCCGGTGCAGCTCCCACAGCAGCGGCACCAGGTCGACGGAATCCGGACGCCCCGGCCAGTCCAGCCCCTCACCCTCCAGGCAACGCAGCAGGTCAATCCGGTACGCCAACTCCTCATCTTCACGGGAAGTTCCCAGACAATCCGAGAGTTCCCCACACCTGCGCAGGTAGGCCTCCTCACCGATCTCCCCACGGGAGCGCATCCCCCGCAGAGAGTCCCACTCCTGTGCGACCCACGCCACATCCTGCGTACCTCTGACCCGTCCCATGCCCCAACTATGACATGAATCCGACGGCCCCGGCGGTAGGGTGGTCCCCATGGAACTGAAGACGCACACCCGGACGCTCACCGGGTGGGGACGAACCGCGCCCACCTCGGCCGAGGTCCTCGCCACCCCTGATGTCGACATCATCTCCGCCGCCGTCGCCCAGGTCGCCGACGACAACGCCGACAAGCCCGACCACCTCAAGCGCGGCGTCATCGCCCGCGGCATGGGCCGGTCCTACGGCGACCCCGCCATGAACGGCGGCGGGCTGGTCATCGACATGCAGCAGCTCAACCGCATCCACTCCATCGACCCGGACACCGCCCTGGTCGACGTGGACGCCGGCGTCACCCTCGACCAGCTGATGAAGGCCGCACTGCCGTCCGGTCTGTGGGTCCCCGTCCTGCCCGGCACCCGCCAGGTGACCATCGGCGGTGCCATCGGACCGGACATCCACGGCAAGAACCACCACTCCGCCGGCTCCTTCGGCGACCACGTGGTCTCCATGGAACTGCTCGTCGCCGACGGCCGCGTCCTGCACCTGGAGCCCGAAGGTTCCGCGGACGACCCCGACGGCACCCTGTTCTGGGCGACCGTGGGCGGCATGGGCCTGACCGGCATCATCCTGCGCGCGACCATCCGGATGACGAAGACAGAGACCGCCTACTTCCTGGCGGACACCGACCGCACGGACACGCTCGACGAGACGATCGCCGCCCACTCCGACGGCTCCGAGGTCAACTACACCTACTCCTCGGCGTGGTTCGACTGCATCTCCCCCGCCCCGAAGCTGGGACGCGCAACGATCTCCCGTGGCTCCCTGGCCACCCTCGACCAGCTCAAGGAGTACGCACCGAAGCTGGCGGCCGACCCCCTGAAGTTCAACGCGCCGCAGCTGATGACCGTGCCGGACGTCTTCCCGTCCTTCACCCTGAACAAGCTGACCCTCTCGGCGGTGGGGCTGGCGTACTACACGATGGGTGCCCCGGCGAAGAACCAGATCAAGAACCTCACGCAGTTCTACCAGCCGCTCGACCTGATCGGTGAGTGGAACCGCGGCTACGGCCCCAAGGGTTTCCTGCAGTACCAGTTCGTGGTGCCGGTGGAGGCCGTCGAGGCCTTCAAGGACATCATCCGCGACATCCAGAAGTCCGGGCACTACTCCGCGCTCAACGTGTTCAAGCTCTTCGGCGAAGGCAACCGTGCGCCGCTGAGCTACCCGATGCCCGGCTGGAACGTGTGCGTCGACTTCCCGATCCGCCCGGGCCTGGGCGAGTTCCTGGACAAGCTGGACAAGCAGGTCATGGAGTTCGGGGGACGCCTCTACCTGGCCAAGGAGTCCCGCACCTCCGCCGAGAACTTCCACAAGATGTACCCCGGCCTGTCCGGCTGGCTGGAGACCCGACGGTCCATCGACCCGACCGGTGTCTTCGCCTCCGACATGTCCCGCCGCCTCGAGCTCAACTAGAGCCTGTTTTTAGGAGACACTTCCAATGATCAACGCTGTGGGTAAGCCCCAGTCCATCCTGCTGCTCGGCGGCGCCTCAGACATGGGACTCGCCGTGGTCGAGGAGTTCCTGACCCGTGGCCCGGCCCGCGTGGTGCTGGCCGCCCGTCCGGGCGAGGACCTCTCCTCCGCCGTCGGCCGGATGGAGTCCGCCGGTGCCTCCTCCGTGGAGACCGTCGGCTTCGACGCCACCGACTTCGACTCCCACCCGGGCGTCTTCGACGAGATCTGGGCCGGTGGCGACATCGACCTGGCCGTCGTCGCCTTCGGGGTGCTCGGCGACAACGAGGTGCAGTGGACCGACCAGAAGCAGGCCGTGCTGGCCGCGCAGGTCAACTACACCGGTGCCGTCTCCGTCGGCGTGCTGCTGTCCAACCGGATGAAGGCGCAGGGCCACGGCCAGATCGTGGTGTTCTCCTCCGTCGCCGGTGAGATGGTGCGCCGCTCGAACTTCGTCTACGGCTCCACCAAGGCCGGCGTCGACGGCTTCTACCGCATGCTCGGGGAGGCCCTGCGTGGCACCGGGGTGAAGGTGCTGACCGTGCGCCCCGGCCAGGTCCGCACGAACATGACCTCCGCACTGGACGATGCCCCGCTCACGGTAGACAAGACCGACGCCGCCAAGGCCGTCGCCGCCGGTGTGGACGGTGGAAAGCCGGTCATCTGGATCCACCCGCTGTTCCGCCCGATCATGCTGATCCTGAAGAACCTGCCGCAGTTCGTGGTGCGGCGGCTGCCACTGTAGGGCTGGTGCGGGACAAGGCGAGCAACCACCTGCTCTGTGGCCGGTGACGTAATGCTCAGCGCTATGACACGCTTCAACAGAATCACCGTCGACCCCGCCAGAATGGGGGCAAGGCGGGTATCCGCGACCTGCGGATATCGGTCTCCATGATCGGAGACATGGTCGCTGGCGGGAAGAGTGTGCCGATGATCCTCGACGAATACCCTTATCTCGAGGATGAAGATGTACGTCAGGCGCTGGCCTACACGGCAGCACTGGCGGACAGCGAGTACCACCTCGACCTGCAACGTCCAGCGTGAAGTATCTTCTCGACGAGAACCTCTCACCGCAGCTGGCAGCCGCGATCCCCGGAGCGGCTCATCTCCGCGATGTTCTGGAAACCGGAACAAGTGACGTCGACATCATCGCCTATGCTGCCAGCGAGGCCGCTGTAGTAGTCACAGTCGATACGGACTTTGGGACACTCCTGGCTGCAACCGGGCGCTCCCGGCCATCCGTAGTACTGGTCCGGGAACTTCTCCAGTACCCCGTCGCAGATCAGGCTCGACTCATCATGGCGAATCTTCCCGGAGTTGCCGATGCCCTGGAGAACGGAGCAGTCGTCGTCTTCGGCAAGGATAAGATCCGGGTCCGCGCTCTCCCCATTGAGTGACCGTAACGGTGCCGTGGCAGAGTTCCTGACTCCGTGGCAGAGGCCCCGGTCGCTTTTGAGGGCCAGAACGACCGATAGATCTGCCACCAAGCCGACTACTCTGCCATATCGCTCACGTCGGACACCGGACTGAAATGAAAAATGGGCAAACCGTCCACGGTCGCCGAGAGGGAAAACGGATCGTGCTATAAACGTATTCCATGTCGTGCTGGCCGAACGTATCCTACGAGATTCTGCCCTGGGTTTCCCGGGCACCCCTGTCAACTCGGGCCCGCAATCGGCAGCCCGGGCACTACGACTCCGCGATTCCGCCGATGATTGCAGACCGACCAAACGTGACGGCACACCTTACCGACGACAGCCTCGCACTTGCCGATGAGGCGACCGTGGCCGCCACCAGGTTCGACGCGACGGAAGCGTCCGGGATCCTGCCCTTTGCGCCCTTACTGCTGCGTGGCGAGTCTGTGGCATCTTCACGCATTGAACAACTCACGTCGTCCTCCCGGAAAGTGATGGAGGCTGAGCTCCTCAGCACACCCTCCGGAAATGCAGGAAATGCCGCACTGATCGCTGCAGCTACCGCTCAGATGACCGAAGCCATCAGCACGCAGGAGCTTCCGTCCCTCCGTTCCATTCTCACGATGCATGAGCTGCTGCTCGGCCCCAGCGCACCGTCGATCGCCGGAACCTACCGCGACGCCCCGGTCTGGATCGGAGGCAGTGACAACCACCCGGTCGATTCGCAGTTCGTGCCCCCTGCCCCCGGCCGGGTCCCGGCACTCATGGATGACCTCGTGGGGTTCATGTCCCGGAGGGACGTCCCCGCCCTCGTCCTCGCGGCGGTCAGTCATGCCCAGTTCGAGACGATCCACCCATTCGTCGACGGCAACGGCAGGACGGGGCGCGCACTGATGCACAGGATCCTCCGGGCCCGTGGAGTATCCAGGAACGGGACTCTGCCCCTCGCCGCCGGCATTCTCGAGGACCCGGGAGCATATTTCTCGGCCTTGGACGCCTACCGCGACGGTGACATCAATGCCATCGTCCAGCTGATCTCCCGCTCAGCGCTCCGTGGCGCCGAACTCGGGGAATGGCTGGGAGAAGAGCTGTCGTCGATCCGGCGTTCATGGGACGGAAGTGTCCGTGCCCGGAAGGATGCCGCTGACTGGAAAATTCTCGACATCCTGATCCGCCAGCCCGTGGTCGACGCCGAAAGAATCTCCGGCGAGCTCGACATCAGCCTGGTGAACTCCCGTCGGGCGCTGGACCGTTTGGAGGAGGATGGGGTCCTGCTCAGCGCCCAGATCGCCAAACGGCGCCGAGCCTGGCGCAGCCCCGAGGTCCTCGATCTCCTCGATGAATTCTCGGAACGCGCCGGACGCCGCGGCACTCCCTGAACCGGGCCCCGGACCTACTCCGCGAAGGGGTAGTCCGTGTACCCGTGGGCCCCGCCGACGTAGAACGTCGACGAGTCCGGCGTATTCAGTTCCAGACCGTCCTGCCAGCGACGGACCAGGTCGGGGTTGGCGATGAGCTGGCGGCCGACGACGACGGCGTCCGCCAGGTCGTCCTCCACGATGTGGCGTGCCTCGTCCAGCTCGGTGACATGGCCGAAACCGCTGTTGAGCAGGAACGCCCCGGTGAAGCGCTCCCGCAGGGCCGCGACCAGGTCGCCGTCGATGTCGGCGTGCAACACCGACAGGTACGCCAGGTCGAGATCGTTGATGCCGTCGATCAGGGCACCGTAGGTGGCCAGGACGTCCTCCCGGTCATCCTCGGGGACACCCTGCACACCGTGTTCCGGCGAGATGCGCAACGCGGTCCGTCCCGCGCCGATCTCCTCGGCGACCGCCCGCACAACCTCGACGGTCAGTCGCGCCCGGTTCTCCGGGGAACCGCCGTAGGCGTCCTCACGATGGTTCGAGGACGCCGCGGTGAACTCGTGCAGCAGGTAACCGTTCGCACCGTGGATCTCCACGGCGTCGACTCCGGCGTCAACCGCCCGGCGCGCACCGTCGACGAACTCCCGGATGATCCGTGGGATCTCGTCGGTCTCCAGGGCACGCGGCACCACACCCTCGAGCTTCCCGGAGAAACCGCGGACCGGGCCACCGGTGCCGACCGCGCTCGGCGCCTCCGGCTCGCCGCCGCGCAGCAGGTCGGGGTGGGACGTCCTGCCACCGTGCATGATCTGCATGACCAGCGTGCCGCCCTCGGCGTGAACCGCATCGGCGACCTGCGCCCAGCCGGCCTGCTGCGCATCGTCGGCGATGCCGGCCTGCCCCGGGAAGGAGCGGTTGCTGAAGGCGGGGAACGTGCCCTCGGTCAACACCAGTCCGGCCGAGGCGCGCTGCCGGTAGTACTCCACGTGCATGTCGTTGGGGACACCGTCCTCGTCGGCACGCTGACGGGTCAGCGCGGCCATGGTCACCCGGTTGTTCAGGTGGAGCGTGCCGGCGTCCAACGGATCGAAGAGGGAGGTGGTCGTTGTCGTGGTTGTCGTGGTTGTCGTAGTCACGTACGGGACAACCGGCAGTGCGGGGCGCGTATTCCCCCTCCGCGCAGCGGCCGTGGCAGAGCTCCCGGTCAGCCGGGTGGGGGCGCCGGTCGGAAATCAGGTCGAAACCGCCCGTCGCCTCTGCCGGAATGCCGTCAGCTCTGCCACCCCGCCCGACCGAACCTGCACCGAGCCCTTGCGGCATACCCCATAGGGGTATACAGTCGGCAGCGTCAGAGACACTCACCGACGCAAGGAGAACACCATGTCCACCATCACCAAGAACTACACCGTCGACGGCATGACCTGCGGACACTGCAAGGCCTCCGTCGAAGAGGAGATCGGTGAGATCGCCGGCGTCACCTCCGTCGAGGCCGAGCTCGCCACCGGCCGGGTCACGGTCACCGGGGACGACGTGCAGGATGACGCCGTCGCTGCCGCCGTCACCGAGGCCGGATACAGCGTGAGGGCGTAGCACCCATGACCACGCCCGTCGAACCAGCAGACGCCACCGACCTGATCGCCCTCGACCTCGGCGTGACGGGCATGACCTGCACGTCCTGCTCGAACCGTGTCGAACGCAAGCTCAACAAGCTCGACGGCGTCGAGGCCACGGTCAACTTCGCCACGGAATCCGCCTCCGTCCGGTACGACCCGGCGAAAGCGGACGCGGACGCCCTCATCGACACGGTCCGCGGCGCCGGATACGACGCCTTCACCATGGCCGGTGACCTGGAGGAAACGACCGACGATGCACAGGTGGCCGACGGAGGCACCGGGGACTCCGGCCAGTCCCGCGTTGACGCCGCCCGCGACAGCGAGGCCGCCGACCTGAAGAAGCGCACGATCATCTCGGCGCTGATCACCGTCCCCGTCGTCCTGCTGAGCATGATCCCCGCACTGCAGTTCGACAACTGGCAGTGGGCCGTCCTCACCGCCGTCACCCCGGTGTACTTCTGGGGCGGCGCCCCCTTCCACCGTGCCACGCTGGCGAACCTGCGCCACGGTGCGTTCACCATGGACACACTGGTCAGCATGGGCACCACCGCCGCCTACCTGTGGTCCCTGTGGGCACTGTTCCTCGGCAACGCCGGCATGACGGGCATGACCATGGAGATGCACCTGCTGCCGTCGCACTCCACCATGGACGAGATCTACCTCGAGACCGCGGCGGTGGTGATCACCTTCCTGCTGCTGGGCCGCTGGTTCGAGACCCGCGCGAAGGGACGCTCCTCGGAGGCCCTGCGCGCCCTGCTGACCATGGGCGCGAAAGACGCCACGGTGCTCCGCAACGGGACCGAGACCCGCGTTCCGGTCAAGGAGCTGCAGGTCGACGACGTGATCGTGGTGCGTCCCGGTGAGAAGATCGCCGCCGACGGCGTCGTCACCGACGGCAGTTCCGCCGTGGACGAGTCGATGCTCACCGGCGAATCGGTGCCCGTCGAGGTCACCGAGGGGTCCACCGTCACCGGGGCGACGATCAACACCTCGGGACGCCTGCTCGTCCGCGTGACCCGCACCGGCGAGGACAGCACCCTGTCCCAGATGGCGAAGCTGGTCACCGACGCACAGTCGAAGAAGGCCCCGGTACAGCGCCTCGTGGACCGGATCTCGCAGGTCTTCGTCCCCGTCGTCATCCTCGTCGCCGTGGCGACCCTGGTCATCCACATCGCCACCGGCGGCGGCGTGGCACCGGCGTTCACCGCCGCCGTCGCCGTCCTGATCATCGCCTGCCCATGTGCCCTCGGACTGGCCACCCCGACGGCCCTGCTGGTCGGCACCGGGCGGGGTGCCCAGCTCGGCCTGCTGATCAAGGGGCCGGAGGTGCTGGAGTCCACCCGGCGCGTCGACACCGTCGTCATGGACAAGACGGGCACGGTCACCTCCGGCGTGATGTCGGTCAGCGACGTGACCGGTGACGTCCTCCTCCGGGCGGCCGCCGTCGAGGCCGGCTCCGAGCACCCGATCGCCCGGGCCATCGTGCACGCCGCCGAGGACGAGGGCGAGGTTCCCCCGGTCACCGACTTCACCACCACCGCAGGGCACGGCGTCACCGGGACGGTCGACGGATCGACCGTCACAGTAGGACGGCCTGCCGCGAACCTGCCGGGTGACCTGCAGCGGGCCTTCGACGACTCGCAGGCTGCCGGTGGCACGCCGGTCGTCGTCGAGATCGACGGGACGCCGGCCGGGGTGATCACCGTGCGTGACACGGTGAAACCGACCTCGGCCGACGCCGTCGCCGGGCTCAAGGACCTCGGGCTGACGCCGATGCTGCTCACCGGCGACAACGAGGGAGCCGCCCGGGCCGTCGCCGCCGAGGTGGGGATCGCCCCGGAGAACGTCATCGCCGGGGTCATGCCGGACGAGAAGGTCGACCACGTTGAGAAGCTCCAGGCCGAGGGCCGGAACGTGGCGATGGTCGGTGACGGGGTCAACGACGCCGCCGCCCTCGCCGCCGCCGAGCTCGGCCTGGCGATGGGGGCCGGTACCGACGTCGCGATCGAGGCGTCCGACATCACCCTGATGAACGACGACCTGCGTTCCGCCGTCGACGCGATCCGACTGTCGCGCCGCACGCTGGGCACCATCCGCGGCAACCTGTTCTGGGCGTTCGCCTACAACGTCGCGCTGATCCCGGTGGCCGCGATCGGCCTGCTCAACCCGATGCTCGCCGGCGTGGCGATGGCGTTCTCCTCGGTGTTCGTGGTCTCGAACTCGCTGCGGTTGCGCGGCTTCCGCTCGAGCCACGGGCAGTGACACGTCTGCGTCGGACCGGCCGGCGGGATACCCGGTAGCCGCGGTTGTCGATTACGCCTCGTCGCCTGGGCGGCCTCCCCGTGACCTGGCGTTTTTCCGGGGAACCACTGTGGCGAGACGTAATCCACGTCCACCACCACTCACCGCGTGGCGTCCCGGACCTCAGCTCAGCGGGTTCCCCTCCGGGATCTGCCCGCAGGACGTCGTCGGCTCGTCTCCGGCGAAGCGGTCGTTGACCCACGGGACCATCTGCGCCGCCCATGCCGCCCCACCCACGGTGTGTCCACCCGTCGGAATCTCCCGGTAGTCCACGTCCGTCCCGTCCCCGCAGTACTGCCGGGCGAGGGCACGGGTGTCACCGAGCAGCATCACCCCGTCACCGTCGCCGAGCTCCGGGTGCGGCGGGGTGTTCTCCGCCTCACCGCCACCGGCCTGCACCAGGAGCTGCGGGAACGGCGGTGTCGGACGCAGGCCCATGTTCGTGTCGTCCAGCAGGTGACGCACCTCCAGGATGGAGTCCGGGTCGGGGTACTCCGGCAGGATCATCTCGTCCCACCGCAGATGGTCGTAGGAGTCGGAGGCGTCGCCGATGGCGACCCGGTCCATGTCGGCGAAGACCTGCCGACCGTTCGCGGTGAGGTAGGGGTCCAGGTCCACCCCGTAGGCGCGTGCCAGGCCGACCATCGCCATACCCACCACTCCTGACCAGCCACTGCCCTCACCGGCGTAGACGAGGTTGTGCTCGGGCCGCACCATGGTGCCGCCCTGGGCGACACCGACGATGCTCTCCGCCACGTCCGGAGCGTAACTCTCGGCGAGAATCGCCGCCCACCCTGCGCCGATCGACCCGCCGGAGTAGCCGACGAGAGCGGTGGGCGCGTCGGAGGGGACGTCCGCCTCCGGGGTGCGGTGGGACGCCCGGAGACCGTCGAGGATGATCTTCCCGTATTCGGGACCGGCGGCGAAGATCCCCCGTTCGCCCTGGATGTCCGGCATCACCACGGTGTGGCCGGCGGCGAGCAGGGGCGCAATGAACGCCAGCTCCGCCAGCACGACGGCCCCGCCCTCGGTGACGCTGCCGGACAGGACGCGGGAGGGCCCGTCCTCGGGCCGCATGGAGTCGTAGAAGCTGGCGTACATCACCGTGTTCCCGGACGGTTCGACGCCCGACGGCGGGTGGATCACGCTGGTCGCCGCGACGGACGGTTCGCCGAGGGTGTCGGTGGTGCGGTACTGCACCTGCGTGACCTCCACCGGGCTGCTGAATCCCTCGATGTTCTCGGGGATGTAGGGTTGCTGCCGGACCTTCAGCGGCGCCCCCGGCGCATACCGCTCGAGGTCGTCGGCGGGGGCGAAGAAGGACGCGTCGTCCTGCACGGTGGGGATCTCGGCCGGGGCGGTGACGGGTGCGGACGGTACGGCGGTGCCGGACGCCGGTGGGTCCTCGGCGGTTCCCGCGCAGGCGGGCACCGCACCGCCACCGAGTGCCAGGACGAGAAGTGCCGCCCCTATTTGTCGCTTCGTGTCCCGCATTCCGCCTCCGGGTCGTCAGTCAGGTGGTCTCACCGGTTCGCCTCACCGGTTCGCCTCACCGGTTCTCGATGCCGCCGATCACCTGTGACACGATGCCCCGGGCGAGCGCCCGGATCTCCGCCTCGTCCTGCCCGTCCCGGGGCCGGAACCACATCGCCGTGCTGTTCAGGCTGCTCAGCAGTACACGGGTCATCATCCGACGGTCACCGTCACGGATACTGGCGTCGGCGATGCCGTCCTCCAGCACCTGCCGGTACATCGTCTCGTACTCCTCACGGAGCCCGTTGATCGTCTCGAGCACCTCGCGTTGGCGTTCCTTGAGCGCGGCGAAACGCTGTCCGGGAACGCCCTGGTGGATGGCGTTGTGGTAGCCGAGGTTCTGCATGAGGTTGACCAGGTGCGCCTCGCTCATCGCCGCGAGACGTTCTGCCCCGGTGCCCGCCCCCACGGAGAACGGCTCGACCACCTGCCGGACGATCTTCATCCCCTCCTCGTACACGGCGAGGTAGATGTCGAACTTCGAACGGTAGTAGTAGTAGACACGCCCCTTGGTCGCACCGATCTCGTCGGCGATGTCGTCGATGGTGGCGCGGTCGAAGCCCCGCAACTGGAAGACCTCGGCCGCGGCGTCGAGTATCTCACCGCGGGCCCGGTCATGTGCCGTCGCATCGACGCCGAAGGTGTCCACTGTCATACTTTTCCAGTGTATACAGTCACAGTTCGAACAGTCCGGCCGCGCCCATGCCGCCGCCGATGCACATCGTGACGACCACGTGGCGGGCGCCGCGCCGACGCCCTTCCCGCAGGACGTGGCCGACCATGCGCGCACCGCTCATGCCGTAGGGGTGGCCGATGGCGATGGCGCCGCCGTTGACGTTGTACTTCTCCGGGTCGATGCCCAGCTGGTCGCGGCAGTACACGGCCTGGGAGGCGAAGGCCTCGTTGAGTTCCCACAGGTCGATGTCGTCGACGGTGAGTCCGTGCTGCTCCAGCAGCTTCGGCACCGCGTAGATCGGCCCGATGCCCATCTCGTCCGGCTCACACCCGGCCACGGCGATGCCGCGGTACGTGCCCAGCGGCTCCAGGCCACGGCGGGTGGCCTCGTCCTTCTCCATGAGGACGACGGCGGCCGCGCCGTCGGACAGCTGGGAGGCGTTGCCGGCGGAGATGGTGGCGTCGTGTCCCTCACGGTCCGGCAGGACCGCCTTCAGCTTCGCCAGGCCCTCGGCGGTGGTGGACGGGCGGTTTCCTTCGTCGAGCGTGAGACCGCCGAGCGGGACGATCTCGTCGTCGAAGAGGCCGGCGTCCTGGGCGGCGGCGGTGCGCCGCTGGGACTCCAGCGCATACTCGTCCTGCACCTGCCGGGAGACGCCGAAGCGCTCCGCGACGTTCTCGGCGGTCTCCAGCATCGGGATGTAGACGTCGTGCCCGTTCTCCCGGAGCCACGGGTCGACGGCGCGGTAGCTGTTGCGGTGCTCGTTCTGGACGAGGCTGATGGACTCGACCCCGCCGCCGACGGCGACCTGCAGTCCGTCGACGATGATCTCCTTCGCCGCGGTCGCCACGGCCATCAGACCGGACGCGCACTGACGGTCGACGGTCATCCCCGGCACCGACACGGGCAGGCCGGCGCGCAGCGCGGCCTGACGTGCGACGTTGTACCCGGTGGAGCCTTCCTGCATCGCGCAGCCGAGGATGACCTCCTCCACGTCCGACGGGTCGAGGCCGGCGCGCTCCACGGCCGCGGCGATCGCGTGGCCGGCGAGTTCCTGGCCCTGGGTGTCACTGAACGCACCCTTGTAGGCGCGGCCGATGGGGGTTCTGGCGGTGGAGACCACCACTGCTTCTCTCATGCTCTGATTCTCCTTGTTGATTTAGCTGGGCTGGTCGGACTGGTCGTACATGCCGACGGACATCGTGGTCGTCAGTCCGCCGTCGAGCGGGATCGTCGTCCCGGTGATGAAGGAGCTCGCCGGGGACAGCAGGAACGTCACCAGCCCGGTGATGTCCTCGGGACTGCCCAGACGGCCCAACGGGTTCGCCCGACGCATCTCGTCACCGTGCTCCTCGATGGCCCACGTCATCATCTTCGTCGGGAAGGGGCCCGGCGCGATGGAGTTCACCAGAATCGACGGTGCCAGTGTCGAGGCCATGTGCCGGGTCAGGTGGTGCACGGCGGCCTTGGACGCCGAGTAGGAGTAGTTCTCGTAGTTCGGGACGGCCAGGCCGTCGATGGACCCGATGTTGATGATCCGCGCGGGATCGGCCGTGTCCCCGGCCTCGAGCAGCGGGCGCAGCAGCTGGGCCAGCCTGAACGGTGTCTTCACGTTCACCCCGAGCACCTTGTCCCAGGCCGACGGCGGGAAGTCGTCGAAGGTGGCGCCCCACGTTGCCCCGGCGTTGTTCACCAGCCCGTCGAGATGGTCGGTGTGACCCCTGACCTGCTCGGCGAGCTCCCGGCATCCGTCCTCGGTGGAGATGTCGGCGGCGATGGCGCGGACGTCCCCGTATTGTGCGAGCTCCTGCTGCGCCTCCTGCGCGGCGTCAGCCTTGCGCGTGGACAGCAGGACGGTGACCCCGGCGCGGAGCAGTCCCTCGGCGATCATGCGGCCGATGCCGCGGGCGCCTCCGGTGACAAGGACGGTACGCCCCGAGATGTCGAAGATGTCTGTACTGGTCATGATGCCTTTCTGGAGTCGTGGGTGGTGCCGGATGCGGTGAGTCGGGCCGCGCGGAGTGCGGACCGCCTGACCTTGCCGGCGTCGTCGCGCAGCGGGTCGTTGACCGTCTCGTAGGTCTTCGGCAGTTTGTTGCGGGACAGCCGGTCGGTGAGGAAAGTACGCAGCTCCTCATCGCCGACCTGGTCTCCGGTGGTGTTGAGGATGGCGTGCAGCCGGTTCCCGGTGTCCGGGTCGGGCAGCCCGATGATCACCGCGGTGAGTACGCGGGGGTGCTCCATCAGTGCGGCCTCGACTTCGGCGGGGTAGATGTTCACTCCGCCGACGGTGACCATGTCGGAGCTGCGGTCGTGGAGGTAGAGGTAGCCGTCGGTGTCGAAGTGGCCCATGTCGCCCAGTGACGACCAGCCACCGTGGGTCCTCGGCTCCGCACCGATGTAGCGGTACGTCGGCGGCATGTCCTCCGGTGGGCGCATGAACACCTCCCCGGCGACACCTGCGTCGGTGACCTGCTGTCCGTCCTCATCCAGCAGAATGATCTCTCCCCAGGTCACCCTGCCGATGGACCCCTGGTGTCCGAGCCATTCGTCACCGCGGATGGTGCAGCCGGCCTCCGCCTCCGTGCCGGCGTAGAGCTCCCAGAGGCGCTCCGCCCCCACCCAGTCGATCCAGGCTCGCTTCAACCAGGCGGGGCAGGGTTCGGCACAGTGCCAGAACGAGTGCACCGACGCCAGGGAGTAGGACGCACGGACATCGTCGGGCAGTGCCGTGATGCGCCGCATCATCGTCGGGACAAGGTAGATCCACGTGGCACCGAATCGGTCGGTCTCCGCCAGGGTGCCCTCGGCGTCGAACCTGCTCAGCAGCGACACCGAGCCTCCCCGGAAGATGGTGCACAGTGCGGTGTTCAGCGGGGCGTTGTGGAACAGCGGGGCGGTGATCAGCGACCTTTCCCGTGGCCCGATACCCCAGAAGACCGGGTCGAACTCCGAGGTGACGGCCTCCCGTCCGGACAGGATGATCTTCGGGCGTCCGGTGGATCCACCGGAGACCGGGGCCTTCCAGGCGATGGCGGTCTGCGGCTCGAGGTCGCCGTCCCCCTGCCCGTCCGCCAGCTCCGGCAATGTCACGGTGCCGGGGATGTCGGGGGCGCTGCCGTCGTCGGCGACGATGACGGCGGCGGGGTCACCGAGCTCGAGGATCGCCGTGAGTTCGTGCAACGTCATCCGCGGCGAGAGCACCTGCGGGCTTGCTCCGGCCTTGTAGCAGGCGAAGATCGCCAGGATGAGGTCGGTGGAGTTGGGGATCAGCAGGGAGACGATCCGGCCCCGCTCCGAGCCTCTGTCCACGAGTCCACGGGCGATCCTGTTGCTCTGCTCGTCCAACTCACGCCAGGTCAGGGTCTTGCCGCCGGCCTCCGCCACCACGGTGTCGGGCATCTCGGCGGCGTAGAAGCCGGGAATCCCCGACAACGGGGAACCGAGTGCTGGTTCGGCGGGTTCGGTGCGGACATGCTGGTGCGTCACTGCTTCTCCTTGAGCTCGGTGGTGTTCTTGACGTAGGTGTCGTTGACGTCCGACCGTCGGAAGGTGCTTCCGGTGGCGGACGCCTGCGCCGCCTCCTTCGCCATCGCCCGGTCCTCGCTCTTCAGGGCCCTGCCCAGGGCGATCGCCAGGAGTCCACCGATGATGGAGACGGCGATGATGATCCAGAAACCGGTGGTGGGGGTGCCGGACGCGGTCTCCGCCAGGCCGAAGACGTAGGGCCCGACGAAGCCGCCGGTCAGTCCCACCGTGTTGATGAACGCCAGGCCGGCGGCGGCCATGAGTCCGGTCATCCGGGGCATCGCCACCGACCAGAACAGCGGCAGGGTGCCGGTGAACAGAAAGCCCAGGACTCCGATGAGGATGATGCGGATCACCGGGGAGGACGTCATGAGGAACAGCGCAGCAGCGACGGCACAGCCGATAGCGAGGTAGCCGATAATCGCAGATTCGTTGGTGTAGCGTTTCGCGATCCTGGGGATGAGAAGGACACCGATGGTTCCCCCGATGCCGGTGACACCGCTAAGCAGACCGACCATGAACGTGCTGTTGACGTTCATCTCCTCGACAATGGAGGGGACGTTGAAGGTGACGCCGTTGTTCGTGACCTGGTTAAGGAAGTAGATCAGGCCGACGAGGAGGATGAAGGGACGTCCGAAGGCGACCTTGATGTTGCCTTTGAGAGAATGGCGTTCATGGGCCTCATCTCCGCCGGTGGCGGCGTCGGTGAGGGCGTCGGCCTCCTCCTGGCTCAACCACGAGGCGGTCTGCGGCTTGTCCGGCAGCATGACCAGGATGACGAACCCGACGAGGATGGTCAGGGCTCCCTCAACCAGGAACATCCACTGCCAACCGTGAAGACCCAGAGTGTCTTGCATCCCCATCAATGCCCCACCCATGGGGCCGCCGAAGAAGATGCCGAGCGTCGCAGCGAGATAGGTGTACCCGATAGCGGTCGCCCGGTCTTTCTGGGCGAACCACTGCGTGATCATGAACATCATGGCCGGAAACAGTCCCGCCTCAGCGGCGCCGAGCAGAATCCGGAGCAGGTAGAAGGTGATGTCGTTGTTCACGAACATCATCAGGGCGGTGACAGTGCCCCAGCTCACCGCGATGCGGAAGATCCAGCGCCGGGGACCGACCCGGTACATGATGAGGTTGCTGGGGACCTCCAGGAAGGCGTAGGTGATGAAGAACAGACCGGCGCCGAGGCCGAAGGCCGCCACACTGATGCCGACATCGGCCTGCAACTGGGTTTTCGCCATGGCGATGTTGGTGCGGTCCACGTAGGACATGAAGTAGGCCAGGCACAGGATCGGCAGGAGCCGGAGCATCGCCTTGCGGGTGGCGACGGCATGCACGGAGCCGGTGGCTGCGGGGGCGTTCGTGATCGACATCGTCCTCACCTTCCCGAGCCGACGGTCGTGGACGGCTCGGTCACCATCCGCACGTACAGTGCGGTCTGGTCGAAGGCGGAGCCGAGGGTGTGGGGGTTGCTGAGGTCGGAGATCTCGTCCCAGCGTGCGGCGATGCCCTCGGCCGTGCACTCCTCCGGTGGCAGAGCGACCGGCTCCGCCTCGAGCATGCGGGAGACGGCGAAGACGCCGGCACCGGCGCCGAGGATGACGCCGGTCGGCGCGTCCGGCGAGACGAGGAAGACGGCGCCGGGGGCGACAGTCTCCGGGCCGAGCTTGGCTGCGGCGTCCTCGTCGATGAGGCCGTCGGTCATGCGGGTGGCGGCGGTCGGTGCCAGCGCATTGACCTTGATTCCCTTGCGTGCGCCCTCGATGGCGAGCACGTTGGACAGACCGACCAGGGCGGACTTCGCCGCACCGTAGTTGGCCTGGCCGAAGTTGCCGTAGATGCCGGAGGCGGAGGTGGTCATGAGGATGCGGCCGTACCCCTGCCCGACCATGTGGTGCCAGGCTGCCTTGGTGCAGTTCACCGAGCCCATGAGGTGGACGTCCACGACGGTGCGGAAGTCGGCGAGGTCCATCTTCGCGAAGCTCTTGTCGCGGAGGATGCCGGCGTTGTTGATGAGGATGTCGATGCGGCCCCACTTCTGCACGGCGCCGTCGATCATGGCGGTGGCGGCCTCCTGGTCGGCGACGTCGGCGTCACTGGCGACGGCGGTTCCGCCGGCGGAGGTGATCTCGTCGACCACGGCGTCGGCGTTGCCGAGGTCGTTGACGACCACGTTCACGCCACGCTCGGCGAGGGCGAGGGCATGGGCGCGGCCCAGTCCCCCGCCCGCCCCGGTGATGACGGCAACCTGTCCTGCGAACTCTTCCATGTCACGCCTCTCTGATATCGACCTGCAATACTGACGAGTATTATGTGACGCGAGTCTCACTGGTGTCAAGGTTTTGTTTTGTGACACGTCTTCACCGAGCCCTCTTCCCGCATCGGCCCGGCCGGTTCCGACGGCCGGCGAATCAACGCCGCACGCCCGTACTTCCCCCCACATCCCGTAGAGCCCCGGCCGGAGCCGAAAACCCCCGGACTACACGGACAGTGTCCTGACCTGTGCAGCAGCCAACGTATCCAGCTCTTCCTGCATCCCTGGTACAGACGAGGACACAAGGAACGTCGTGTTTCCCACGGTACCCACGACGATATCCGCCGTCGCATCGTCGGCGGGACCTCCAGCGACCATCTCGCCGTCCTCCACCGAGGTCGACAGCTGCGCTGCCACGAGACTGTCTGCTCCTTCGATCTCGAGGTCACGCGACTCGGCGGTGTACCGCATCGTGGTGGCATAGTCGCCCTCGCCGCCGGTGCGGGTGAACTCGGACCAGATGTCCATGTCCACCGGTGCCCCAAGGGCACCAGAGGTATCCACGAACACCATGATCTCGCGCCCCGGATCACTGTCGGCAGACACATCGTCGGCGAAGCTGGCTATCGCCGCTGAGGGTGCATCGCCACCCAGCAGGGGGAAGACGTCACCGACGCTGGTCGACAGTGCGGCACACTCTTCCGGGGTGACCGACCCCTGGAGCGAGGGGAACTCCGGAACGGAGAACAGGTCGGCGGTCTCGGCGAATTCCGCTGTCAGGTCGGTCCTGACAAAACCTTCAGGCGTGTCCTGATCACCGACAAGTAACGAAGAGTGGTCTGCGTGCTGTTCTGCAGACGCGACAGCGGATGATACTGCCCCGCTCACCGAGGCGGGGGTGCTGGATGCGGTCGTGGCCGAATCGTCTCCGCTGCAGGCGGTCATGCCCAGCACCGCGGTCATCGTTACGGCAGCGCACGCACCGGCGCGGGAAAGAAGTTGGTCATCGTTGTCCTTTGATCCAGTAGAAAAGCACAGTTAGGAAGCGGCGCGCATAGTGTTGAACAAGGAGTTCATGTATTCCTCCCTGAACCGGTACCCGTGCCCGGTATCGAGCAGGAATCCTTTATCTACACGATCATCCCACCACGTTGTAAGGAAAAATTTTGAGTAGCTGAAGCCGATGTAACCGGGGCCAGTGCCGAAAGATTCAGTAATCATCGTCCGGAAACTAGGAATGTCGGAGTCTCCGGCACTGTTCCTAAAGTCCCGCACATCTCGAACTTCCCTCTGTTCGCTAAGAAGCCACATGAACATGTCGAGTAGGGTGCGCGAATACTCGTCATTTTCTATCAGATACGGTGCCGGTTGTGAGACTTTTCGAGATGCAGCGGTCCGCACCAACGCCTCGGCGTCACTGACCGGGGAGAGGTGAATCATTCGAGTGAGTTCGTCGGAAAGCGGCCCGGTCTCTGCCCCGTCAACAGGGGTGAGTGCGGAGCTGTCACGAACATCATCCTGACGAGAATCATTGCGGTTCCGCACGATGATGTCGACGAGGTCGTCGAAGGAATCGGCAAGCGTGGTAATCTCACCGCCTTGCTCGGTATCTAACAGCAGGATTGACCCACGTGGGTGGTCGGTCAGTTCGTAGTTGATGACGATGCATTCGTGCATTCCCGCCTCTGATGTTGCAAAGAGGAGAACTTCTTCAGGCAGTCCCCATTCTCCGGAGAGGAAAGGAACTACCTGATCGATATTGTTTTCCGCGCCGTTGGAGGCGGTGCCGTTTCCCCAGATTTGATCAATACTTATGCCGTCCTCAACACCGTCCTCGCTGTCGCGTCGAGAATCGGGGAAGGGGATGAAACTGTTGGAGCTGTCCACGATGCCGCAGCCAGTCTCTGTGAGGATGGTTCGGTAGGATTGTGGTAGGTGGCGGCCTAGGGCGGACTCGATCTCGAGGACTCGGTTATCGTCGCAGGCTTGCCCTCGATGAGAGAATCGTACTCCTGTGGAACCGGTACTGTTCTTCATTGGTTTATGTCCTTTACTGCTCCGCTCCAGAGGGCGTACCCGCAAGTGTGGGGGCGGTATTGCGCAAGTCCTCCTGTAGTAACTGGATTCTTCCAGCGTCTCATAGTGAGACCACCCCAGCCCAACGTCTTTCCGACACTGCCCGTTCAGCAGCCGGGCCATCGGATGTGTTCTCGCGATTGCCCTATGCGACGACGTGTGAGCCGACAGCGCCTTTGGAGGCTCTTCACCGCCTTACCTAGGAATTCACTTTGTCCAGCAGCTCCTGCAGCTGTTCGCGGGTCACCGCTCCCCCGCTGAAGGTGACGATCCGGTCGAGCGGGATGCTCGCCATCATCTTCACCATGTCGACGCCCAGACCGTCGCCGTCACCGCCGTCCCCCGTCATCCCGCCGAGAACGTCCCCGAGCGCGTCCGCCACGGCCGGCACCTCCAGCGCCTCACCGAGGGTGGACTCCAGGGTCAGCGGGACGTGCACCTCCTCACCCTCCAGATCGGCCTCCACCGAGTCACGCAGATCCCTGCTGGACGACCCCACGTGGACCACATAGCGCCCCGGCTCCAGGACGAACTGGCCCACCCGCACATCCCAGTACTCCAGGTCGCGTCGGTCCAGGTGGATCTCGATCTCCTCACGCTCACCCGGCTCCAGGGTGACCGAGCCGAATCCGGCCAACACCCGCGGCGCCCTGACCTGCCCGGACTCCGGCACGGAGACATAGGCCTGCACCACCTCACGCCCGACGCGACGTCCGGTGTTGGTCACCCCAACGGTGACGGTGATGCCGTCGCCGTCGTCATCCGGCTGCCCGAAGACGTCGTCGTACTCGAAGGTGGTGTACGACAGGCCGTGGCCGAACGGGTAGGCGACACGCAGGGCGCGCGCGTCGTACCAGCGGTACCCCACGAACAACCCCTCGCTGTAACGCACATGCCCGTGCTCCCCCGGAAATTCCAGGTAGGCCGGGGTGTCCGCCAGTCTGGCGGGCAGTGTCTCGGTGAGCTTGCCGGACGGGTTGACCTCACCGGTGAGGACGTCGGCGATACCCGCGCCGCCGCCCTGGCCGAGCAGGTTGGCGTCCAGGATCGCCGGGGCCAGGTCGCTGACCTCCCCCAGATCCAGTGCCCCGCCGTGGGACAGCACCACGACCACCCGCTCCTGCACGGCGCGGACGGCACGCAACAGGGCGAGCTGCTCTGCCGGCAGTGACAGGTCGGTCCGGTCGAACCCCTCGGACTCCTGGTCCGGGGACAGCCCCAGGAACACCACGGCGATGTCCGCGTTCGCGGCGTCCTCGACCGCCTCGGCGAGGAGCCCGGCGTTGCGCCCCGACCCGTCGGTGGTGAACCCCGCCGCGTACGTCACCGGGGCGGCGAGCCTGTCCTTGAGCAGCTCCAGCGGTGAATCGAGGCGGGTCGGGTTCACGTGCGAGCTGCCGCCCCCCTGGTAACGCGGGGTCTCGGCGAAGGGACCGATCACCGCCACCGAGCCGGTCACCCCGGAGGCCGCGATCGGCAGGATGTGCCGGCCGTCAGCCTCGTCGTTCTTGAGCAGCACGATGGACCGCGCCGCAGCCTCCCGGGCGAGGGCGTGGTGCCTCTCCACCGCGTCGTCGTCGAAGGACGTCGGCCGCTTCGCCGCGGTCGCCCGGCGGGCCAGTGCCGCCACCCGCTCCGCGGCGGTCGTCACCACGTCCTCGTCGAGCTGACCGTTGCTGACCGCGGTCACGACCTCGCCGTCGGCGACTCCACCGTCCGACGGCATCTGCAGGTCGAGACCGGCGGCGACGGACCGTACCCGTCCGCCGACCGCACCCCAGTCGCTGACGACGACGCCGTCGAAGCCCCATTCCCCGCGCAGGATGTCGGTGAGCAGCGTCCGGCTGTGCCGGACCGGGACCCCGTTGACGGCGTTGTACGAACACATCACGGTCCAGGGGTCGGCGTCCTCGACGATCCTGCGGAAGGCCCGCAGGTAGATCTCGTGCATCGGACGGGGGTCGACGTCGGAACTCGCCCGCATCCTGTCGTGCTCCTGGTTGTTCAGCGCGAAGTGTTTCAGGCTGGCCCCGACTCCCCCGTCCTGCAGGCCGGTGACCCAGGCGGTGCCGAGGACGCCGGCCAGGTGCGGGTCCTCGGAGTAGTACTCGAAGTTGCGGCCACCCAGCGGGGAGCGCTTGATGTTCACCCCCGGGCCGAGGAGGACCTGGACGTCCTCCGCCTGCGCCTCCTCGGCGAGTGCGGCGCCGATGCGTTCGACCAGGTCGGGGTCCCAGCTCTGGCCGAGGCCGGCGGCCGGCGGGAAGCAGGTCGCCGGGACGCTGCCGGCCAGTCCGAGGTGGTCGACGCCACCTGTCTGCTTACGCAGGCCGTGGGGCCCGTCGGTCAATGTGACGGAGGGGACGGCGCCGACATCCTTGGTCTGCCAGAAGTTCCTGCCGGAGCCGAGGCCCGCGCGGTCGGACAACGACAGGGCGGCGATGTCGGTGGTGTCGGGTGGTGTGTGGTGGGTCATGGTGTCCTTTGTACTGCCGAACGGGGATTCACGCCGGGAAGTCGCAGGTGCCGCCGACAGGACGTCCGTGGAACCGGTCCAGCAGGAACGGGATACCGAAGGCGCTGCCGGAAACCGCCTGGAGGAAGTGGTTCTGGTCGCTGATCTCGGGGAGGATGTCGTCGCGGTAGACCACGGGCGCCCCGTCCGCGCACCATTCGGCGGCGAGCTCACGCGCCTGCCCGTAGGCGACGGTCTTGTCGTGACGGCCCGAGACGATCATCGTCGGGGCGGCGGGCGTGCCGTTACCGATGCGTTGCTCGTTCATGGCGTGCACGCCCTCCGGGATCTCCCCGAGGAGATCGTCGAGCCGGCGTCCGTCAGCAGTCCACTCGTCAGTCGTCTGGTACCCGTAGGTGTCGCCGATCTCGTCGGTGCACATGCCGGCCAGGTCGTCGAGGACGTCGCGGCCGTGGTCGGACAGGTGTGTGTCGAGTTCCGCCGCCAACGTGGGGTAGCGGGCGTTGAGCCCGTTGATGGTGAACCCGATCGCGCCGACCAGGTTCGACCCGTCGATGGTGCGCTGCACCGCCTCCAGGTCGGCGGGCGGGGCCGAGGCGTAGGCACCGACCACGTCCAACTCCGGGGCGTAGCCGGCGACCGCCTCCACCGCGGCTGTCGACGCGCCACCTCCCTGGGAGTGCCCGTAGAACGCGACGTCACCGAAGCCGCCTCCCCGCTGGTCGGTGAGGGTGCGGGCGGCGCGGGCGGCGTCGATCATCGCGTGGGCCTGCTCCGCCCGGTTCATGTAGGTGTGCATGCCCGGCGTCCCCATTCCCACATAGTCGGTCACCACGACCCGGACACCCTGGCTGGCGAAGACCCAGTCGTACGCCCCCTCGAGCGCGACCGTACGCCCGGACTCCAGCGGATCAGGCTGGTTGTCCAGCGGCCAGTTCCGCGACGGGGCGCACTGGTCACCCTGGCCGACGGTGCCCCTCCCGACGACCACGGTGGGACGCTCCCCCGGCCCGGTCCACGGCACGGTCGGCTCGACGACGTACCCGCTCACGGCGATCGTGTCGCCGGCCATGCCGGTGGTGGAGTACATCATCTTCTGCACCCGGTCAGGCACGGCGAACTGGTGCCCGTCCGGACCCGACGGTGCCGGCGCATAGGGCCCCGGCATCGTGCGCAGCACCGTCCCGGGAGCCCCCGGCGCCAGTCCGGAGGTGTCGTAGAAGGGGTCGGTGTCCGCCGCCTCCACCCGGGGTGCAGTTCCTCCCCACGGCAGCGTCTGCGCCGCCACCGGGGCGACCGCCGTCAGCGCCGCCGCCGTCAGCGCAGCAGTCAGCGCTGCCCCTACCGCCGGAAACACAGTCCTGTTGAACCGCTGCGCCATGACCTGCACTCCTCCGCATGAATGTTTCTGTGGCTACGTTTCTCCTCGAACCTACTCCCCGGCCCCTTGACTGGCACCGATAAACAGAAAAGACCACATGAAACCACTCACCCGGAACCTTTCCCAATGAGGTGGCCAGGAGTACAGTCTCCGCAAGACCACCCGTCCAACCAGAAACGAGTGCCATGTCCGACACAACCCGGTCCCGCCCCGTCCACCTCGTCATCATGGGGGTCAGCGGCAGCGGAAAAACCACGATCGCCGAGCAGCTGGAACAGCACACCGGCGTGCCCTATGCCGAGGCCGACGTCTTCCACCCCGAGGCGAACAAGAAGAAGATGGGCTCCGAGCAGCCCCTCAACGACGACGACCGGTGGCCCTGGCTGCGGGAACTGCGGGACTGGATGACCGCCCAGGCCGAGAAGGGCCACTCCACCATCGTGACCTGCTCGGCACTGAAGAAGTCCTACCGCGACGTCCTCCGCGAGGCCGTCGGTGACGAGTTCTTCGTCCTGCTCGACGCCCCGGAGGACGTCCTCGCCGCCCGCATGGAGGTCCGCAAGGGCCACTTCATGCCGGCGTCGCTGCTGCGCTCCCAACTCGACACCCTCGAGGGCCTCGACGCCGACGAGAAGGGCATCACGGTCGACGCCACCGACACACCGGAGGCCCTCACCGCCGAGATCCTGTCCATCGACGCACTGTCCGTGCTCGTCCGCGAAGGACGGCCGCAGTGAATGAGCTGAGCAGCACCGCCGGAGACAGCCAGCTGGTCGTCGCCGCCGTCATCGGTATCGCCCTGATCATCGGGCTGATCGTCTGGGCGAAACTCAATCCGTTCCTGTCCCTGATGATCGGCTCCGCCGTGCTGGCACTGGTCGCCGGCACCCCCCTGGTCGACGCGTTCGGCAGCTTCACCCAGGGCTTCGGCGGCACCGTCGGCGACGTCGGTGTGCTCATCGCCCTCGGCGCGGTGATCGGCCAGTTCCTCGTGAAATCCGGTGCCGCGGACAGTATCGTCGACGCCTTCCTCGACCGCACCGCCCCGGGACTACGGCCCTGGGTCATCGCCGGTCTGGCCATGCTGCTGGGCATCCCCCTGTTCTTCGAGGTCGGCATCGTCCTGCTCATCCCCGTGGTCATGCTGGCCGCACGACGGTCGCAGCTGCCGGTCATGCTGCTGGGCATCCCCGCCCTGGCCGGCCTGTCCGCGCTGCACGCCCTGGTGCCCCCGCACCCCGGCCCGCTGATCGCGGTGGATGCCCTGGGCGCGAACCTAGGCCTCACGCTGGCCCTGGGCCTGCTGGTGGCAGTGCCCGTCGTCGCGATCGCCGGCCCGTTGTCCGCCAGGTTCATGGCCCGGTGGGTGCCGGTCGAGGCACCGACCTCGATCTCCGGGCAGGACATCACCGACACCACCGTCCCCACCGGCACCGACCGCCCGTCGGTCGGCCGGGGGCTCACCGTGGTGCTGCTGCCGGTGGTGATGATGCTCTCGCGCACCGTGGTGGAGTCCCTGCAGGTGTCCGAGAACTCGGTGGTGTACAAGACCTTCGAGTTCCTGGGTGAACCGATCGTGGCCCTGCTCGCCACCGTGCTGCTGGCGATGTTCTTCCTCGGCTTCGGGGTGGGACGCAGCCGCCAGGAGGTCTCCGACCAGGTCGGAGGTGCGTTCGGTCCGATCGCCGGTGTCATCCTCATCGTCGGCGCCGGCGGCGGATTCAAGCAGACCCTGGTCAACACCGGTGTCGCCGACGTCGTCGGCGAATGGGTGCAGAGCGCGCCGGTCTCCCCGCTGATCGCCGGCTGGCTGGTCGCCGTGTTCATCCGCCTGGCCACCGGCTCGGCGACCGTGGCGACCGTCACCGCCGCCGGCATCATGGCGCCGGTCGCCGCCGGCATGGGGTCGACGGAAGTCGCCCTGATGGTGCTGGCGATCGGAGCGGGTTCGGTGTTCTTCTCCCACGTCAACGACGCCGGCTTCTGGTTGGTCAAGGAGTACTTCGGCATGACCGTGCCGCAGACGCTGAAGACGTGGTCGTTGATGGAGACGGTGCTCTCCGTCGTCGCCCTGGGTGTGGTCCTGCTGGTCCACCTGGTCATCTGACCCGGGCACCCACACATAGGGCCACCCCTCCGGGTGGCCTCATACCTGCTGGTCAGGGCACTGGTAGGGTCGTGGCACTTTCCCGATACGCAGCACGCAGATGGGAGCACGAACCATGACCGACCAACTGACCTTCGACAACCCCGTCACCCGCTTCGCCAGGATCGAACCGCCCGAGCAGCACCAGCCCGAACCGGGACTGGACGCCGAACTGGTCCCCGAAGCTGACATCGGGGCCACCAGCTACCGTGGCACCGGCCGTCTGGAGGGACGCCGGGCCCTGGTCACAGGGGCCGACTCCGGCATCGGCGCGGCCACCGCACTCGCCTTCGCCCGCGAGGGAGCCGACGTCGCCCTGGCCTACCTGCCCGACGAGGAGCAGGACGCCCGCCGCGTCGCCGATCTCATCGAGGCGGAGGGACGCCGCGCCGTCCTGCTGCCCGGGGACCTGGCCGATGAACGGTACTGCACGGACCTCGTGGAACAGGCCGTCACGGAACTCGGCGGACTCGACGCCCTGGTCAACAACGCAGGTCGTCAGATCTCGGTACCACGTTTCGCCGACATCACCGACGAGCAGTGGAGGCAGACCTACGAGGTGAACCTGCACGCCATGGTGCGGGTGACCAGGGCCGCCCTCCCCCACCTCGGCGCGGGTGCGACGATCGTGAACTCAACCTCCATCCAGGCCTACGACCCCTCGGACCACCTGCTGGATTACGCGTCCACCAAGGCCGCGATCAACAACTTCACCAAGGGACTGGCCACCCAGCTGGCTCCGGAGGGGATCCGCGTCAACGCCGTGGCACCCGGTCCGGTATGGACACCCCTGCAGGTCTCCGACGGCCAGCCCAAGGAAGCACTGCCCGAGTTCGGTCACAACACCCCGTTGGGCCGGGCAGGCCAGCCTGTCGAACTCGCCCCGGCCTACGTCTTCCTGACCTCCCCGGAGTCCAGCTTCGTCGTCGGATCGACGATCCACGTCAACGGCGGACAGATGACCCCGTGAACCCCGTAGACCCAGCAACGTACCCAGCAGAGTAAAAGGACACACCATGAAACTCGACATCATCCGTACCCTCAGCGACGCCGACGGCCCCTTCGTCACCGTCTACCTGGAGGGACGCAGCCCCTCTGAAGACGCCGAGGACCAGCTCCGGCTGCGCTGGAACGCGCAACGCGAGAAACTCGCCGAGGCCGGCGCAGGTGAGGACACTCTCTCCGCGATCGACGAGGCACTGTCGACCAGGACCGTCACCGAGATCCAGACCGACGGTCGTGTTCTCGTCGCCCACGCCGACGGCGTCCTGCTCAACGAGCCCTGGGACGCCCAGCCGGGCGCCGGGGACGACTCATCCTTCGGTGACATCCCCGAATTGTCGGCGTACGTCCGTGAACGCGCCGGTGCCGTGCGTATCCTCCTCGCCGTCGTCGACCAGACCGGTGCCGTCGTGCGCCGACTCGTCGCCACCGAGGACAGGAACCTCGACGACTCCGGTGAGGAGACCGTGGAGAGCCGCAGTGACGAGCCCGTCCGCAAGCCTCGCGAAGGAGCACTGTCCCACAACCAGATCCAGCGACGTGCCGACGAGGCGGTCAAGCAGAATGCCCGCGGCATCGCCGAGCACCTGGACAGGACCGCCCGCAACTGGGCCCCGGACGTCGTGGTCCTCGCCGGGGAGACCCAGGGCCGCACCGCGGTGAAGGACGAGCTGAGCACCGCGCTCGCTGAGATCACCCAGGACACTGACGAGGGTGGACTCGCCGACACCAGCGGCGACAACGCCCAGGAGGCCCTCGACCGTGCACTCGGCTCCATCGCCAGCGACATCGCCGCCGGTGCCGCACTCGCCCAGGTCGACCGCTTCGAGGAGGCCCGGGCCCGTGGCAGGACCGCCGAAGGTGTGCATGCGGTGACCCAGGCCGCCGGTATGGGCGCCGTGGAGACACTGCTGCTGACCTACGACTCCCCCACGCGAGGGGAGAGCGAGGCAGTGGTCAGTTGCGCGCAGGTGGATGCCGACGTCGCACTGATCGACGCCCCGCTGTCCGGCGACATCGCCGCCATCCTGCGCTTCGAGGCTCCCGAGGAGCTCGGTTCCGCGGAGTTGAACGGATGATCCGACTTTGCACGGGGGCAGGGGGTAGGTCCTGAGCACCCAAGACGGGCCGGGGTTCTTCGGCCGACTCCGGCATATGGTCTCCAGCCCGGAAGGCTCGACCGCGGGCCTGCAGATCGCCAAATGCGTGATCGCCGCAACCGGTGCCTGGTGGGTCTCGGTCACCTTCCTTGACACCAGTTTCCCGTTCCTCGCCCCGTGGGTCGCCCTGCTGACCATTGACGCGACGGCCTACCGGACGCTGTCGCGTGGAGTGCAGTCCACCATCGCCTCCCTGCTGGGCATCGGTGTCGCCTTCCTCGTGGGGCATGTCCTCGGCGTCTCGCTGTGGACCTACGCCCTGGCGCTACTCGTCGGGCTGGTCCTGGCTCGGGTGCGGTGGATCCGCGACGAGGGCGTCACCGTCGCCACCATGTCCATCTTCATCCTCAGCGACGGTTTCTCCGAGCAACAGCAGCAGTTCGGCGACCGCATGATCGAGATCGGCGTGGGTGTACTGGTCGGCGTCGTGGTGAACCTGCTGGTCCTGCCCCCGCTGCGGGACAGGCAGGCCTCCCGCTACGTCGACAACGTCAACGAACGCATGGGGTCGGTCCTGGAGAACATGGGCGAGGAGTTCGCCTCGTCCTGGGACACCGACCGGGCGGACGCCTGGATCGAGGAAACCGACTCGATCACCCGGGAGATCAACTCGGCATGGTCGGTGGTCCAGTTCGCCCGGGAGAGTCGGCGGGTCAACCCACGCTCCTACCTGGACCGTCTGCGTCGTGCCCGGGCACGGGGCCAGCAGACCCCGGATCCCGGAGAAGCCAGCTGGGAGGACATCCTGCGCCGGGCCGACGAGGGCGCGTCCCATCTGCGCAACCTCGCCCGGACGCTGCGCGAGGCGTCCTACGCGCAGGGTGAGTGGGACACCCGCTTCCGCGAGGAGTGGGCGTCGGTCGCCCGCGACGCCGGCCGTGCGGTGGCCGACCCGGATGCCGAGGTCGAGTCACTGTCGTCACGACTGGACCAGCTCACCGAGGACCTCTCCGACCACGACAATCTTCCCACCAGCCACTGGCCGGTGTACGGGACGATGATCACCGGACTCCAGCACATCGTCGAGATCGTCGACGACGTCGCCTCGTCGCGGGAGGCTCGCGACCCGTCGGAGAACTGAGCCGTCGGTCAGTCGGCGGCGTGCCGGGGCCCTGACGTCGCACTCTCCCCACGGGTACGCCGCAGACTGCGACCCCGCGCGGCGTCCTCCTCCAGCTTCTCGTCCTGCTTCTCGCTGGCCGCGGTGTCGCGTGCAGGAAGCCGCAGGTCCTCCTCCGCGCGGATCCCCGCCTGGAGCTGCCGGGCCCGCTCGATCTCACTGTCGATCTCCGCGCCGAAGAGCAGCGAGACGTTCATGAGGTAGATCCACAGCAGAAGGATGATGACGCCGGCGAGGGCCCCGTAGGTGGCGTTGTAACTGCTGAAGTTCGTCACGTAGAAGAAGAACACCAGGCTTCCCACGATCACCGCGACGATGGCGATCAGGGCGCCGATGCTCACCCAGCGGAACTTCGGCTGCCGGACATTCGGTGTCGCGTAGTAGAGCAGGGCGACGAGGAACACCACCGCCGCGACGAGGATGATCCATTTCGCCACACCCCAGACGGTGAGTGCGGTGGCTCCGAACCCGATGGCGTCGCCGACCTGCTCGGCGACCGGTCCCGACAGGACAAACACCATGACCGCGACGGTGGCGAGCGCCAGGATCACGAGCGTGAGCAGGTACATCTGCACGTTGACCTTCACCACGCCTCGGCCCTCCGGAACCTCATGGATCCTGTTCATCGCCCGGCCGAAGGCCTTCACGTACCCCGATGCGGACCACAGTGCAGTCACCAGACCCACGACCAGTCCGAAGCCGGCCGCCGGGGCCGTCAACACCGACTCCAGCGCAGGGCGGACGGTCTCCCAGGTATCCGCGGGGATGATCCCCTCGGCCTGATCCATCAACGAGGTGACCGATTCCTCGTCCTGTCCGAACAGGCTGAGGATCGACACGACCGCGATCAGCGCCGGGAAGATCGACAGCACCGTGCGGTAGGTCAGCCCCGCCGCGAGGTCCAGGCACTCGTCCACGGTGAACTGCCTGACCGTGGTGCGTACGACATGTTTCCACGACTGGGACGTGAGCTCGACAGGTGTGTCGGCCTTCCGGGGGTCCTCCGGTGCGGGGGCGTCCGCCGGATCACCGGAACGTTCCTGATCCTGCGGCGTGTTCGCGTTCATTTTGTCAGGCTATCAGCTTTCCGGGGGACCACGGCCGCGACCGGACAGGGCGTTCGTCCCGGGTGTTCGACCGGTCCCGTTCGAACACCGTCAACCATGTCCGGCGCCGGTGCGATGCTGGGTGACGTCCTTCGAGGAGAGGACGCCTCCCCGGACCGACATCACCCGGTCCCCCACCCAGACAGAGAGACGTTTCACCATGACCACCAGTGTTCAGCCCCAGGGCATGCAGTTCCCTCCGACGCAGGAGACCCCGACCAAGAAGCCCTTCTACAAGAGGGTCTGGTTCATCGTCCTGACCGTCGTGGTGTTCATCGCCATCGCCGTCGCGGCCACCGGTAGCGAGGATGACGCCGCGGAAGCCACCGGCGAGACCCCGGCCGCAGCAGCCCCGACCAGTGACGACGTGGCCGACGGTGCGGCTGCGGATGCGGCTGAGGAGGTCCCGGCCGCAGTCCCGGCCGACGACGCCCCTGCTCCGGACGCACCGCAGCCCCCGGCATCGCCGGAGGTCCCGCGCGAGTACCAGTCCGCGCTGCGGAAGGCCGAGACCTACTCCGACATGATGCACATGTCGAAGGCCGGGATCTTCGAGCAGCTGACCTCCGACTACGGCGAAGGTTTCTCCGCTGAGGCGGCTCAGTACGCCGTCGACAACGTCGAGGCTGACTGGAACAACAATGCGCTGGAGAAGGCGCGGACCTACCAGGACACGATGAGCATGTCCCCGTCGGCGATCCACGACCAGCTGGTCTCCGAGTACGGCGAGAAGTTCACCGTCGAGGAAGCCGACTACGCCCTGGCGCACCTCGAACAGTAGGTGGGGACCACGTGGTGTCGGCTCCCCACCGCAGTTCAGTCGTCAGTCGACCATCTCCACGACGACCCGCTCTGCGGACACCAGGCAGCGGAACTGCTCCCCGTCCGTACGGGCCCCGTGGGTGACCTCGACGCCGTCGCGGTGTTCCGCGAACACCTGCCCGTCGATGACCCACCGGTCGCCGTCCCGGTCAACGGAAGCCCCCCACAGATCCAGTTCCGCCTCCTTGCCGTAGCCGGTCTCCCAGCGGACCTCGTCGCCGCAGTGGGTGCGGGCCTCCGACTCGCGCAGGCCACCGGGCCGATCCAGGTAGGACTGCCCGTACCACCACACCACCACTGCCCCGGTGACGACCAGGGCCACGAGCAGTACGACGACGGCGGTCAGGACCTTAGGGTCAGGCCTGCTGCTCATGACGGTCCCCGGCGGCCTGAGCCTCGGCGTCACGCGCGTCGATGCGCAGGACCAGGGCCAGGACGAAGACGAGTACCGCGATCCCGGCACCGAGGAAGAACGCCACGTGGACACCGTCGACCAGTGCCCCGGTGGGGTCCGACGCCGAGGAGTTCGCCGAACCGATTCCCATCACCGCGATGAACAGCGCGGTACCGGCAGCACCGGCGAGCTGCTGCAGGGTGTTGAGGATCGCTGAACCATGCGAGGAGATCTGCTTCGGGACAGCCGCCAAGGCATTCGACATCAGCGGTGTCATCAGCAGCGACAGGCCGATGTTGAGCACCACCGCGATCGACGCGAGGTACCAGAAGGTCTTGTTCTCGTCGAGCATCAGCAGCAGGCCCATGGCGACCACCAGGAGCGCACCACCGGGGATGATCAGGGGGCGGGTGCCGTGCGCGTCATAGAGTCGCCCGACGATCGGGCCCATCGCACCCATGATGATGCCGCCGGGCAGGGTCACCAGACCGGTCTGCAGCTCGGAGAGCCCCAGCACCGTCTGACCGAAGATCGGCATGATGATGATGAACCCGAACAGCGAACCGAAGGACAGCAGCATCAGACCAAGGGACCAGGAGAACTCCCGGACCTTCAGCGGGGTGGTGTTCATCAGCGGGGCACGGTGCTCACCGGCGGCCTGGGCACGCATCAGCATGCCCTGGCGACGGAAGAAGGCCACCAGGACGAGTGCGCCGACGACGAGGCACACGACGGCCACCGTCGGGAAGCCCTCCGCGGCCTTCGACAGCCCGGAGAGGCCGTAGATCGCCGCGGCGAAACCGACGGCGGACAGCAGCACGGACACCGGGTCGAAGGGCGGCTTGCCGGGCTCCTCGAAGTTACGGATCTGCCAGATGCCCATCAGCAGTGCCACCAGGGCCAGCGGGATCATGACCAGGAAGATCCAGCGCCAGCTGGCCAGCTCGAGCACCAGGCCGGCGAATGTCGGCCCGAGTGCCGGCCCCACGGCGATGACGATGGTGACCAGGCCGAAGACCGAGCCCCGCCGCTCCACCGGGATGAGGTTCATGATGGTGGTCATCAACAGCGGCATGATCAGTGCGGTACCCGCGGCCTGCAGGACACGGCCGGCCAGCAGCGCGGCGAAGATCGGCGCAGCGGCGGCCAGCACGGTTCCGGCGAGGAACAGTGAGAGGGCGACGATGTAGATCGTGCGCAGGGTCAGGCGCTGCATCAGGTACCCGGTGGTCGGGATGACCACCGCCATCGTCAGCATGAAGACGGTGGTCAGCCACTGCGCCACGTCCTCCCCGACGTTGAATTCGCGCATGAGGCTGGGCAGCGCGTTCGACAACGCGGTCTCGTTGAGGATCGCGACGAACGCGGCGGCCACGAGGATGCCGATCAGAAGCCCGACGTTCACGCCCGAGGTGTCCGGGCGCGAGTCAGACCTGGGTGTGGTTTCTGCCATGGAGGTCCTCCCAAGAAGATGCATGACGACAGCCGCACACGGAACTAGCGTGCGGACGCTGTCGTCGGTGGGCTGCGGTGGCGAATGCCACGCCGCAGCGATTGGCTCGGGATGAAGGCAACCAAAAGACCCCTGTCAGGGGTCGTGTCACATGTGCCCGGGGCCGCCTTGGGCGAACACCACACTCCCGTGCTCAAGCCTTGCCATCTTAGAGGGCGGCACCCGCCGCCGCAACAGTGCAGTACAGCCGGTCAGTTGCGCTGAGGTGTCCCGGCGGCTCCCCCGGCCCCGGACCCGTCCCCGTGGTCGGCTCCACCATCGACCTCACCATCGACCTCGTGCTCGGTAGCCTGGTCCGTCGGCTCAGGCTGTCCGGATGCCTCGACCCCCGCGTCCCCTCCCGCGGTGATCTCGCCGGCCGTGGTGTCCGTCGATCCTCCGGCGAGTTCGGCACGGATCTGGTCCAGCCGGGACGATGCCGCCATGTCCCGCCCGCTGGTCTCGATCTCGGCCATCCGTCCCCGCACGCTGTTCTCGGTGAGTTCCTGCGCGCCGAGCGCGGTGGCGTAGCGTGCCTCGATCTTGTCGCGGACGCTGTCGAGGGTGGGCACGCTGTCGTCCGCCTGGATCCCCTGCATCGACTCCAGCGCCTGGTTGGAGCTCTCCTGCATCTTCGCCTGGTCGACCTGCGCACGCAGCTGGTCGATCTGGCCCATCTGCTCCTTGAGCCGGACCTCCGACTGCTTCTGCTGCTGCTGGGCCTGCTCGGCGGCCTGGGTCGCCTGGGCATGCATCTTCTTGGTGTCTTCGATCTCCTGCTCCACGGTGACGAGCTGGGTGGCGAAGACCTCGGCGGTGTTGGTGTACTCGGTCGCTGCGGCGGAATCGCCCGCGGCGCTGGCCTTGTCTGCCTGCTGCAGGGCGGTACGGGCGTTGTTCTGCAGCTTTTCCTGGTCCTTGACCAGGCGGTTCAGCGTCATCTCGAGCTGGTTGCGGTTACCGATGATCCGGGCGGCCGACTCCGTGACGTCGCGGTGCTGCTTCTTCGCCGCCTCGATGGCCTGCTGGATCTGGACTTTCGGATCCGCATTCTCCTCGATGGTGGTGTCGAGGGACTGCATGAGGTACTTCCAGCCCTTCGAGAAGGGGTTCGCCATGGCGGTACTCCTAACGGTGTCGTGTCCGGGTCTCGTCCGGTCGGGTCCGTTCCCCAGCATAAAGGGTTTTCGGCCGGTACGCCCCGCAGCCGGAGGTCGGGTTACCATCGGACAGCATGACTACCACCGCTGCCTGTATCGAAGCCACCTCCGCCGGAGCTGACCTGACGAAAGGGACTCTCACCCGGCGCGACCTGCGGGCCGACGACTGCCTGATCGAGATCCGCTGGTCCGGTATCTGCCACTCCGACATCCACACCGTCAACGGCGACTGGCCGCACGACAACTTCCCGATGGCCCCCGGACACGAGATCATCGGCACCGTCCTCGAGACCGGCGCAGACGTAACGCGCGTCGCCGTCGGTGACATCGCGGGCATCGGGTGCATGGTCGACTCCTGCGGCGAATGCGCGTCCTGCACCGCCGGTGAAGAGAACTACTGCCTCAACGGCATGACCGGCACCTACAACAGCGTCGACCGGCGCGACGGTTCCATCACCCAGGGCGGTTACTCGACCCACATCGTGTGCCGCGAGGACTTCCTGATCCGCATCCCCGACATCGCCGGCGGTCTGGACAGCGAGACCATGGCGGCGATGACGCCGTTGCTGTGCGCCGGCATCACCACCTACTCCCCCCTCAAGCACTGGGGAGTCGGCCCCGGCTCCCGTGTCGCGGTGGTCGGCATGGGTGGCCTGGGCCACGTCGCCGTGAAAATCGCCTCCGCCCTCGGAGCCGAGGTCACGGTGTTCTCCCACGGCACGTCGAAGAAGGAGGACGGCCTACGCTTCGGTGCCTCGTCCTACGTCGCCACGGGCGGCGAGGCGGCCGACACCTTCCACAAGGCCCACGCCGACGAATTCGACCTGATCCTCAACACCGTCTCGGCGGCCCTCCCGATCCACCGTTACATCAGCATGCTGGCACCCGACGGCACCCTGGTGATGCTCGGCCTTCCCCCGGAGGGCATGAACATCCGCGCCAACCAGCTCACCGGGCGTCGGAGGAGCGTCGCCGGATCGAACATCGGCGGTATCGCGGAGACCCAGGAGATGATCGACTTCTGTGCCGGGCACGGGATCACCGCGGAGATCGAACTCGTCACCGCCGACCAGGTGAACGACGCCTACCGGCGCGTGCTGGGTTCTGAGGTGCGTTACCGCGCCGTCATCGACGCCCGCACGATCTGAGACGTCCCCCGCGCCCCCCCTTGCGCGCCCCCAGCGCGTCAGCTGTTCTGCTCGGCGACCTTCTTGCGGACGTCGTCCATGTCCAGCCCCTCCACCTCAGTGATCAGGTCGGTGAGGGCCTTGGGCGGCAACGCGCCGGCCTCGCGGTAGACCAGGATGCCGTCCCGGAACGCCATCAGGGTGGGGATGGACTGGATCTGCAGTGCCGCGGCGATGTCCTGGTTGGCTTCGGTGTCGATCTTGCCGAACGTGTAGTCCGGGTACTTCTCGGACACGTTCTCGTAGACCGGCCCGAAGCGCTTGCAGGGTCCGCACCACTCCGCCCAGAAGTCGAGCAGCACGATGCCGTCGCCCTGGATGGTGTCCTGGAAGTTCTCGCTGGTGATCGTTGTGGTGGCCATGGCCGTACCTTCCTGACTGCTGGTGTCGCTTGGGGTTGCTCTTGTTCCGCATCCGGTACAACGTCCCCGGGGGCGGGGCGTATTCCACCGTTACCGTCCCCCACGGTACCGGTGATCGGCATTCGCCGCCGCGCGTCGCCCGGTTCGCCTGTGGCCGACGATCTGCTCGGATAGGGTCTGGATACATGACTACTCAGACGTCCGGCCGTGGTCCGGCCACCGGTACCTACAAGTTGTGGAAGAAGCTCAACGGCAGCGCCCCGGGGCGCGGACTGTTCTCCCTCGGGTTCAGCCTCAAGGCCCCCTACTTCCGGACGGTGTTCCCGCGCATCCGTGTCGCCGAGCCGGGGCGCGCGGTCGTCCGCATCGGTGACTGGTGGGGCGTACGCAACCACATCGGCACCTTCCACGTCATCGCGGCACTCAATGGAGCCGAAGCCGCCATGGGCATGCTCTGCGAGTCCACCGTGCCCACCACCCACCGGTGGCTGCCCCGCGGCATGCGGGCCGACTACCCCACCAAGTCGACCGGCGGGCTGACGGTGACCGCTACCGCGGACTTCCCCGACTTCTCCACCATCACCCGTGAGACCGGGGGCCAACTGATCACCCTGGATATCGCGTTGATCGACGACGCCGGCAACGAACCCGTCCACGCCGAGATCGACGTATGGGTCTCCGCGAAGAAGAGCTGACCGCGCCTACCAGTCAGCCACCCAGTGGCCGAGAGCGAAGGCGGCGACCGCCAGGATCGCCATCCCCGTAACGGACACGACGGCGGACATCGTCCGCCCCCGGCGGAACACCAGGACCGCGTCTGCCGAGGCGCTGGAGAAGGTGGTGAACCCTCCACAGAGGCCCGTGCCGACCAGTGCAATGATCCACCAACTGTCGGTCAGCCCGTACAGGACGCCCAGCACCAGGGATCCGAGGGTGTTGATCACCAGCAGACTGACGAGCACGTCGCTGCTGGCACGCTCCTTGATCGCGGCGTCGATCCGCCACCGCAGCCACGACCCTGCACCGCCGCCGAGAGCGACGAGCAGCGCCGCGACCAGGGACACCGTGCCCGTCATGCCGCTCCCCCGTCCCCGCGCCCGTCCGTGCGCCCGTCCGCAGGGACGAGCCGCTCCCCGCACCACATGCCGGCCCGTGCGAGGAGCAGGCCCAGCACCACCGTCCCCACGAGGTAGACGACCGGACCGAGCAGCCCGCCGGCGTCCTGCACCGTCGCCGCCGCAATCGCGGAGTAGGAGGTGAACCCGCCCAACAGGCCGGTGCCGAGCGTGACCCGGATCCTGTTCCTGCGGCCCGGTGCCCCGTCGCGCCCGGTGTCCCTGACGAACGGCAGGGCGCCGACAAGCAACCCCATGGCGAAGGCCCCTACCTGGTTGACGACCAGGAGGGGCCAGAGGGATCCCGCCACGCCGGTGTCCACGGTGAACGCCCACCGCAGAAACGCACCGGCGGCTCCCCCGATGAAAACGAGTACGCCGAAGCGGCGCTGCTCTCCCACGGACGCTGTAGTCATGTCCGTGATGCTAGAGCACCGTCAGCCGGTTATCACGCGTTCCGGGTTGCCGAGATGTCGAAGTTGAGCGTGATCTTCTCGGAGACCAGCACCCCGTCGCTCTTCAGCGGGGTGTTCCAGGTCAGGCCGAAGTCGGTGCGGTTGATCACGGTGGAGCCCTCGAAACCGATACGGCTGTTGCCCCACGGGTCGGTCACCTCACCGTCGAACTCGAAGTTGATGGTGACCGACTTGGTGACGTCCTTGACCGTCAGGTCACCGGTGACCACGAGCGTGTCGTCGCCGTCGGCGTGGATCTCGGTGGAGGTGAAGGTGATGGTGGGGTAGTTCTCGACGTCGAAGAAGTCGGCGGACTTCACGTGCCCGTCGCGGTCGGCGTTGCGGGTGTCGAGGGAGCCAGCCTGGATCTCGACGGTGATGCTGGCGTTCTCCAGACCGGCGTCCGTGGATGCCGAACCGGTGAACTCGGTGAAGGATCCACGGACCTTGGTGACCATGGCGTGGCGCGCGGTGAAACCGATCTCCGAGTGGGCCGGGTCGATGGTGTAGGTGCCGTTGTAGTCGTTGATGCTGCTCATGATGTTATTCTCCTGGATCTGAGACTGATGCACGGGGAGTTCAGTGCGTTACAGGAGCCAGCGTAGGCCCGGGTAGTTGATGTGTCAACTACTTGTTTACTGTGGTTGAATGGGGGCATGACGAACAGGAAGACGACCCCCTGGCTCTCCGAGCCCGAGCAGTGCCTGTGGCGCTCCTGGCTGTCCGTGGCGCGGAACATGGACTCCGCCCTGGCACGTGACCTCCAACGCGACACCGGGCTGTCCATGGCGGACTACGAGGTCCTCGTGAACCTCTCCGAGGCGACGGGGCACCGCATGCGCATGGCCGTCCTCGCCGACCGGCTCACCTGGGACCGGTCGCGACTGTCGCACCAGATCACCCGCATGATGAACCGCGGCCTCCTGGCGAAGGAGACCTGCAACTCCGACGGTCGCGGTACCTTCGTCGCCCTCACCGACCACGGGTTGACGACCATCCGGGACGCCGCACCCTCCCACGTCGCGTCGGTCCGGCGCATGATGTTCGACGTACTCAGCGACAAGCAGGCCACGGAACTGCGCGCCATCCTGACGACGCTGGCCGAACAGTTCGAGGAGTAGTGTAGTCACACTCCCCGGCTGAGGTCCGAGAACTTCGAGTAGTGCAGCTGGTGGGCGACCTGGATCGTGCCGATGGGGCCACCGCGGTGCTTGGCGAGGATCAGGTCCGCCTCGCCAGCGCGCTCATGGTCGCGGTTCTGCGCGTCCGGCCGGTTGATCAGCAGGACGATGTCCGCGTCCTGCTCCAGCGAACCGGACTCACGCAGATCGGACACACGCGGCAGCGCATCGTCACCACGGGACTCCACACCACGGTTGAGCTGCGAGATGGCGATCAACGGGACGTCGACCTCCTTGGCCAGCAGCTTGAGCTGGCGGGAGAACTCGGACACCTCCTGCTGACGCGACTCGACCTTCTTGCCGGAGCTCATCAGCTGCAGGTAGTCGACCACGATCAGCCCGAGGTCGTGCTTTTGCTTCAGTCGGCGTGCCTTCGCCCGGATCTCCGTCATCGTCAGGTTCGGCGAGTCGTCGATGTAGATGGGTGCGTTCTCGATGGCGGTCACCCGCTGGGTCAGTTTGTCCCACTGCGAGTCCACCATCTTGCCGCCGCGCATCACCGACAGCGGCACCTCCGCTTCGGCGGAGAAGACACGCATCATCACCTCGGACTTGCTCATCTCCAGGGAGAACAGCACCGAGGCGCGGTTCTGCTGCACCGAGACCGACCGCATGAAGTCCATGGCGAGCGTGGACTTACCGACACCGGGGCGGGCGGCGACGATGATCATCTGGCCGCCGCGCAGCCCGTTGGTCATCTCGTCGAGCTCACTGAAGCCGGTGAGCACGCCTTCACCCTGACCGTCACCGTTCTCCAGCGCGTCCAGTTCGTCCATCGTGGACTCCAGCAGGTCCTGCAGCACCATGTAGTCCTCTGAGGCGGACTCGTTGGTGATGTTGAACATCTCCTGCTGCGCGCGGTCCACCACGCTCTCCAGTTCGTTGCCCTCCAGACCGGAGTACCCGTACTGGACGATCCTGGTACCCGCCGAGACCAGACGCCGGAGGACGGCCTTCTCGGCGACCAGGTCGGCGTAGTAGCCCGCGTTCGCCGCCGTCGGCACCTTGGACGACAGCTCATGCAGGTACGGGGCACCCCCCACACTCTCGAGGATGGCGTTGTTGTCCAGCCGTCCGGCGAGGATGACAGGGTCGACCTCCATACCTTCGCCGTAGAGCTCGAGCATCGTCTCGTAGATGGTCCGGTGCGCCGGGCGGTAGAAGTCGTCCGGGCGCAGCCGTTCCACAACGTCGGCGATGGCGTCCTTGCTCAGCATCATGCCGCCGAGTACACCCATCTCCGCCTCGGTGTTCTGCGGCATCTGTCGCGGTTCAGCGAAGGCACCTCCGGCGTTGGCGGGGTTGGCACCGGTGTCGCGCCGGCGGTAGCCCCCACGACTCCCCGAGGACCCCTGCGAGCCTTGCTGTGCGGACGGGAACCCTGCCGGGGCACCCTCCCCGGCCCAGTCGTCGGGCTCCGGCGGCAGCGGTGCGTCCCCCATGTCGTCAGCGAAACTGTCGCGTGCCCGTTCCGGTGTACTCATGGCGCTTACCTTAGACCGCGCCGGTCCCTCACGTCACCTCCCGGAGACCCGCCTGTGGAGAAGTTGTCCACAGGAGGTGTGCACGTGTTGTGGACAACGTGTGCATTCATCGGCCGAGCGCCCGGTGGACTGTGGACAACGTGTGGACACAGAAGGCCGTGACCTGCCGTTATCCATAACAATGCAGGTCAAGAGCGGTGACATGTGAAATATAAACAGAATCACCCCGTGGATAACCCGGGTTACCGCTGGCCAGCTAGGGCACGACTGACATCCACCGAGGTCACCGGCGGGCTGTTTTATGCGCATATATGCCGCATATCCGGAATATACCCAGAATGTTGTCCACTGTTGTCCACAGTTATCCACAGGGCAGTGGAAAGGTGTGCACACCACTCCTGCCCGACGGTGGCCCAGGTGGCCTCGGACATGCCGAAGGCCCGCCGATCGGTCGGGATGACCGGGGCGGGCCTGTCTGGCGGTGCTGTTGTCTTACAGATGGTGGCGTTCTTCGCCGCCGATGCGCGGGGAACCCGGACTACGGACACGGGCCGGGTGTCTAGGCCGGCAGCCCCGGGTGTCTGGGCCGGGGAGCGTCCGGAGAACCGTGGAGGGTTCCTGCGGCAGGGGAGGCGAGGAGAGAACTACTTCTCTGCGACGACCTTGAAGTTCAGCGACGCGACGACCTGCGGGTGCAGCTTCACGTCGACGTTGTAGGAACCGGTCGCCTTGACGTCACCCTGGTTGAGGACGATGGTGCGCTTGTCGAGCTCGCGACCGCCGGCAGCCTTCACGGCGGCGGCGACGTCCTCGGCAGTGACGGAGCCGAACAGCTTGCCCTTCTCCGACGTGCGCACGGTGACCGTGACATTGTTCAGACGGTCGACCTCGTCCTTGACCTCGCGGGCGTGGTCGAAGTCGCGGATGACCTTGTCCTGCTGGGCACGGCGGATGTTCTCCACCTGACGCTCAGCGCCACGGGTGGCGGTGATGGCGTAGCCGCGCGGCAGCAGGAAGTTGCGTCCGTAGCCGGCCTTGACCTCGACGATGTCACCGGGGACACCGAGGTTGTCGACGGCGGCGGTGAGGATCAGCTTCATGATCCGTAGCCTTTCATGGTTTCGGTAGATCCCGAAGGATCCGGGGATGAACTCACACGGCAGATCAGAACGGCGGTTCGTCGCCGCCGTCGAAACCGGACTGCGGAGCGGAGTTCCACGGATCGTCGTCCGGCGCGGCGTTACGCCCGCCGAACCCACCCTGGTTACCGGCGTTGCCGCCGTAACCCTGGCTGGGCTGACCACCCTGGTTTCCCTGCTGACCGCCGAAACCACCCTGGCCCCGGTTTCCACCGAAGCCTCCCTGGTTACCGGCCTGGCCGCCGCCCTGCGGGGCCTGCTGGCCACCGAAGTTCCCACCCTGACGGGGGGTCTTGGTGACCTGGGTCGTGGCGTACTTCAGGGACGGGCCGACCTCGTCGGCCTCGACCTCGAACACGGTGCGCTTCTCGCCCTCACGGGTCTCGAAGGAGCGCTGCCGCAGACGGCCGGTGACAATCACCCGGTCACCCTTGGTGAGCGAGTTCGCCACGTTCTCGGCCGCCTGGCGCCACACGTTGCATTGGAGGAACAGTGCTTCGCCGTCCACCCACTGATTCGACTGGGAATCAAACCGGCGCGGCGTGGAGGCCACACGGAAGTTCGCGACGGCGGAACCGCTGGGGGTGTACCTCAGCTCGGGGTCCGCGACGAGATTTCCGACGACGGTGATCGGGGTATCTCCCTGTGCCATGTCAGTTTCTCCTGTCAGTCGGTGTCAGTGTCGGTTCGACGTTGATGCAGATGCCGCGAGGACGCTTACTTGGCGTCCTTGCGCAGCACCTTCGTGCGCATGATGATGTCGTTCAGGTTCAGAACGCGGTCGAGCTCCTGGACGGTGGCCGACTCACAGTTCAGGTCGACGACAGCGTAGATGCCCTCGTCCTGCTTGTTGATCGGGTACTCCAGGCGACGCTTGCCCCAGATGTCAACCTTCTCGACCGTACCGTTGTCCTTGCGGACCGTCTCCAGGAACTTGTCCAGGGACGGGGAAACGGTGCGCTCATCCTGTGACGGGTCGATGATAATCATCATCTCGTATTGACGCACGGACCTCATCACCTCCTGTGGTCTAGTGTTTTTCGGCCGTATCCGGGAGTGGACACGGCAGGAGGGTTCGTTGCGTCAGCAACCTGGCCAGGATACACGCCGAACGCGGTGGACCCAAGTTATCCCGACGCAGGTCCCGCCGTCCCCCAGAAGAGCGCGACAACCACGGGGACCACCGTGATGAACACGATGGCGGCGCCGAACAGCCCCCAGATCACCGCGGGACGGCGCTTCGCCATGAAACTGGCGAAGGATCCGCCGAACAACAGGAAACCGATGAAGACGCTGCCCATCGTGACCAGCAGCTCAGTGCTCGACATACCGGCCGCGGATCAGAGGTTGTTGAGGAAGTCGTCGATCATCCGTCCGATGTCGGTGTCCTGGCCGGTTCCGCCGCCGGTTCCGCCGCCGGTGTCCGGGACGTCGTTCGACGCGCCGTCACCGCCGTCTCCGTCGGCGCCACTGTCCGCGGAACCGCCGGTGTCCCCGCCGCCCTGCTGCTCGGAGTAGCCACCGCTGGAGGCCGACCCGGCCTGCGGGTCCTGGACCACCGGCACCGAGCTGTCGAACTGCTCGACGTCGCTGTTGGCCAGTGCCTCGTTCATGAAGCCCTGCCAGATGTCCGACGGGGACTGTGAACCGTACATCGATCCGCCGTACCGGGCGTCCATCAGCGGCTGACCGTCGGTGTCACCGATCCACACCGCCGTCGCCAACTGGGGCGTCGACCCGATCATCCAGGCGTCCTTGTTCTGCCCCGTGTCACCCAGCTGAGCGGTACCGGTCTTCGCCGCACTCGGCCGGCCGTTCGCCAGCGAGTGACCGTTGGAGTAGGCGGCGATCGGACCCATCGCGGCGATGACTGCGTCGGCGACCTCGGGCTGGACGACCTGGGTGGACTCCATGCCGGTGTTGTCCATCAGCATCTCGCCGTCGGAGGTCTCGACCTTCCACACGAAGTGGGCGGGAATGTAGCGGCCCTGGTTCGTCAGGGTGGCCAGGGCGGAGGCCATGTCGATCGGACGGGACTGGTACTGGCCCAGGGTGATGCCCTCGTAGGGGGTGCCACCGTTCTCGCGCAGGGTCTCACCGATGCCGGGGAGTTCCTCCGCGACGCCGAGACGGTGCGCCATGTCGGCGACGTCCTGCGGGCCACCGTTGAGATCGCGGGCGACCCGGATGAAGGAGGTGTTCAACGACCGCTTCAGGGCCTCCGCCATGGAACACGTCCCGCAGGACTCGCCCTCGACGTTGTTCACCTCGGTCGCGCCGGTGGTGACGGGGGAGGAGTCGTAGGGGGTCGAGGTCGGGATGCCCTGCTCGACGGCGGCGGCCATCGTGAAGATCTTGAAGGTCGAGCCCGTCTGCAGGCCGGCGTTCGCCCAGTCCAGTCCGGTGGGGTCGTCCCCACCGTAGTAGGCGCGCACCCCACCGGTGTTCGGGTCGATCGCCACACCGGCCGACCGCACGGTGTCGGCCTGGGCGTCCATCGCCGAGTGCACGTTCTCCACCATGGCGCGCTGGTGGTTGGCGTCGATGGTCGTGGTGATCTTCAGACCGCCGGTGTTCACCGCCTCCTCGGTGATCCCGTTGGCGTTGAGCTCGGCGAGCACCTGGCTCTTGATGAGCCCGTTGGTGCCCTCCGCCACGGAACCGGAGTCCACCTGCGCCGGGTCGATGACCTCCGGGTAGACCATCTCGTCGCGTTCCTGCCGGGTGATCGAGTTCATCCCGACCAGGCCGTCGGCCACGTAGTTCCAGCGCTGCTCGGCCTCGGGACGGTTGGTCCACGGGTCGAGCTGGCTGGGACGCTGGATCGACGCCGCGAGCACGGCGCCCTCGGCCGGCGTGAGCTCCTGGATCGGCTTGTTGAAGTAGGCCTGCGACGCCGCGGAGATGCCGTAGGCGTTCCGTCCGAAGTAGATCGTGTTGAGGTAGGCCTCCAGGATCTCGTCCTTCGACCACTCCCGTGACATCTTCGACGAGATCACCAGTTCCTTGCCCTTGCGGACGAGGCTGCGCTCATCGCCGACCACGGCGTTCTTCACGTACTGCTGGGTGATCGTCGAGCCACCGCCGGCGTCCTCGCCGGTGAGCTGGCCGAGCGCGGCACGTCCGAAACCGGTGATCGAGAATCCGGGGTTGTCGTAGAAGTCGCGGTCCTCGGCGGCGATGACGGCGTCCCGCACATGCTCCGGGATCTCGTCGATGTCGACGTTCTGGCGGTTGCCTTCCGGCGGCACGATGCGTGCCAGCTCGGTGGTGCCGTCATTGGCGAAGATCTGGGAGATCTGGTTGTTGACCAGTTCCTCCGGCTGGGGGACCTTGGTGACCGAGTAGGCGGCGAAGAACGTCACCAGCGGTACCACGATCAGCACGGCCAGAACGGCTCCGACAGAGGCGAAGAGGCGTCCCCACACCGGCTTGCGCGTGCGGGTGCGCTGCCGCTTCGTGGAGTCGTCGGGGGTGGTCGATTCGTTAGTCACGTGGCTGTTCTCTCCGTACTGGAATTACCGAGACCGTACATGTCTTCCCTGATGAGATGGTTCCATCCACAGCGGAGGCAGACCTCCACCGTGTGGACGGCCACCCCGCTCCCGGATCCACCGGCAGGGCCCGCGTCGGACTGTTCCGTAGCAGACTGTCCGACACCGTCAGGGAACAGGGTAGCGAGGATAGCGTCAATCTCCGAAAGACTACGCGCCGTTCCCGATTTTTCCCCTATCGCCGCACCGTGGACCCAGAGGCTCTCCCGCAGCGCCGCCGCGTCGCACACCGGGCAGACACGCTCGACCCGCGTGCCCAGCACCTCCGCCGAGGAGATCAGCCCCCGGTCGGCGTCACACACGTCCGCGCGTCGACGCTCGCCCCGCCGCAGGGCACGCAGGGTCCGCTGGCGGTCCAGGTCGTGGGAAACGGTGTGGACGGGATGCACGGTCGACATGATGCGGGACATTCTATCCGGTCCCGCGGCACGGGTGAATCGGTCAAGACCCGACGTTGACCGGTCAAGTGCCCCTCCACCCCACGTCAGACAGTGTTTTTCCCGGTACAGAGGGCTAACGTCCGGAGCCATGAGTTCACAGGACACCACCTCCCGTACCCCCATCAGGCTGGCCATCGCCGGCATCGGCAACTGCGCCACCTCACTGCTCCAGGGCCTCGAGTTCTACAGGGACACCCCGGACGACGACACTGTCCCCGGTCTCATGCACGTCCGCTTCGGCGACTACCACGTCCGCGACATCGAACTGGTGGCCGCCTACGACGTGGACGCCGACAAGGTCGGCAAGGACGTCGCCGCGGCCACCGAATCCGGTCAGAACTGCACCATCAAGATCTGCGACCTCCCGGACCTCGGCGTCACCGTCCGCCGCGGCCACACCGCCGACGGCCTGGGCAAGTACTACCGCGAGACCATCGAGGAATCCACCGAACCTGACGCCACCCACGACGAGATCGTCACCCACCTGCGCGAGACCGGTGCCGACGTCCTCGTGTCCTACCTGCCGGTGGGGTCGGAGGAGGCCGACAAGTTCTACGCACAGTGCGCCATCGACGCCGGCGTCGCCTTCGTCAACGCCCTGCCCGTCTTCATCGCCTCCGACCCCGAATGGGCGAAGAAGTTCGAGGACGCCGGCGTCCCGGTCGTCGGCGACGACATCAAGAGCCAGGTCGGCGCCACCATCACCCACCGCGTCCTCGCCCGGCTCTTCGAGGAACGCGGTGTGACCGTCGACCGCACCTACCAGCTCAACGTCGGCGGCAACATGGACTTCAAGAACATGCTGGAGCGTGACCGCCTCGAATCGAAGAAGGTCTCCAAGACCCAGGCGGTGACCTCCAACCTCACTGGCGCTCTGTCCGGGAAGATCGACGACCGCAACGTCCACATCGGCCCGTCGGACTACGTACAGTGGCTCGACGACCGCAAGTGGGCGTTCATCCGCCTGGAGGGCCGCGCCTTCGGTGACGCCCCCATCAGCCTGGAGTACAAGCTTGAGGTCTGGGACTCACCCAACTCCGCCGGAATCATCATCGACGCGGTCCGTGCGGCGAAGATCGCCAAGGACCGCGGCCTCGGCGGACCCGTCGACCCGGCGTCGACCTACCTGATGAAGTCACCGCGCATCCAGCACCCGGACGACCAGGGCCGCGCGGACCTCGAAGCCTTTATCGCGGGGGAGTGACGGCACCCAATCTGGGGCGGAGTTTTTACCCGTGAACTGCGGGTTTAAGGAACTTCACCGCCCTAAAAGTGGTACCAGTATACCTTTCAGGAGCAAAGCACGGTAGATTGGTGGATATGACCGCTACCCCGTCTGAAGTCGCGAAGCGCCTGCGGCCCGTCGTCACGCGGATGTACCTGTTGTACTTCCGCCAGACCACGCAGTCCAGCATCAGCACCGCGCAGCTCTCCATCATGATGAACCTCCAGACTCACGGCGCACTGCGCATCAGTCAGATCGCCGATCTGGAGTCGATCCGTATGCCCACCGCATCCAACGCGATCAACCACCTCGAGTCCCTGGGTCTGGTCTCCCGCGTCCGTGACGTCAGTGACCGACGCGGCGTCCGCGTGAAGCTCACCGACGTCGGCCGGACCGAGCTGACCCGCATCGGGGAGGAGCGCGACAAGCAGATGGCGAACATCCTCGCCGTCCTGGAGCCGGACCAGCTGGAGAAGGTGGAGGAGTTCATCCCCACCCTGGAGGCCGGCATGGAGGTCTTCGACTCCCGTCGCATGGGGGAGAAGTAGCCGGTGACCCCGCTGCGAGTGCTGCTGGCGTGGCGGCCCGACGGAGAACCCGGCGGTGCCGACACCAACACCGGCACCGACACCGCGGCATTCGTCTCGTGGCTCTCCCGGACCGCGGAGATCAACGTCAAACCGGTCACCGTGATCCCCAGGATCTGGCCGGAAGGCGTCGACCGGGTGGACCCCGCCGACGCGGCCGCCGTCGAACGGTTCGAGGACTGGGCGGCGACGGAGTCCACCGCCTGCCACGCCGCGGCACGTGCCGCCCTCACCGAAGCCGGCGTGCCGGAGTCGATGATCGACGACAGTGACGAGTTGCTCCACAGCCACTCGGAGACCACGGCGCTGATCCGCTCCGCCGAGGATTTCGGCGCCGACCTCATGGTGGTCGGCTCACGCTTCGGGACCTCCGGCGGGCCCGTCGGACGCTTCCGGGCGGGGTCGACCGCCGACGCGCTGCTGCACTGTGCGCCCCTGCCCGTGGTCACCGTCCCGCGCACCCCGACCCTGTCGAAACACGGCGTCACCCGGGTCAGCTGCGCCTACGTCGACAACGAACAGTCCCACCAGGCGCTGCGCAAAGCGGCGGACCTGGCGTCCCGGTGGGACGTCCCCCTGCGCCTCGTCGCATTCAGTCCCACCGGCGCGTCGATGTACCCCACCCTGACCCCATTCCCCGACGCCGCCGACGCAGACGAACGGTGGCGCGGGCAGGCCCTCGACATCCTTGCCCGAGGCCGGGAGCGCGCCGAGGAACGCCACCCCGACCTGCGCGTCGAGGCCGAAGTCGGCTCCGGCCCGGGATGGAGCGGCGCCATGGACGACGTCCACTGGAAGAAGGGTGAGATCCTCGTGGTCGGATCCTCCGTGCTCGGCGCCTTCAACAGGGTGTTCATCGGGCCGTCGACCAACCAGCTCCTCGCGCACTCACCGGCGCCGGTGCTCGTCAGCCCGGTCTGAGCCGGGTGGTGGCCGACCTGGGCGGCCCACGGACTACACTCGGAGGCATCATGTCCGCGCAGCCCAACAGTTCAGAGAACCCCGACCCGCTCGACCGTCTCGAGGACCTCGACCGGCGTACCTCCGTGCGTCAGGCCTGGCAGTTGGCGATCGCTTTCCCGGTGGCCACGATCGTCGCCTGGGTCGTACTCGACCTGGCGACCGGGGACACCGCGGCCACCCGGATCATCCCGACCCTGATCGCCATGTGCGGCCCGATCGTCGCCGGCCTTGTCGTTCTCCGGAAGTGGAGGCGCTACCAGTGGTGGCAGCCGTTCATGGGGACCCTGTGGTGGCTGATCCCCTTCTTCCTCATCATCTTCACCACACTGCCCATCCCGCTGATCGTGGGGCACTGAGCGCAACGGTTCCCGCTGCCGCATGCGGCGTGCCGATGTCGGATTATCGCCCGCCCAGGTAGCAGATCGGCTGATTTTTCTACCTGGGACGGCGATAATCCGACATTGAGCGGGGAGAGGGGGAGGAGGAGGAGAGCGGCGCGCCCGGAGGCCGGGACCGCACCTACTTCGCGACGATGTTCACCATCTTGCCGGGGACCACGATGATCTTCGCGACGGTCTTGCCCTCGACGTGTGCCGCCACGTTCGGCTCCGCCAGCGCTGCCGCCTCGACGTCCTCACGTGCGGCGTCCACGGCCACGGTCACCCGGCCGCGCACCTTGCCCATCACCTGGACCGGCAGCTCGACGGTGTCGTCGACCAGCCACTTCTCTTCCCAGGCGGGGAAGGGCGCGTGCGCCAGCGAACCCGTGTGCCCCAGACGCGTCCACATCTCCTCCGCGATGTGCGGAGCCACCGGTGCCATCATCAGCACCAGCGGTTCCACGGCACCGCGAGGCACCGCCGCGCCCGCGTAGGCCTTCGTCAGGTGGTTGACGTACTCGATGAGCTTGGCCACCGCGGTGTTGTCCCGCAGGTGGGCGTAGTCGTCGTGCACGCCGGCGACGGTGCGGTGCAGTGCACGCTGGTCGTCGTCGGTCAGCTCGGCGTCCGACACCGCCGGCGCACCGGTGGCCTCGTCCACGACCAGACGCCAGGCACGCTGCAGGAAGCGCTGTGCACCCACGACATCCTTCGTCGCCCAGGGACGGGACGTGTCCAGCGGTCCCATCGACATCTCGTAGACGCGCAGGGTGTCGGCGCCGTAGTTGTCGCAGATCTCGTCGGGGGAGACGGCGTTCTTCAGGGACTTGCCCATCTTGCCGTACTCCTGGGTGACCTCCTCGCCGTTGTAGAAGAACTTCCCGTCCTTCTCCTCGACCTCGGCCGCGGGCACGTACACGCCCCGGGAGTCCGTGTAGGCGTAGGCCTGGATGTAGCCCTGGTTGTAGAGCCTGTGGTACGGCTCGTAGGAGCTCACGTGGCCGAGGTCGAAGAGCACCTTGTGCCAGAACCGGCTGTAGAGCAGGTGCAGCACGGCATGCTCCACGCCTCCGACGTAGAGGTCCACGCCACCGGAGGGCGCGCCCTCGCGCGGGCCGGTCCAGTAGCGCTCGTTCTCGATGTCGACGAGGCGGTCGGAGTTCGTCGGGTCGATGTAGCGCAGCTGGTACCAGGAGGAACCGGCCCACTGCGGCATGACGTTGGTGTCGCGCCAGTAGGTCTTCTCGCCGTCGCCGAGGTCGAGGGTGACCTCGACCCACTCCTTCGCCTTGGCCAGCGGGGGCTGGGGCTCGGACGAGGCGTCGTCCGGGTCGAAGCTGACGGGCTTGTAGTCCTCGACCTCGGGGAGCTCGACGGGCAGCATGGACTCGGGCAGGGCGTGGGCGACCCCGTCTGCGTCGTAGACGACGGGGAAGGGCTCGCCCCAGTAGCGCTGGCGGGCGAAGAGCCAGTCGCGCAGCTTGTACTGGATCTTCTCCTCGCCGTAGCCGTTCTCCGCGAGCCAGGTGATGGTGGTCTCGATGGCGTCGGCCTTGTTCCTGCCGTCGAGGTCGAGTCCCTGCCCGTTGGCGGAGTTCACCAGTACACCGTCGCCGGTGTAGGCGGCCTCCGCCACCGGCACGTCGCCACCGGAGACCACCTCGAGGACCGGCAGGCCGAAGGCGGTGGCGAACTCGTGGTCACGGTCGTCGTGGCCGGGAACGGCCATGATCGCACCGGTGCCGTAGCCGGTCAGCACGTAGTCCGCGATGAACACCGGTACCTGCGCGCCGTTGACCGGGTTGGTGGCGTAGGCGCCGGTGAAGACACCGGTCTTCTCCTTGTTCTCCTGGCGCTCGAGGTCGGTCTTCGCCGCAACGGCGGCACGGTAGGACGCCACGGCGTCCTTCGGGGACGCCGCACCGTAGGTCCAGCGCGCGTCGACGCCGTCACCGTAGGGCGCGTCGCCGACGAGCTGGTCGACGAGTTCGTGCTCGGGGGCGAGCACCATGTAGGACGCCCCGAACAGCGTGTCGGGACGGGTGGTGAACACGCGGACCGCTCCGGCGGGGGAGGAGAAGTCGACCTCGGCGCCACGGGAGCGTCCGATCCAGTTGCGCTGCATGGACTTGACCTTGTCCGGCCAGTCGAGGTCCTCGAGGTCGTCCAGCAGCCGGTCGGAGTAGGCGGTGATGCGCATCATCCACTGGGACAGCCGCTTCCGGAAGACCGGGAAGTTACCGCGCTCGGAGCGTCCGTCGGCGGTGACCTCCTCATTGGCCAGCACGGTGCCGAGCCCGGGGCACCAGTTGACCGTGCTGTTGGAACGGTAGACCAGTCGGTGGCCGTCGAGTTCGGCCTGCTGCTGTGCGGGGGTCAGGTCCGCCCACGGGGTGCCGTCGACCCCCTCGGCGGCGAACTTCGCCTCGAGCTCACTGATCGGGCGCGCCTTCCTGGCCTCGGTGTCGAACCAGGAGTTGTAGATCTGCAGGAAGATCCACTGCGTCCAGCGGTAGAAGTCGGTGTCGGTGGTGGCAACGACACGACGACGGTCATGGCCCAGGCCCAGCCGGCCCAGCTGACGTTCCATGTTCTCGATGTTCGCACTGGTGGTGGTGCGCGGGTGCGTGCCGGTCTGCACGGCGTACTGCTCCGCGGGCAGGCCGAAGGCGTCGTAACCGAGGGTGTGCAGGACGTTGCGTCCCAGCATCCGGTTGAAGCGGGCGTAGACGTCGGTCGCGATGTAGCCGAGCGGGTGCCCGACGTGCAGGCCCACCCCGGAGGGGTAGGGGAACATGTCCTGGACGAAGAGCTTGTCCTTCGGCAGGTCCCCGCCCCCGGCCGCGTCTGCGCCCGTCGATGTGGCGAGGTCGCCGACCGGGTTCGGCGCATTGAAGGTGCCGTTGTCGCGCCAGTAGCCCTGCCAGCGACTTTCGATGTCGCCGGCGAGTTCCGGGGTGTAGCGGTGGGACGTGGACTCGCCAGATTCGCTCCGAGGGGTAGTCATGTCGAGTCATTGTAATAGACTGGGTGACCATGATCGTTCTCTCTATCCTGCTGTTCATCCTGGGCGCTGCCGTGCTGGTCACCGGTGTGCTCGCCGTCACCGCGAAACTGCCGGGGAACAGGTGGGTGGGGCTGCGTATCCCGGAGGTGCGCAAGAACCGGGAGATGTGGGACACCGGACACCGGATCGCCGGACCGACGTGGACGGGAGCCGGTGTCGCGCTCCTCGCCGCCGGGCTTGTCAGCCTGCAGGGCGGGTGGCTGTGGGCCATCTCCGGCCTGCTGGTGGTCGGCGCCCTCTTCCTCATCGGCATGGGCGCCGCACTGGCCGCGCAGACACTGGCGAAGATCGACCACGCGAAGGCCCAGCAGGCTGAGCAACAGCGCGCGGCCGCGGGGTGCTGCTCCTCGGGATCGGCCGCGGCCTCCGGCACGTCCAGCAACTCCTGCGGCGGCGACTGTGGCGGCTCCTGCGGCGGCCACGACAACGGCTCCACCGTGGAACTGGACCTCGACGCCGCCCGCCGGGCCGTCGCATCACGCGACGAGGCGTAGGTCCACGGCCGCGGTCAGCAGCCGACAACCGTACCCCCGAGGGTACCACGGAACTGCGGTGATACCCCCGGTGAAACCTATGCGGAAATGAAATAGATCCCTCCGCTGACCCGTCGTTCACAGATCCTCGTGGTTGCCGCAACAGCCGCAACGTTCGCCCTCACAGCGTGCGGCAGCAGTTCCGACGACGCCTCAGCCCCGGAGACGGTTACTCAGATCGTCACACAGACCCCGGATGCCGCCCCAGCCGTCGAACAGGCCGACGCCGCTCCGCCGTCCACCTCGGAGGCCCCGCCGGTCGTTGATCTGACGATCCCCGACGGGCTCGAGGGAATGAACGGCCAACTCGCTTACGAGCGCCTCACCGGGGAAGGGTTCACCGGGGTCAACCCCACTTCCGTCGACCCGTCGCGTGCAATGCCTGTCCTGTACAACAACTGGACCGTCACCTCTGTGGAACCTGCCCCCGGTACGACGGTGCCCTCGGATTCCACGATCATCCTCAACATGACAAAGGAATAGGTTGCCATGGCCCCGCCCGTCTCCCGTGGGGAGTCTGGCGGATAGGATCGTTGTCCATGCGTAAAGGGACCGAGATCGACATTCCGGCCCGAATAGGGCAGCTTCTCCGTGAGTTTCCGGTGGTGGTCCTCCAGGGGGCGAGGGGTTCAGGGGTGTCGACGGTCGCGCAGCAACTCGCCGACACTCACCACGGGCGGGTGGTTTCCGTGACGTCGGGGCACCCCGAGGTAGGAGACGGTACCCGTCTCACCGTATTCGACGGGTTCGATGACGCCGAGAACCGTAAGGATCTGCTGACCAGGGTGCACGCGGCGGCGGAACGGACCCACCGGCCCGGCGCGTTTCTCCTCACCTCCCACACCGACCTGCGCCGGGAGGACGACACCGCCGGATGGACGGTGTCGGTCACCCTGGGCGTCCCCCGGCGCGGAGAGGGCACCGCCGCCGTCGGCGACGCCGTCGCCGAGGTCGTCGACGCCGCCGCCGGCGGTCCGGCCCCAGACACCGCACCCTTGACCGCACCCTTGACCGCACCGTTGACCACGGCATCCCTGGCCGTCGGCGCGCACGACCTCGACGCCGGTGGGCGGCGGGCCTTCTACCGCGACCACCTCACCTCACTGGTCACCCACGACATCGCCGGTGTAGCGCATGTGGAGGACCCGTCGCGGATCACCGCGGTGCTCACGGCGTTGGCGCACCGTGGCGCGGGGGAGCTGACGGTGGCTGAGCTCGCCGGCGAGACCGGCATCCCGTCCTCGACACTGTCGGGCTACCTCGGCCTGCTGGAGAGGCTGTTCACCGTCGCCACTGTTCCGGGATGGACGCCGGGGCTGGCCGCGGAGGAGATACAGCGTCCGCTGGCCTTCCTGCCGGACGCAGGTCTCGTCGCGTATCTCGACGGGCCGGACGACCCGTTGGCGCACGTGCTGGCGACACTGCACCGCCAGTCAGTGTGGTCGAGGGAGCACTACCGGGTGTACCACTACCGCAACGGCAACGGGCGGTGCGTGGACTGCGTGGTCGAGCTCGCCGACGGCAGGGTCATCGGCGTACAGGTGACCTCGGACCCGTCACACCTTGATTTTCTCCGCGGGGAGCTCGGCGACCGCTTCCTCGCGGGACTCGTCTGTGAGGCGCGGTAGCTGCCTGCGGGGCATGCCCGTCCCGTCACTGTGGGGCCTACTACCTCCGCCGACTACGCTGGAGCACCATGAGCGCCGCGCCTGTCCCCGCACCGTCCGCACCCTCCGCTCCGTCCGTCGTGGTCTGCGGGTCGGTGAACGTCGACACCTTCGTCCGGGTCGACCGGTTCCCGACGGCGGGGGAGACGACGATCGCCTCACCGAACGGCAGGGCCCTGGGCGGCAAGGGGGCCAACCAGGCGGTGGCTGCGGCCCGCTACCTCGACGGCACCGTCGTCTTCCAGGCCACGGTCGGGGCGGACGCCGACGGCGACGCCGCCCTCGCCACACTGACCGACTACGGCGTCGACGTGTCCGCCGTCGCCCGCGCACCGCAGGACGTCCCCACCGGCCAGGCGTTCATCATGAACGACGCGGACGGCGAGAACATCATCGTGGTCACCTCCGGGGCCAACGAATACACCGTCCCGGCGGCACAGGACGCCGGCGGCACCGCCGCCGTGCTGCTGGCCCAGGGCGAACTCACCCCGGAGCACTCCGCGGCCCTGCCGCAGCTGGCGCAGCGTCTCGGAGCCCGGTTCGTCCTGAACCTCGCGCCGGTGACCACCCGGGACCCCGGTCTGCTCGCCGCGGCGGACCCGCTGATCCTCAACGAGTCCGAGGCGGCCGAGGTCTTCGGCACGACGTCGGACGCCACGGACGCCACTTCCGTCGCCGACGCCGCTGTCGCCGCAGTGGACGCGGGCCTGGCGACGTCCGTGCTCGTCACCCTCGGTGCCCGGGGGGCGGTCCTGGTCACCGCGGAGGGACGCACGGACATCGACCCGGTGCCCGCGGACAGCGTCGTCGACACCACCGGCGCGGGCGACGCGTTCTGCGGGACGCTCGCCGCCGCCCTGGCGGAAGGTGAGGACCTCGTCACGGCGGCACACCTGGCGTCCGCGGCGGGGAGTCTGGCGGTACGCGGCCGCGGCGCCGCACCGTCCTACGCCGGGCGGGATGAGGTGCGCGCTCTGCTCTAGACTGTCCCACCATGAGGAACTTCATCAACCGCATCCTGGGATACCGCCCCGATCTGCTGATCGTGCTGATCGTCCTCGGTGTCATTCTCGCCCTCATCGTGCCCGCCCGTGGCAACACCGCCGACGTCATGGACTGGGTCGTCAAGATCGCCATCGGCCTGCTCTTCTTCCTCTACGGTGCACGGCTGTCCACCCGCGAGGCACTCAACGGGCTGAAGCACTGGCGCCTGCACCTGCTCATCCTGGCGTTCACCTTCGTGGTCTTCCCCCTGGTGGGCCTGGCACTCATGCCGCTCAAGGGCGTCATCGGCGACGAGCTCTACCAGGGGATCCTCTTCCTCACCCTGGTCCCGTCCACGGTGCAGTCCTCGGTGGCGTTCACCTCCATCGCCCGGGGCAACATCCCCGGCGCGATCGTCAGCGCCTCGGCGTCGAACCTCATCGGCGTCTTCGCGACCCCGTTGCTCGTCCTCCTGCTGATGAGCGGTACGGACGGCGGACTGCACATCGACACCTCGGTCTTCGTCGACATCGCCCTGCAGCTGCTCGCACCGTTCATCCTGGGCCAGGTCCTGCGCAACGTCCCCGGCGTGAAGACGGTCGCCGGGGCGAAGCCCACCAGTTACGTGGACAAGATCTCCATCGGCCTGGTGGTGTACGTGGCGTTCTCCGAGGGCATCGTGATGGGTGTGTGGAGTTCGGTGTCCTGGGTCGCCATCGTCGGGATCTGCATCGGCTCCGTGATCGGCGTCTACGCCATGCTGTGGCTGACCTCGTGGACGGGGCGTCGCCTCGGCTTCGACTACAAGGACCAGGTCGCGATCCAGTTCTGCGGCACCAAGAAGTCCCTGGCCTCCGGCCTGCCGATCGCCGCGGTGCTCTTCAGCGGTGGCGCGGGACTGATCATCGTGCCGTTGATGATCTTCCACCAGATCCAGCTGATGATCTGCTCGGGACGCGCGGCGAAGTACGCCGCCGAACAGCCGGAGAACACCTGGTAGCCCGCCCCGGGGTGCTCACCCGGCCCCCGGCACCAGCGACGCCACCCGGTCGGACAGCCGCCACTCGTCGCGCCGCCGGGCGGTGCGCTGCAGCACCCCGCGTTGCGCCAGCCACGTCATCAACGACCGTGCGTCCGGTTCCGCGGCCTGCTGCAGCAACGCCGCCATCTCCAGGTCGACGGTCCCCGCGGCCATCAGACGACGCAGGACGACCAGCGTCGCGGCGTCGCGGGCCACCCCACGTCCGTACTCGGCGCGGACCGCCGTCAGCAGCGAGACGAACTCCATGTCCGGTTCCCCGTTGAACAGGGTCACGTCCACCGCATCGTCCTTCGCGTCGACGACGGGGGCCTCGAACCCGGCGGACAGCATCGCCAACCACATCCGGTCGAAACCCCGTGACGACCACCGTTCCAGCCCCAGCAGCTGCATCGCGTTGAGCAGGGCCGGGTTCCGCGGCTGCGACGGACCCGAGAGCAGCCGGTCGGCGGTGTTCCCGCCCGGCAGACCGCCGGGGGAGTGGACCCGGATCATCTCCGGGGACTGGAAGACCACCACCGGCTCCGGACGCGACCAGTCCCGGTGGACCAGGGCATTGGCGATCGCCTCCTCTGCCGCGGCGACGGGGATCGCGGAGTCGTCGTGGGCGCGGACCAGGTCGCGCAACGACGTCGCCGACACCACCAGCGGCAGGTCCAGCAGCGTCTCGGTCGGCGGGTGCGCGGGGTCGGTGTCTCCCGCCCGGTAGAGGTGGCGTGCGCCCGGGGCGCGGTGGAACAGCAGCTCCGCGGCGACCGTCGGTTCACCCCCGTCGGTCAGCAGGTCCAGTTTCGCCAGCAGCCCCGTCCCGGAACTGTCCCCGTTGGGCAGGGTGCCCGCCCGCTGTGCCGCCGCCAGCAGCTCCCGTCCGGCGGCCAGCGCCTCGACGTCGTAGTCCCGCACCGGCACCGCCGAGCGCGACGCCGTGTAGTCGGGATTTCCCCGGGCCCGGGCGAGCAGTTCCTTCGGTTCACCGTCCAGCGGCAGGCAGGCGTCCCCCACCCGGTGCCGGACGATCTCGTCCGGCCCCGTGTGCACCGCCAGCCCCGCCGGAACCCGGATCACGATGATCCGCGCCCCGTGGGCGTAGGCGTCCCAGGCGTCCACCGTCAGGTGGGGGCGCGTGCCGGTGAAGATCAGGTGCACGATCTCCGCCGGATCGCGGTCAGTGCCGTTGAAGGCGTCCGGGCCCGGGGTCCGGTCGGCGATGCCGAAGACGATGAAACTGCGTCCCGCCGACCCGTTGGCGAAACAGCACGCGGTCTTGACCAGCATGTCCGCCGCCTTCTCGTCCGGGTGACGGGTCGGGGTGTGGACCGGGTCCTCCTTGAAGTCCAGCACGCTGGACTCCAGGTCGTCCGCCACCGCACCGTCGAGGATGCGGTCCAACGCCTCGGCGACGTCACGGGGAAGTGCGCGTTGCCGGCCCGGCGCGTCCCCTGCAGAGTCCATGGCCGAAAAACTATATCCCGCGGATGTCGCCGGCGACCGGACGGGACCGCTTGACGTACCCCAGCCGCGGACGGAAGCCGGACGGGTGCTTCAACTGCGCCACACAGTCGGCGACGACCAGCCGGAACCTCACGTCCATCTGCGGGAGCTGGGCGACCGGGAACCAGCCGACCTCCACCGACTCCTCGTCGTTGACCTGCGGCTCAGCTGCACTGTCCGGGGTGAGGACGCACCGCACGGTGGTGTCCATGAACCGGCACACATCCCCGTTCGGATAGGTCACCGGGCCGACGGCACCCGTGCCGATCAGCGCATCGACCTCGACCGTCAGACCCGTCTCCTCGGCGACCTCCCGCACCGCGGCGTCCGCGACCTCCTCACCCGGGTCGATGATGCCGCACACCGGCGTCCAGCGGCCGTCGTCCGCCCGCTTGACCAGCAGCACATCCGGCGTGGCGAACACCGGTGCGTCCTCCGGGACGTCCCGGACCACGACCGCGGTGACTCCCGGCAGCCACAACGGTGCATGGCCGACCTTGTCGCGGAGCTCGGTGATAAAAGACGGGGTACCCATGGGAGACGAGTCTAATACCCGCATCGTCCGGGCGCTGTTCCCCGGACCGAGGTTACGGTACCTTTACCTCCATGAGACGCTCACTGCTGCGCATCGGCGCCGCCACCACCGCCCTGGCCACCGGCATCGCCCTGGCCGCCTGCTCCTCCGACGACAACGGCAACAGCAACGGCGGCGATGCCGGCGACGGCAGCAGCGCCACCGCGACAGACGCCTTCCCCGTGTCCGTCGCCACCACCTTCGGCGACATCGAGATCCCCGAACAGCCGACCCGCGTCGTCGCCCTGGGCTGGGGGGACGCCGACATCGCCCTCAACCTGGGCGTCCAGCCCGTCGGCGCCAGCGACTTCCTCGAGTTCGGCGGCGACGGTGTGAGCCCCTGGAACGAGGAGACCTACGACGAGTCCCCCGAGATCCTCTCCGGCGGCGGCAACCAGGACGTCGACGTCGAGAAAATCGCCGCCCTCGACCCGGACCTCATCCTCAACGTGAAGTCCGCCAGTGACCAGGAGACCTACGACCAGCTCTCCGCGATCGCCCCGACGATCTCCGCCCCCGAGGGTGCCGAGGGCTACACCGTGACCAGGGACACCCAGGTCGACATGATCGCCACCGCGCTCGGCGAATCCGCCAAGGGCGACGAGATCAACCAGGAGGTCGACGACGCCATCGCCCGCGTCCGCGACGACCACCCGGAATGGTCGGAGAAGACCGCGTCCGTCGTCGCGAAGTACGGCGAGGGCTGGGCCGCCTACTTCGAGGGCGACGCCCGGGTGGACCTGCTGACCTCCCTCGGCTTCACGGAGACCGGCAACGTGGAGAAGACCCCGGACACCTTCTTCACGCAGCTCTCCGACGAGAACCTCGACACCGCCGACGCCGATGTCGTCGTCGGCTTCCCGATCGGCATCACCCAGGAGGAGTTCGAGGACCTGGGCCCGTGGAAGAGCCTCGGCGCGGTGAAGGACGGCCACGCCATCGTCGCCGACGACGACCTGTCCCAGGCGTTCTCCCTCGGGTCCCCCGACTCCGTGCTGTGGGCCCTGGGGCAGATCACCCCGAAGCTCGAGGACGCCACCAGCTAGACCCTCCCACATGTCGGAAAATCGCCCTCCCAGGTAGCGATCGAGCCTGATCCGCTACCTGGGAGGGTGATAACTCTGCATCGGCTCCCGTGCGGAACCCGGACCGTGTTAGATCGGGCTATGGGGGAATTCGGGGGATACCACTGGGACCGGGCTGCGCGCGACGGACGGATACGACCGGGACGCGGCCCCACGTTCGCGCGACGGGTCTTCCCGATGCGCGTCCCCGTCCTGCGCACCGCGGCACTGGCCCGCGGGACCCCACGTTCGGTGGTGGACTCCTGGGAGAAGCCGGTACGACGCGTCGTCCTGCCCCCGCTGCCCGAGAACACCGACACCTCCTCACGCCTGGGCCCCTGTGGCTACGGGGACGCCCCGTCGCCGTACCTGTGGGACATCATCACCCGCACCCGCGCCCTGTGGTTGCTCACCCGGGACGCCGTCGTCGGTGGGTGGAGCGCCGCAGGACTCCACGGGCTGCCACACTGGGCCGACAACGAGAAAGTCGTCCTCCTGTCCACACGGACCCGCCGCAACAACACCGGGACCAACGGCGCCGTGTTCCGTGCCTTCGCGGTCGGTACGGAGACCGTGACCCCGGACCCCGAGTTCCCGGAGATGCAGGTCGTCACTGCCGCGACCGCGGCCGCCCAGTGCCTCGCGACGATCCTGACCGGAAAGAAGACGTGGTACGTGCCCCATGTCCCCGGCATGGAGGACCGGCACGTCCGGGCGGTCCAGTTCATCGACGCCATGTTCCAGTGCACCCACCTCACCACCGTGAGGATCCTCGACGGTGCCCGGGGGATCGTCTGCCGGCGGACCCTGAAGCGACTGCTCGCCCTCACCGACTACGGGGCCCAGTCGCCGATGGAGACCGTACTGCGCCTGGTGATCCGCGATGAACTGCCGGACGACCACCGGTGGACGTCCCAGGTCAGGATCGACCTGGGGAAGGGACGCTCGACCGTGCCGGACCTGGCCTGCCCCGAGCTGGGTGTCGCCGTGTACTACGACGGCAGGCACCATGACGGGACCGGGCAGACGGACACCGACTTCATGCTGTTCCAGAAGCTGAAGAACGCAGGCTGGGAGGCGGTCCGCGTCAACCGGACACTGCTCGCGGACCTGGAGGAGCTGATGGAGCAGCTTCAGGGGGCGATCCTCCGGGCGACGGAGGCGCGGACGCATGCGGCCCGTGCTCCCCGGACCGGAGATGTCGGATGATCGCCCTTCCAGGCAGGGTTTCGGGCCCGACAGCTACCTGGGAGGGCGACAATCCGACATCGCGCGGGCGGAGGCGCGGGGTCCTGATCAGAACACCAGGTTCACCAGCACCATGTAGACCACCGTGCCGAACAGGATCGACATCGTGGCCGAACGTCGCCACAGGTGCAGTGCAGCGGTCGCCACCACAGCGATCACGGCCGCGCCGATACCGCCGGGATTCTCCGTGGAGTTGACCAGGGTGTACATCACCAGCACCGTCATCACACCGGCGGGCATGGCGATCCCCAGCCACGCGACCAGGGCCGACTCGCGGAAGTAGCGCATCGCCGCGAACGGCAGGGCGCGCAGCAGCAGGGTCACCAGGCCGACCCCGCCGAGGATCAGCAGGGTGTTGGTCAGGTCGACCCCTGCGGGCAGGCCGCTACTCATCGCCGGCCCCCTTCCCCTGCGGGTGCTGCGGGTGCTGCGCGTGCCGCGAATGCCGCGACTGTCGTGACCGCCGCGTCCACAGGAACCGCGCCACCAGGTACACGAAGTACAGCGACAGTCCGATGAGCAGCATCTGCTCGCGACTCACCAGGTAGCCCACGAATCCCCCCGCGACAGCCACCACGGGCAGCCACACGTCCCGGCTGACGTCCAACGCCTCGATCGCCAACACCACGAACAGGGCGGTCAGGGCGAAGTCCAGGCCCACCAGATCCAGCGGCAGTGCCGAGCCGACCAGCGCCCCGACGACGCCGAAGACCACCCAGGCGGACTGGCAGAACATCTGCACCGCCATCACCCGCGGCTGGGTCCACACCGACCGACGCTTCGTGGACAGGATCGCGTAGGTCTCGTCCGTCAACGAGTAGATGCCGTAGGCCTTCGCCGCCGGAGAGCGCACCGCCTCCACCGGGTAGCTCAACCCGTAGAACACGTGACGGAAGTTCACCAGGAACCCGTACAGCACAGCGGACAGAGGTGCGACACCACCGGTGACCAGTGTGATCGCCAGGAACTCCATGGATCCGGCGTAGAGCACGATGCTGAACACCGGCGTCCACCACCACGCGAAACCGGTCTGGGTGACCAGGAGTCCGAAAGCCAGGCCCAGGGGGATCAGCCCCAATGCCACGGTCCAGCTGTCCTGGATGCCTTTCCTGAACTCCGCGGATGCGGCAGGACTCACTGGTTGTCCCACCAGCGCTTCAGTTCCGCGATCGCCTCGTCGCGGTCCATGGGGCCACGGTCGAGGCGCAGTTCCTTGAGGAACGCCCACGCCTTGCCGACGGCGGGTCCGGGCGGCAGGTCGAGGATGGTCATGATCTCGTTGCCGTCGAGGTCGGGGCGGACGGCGTCGAGGTCCTCCTGCTCCTTGAGTTCGACGATGCGGGTGTCGAGGTCCTCGACCGCCCGCGCCAGCCGACCGGCCTTGCGCTTGTTGCGGGTCGTGCAGTCCGCACGCACGATGACCTGCAGCTGGGGGAGGAGCTCCCCGGCGTCGGCGACGTACCGCCGCACCGCCGAGTCCGTCCACGCGCCCTCGCCGTACCCGTGGAAGCGCATGTGCAGGAACACCAACTGGCCGATGTCCTGGATCTGGCGTTTCGGGTACTTCAGCGCCTTGAGCCGTCGGCGTGCCATGCGCGCACCGACGACCTCGTGGTGGTGGAAGGTCACGGCCCCGGACTCGGTGAAGTCGCGGGTGTCCGGTTTGCCGATGTCGTGCAGCAGCGCGGCCCAGCGCAGGACGAGCCGGTCGGCATCCGAGACCTCCGAGGCGTCTCCCATCCGCCCCTCCAGCTCCGTGGCATTACGCAGGACCTGCAGGGAGTGGGCGTAGACGTCCTTGTGCTGACGGTGCTCGTCCTGGGTCAGCTTCAGTGCGGGCAGCTCGGGCAGGACGTGGTCGGCCAGCCCGGTCTCCACCATCATGTCCAGCCCGGTCCAGGGCTCGGCACCGAGCATGAGCTTGTTCAGCTCCGCGGCGACGCGCTCGGCGGTGATGCGGGTGATCTGGCCGGACATCTCCGTCATCGCGGTGCGCACCCGGTCGGCCACGGTGAATCCCAGCTGGGAGGCGAACCGGCACGCGCGGAGCATACGCAGGGGATCGTCGTGGAAGGACTGCTCCGGGGCTGCCGGGGTGTCGAGCACACCGGCGACGAGGTCGTCCAACCCGTTCAGCGGGTCGCGCAGTTCGTGCGCCCCGTCACCGGAGAGTTCCAGGGCGATGGCGTTGCAGCGGAAGTCGCGGCGCACCAGGTCGCCGTCCAGCGTGTCGCCGAAGGTGACCTCGGGGTTGCGCGACGCCCCGTCGTAGGAGTCGGCGCGGAAGGTGGTGATCTCCACGATGAGTCCGTGGAACATGGCGGAGACCGTGCCGAACTCGATGCCGGTGTCCCAGACGGTCTCGGCGACGTCGTCGAGGACCTCGCTGACGACGTCGGGACGGGCGTCGGTGGTGAAGTCGAGGTCGAAGTCGGCACCGGGCCGGCCGAGCCTGCCGAGCAGGGCGTCGCGGACTGATCCGCCGACGAGGTAGAGCCGGTGGCCACGGGCGGCGAACGCCTCCGCCAGCGCGGTGAGCGTCCGGCCGGTCCTGTCGTCGTCCTGCACCGCCGACCATGCGGTGGCGAGCATCGTCGCCGCGTCCATCTTCTCCTGCGTCTGCCGTCCCGTCACCCCCCGGATTTTACAGTTCCCACAAACCGTGCCGCAGGCACTACCCTTGTTCCCCATGAACCAACGGCGTCGCCGCTCCAACGGGAGCTCCTCACGGCCGGACCAGCGCCGGTCTCCGGCACGCTCCGTTCAGCAGCGTGACCACAGTGAACTGCCGACCTCGGTGGAGACCAGCGCCGGCGGCCTCGTGCTGTCCGGACTCGCCGAGGCCGTCCGGGGGGACGGTTCGGTGGACCTGTCGCGGATGTACGTCGCCCTCATCGGCCGGCTGGACCGTCGGGGCCGCCTGCTGTGGTCAATTCCGAAGGGGCACATCGAGCCGGACGAGTCCCACCACACCACCGCTGAGCGTGAGGTGTGGGAGGAGACCGGTGTCAGCGGGGAGGTCGTCAGCGATCTCGGGACGATCGACTACTGGTTCGTCTCGGAGGGCCGCCGTATCCACAAGACGGTGCACCACCATCTGCTGCGCTACGTCGACGGCGACCTCAATGACGAGGATCCTGAGGTCACCGAGGTGGCGTGGCTGCCGGTGAGCAACCTCGTCGAGCGCCTCGCCTACGCTGACGAGCGCAAACTCGCCCGGCAGGCCCACGACCGGTTGCCCGACCTCGCCCGCGCGGAGGCGAAGGCCGGGCGACGTACCCCGCGGTAGAGGTGCGGAGGTTGTCGCGGTCGTCGCGATTGTCACGGTTGACGCTGCCGGTCCGGCCGCTGGCCTGCGTCGCCGTGGCGGCGGTGGGGGTGGCGCTGACGCCGGTCGTACCGGTCGCCACGGCGCAGGACGGTGGCCCGGGCGAGGCGCTCTGGGCGAATCCGGAGGCGAGGTCGGCGGACCCGGACAGCGGTGTGGCGCTGGAGATCCTGGGGCAGCAGCCCGCCACGGTCACCGAAAGCGGTGCCCTGGACCTGCGGATCCGGGTGACGAATTCCTCGGACCAGGAGTTGAGTGGTCTGCAGCTGCGCACCCAGCACCAGAATTCGGTGGAGGAGCCGGACGGTGTGGCGACGTCGTTGATGTCGAACCAGGGGGAGTACCCGTGGGTCGGCCCGTTCCAGCAGCTCGACGGCACACTGGGGCCCGGTGAGGAGCGTCAGTTCCGGCTGACCGTACCGGTGGACGGGCGCGCCGGCAGTCTCAGCGGGCTGGGACTGGACGGCCCCGGCGTGTACCCGTTGCTGCTGAACCTCAATGCCGACCTGGGGGGGACGGGTACGTCCTTCGTGGCCGCGACGCGGTCGACGGTCACGGTCACAGGGTCAGGCGACACCGACGACACAGACGAGATCGCCGACACCGACCGCCCGACGGGGATGACGATGCTGTGGCCCCTGTCGTCGAGCGCCACCGCCGGCGCCGGCCAGGTCGGCGACGCCCCTGAGCCCAATGAGCTGTACCTTCCGGACGAGTCACTGGCGGAGGAGCTGCAGCCGGAGGGACGCCTGAGTACACTGCTGTCGGCCTACCGGTCGGCGGCTGCGGAATCGGACGACCTGCGGGAGGCGACGTGCATCGCCGTCGACCCCGACCTCCTGGAGACCGTGTCGCGGATGAGTGCGGGCTACCGGGTCGGTGAGGCCCCCAGCCCGGTGGAGGATCCGGTGCGGTTGCGGGACCGCTGGACCAGCAACCGTTCCGGTGACGACTCCGTCGAGGGGACGGGTGCGGCCGACGCCGCCTCCTGGCTCGACGACCTGCGCGCGACCGTCGACGGACAGTGCACCGTCCCGTTGCCCTTCGCCGGGGCTGACGTCGACGCGGTCACCGGGGTCGGTGACTCCCGCGTCGCCGACCTCTCGGAGCGCGGTGCGGAGACGATCCGCGACATCCTCGACACCGACCCGGCCGACGGCGTGGTCGTCCCGGGGTCCGGGTACGTCTCCGAGGCCTCGGTACAGCGGTTCGCCGCCGCAGAGCGGGAGACACCGACGACCGTACTCGTGGCGGATGACACGGTGACCACGACTGACAGTGCGACTGACGGCACGAATGACGGCCCGGACGCAACCTCAGACGCAGGCGTCGTCACCCTGCCGGGCGGGACGCGTGCGCTGCGGTTCCCCGCCGCGTTGGGCTCAGCGCTCGCCGCGACCGGCGAGGCCCCCACGACGGCGGCCTACAGCGCGCCGACGTCGCGACGCGACCTCGACGACGACAGCACCGCCGAGCGTATGGCGGCGGCGGTCGGCGTCCTGGACCTGGAGCTCCGCGACACCGGCAACGTCATCGCCGTTCCCCCGGCCGAATGGACCGTGGACGGGGACGACGCCGCGACCTGGCTTGAGGCGGTCACCGGTCGACTGGAGGACGGCTCGGCCCGGGCCGTCGCCTTCGGTGCCGCGCTGCGCGGGGTGGCGTCCGACGGCACCGTGCAGGAGCCGGCGTCCGACCCCGCACCGGTGGGGGAGGACGAGGTCGCACAGGGCCGGGCACTGGCCGAGGACGTGCACAACGTCACCAGGATCATGGTCGACAACGACAATGTCGCCCTCACCCCGGAGATCTTCACCCGGCCCATGGTCGACGACCTGCTGCGGTCGCTGACGGACAACCGTCGCCGCATCGCCGAGGACACCACCGCCGGGGACCGTGCCACCCAGCGCCGGGGGAGTGTGCGGGCGCTGATCCACGAACTGCGTGAGTCGGTGTCCCTGCTGCCGCCCGGAAGTGTGTTCACCCGGACGAGTGACTCCTCGCCACTGATCGTCGTGGCACGGAACGGTCTGCCCCTGCCGGTGCGCGTCAACGTCGAGTACGAATCCGACGACGGGGTCACCCTCAACACGCCCGGGATGCAACAGATTCCCGCACAAGGCAGCGTGACCCTGCAGATGACGACGACCTTCCCGGCCGACATCCGCGAGACCGACCTGACGATGTACCTGGAAACACCGGATGACATGCGGATCTCTGATCCGGTGACGATCCGTATGGCGTCCGGTCCCGGCAACGGCGCGGTCTGGGTGGGCGTCGGTGCGGCCGTCGTCTTCGGCCTGCTCGCCCTGATCCGGGTGGCGAAAAGACGACGACAGTTAGCGAACCGCCGGGGGAGTGCACGAAGATAGAACGGTGACTGATTCTCGAGAAGACTCCGGCGACGCCGCACATCCCGGCGAACGGGGGCGGTTCCGCGCCGCCACCCCGCCGGCGAAAGCTGCACCCTCCCGACCGGCCCGGTCGTCCCGACCCACCGGATCGAGCGGGTCCGACACCGGTGAATCCACCGGCGGCACCGATTCCGGGGCCGACCACTCGAAGCTGAACATGTCGCCCGCCGAGCGGGCGGCGACGGACCCCCGGCTGACGAAGGCGACCGCGGCAGCGTCGAAGTCGTCGAAGTCCGGTGGTTCCTCCGGCGCGACCGTCACCGACACCGGAGACGGCGACGGGGCCGCCTCGGGCTCCTCAGCGACGACGGCGTCGGACACCGACGTCGTCAGTGCGACCGGCTCGATGGCGATCGCCACCCTGCTGAGCCGCATCACCGGCTTCCTGCGCACCGTGGCGATCGGTTCTGCGCTCGGCGTGGGGGTCGCCAGTGCCTTCAACACGGCGAACACGCTGCCGAACCTCATCACCGAACTGGTGCTCGGCGCGGTGCTCACCAGCCTCGTGGTGCCGTTGCTGGTCCGCGCGGAGAAGGAGGATCCGGACCGCGGCGCCGCGTTCATCAGACGCCTGATGACGTTGACCTTCACCCTGATGATCACGGTCACGGTGGTCGCGGTCGCCGCCGCACCGTTCCTGACCACGGTCTCGTTGGATTCCAACGGCCAGGTCAACATCGGCATGTCCACCGCCTTCGCCTACCTGGTGCTGCCGCAGATCGTGTTCTACGCGATGTTCGCCGTGATGATGGCGGTGCTGAACACCAAGGGCGTCTTCAAGCCGGGTGCGTGGGCTCCGGTGGTCAACAACGTGGTGACCCTCGGTGTCCTGGGGATCTACTTCCTGCTGCCGAATGACACGAAGCTCGGCAAGGACGACGTCGTGTCGATCACGGACCCGCACATCATGCTGCTGGGTCTGGGCACCACCCTCGGCGTCGTCGTGCAGGCCCTGATCATGGTGCCGTACCTGCGGAAGGCCGGCGTCGACATCCGGCCGTTGTGGGGGCTGGACGACCGCCTCAAGCAGTTCGGCGGCATGGCGCTGGCCATCGTCGTCTACGTGGCGATCTCCCAGCTCGGCTGGATCCTCAACAACCGCATCGCCTCCGCCGCCGACTCCGGCGCCCCGACGTTCTACACCCAGGCCTGGCAACTGCTGCAGGTGCCCTACGGCGTGATCGGTGTGACCCTGCTGACCGCGGTGATGCCGCGGCTGTCCCGTAACGCCGCCGACGGCGACGACAAGGCCGTGGTCAAGGATCTGACGATGGCGACCAAGCTGACGATGCTGGCCCTGGTGCCTGTCATCGCCTTCTTCACCGCCTTCGGCACCCTCATCGCCCCGGCGCTGTTCGCCTACGGGAGCTACTCCCTCGACAACGCGAATATCCTGGGCTGGACGATCAGCTTCTCCGCCTTCACGCTGATCCCCTACGCGATCGTGCTGCTGCACCTGCGCGTGTTCTACGCCCGCGAGGAAGTGTGGACGCCGACGTTCATCATCGCCGGCATCACGGTCACCAAGGTCGCACTGGCGTACGTCGCACCGCACGTCGCCAGCGAGCCCCGCCTGGTGGTCGTCCTGCTGGGCGCGGCCAACGGCATAGGGTTCGTGGCCGGTGCCATCATCGGCCACCGTCTGCTGAAACGCTCGCTGGGGCATCTGGGCATGCGCAGCGTGCTCACGACCTCACTGTGGGCCGCCGGCGCCTCCGCCGTCGCCGCCCTGATCGTCTGGCGGCTGGACGCACTCGTGGACCGCTTCCTCATTCCGGACGGCTTCATGTTCGGTTACCTTCTCCGCATGATGATCGCCGGCGTGATCTTCCTGGCGATCGTCATGCTGATCATGTCGCGCTCGAAGCTGCCGGAGGTCATGACCGTCGGCGCGACGCTGGCCCGGCTGCCCGTCGTCGGACGGTTCTTCGCCGGCGCCGTCCCCGAGGACGAGCAGGGGCGTCCCGCGGCACGCATCACCGAGATGCCGATCGCCGGCATGGCGGGCATCACCGGCCAGGACGTCGCGGGCCCGGCGATGCCGCCGTTGTCCGCCGGGCGTGTGCGCGGCCCGCGTCTGGTGCCCGGCGCCCCGATCCTGCAGGGTCGGTTCCGGCTGTTGTCCGACCACGGCGGCTCACCGGCGGCCCGGCTGTGGCAGGCCCGCGACAACGAGTCCGGGGACCTGGTGGCCCTCACGATCCTCGACCCACAGGTCGCCGGGGCCAGTTCGAACGAACTGCTGGAGCGCAGCGCCACCCTGGCGAAGGTGCCGTCGCCGGGTGTCGCCCGGGTGCGGGAAATCTGCAACGCCCGCACGCTGGTGGTCGTCGTCGCCGACTGGACCGACGGGGCCCCGCTGACCCGCGTGGCGGAGTCCGGGCCGGACCCGCTGGCCGCCGGCTACGCCATGGCCGATCTGGCGGACGCGGCGGCGGACGTCGCCGACCTCGGCGGTTCGCTGGGCATCGACCACCGCAACCGGCTGCGGATCAGCTCCGAGGGACGCGCCGTGCTCGCCTTCCCCGGGGTCCTGCCGGGCGGGTCGTACCGCCAGGACGTCCACGCGGTCGCGGTGTCCCTGGACATGCTGCTGAGTTCCGTGCCGTCGGAGCGGATCCCGGCACAGCTGCGGGAGATCCTCGCCGACGCCAAGCAGGTCGACGGTGTCGACGCACGGCAGTTGGCGTCCCGGCTGCGGGCGGCCACGACATCCGAGTCGCCGGACGCCGACCTGGTGACCAGTGCCGACGTGGCACCGAACCCGGAGCAGCGTGCCGGTTTCGGCGCCGCACCGGAGAAGCCGGGACGCACCGCACTGTCGGCGACGGTGACGATCGGTGGCCTGTTCCTCATCGTCGCGTTGATCGTGGTCGTCGTGGCGTACTTCGGCGGTGACCGCCGCGACTCACCGGTGACCACGGACTCGATCCGGGGCGGACAGTCCACCACCGCCGAGGCGGCCGCTGAACCGGAGGTCGTCGGTGTCGCGGACGCTACGGAGTGGGCGCCGGCGGAGAGTGGCACCGGAACCCTGGACAACCCGGAGGACGCGCCGCTGGTCATTGACGGCGACGCCGCGACCACATGGAGCTCGGCGCAGTACGTCGACCAGCTGGGTGACGGGCCGTCGTCCCTGAAACCGGGGGTAGGCCTGCTGCTGTCCCTGGACGGGTCGGCCTCGGTGACCTCGGTGGACCTGGAGGGTGTGCCGGAGGGGACCCGGATCGAGCTGCGCACCGGGTCGGGGGACGTGACTGCGGTGGACCAGACGGAACTGCTGGACGCGGAGACCGCGTCCGAAGGGACGCTGACCCTCACCGGCCCCGACGGTGGCTCCGCACCTGCCGGTGACCGGGTACTGCTGTGGATCACGGAGCTGCCGATGCCGGAGGCCGCCTCGGTGGGGGAGGTCACGGTGCACGGCGTGCGGGAGTGATCCCCGGGGTCGCCTGAATCGACCGAAGTACTGTGCCGTATCCAGTTTTCTGGATACGGCACAGTACTTCGCGATACGTCGGGCGGTGGAGAAAGTTGTCCACAGGCCCACCGCGGGCCGCCGCGACAGGCTAAGGTTGTGCACAGCGCTTTCCTCCACGGGGACGGAGGGGAGCAGGGGACACATTCCATTGGGGGAATTCATGACCATGTCAGCCATCTCGACCACGCCCGCGGCACCCGCACCGGGGGCAACAGGGGCACCGGGAGTAACGAGGACACCGACCGACGCCGAACTGCTGCGCCGGCACCTCACCGGATGCACCACCTCATTCACCACACTGATGGGCCGCCATTCCGGACTACTGGGCTGGGCGCTGCACCAGGCCGGTGTTCCCGTCGAGGACCGGCCGGACGTCCTGCAGGACGGGCTGCTGAAGATCCACCGCACGGCGGGGACCTTCCGCGGTACCGGCTCCGCGGCCTCCTGGCTGCACACCATCATGCGGAACACCGCGCTGACACACCTGCGCGACAGCCGACGTCGTAACGACGAGCTCACCCGTGCCGTGGAGCTGGGGGAGCGGCTGCGCAGCATTCCCGACGACCGGTCGGTCGACGCCGGCAGGACCGTCCACCGCATCATGCTCCACGAGGCGGTCAGCCAACTTCACCCCGGCCTGCGCGACGTGATCGTGCTCACCGACATGCAGGACTGGTCGCTGCGGGACACCGCAACCCACCTGGGTATTCCCACCGGGACGGTGAAGTCCCGCCGGGCACGGGCCCACCGCCACCTGCGGGACCGGCTCGCCGAGGCCGGGGTGGCACCTGCGGTGTCCGCCACGTCGCTAGAATCGTCGTCATGAGTGATTCCACCCCGTCTGTGCACGACGTCGTCATCATCGGTTCCGGCCCCGCCGGCTACACCGCCGCCATCTACGCCGCCCGCGCGGAACTCAAGCCCCTGGTGTTCGAGGGCATGGACTTCGGTGGTCTGTTGATGCAGACCACCGAGGTCGAGAACTTCCCCGGGTTCCCGCAGTCCATCATGGGACCGGCTCTGATGGACGACATGCGCAACCAGGCCGAGCGCTTCGGGGCGGACCTGCGCATGGAGGACGTCGTACGCGTCGAACTGGACGGAGAGGTGAAGAAGGTCTTCACCGACGACGAGGAGTTCCACGCCCGCACCGTCATCCTCGCCACCGGCGCGGAGCCCCGCTACCTGGGAGTCCCCGGGGAAGAGGCCCTGCTGGGGCACGGTGTCTCCGCCTGCGCGACCTGCGACGGCTTCTTCTTCAAGGAGAAGCAGATCGCCGTGATCGGTGGCGGTGACTCGGCCATGGAGGAGGCTGACTTCCTGACGAAGTTCGGTGACCGCGTGACCATCATCCACCGTCGTGACGAGTTCCGCGCCTCGGCCATCATGGAGGAGCGGGCACGCAACAACCCGAAGATCGACATGGTCATGAACTCCCGGGTCACCGAGGTCGTCGGCGACGGCACCGTCCAGGCGCTGAAGCTCGAGGACACGGTCACCGGTGAGACCCGTGAGATCCCGATGGACGCGATGTTCGTGGCCATCGGTCACGACCCCCGCACCGCGGTGTTCGACGGCCAGGTCGCACTCCAGGACAACGGGTACGTGAAGGTCGACGAGCCGTCCACGAGGACCTCCGTCCCGGGTGTCTTCGCCGCCGGTGACCTGGTGGACTCCCATTACCAGCAGGCCATCACCGCGGCCGGGTCCGGCTGCCGCGCAGCGTTGGACGCTGAAGGTTATCTGGCCGCTCTCTGAGCGTCCCCGGTGTCGGGCTTGTCCGGAACGTGACCCAACCGTGACCGCTCCGTGACTGTTCAACGCATGTTTCCGTGCTTCTACTCCCGCGGGTATTGTGGTGTGCACGCTCTAGCTCCCATCACCCTCAGGAGATCTCACCTATGTCCGAACCCGTGACCGTCACCCAGGACACGTTCCGCAGCACCGTGATCGAGTCGGACACGCCCGTCCTGGTGGATTTCTGGGCCGGGTGGTGTCAGCCCTGCCTCCAGATGGAGCCGGCGCTGGACAACATCGCCGCCTCCTACGACGGGTCCGTGACCGTCGCCAAGGTCAACGTGGAGGAGGAACGCGGTCTCGCCGCGATGTTCCAGATCATGTCCATCCCCGCACTGGTCGTGTTCCAGGGCGGCAAGAAGATGGTGGAGCTCCACGGGCGGCAGTCCGAGGCCGATCTCTCCGCCGCACTCGATTCCCTCACGTCCGCGTGATCTCTTCCCCTGACCATCAACGACCTGTGACGGAAACGAGAGGACAACGTGCACCGTAACTCACTCAAGTTGGGCGACAGGAGCCCGCGTGTCGCCGAGGTTCGCGGCACCCTCGCCCGGCTCGGTTTCATCGACGGCTTCACCGGCGACACCGCCGGGGACGCGGGTCAGCGCTGGTCCCCTGAAGACGAACTCTTCGACGCCGACCTCGACATCGCCCTGCGGGCCTTCCAGCAGGGGCGCGGCATCATCGCCGACGGGCACATCACCGACGGCACGCTGCGTGCTCTCCGGGAGGCCTCCTACACCCTCGGGGCCCGGGTTCTGTCCCTCCAACCTCCGGGACACTTCTTCGTCGGCGACGACGTCGCCGAACTCCAGGCGCAACTCCACGACCTCGGCTTCTACACCGACCGAGTGGACGGGCAGTTCGGCCCCCAGACCCATGACGCCGTACGGAAGTACCAGCTCAACTACGGTCTGACCAACGACGGCACCTGCGGCCCTGTGACGCTGCGGGCCCTGAGCTACCTCGGACGCCGGATCACCGGTGGTTCACCCCAGGCCATCCGCGAGAAAGAGCAGATCAGGGCCGCTGGGCCTCAGCTCACCGGCAAGCGTGTCGTCATCGACCCAGGACTGGGGGGCGACGTCCTGGGTCGGACCGTGACCGGACCGTACGGCACCATCACCGAGGAAGAGATCCTCTGGGACCTCGCCACCCGTACCGAAGGGCGCATGATCGCCGCAGGGATGGAGACCATCCTGTCGCGGCCCAGGAGCGACAACCCGTCCAGTCTCGACCGGGCGGCGCTGGCGAACGCCTTCGGTGCCGACCTGATGATCTCCCTGCGTGCTGACGTCTACCCGAACAACCTCGCAAACGGCGCGGCATCGTTCTACTTCGGATCGGAGATCGGCTCGTCGTCGCTGACAGGGGAGAAGCTCTCCGGGTTCATCCAGCGCGAAGTGACCACCAGGACGCCGCTGACGAACTGCCGCAGCCACCGACGCACGTGGGACCTGCTGCGGATGACAAAGATGCCGGCCGTCCAGTTCGTGGCGGGTTACCTGACGAATGACGACGACGTCGCCGTTCTCACCGACCCGGACAACCGGGACACCATCGCAGAGTCCCTAGTCGTCGCGGTGAAGAGGCTCTACCTGCTGGACGCTGACACCGCCCCGACGGGGACCTACCGCTTCTCTGACGTTCTCGAAGCGGAGAAGCTCGCCTGAGTCCCCTGACGTGCGCCGGACCCGGATGCGGCATCGGGGCAGGGGAGGGGAAGTGTCGTGGGGACGGAGGTCGTTCAGGCCCACTGGCCGCCGAGCACCGTGCTGAGCGGGACCCGGTTGTTCAGTAGTTCGTGGGCGTCTGCCGCATAGTTGCTGAACAGCGACGAACCCTCCGCCAGCTTCTTCCGGTAGCGGGGGAAGCGGGGATGCTTTCCTACGATGCTGAAGCCCTGTTGTTCAAGAATGTCCGCTGACAGGACCGGAGCCGCCTCGAGGTCCGCACCCGGCTGACCAGGTCGTTCCTCCCACCCGTGGTAGCCCTCGGGGATGTACCCGGCCGGTGAGCCGTCGGCGTCATTGCGACCGTAGGCTTCCACCGCGGCCACGCCGCGGCGTTCCGCCTCGGTCAGGATAGTGTCGATCAGACTGTGCTCCAGGTAGAGGCCCATGTACGGCTGCTCCACGAAGACGGTGGAGATCTGGATGGCGTCTCCGGACACCGGGCCGGACGGCATTGCCTGTGACCCGGGGAAATAGGCCGGGGGAGCGAAGAACGCCGTCGCTGCGGGCCGCTCACCGCTGCCCTGGTCGCCGGTCCCCACGAACGCGGTGTAGCCGCAGGTCCCCCATCGGTAGAGAACCGAATGGATCCACATCTGCTTGTCGAAGGACGGATCCGCGCTGGTCACCGACGGGTTCAGCTCCCAGAACATGTCCGCGCCCGCGGTAGGCGCCACCACATCACCACTGTCGTGATGCAGCGCGCTGTACCTGATCTCCACCGATCGCCTCCTTTGTCGGAGGTCGAGTTTACCCGTCCGCCAGGGGAGACGTCGCTTGTCCGGAGAATTCGGCGTGCAGGTCACAGTTTCACGTGAAACCGTGACCGCTCACTAGTCCCGCGGCAACTTCAGCAGATCAGTGATGCGTTCGAAATCGTCCTCGTCACCGAACTCGACGACGATCTTCCCCTTCTTCGCACCCATCTGCACTGTCACCCGGGTATCGAGGGCATCTGCCGCCGAGGTCGCCCACTGGGAGACCGCCTCAGGCTGCTCACGAGAAGTCCGGGCCGCACGTGCCGGCTGCTCGTCGCCACGGTTCAACAGGACGACGGCTTCTTCGGTGGCCCGGACGCTGAGGCCTTCAGCGATAATCCGGTCGGCGAGCCGGTCCTGCGCTTCCGCGCCGGCCTTGACACCGAGCAACGCCCGGGCATGCCCGGCACTGAGGACGCCGGCGGCGACCTTGCGTTGTGCGCCCACCGGGAGCTGCAGCAACCGGATCATGTTCGTGATCAGCGGTCGGGACCGTCCCAGCCGTCGTGCCAGCTCAGCCTGGGTGACATCGAACTCCTCCAGCAACTGCTGGTAGGCGTTCGCTTCTTCCAATGGATTGAGCTGCACCCGGTGGATGTTCTCCAGCAGAGCATCCCGGAGCATGTCCTGGTCGTCAGTCTCTCTGACGATCGCTGGGATCACGTCAAGGCCGGCCACCTTCGAGGCACGGAGCCGGCGCTCACCCATGATCAGTTCATAGGTGGAGGCACCGAGGGGGCGTACGACCACGGGTTGCAGGAGCCCGAACTCCTTGATCGAGTGAACGAGCTCGTTGAGCGGTTCCTCGTCGAACGTCTCCCGCGGGTTCTTCCGGTTGCGTTGGATGGCACCGAGAGGGAGTTCACGGTACGTGGCACCAATGTCGGTATCGGCCTGACTGTCCGGTGTCGCACCCTCACGTACCCCTGCGGGAGTAACGTCACTGTGACGTTGTCCGGCGGGCCCGAGAATCACGTCGGCGGCCCCCGCACCAAGTCTCGGTTTCGACGGACTCGTCGGAATCAGTGCGGCGAGTCCGCGTCCGAGTCCTCCGCGCTGAGTCTCGGTCTGCGGAAGTTGGGGGAGGGCCGGCTTACTCTTGTCTGACATCAGTTGCTTCCTGTCCTGAGTTCAGGCGCCACACCGATCGGGGCGGTCTCGGGGAGGGGGAGGTAGTCGCCGCGTTTCGCGAACTCGACCGCGGCGTCGAAATAAGCCAGAGCACCACGGGATCCGGCATCGTACTGCAGTACCGTCTTTCCGTATCCCGGGGCTTCCGACACCTTGACACTCCGGGGGATCTGGTTCTCCAGAACCGCGCTTCCGAAGTGACTGCGGACCTCGCCGGCAACCTGTTCGGAGAGTTTGGTGCGGGCATCGTACATGGTCAACAGGACCGAAGAGACGTGCAGTTCCGGGTTGAGATGTTCCCGAATCATCGAGATGTTGTTGAGCAACTGGCCGACACCCTCCAGCGCGTAGTACTCGCACTGGATAGGGATGAGCACCTCGGTGGCGGTGTTCATCGCATTGATGGTCAACAGTCCCAACGAGGGCGGACAGTCAATGAAGACATAGTCGAATCCTTCGCGTTCCAGGTAGGAGGGACTCAGTGCATCACACAGTCTGTACTCACGCCGCACCATCGACACCAGTTCGATCTCTGCACCAGCCAGATCGATCGTGGCCGGAATACAGAAGAGGTTCTCGTTCTCGGGATTCGACTGAATGACCTCTGCGGGAGCCTTTTCCCCGATGAGCAGTTCATAGCTCGACGGTGTCCCGATCCTGTGCTCGGCGCCGCATGCCGTGGAAGAGTTTCCCTGCGGATCGAGATCGACCACGAGCACTTTCAAGCCGTGCAGCGCGAGAGCCCATGCGAGATTGACCGCCGACGTCGTCTTACCGACCCCGCCCTTCTGATTCGCGATGGTGATCCGCCGGGTCCTCGGCGGCCGCGGTAGCGACAGGCGTTCGGGATTCTGTATACGAGCAGCTCGCCGGGCGGCATCGGCGATGGGTGTGTCATCCCACTCGGGAGGAATCATGAACGTCCTTTACGTGACAGGGTGTGTGGTGCAGTGCAAGATCGTTTCACGTGAAACAGTCTCCGTGCCGCGTGCTCTTCCATGAATAGCCTAGTCCCCACGAGAGCACCGAACAACGAGAGTTTCACGTGAAACCGTCGTGCGAAATGACAGCGTTGTCATTCAGCGTAGGCGTTCGACATCGACCACGAAAGTGGGCTGCTCCAGCACTGCACCACCGACCTCCAGCACCGTGCCGGCCGAGCCTCCGGCCCGCTGGAGGTCCCGTGCATCCCGCACCAGTTCTTCACCTGCGGACGACCCTTTCAGGGCCTTCACGTGGCCTCCCACGCGGGCCAGAGGCAGGGACCAGCCCATCAGTCGGCCGACGGGCGCGACCGCCCGCGAGGTGACGACGTCTGCACCTCCGACAGCCTTGCGGATCTCCTTCTCTTCGGCGCGGCCACGGAGGACATCGACATTGCGCAGACCCAGGTCCGCCACGACCTCGTTGAGGAACGTCACCCGGCGCAGCAGTGGTTCAACCAGCTGGACATGAAGGTCGGGACGGGCGATCGCCAGGGGAATGCCCGGAAGCCCCGCACCGGAGCCGATGTCGACCACGCGGGCGCCTTCGTCGATGACTTCGCCGAGCACGGCACTGTTGAGGATATGCCGCTCCCAGAGCCGACCGACCTCTCTGGGGCCGATGAGCCCCCGGACGACGCCTGCGTCCCTGAGCCACTCCGCGTACGCCACAGCGACGCTTTCACGGTCCCCGAAGACCGTGGCGGCCTCCGGGGGAGGGGACGGGTTTTCCTGGGACGAGAGGTGCTCTTCTGACTGGCTCACGCTCCCAGTGTAGCGATGATCCGGACGCGGAAATACAGAAGACCCCGCTCCCTCAGGGGAGCGGGGTCACGGCAGGGAAGGACTACTTACCGTCCTGCTTCTTGTCGTTCTTGTCGTTCTTCTGGCTTTTCTGGTTCTTCGGCTTCGCCCCGGGCTTCGGTGCCGTGGAGCGCTTGGCCTCGATCTTGGCCGCCTTCTCCGCCTCTTCCTCGCGGTCCATCTTCCGGAACACCAGGACCTGCTGCACGAACATCCAGGAAGTGTTGGCGCACATGTAGACGGCCAGGCCGACCTGCCAGAGGAAACCACCGGCGAACATGAAGACGGGCATGACCCAGACCATGAGCTTCTGCATCATCATCATCTGGTTCTGCATCATGTCTTCCTGCGCCGTCGCATTCTTCTTCTTCGGCTGCGCGGCCTGACGCTTCTTCTGGCGGTCCATCGACATGCGTGCGTTGAAGTGCATGAGCACCGACGCGATGAGCATCAGCGGCAGGACGATGATGACGATATTCCACTGCTGGAAATCCACCGAACCGTCAGCGGCGAACGCACGGTAGGAGTCCTTGTCCATCGTGATGAACGCCGACAGCGGGGTGCCGAACAATCGGGCGTCGAGGAAGGACTGCACCTCGTCGACGCCGAAGAAGTAGTTCGGAGTATTCCTGGTTTCCTCGATCGACATCCCGAGCTGTCCGGTTCCCGTACCGGTGCGGTTGAACGAGCGGAGAACGTGGAACAGACCAAGGAAGATCGGGATCTGCACCAGCATCGGCAGGCAACTGGCCAGCGGGTTGACGCCCATCTCCTTCTGGAGTTTGCGCATCTCCATTGCCTGGGTCTGCTGATCCTTGGCGTACTTCTTCCGGATCTCCTGCATCCGGGGCTGCATCTCCTGCATCTTCCGACTGGAGCGCAGTTGCTTGATGGTGGGGCGGACGAGGAGGCCACGGATCGTGACGACCAGGAAGATGATCGCCAGGGCCCAGGAAAGGCCGGAGTCTGGCCCCAGGACAAAGCCGAAGACTTTGTGCCAGAACCACAACACCGCCGAGATGGGGTAGTAGATGAAGTCAAACACTGCTGGAGGAATCTCCTTGTTGTTAACGGACGGTCATCTGCGCCTCCGGCGCCGGACCGGGGGGACCGGGTCCCAGCCGCCGGGATGCCAGGGACCGCACTTGGCGAGGCGGGCAACACTGAGGAGAAAGCCTCTCACCACGCCATGACGGGAAAAGGCTATCAGGGAGTACGCGCTGCACGACGGCTCAAAACGGCAGGACGGTCCTAGTTTAAGGGGTGAAAGATGGTTCTGGTAACCACGAACCATCCGACGCAGTACACGCGCCCGACCCCGGGACACGTCCCACGGGTCAGTCGGTGAGTCGGCGGAGCGCACGTCGCACATCGGATTCCAACTCCGAAGAGGTTGCCTGCCCTGAGGCGGGGAGAGCCCGGATCACGATGTTGTGCCACGGCTCCAGGGGGAACTCGTCGAGAAGTCCGGCGGTGACATGCCGCAACTTCCGGGAGACGGCATGCCGGGTCACGGCATTGCCCACCGCCTTGGACACCACCAGCCCCATCCGAGGCCCCCCGGAAACGACGGTGTCCGTCTGACCGTGCACATAGACAACCACCGTGCGAGCCCCCTTCTTCCGACCCCTCCGGACAGTCTCACTGAAGAGTGAGGATGACCGGAGCCGGTGTTCGGGGGCAAGCACGGTGGTGTGGGTGCGTCGCGCGTTAGGCGCTGACGCTGTCACGGCCCTTGCGACGACGTGCCGACACGATGGCGCGTCCGGCGCGGGTGCTCATCCGTGCGCGGAAGCCGTGCTTACGCGAACGACGACGGTTGTTGGGCTGGAAAGTACGCTTGCCCTTGGCCACGGTACTCACTCCTTATGTTGTTCAGTGCCGCGGCCGACCGGCACCGGCCGCCTCTCGGCGGACCAGCACCGGCCCATCCACCGCGACTGCGGTCAGGTGGGTCGGAGAACCGGTCAGGATCATCATGATCCCGGGCCCTCCATCCGTTCGATGACGGGGGTGAGAGTCAGAGACACCGGAAACCAGGTGCAGTGACACTCGAAGACGCTTACGAGCCTACGTGCTCACACCCGCAGATCAAAATCTCCCCCAATAACAGGCGTGTCATTCTCAACCCGATCCGGTGCAGGTCACGCTCGGAAACGGACAGGAACGCACACTTCACCGCCGGACGCAAGACACACATGGTTATCCACAGAAGAACTCGCAGGTCGCCGGAAAAATTCCCAGTTCACACCGCAGCCCTGTGGACAACTCTATCCACCCCCGAACCCTCAACTTCAGATTTACCTGTAGTATGCGCAGGTCAGACGGATATTCAGTCCGATGTTGAGGTTGTCCACAACACTGCAGTACCCTGTTGACAACTACCGCACCGAAGTTATCCACAGCTGTGGACAGCGTTGTGGATACGCAGGCCAACGACCATCCGGTGTTGTGCACATGAACGTCAGATTCCTGCGAATGAACATCCGGTGCCGCACTGTCCCCGACCCACCCGCCGAAAGGTGCCCGATATGCCCGATGCTGTGGACTTCAAGGAAGTCTGGGCCTCACTTCTCGACAGGTGGATCAACGCCGACGAGGACTCCGCGGAGTTCCCCCGTCTCAGCTCCCGGTCGCGCAGTCTGCTGCGCCAACTCACACCGGTGATCGCCGTCGACAACATTGCCGTCCTCAAGGCTCCATCGAAATGGGCGAGGACCGAAACCGAGAACAACCTCTCCGGACTGATCTGCGACCTGCTGGGGGAGGAACTGGGATCTCCCGTCAACAGCCTGTCGATCAGTGTCGATGAGACAGCCCCCGAGGTTGAGGCCCAGGCCCCGCCGGTGGCGGAACCTGTCGCCGAAGGAACCCCGGAGCGGCAGCGCCAGCACTGGGAGGACCTCACCGGAGCGTCCTACCAGCACCGCGCATCGACGACGACCCGTGCCGAGCCGCCGCGGATCGACCAGACTCGGATCGACCAGCCCAGGTCAGACTCCGTGGCCGAGCAACCCCGGAAAGTCACGGCGGAAGACACCGAGAACCGGCTGAACCCGCAGTACACCTTCGACACCTTCGTCACCGGGTCGTCGAACCAGTTCGCCAACGCCGCCTGCCGGGCGGTCGCCGAGAAGCCGGCCTACGCGTACAACCCCCTGTTCATCTGGGGCGAGTCCGGTCTCGGCAAGACACACCTGCTCCACGCGATCGGCCACTACGCCCGCGAGCTACGGCAGGGAATGAAGGTCAGGTACATCTCGAGCGAGGAGATGACCAACGAGTTCGTCAACGCTCTCCGGGACGGGCGCGGTGAGCAGTTCAAGCGTCACTACCGCAACCTCGACATGCTCATCGTCGACGACATCCAGTTCCTGCAGGGGAAAGAGAGCACGCAGGAGGAGTTCTTCCACACCTTCAACGCCCTGCAGCAGAACCACCGGCAGATCGTGCTGTCCTCCGACCGTCCCCCGAAGCAACTGACCACGCTGGAGGACCGCCTGCGTACGCGGTTCGAGGGCGGGTTGATCACCGACGTGCAGACGCCCGACCTGGAGACCCGCATGGCGATTCTCTCGAAGAAGGCGCAGATGGAGGGGACCTACCTGCCCGATGACGTCCTGGAACTCATCGCGAGCCGGTACGAGACCTCGATCCGTGAGCTCGAGGGCGCGATGATCCGCGTCACCGCCTACTGCTCACTCAGCAAGGAACCTGTGACGCGCCAGGCCGCCGAGATCGCGCTGCGGGACATCATGCCCGACCCGAAGGACGTCGAGATCACACCGCAGATCATCATCGAGGTGATCACCGGTTACTTCGACGTCACGGTGGAGGAGATGGTGGGCAAGGGGAAGGTCCGCCGGTTGGTCACCGCACGCCAGTTCGCGATGTACCTCTGCCGGGAGCTCACCGAGCTGTCGCTTCCCCAGATCGGCAAGGTCTTCGGCGGACGCGACCACACCACGGCGATGTACGCGGAGCGGAAGATCCGTAAGTCGATCCAGGAGGACCGCAAGACCTTCCAGCAGATCCAGGAGCTGACGCAGCGGATCAAGTCCCGCGCGCGACAGTAGTGCACAACTCTGCGCGCTCAGGACCTCCGACGTCATCGAGTTATCCACAGTTTCCACAGGCCTGTCCACAGCGGTGTAATTACAGACTTGTCATTTAGTGACCTTCATCACTTTTCTGGCATCTCGGCATGACCCCCCAAGCTGCGCGACCTGCTGGTTCTCCGTCCGCTCACCTGCCTGTGGATGAATTACACTCTTGTCATTTCGCAGGTCAGAACTCGACGAGAGCGACGGGGTACGAGCAAAAGACCAGGTCACGTCTGTGGATAACTCGCCAGGGTACGGGGAGTTCCGGTGCAGCAACTGTGAACAACTCACAACCCGGGAAAGTTATCCACAATCGCCCACAGTTATCCACAGATTCATCCACCGACTGTGAACAACTTACAAGAACGTCATCCAGCCGCCCGACCTGCGCCGCAAGGCCGCGTCCCGGCGCCATCCACAGACTGCACACCCCCTACTGCTTCTACCGGAGTCATCCATGGAAAATCCAAAGAAGAAATAACCGGTGTGTACAACCCTCACGGCCCGCACCGGAGGACGGTGTCCGTCAACGACGGACCCGGTACCGTCCCGAACCCGTGTCAGCTAGGGTTACGAGCAGAATCACGAACTTCACCGAAAGGACCTCAGGCGTGGACAATCAGTCCGTCAGTTTCACCGTGTCCAAGGACGATTTTTCCTCGGCACTGGCCTGGGTCGCCCGTACGCTGCCGAGCAAGGCATCCCAACCGATCCTCCGGGGTGTCCTCATCGAAGCCACGGATGACGGACTCCAGCTCTCCGGCTTCGACCGGGAAGTCTCCACGAAGGTCCGTGTCTCCGCCGACGTCTCCGACCCCGGCAAAGTCCTCGTCGCAGGACGGCTGGCCTCCAACATCATCGGAGCCCTTCCCGACAAACCGGTCCGGATCGACTACGACGGGACCAAGGTCCTGGTCAACTGCGGAAGCTCCCACTTCGAACTTCCCGCCATGACCATCGACGACTACCCGGTGCTCCCGGACTTCCCGCAGATCGCCGGATCCCTGGACCCCCACCTCTTCACCGAGGTCATCGGACAGGTCGCCATCGCCTCGAGCCGGGACGACACACTGCCGATGCTGACCGGTATCCGCATGGAGATCGACGGAGAACATCTCGTCCTCGCGGCCACCGACCGTTTCCGTTTCGCTGTGCGGACCCTCGACTGGGTCCCTGCCCGGGCCGACATCTCCGCGGAACTTCTCATCCCGGCAAGGACCCTCGCGGAAACCGCACGGTCCCTCGACTCCACCGGTGAGCCGGTGGAGATCGCCCTCGACCAGGATGGCGGTCGTCTCCTCGGTATCTCCACCGCGGACCGTCGGACCACGACGCGTCTGATCGACTCCGACTTCCCGAAGTTCCGGTCCCTGTTCCCGAAGACCCACACCTCCCTCGCCAGTGTCGAGATCGCTCCACTGCTGGACGCGATCCGACGTGTCTCCCTGGTCACGGACGGCAACTCCCCGGTGAAGATGGACTTCGAGGAGGGGACTCTCACCCTGTCCGCCGGTGGCAGTGACCTCGGTGTCGCCAAGGAGCAGCTTCCCTGCGCTTTCGCCGGTGAACCGCTGGTCATCGCCTTCCACCCCGGTTACCTCAAGGACGGTCTCGGATCGGTGCACACCGACCGGGTCGTGTTCGGATTCAACCAGGCCTCCCGTTCCGCCGTCCTCGTCCCGGAACCCGACGAGCTTCCCGAGGTTTCCGCGGACGGCACCTTCCCCACCCCGGAGAGCTCCTTCACCTACCTGTTGATGCCTGTCCGCCTGCCGGGCTGACCGGATGTACATTCGCTCGCTCCATCTCGGTGACTTCCGGTCCTGGCGGCAGCTCGACCTCGAGCTCGGCCCCGGCGTCACCGTCTTCACCGGACCGAACGGACACGGCAAGACCAATATCGTCGAGGCCGTCGGCTACCTCGCCCACCAGAGTTCGCACCGCGTCAGTTCCGACGCGGCGCTCGTCCGGGAGGGGTGCGATTCGGCGCGTCTGTCGGCGACCGCGGTGAACCAGGGGAGGGAGTTGACCGCCCATCTCGTCCTCAACGCGCGCGGAGCCAACCAGGCGGCGGTCAACCGGACACAGGTGAAGAACCAGAGGGGAATCGCCGGCATCGTCCGCACCACCCTGTTCGCCCCGGAAGACCTCGCCCTGGTCCGCGGCGAGCCCGAACAGCGCCGGGCCTTCCTGGACCAGACGATGATCGCACGGTACCCACGGCTGGCCGGGGTCCGGTCGGACTACGACAAGGCGCTGAAGCAGCGCAATGCCCTGCTGCGCCAGGGCGTGGACGAGGACGCGCTGGCCACCCTCGATGTCTGGGATGCCCGGCTGGCTCATCTTGGCGGGCAGATCATGTCGGCGCGTGCCCAACTCGTCCATGATCTGGAACCCCATGTGCGCGAGACCTACGCCCGACTCGCACCCGGCTCCCGTCCCGCACTGATCGGCTACTCGACCAGTGTCGACCTCGGTACGCCGGGTGATCCCCGGCTCCTGGCCCCCGACGTCGCCGAGGCCGTCCTCCTCGAGAGTTTCGCCCGGCGTCGGGACACCGAGATCGACCGGGGGACCACCCTGACCGGGCCGCACCGGGACGACCTCTCCCTGGTGCTCGGGACCCAGCCGGCGAAAGGATTCGCCAGTCACGGTGAATCCTGGTCGTTCGCGCTGACACTGCGTCTGGCGGCCCATCGCATGCACCGCGCGGACGGGACGGAGCCGGTGGTCATTCTCGACGACGTCTTCGCCGAGCTCGACCGTGCCCGTCGCCGCGCCCTGGTCGATCTCGCCTCCGATGCGGAACAGGTGCTGATCACCGCCGCCGTCGGCGACGACATCCCCGACGACCTGCGGACGGTGGCGGCCGTGCACACCGTCTCCGCCCGCGACACCGGTGACGGCAGAATCTCGGAGCTCGACAGTGACCCCGGGGAGTGACGCAGGGAGCGGGGCCGGCCCCGACCCCGGTGCCGAAACCGCCCCCGACCCCGCAACCGATCCGGGACGCGATCCGGTCGCCGAGCGCATGGAGATGCTTCGCGCAGCCGCGGGAAAGCCCGGCCGGCCCGTGCGGAAGAAGGGGCGCCGTCCCCGGACGATGAAGACCCGCTATGACGGGCGGCTCGACCGCAGCTACCGTGATCCCGGCCAGTTCAGTGAGCTGGTGCAACGGGAGATCAAGCGCAACGGCTGGGGCCGTAACTTCGCCGCCGGGTCACTGCGGAGCGCGTGGCCGGAGATCGTCGGCGAGAACATCGGCCGGCATACCCGGGTGGTGATGTACAACGAGAAGAAGCGTCAGTTGCATGTCGAGAGCGATTCCACGGCGTGGGCGACGAACCTGCGGCTGATGCAGAGCACGATCCTGAAGACGATCGCGAAGCGTATCGGGCCGGACGTGGTCGCCGAACTGAAGATCTACGGACCCAAGGCCCCCAGCTGGCGGCACGGGCCCCTGCACGTGAAGGGACGCGGCCCCCGCGACACCTACGGCTGAGGCCTTTCACCTGGTACAATCTGGGGGTTAACCCATTTGCCGAAAAGGAGCTGAAGCGACTGTGGCCGAGGCCGAGAACATCCCCGCCGAGAACACCCCCGCCAACGGAGACTACGGCGCGGACTCCATCACCATCCTCGAGGGACTGGAGGCCGTCCGCAAGCGGCCGGGCATGTACATCGGGTCCACCGGTGAGCGTGGTCTGCACCACCTGATCTGGGAGGTCGTGGACAACTCCGTCGACGAGGCCATGGCCGGCTTCGCGACCCACGTCGAGGTCACCCTCCACGACGACGGGTCGGTCGAGGTCTCCGACAACGGCCGTGGCATCCCGGTGGAGATGCACCCGACGGGCCGTCCGACGGTCCAGGTCGTGATGACCGAGCTCCATGCCGGCGGCAAGTTCGACTCCCAGGCGTACGCGGTCTCCGGTGGTCTGCACGGTGTGGGTATCTCCGTGGTCAACGCCCTGTCCACCCGCGTCGAAACGGAGATCACGCGGGACGGATTCCTGTGGCGCCAGCTCTTCGAGCGGTCCATCCCGGCCGAACTCGAGCAGGTCAAGAAGGCCCGTGGTACGGGGACCCGGCAGCGGTTCTGGGCGGACCCGGAGATCTTCGAGACCACGGACTACAACTTCGAGACGGTCTCACGTCGCCTGCAGGAGATGGCGTTCCTCAACAAGGGACTGACCATCACCCTCACCGATGAGCGTCTCAGCGTCATCGAGCAGGAGAACGAGGCGGAGGTCGCCGCCGAGTCCGTGGAGGATGCCGCGGCGCCGAAGCCGGACGAGGACAAACGTCCGGCGCCGAAGGAGCGGAAGAAGGTCTTCCACTACCCGGACGGCCTCAAGGACTACGTCAACCACCTCAACCGGACCAAGACGGCGATCCACCCGTCGATCATCGGGTTCGACGCCGACGGTGACGACCACGAGGTCGAGATCGCCATGCAGTGGAACTCGGGCTACTCCCAGTCCGTCCACACCTTCGCCAACACGATCAACACCATCGAGGGCGGCACCCACGAAGAGGGCTTCCGCGCCGCGCTGACGTACCTGATGAACAAGTACGCCCGCGACCACAAGCTGCTCAAGGAGAAGGACACCAAGCTCACCGGCGACGACTGCCGCGAGGGCCTCGCCGCGGTGATCTCCGTGCGTGTCGGCGATCCGCAGTTCGAGGGTCAGACGAAGACGAAGCTCGGAAACACCGAGATCAAGAGCTTCGTGCAGAAGATGGTCAACGAGCACGTCTCCGGCTGGTTCGACGCGAACCCCGCCGAGGCCAAGGCGATCATCAACAAGGCCGTGTCCTCGGCCCAGGCGCGCGACGCCGCACGCAAGGCCCGTGACCTCGTCCGGCGCAAGTCCGCCACCGACGTCGGCGGCCTCCCCGGCAAGCTCGCCGACTGCCGGTCCAAGGACCCGGTGAAGTCCGAGCTCTACATCGTGGAGGGTGACTCCGCCGGCGGCTCGGCCAAGTCCGGCCGTGACTCGATGTACCAGGCGATTCTCCCGCTGCGCGGCAAGATCCTCAACGTGGAGAAGGCACGCCTGGACAAGGTGCTGAAGAACAACGAGGTCCAGGCGATCATCACCGCCCTGGGAACCGGCATCCACGACGAGTTCGACATCTCCAAGCTGCGCTACCACAAGATCGTGCTGATGGCCGACGCCGACGTCGACGGCCAGCACATCGCCACACTGCTGCTGACGCTGCTGTTCCGTTTCATGCGCCCGCTCGTCGAGGAAGGCCACGTGTACCTCGCCCAGCCGCCGCTGTACAAGCTCAAGTGGGGCAAGGGTGAGCCCGGTTTCGCCTTCTCCGACGCCGAGCGCGACGCGCAGCTCAAGGAGGGCCTGGAGAACGGCCGGAAGATCAACAAGGACGACGGCATCCAGCGCTACAAGGGCCTCGGCGAGATGAACGCCAAGGAGCTGTGGGAGACCACGATGGACCCGACCGACCGGATCCTGAAGAAGGTCACGCTCGAGGACGCCGCCAGCGCCGACGAGACCTTCAGCATCCTCATGGGCGACGACGTCGTCGCCCGCCGCAGCTTCATCACCCGTAACGCGAAGGACGTCCGGTTCCTCGATGTCTAGCGTCGCCAGCGTCGCCGTCTCCATGCCCGGCGGCAGCACCTCACCGGTGCTGCTGTTCCCGGGAGGTGACCGACCGCTGGTCATGGTCTGGCCGGGACTGGGCATGGGGGCACGCTACTACCGTCCGATCGCCGAGGCACTGGCTGAGCGTGGCTTCCCCGTCGCCGTCGGTGAACTCCGTGGGCAGGGTGCGAGTTCCGCCGTGGCCACCCGCACACAGTGGTGGGGCTACCACGACCTGGCCTCCCAGGACTACCCACGGTCGATCCGTGAGGCCAAGACGGCCCTCGGCCTCACACCCGACCACCCGACCGTCCTGCTCACCCACTCGATGGGTGGGCAGATCGGGTCGTTGTTCCTCGCACGGGACGAGGCCCGCGAACTCAACGTGGTCGGGATGATGGGGGTCGGCAGTGGCTCACCCTACTTCCGGACGTTCCCGAACCCGGAACGCAACCGGCTGCACCTCGGCGGATACCTCATGCAGGGGGTCAGCAAGGTCCTGGGATACTGGCCCGACGGAAAGCTCGACGTCACGAACTACGGTCGGCAGTCCGGCGTGCACCTCGGGGAGTGGGCGAGATTCGGGCGCCACAACCGGCTGACCCGGCTGCACGGTGCGGACGTCGACTACATGGAGTCCATGCGCAGCGTCGACGTCCCGGTCCTGTTGACCAGGTACAGCAACGACACCTACTGCACCGTCGAATCGTGTGAGGCACTGGCTGAACTGGTGCCGGCGCAGGTCGAGGAGTTCCCCGGGACACTCGGGCACAACGCCTGGGCGCGCCAGCCGGAGGACGTCTCTGCGCGGCTCGACGCCTTCGTCGCCGCGCTCTAGGCGTCTAGGCGGCCGCGCCCCCGATTCCGAGCGGGTCCTGCCACAGGCGGTGGAGAGCGGTCACCGCGGCAGCACGGGACAGGATGCCGTCTCCGGCACGCTGGATGCTGAGCTGCCGACCCGTTCCCCGGAGTCCTTCCGCGATGATCCGCACCGTCCCGGGGTCGGCGGTGAAGGTCTCGCCGGCGAAGACCACCGTCGACGGGTCGACCACGTCGACGGCCAGGGAGACGATGCGGGACAGGAGCCGGGCACGTTCGTCGAGGATCTCCCGCGCCACCGGATTGTGTTCGGCGAGGCTGACGAGATCGGGGACGGAGGAGACGGTGAGTCCCCGGTGGCGTGCGACCGCGAGCACCGCCGTGGATCCCAGGGGATGGCCGTGGCGTGGCGAGAAACTCCCGGAACCGGCGATGTCGTTGAAGGCGGTGGGGGCGGATCCCGTGTGGGGTTGATGGACGGCACTGCCGACGATCCAGGCGTGACCGACAAGTTCGCGCGCGTAGACGTACAGCGTCGACGCCAACGGGTCACGGTCGAGAGACAGGGGGGAACTGGTGAGTTCGGATCCCGCCATGGCACCGACGCCGGTGGAGACGGCGACGGGGACGTCGGTGTCCAGGAAGGAGACGGGGTCCACGTCCTTCCAGCCGTAGGACGGTGAGGTGATGCGACCGCTGTAGTCGACGTGGGCGGAGAAGGCGACACCGAGACTCACGGGGGAGGGGAGGTCGCGGCCCAGTGCGGTGAGGGCGTGGTGGACGGCTTCCATGGCGTCCTCGGGGCTGAGCTCGGTCACCGGCAGCCGCAGCGTCCTGGTACGCAGGGGGCGACCCACGCCGTCGACGGCGACCAGCTGGGTGCTGCGGAGTCCCACGTGGGCTCCGAGGGCGGTGACGTTGCGTCCGTCGGGACGCAGCGTGGACCCCGGACGCCCCACGCCGCCGCCGACCGTGGGGGAGACCTGTTCGACGAGCCCGGAGTCGATGAGGGCGCTGACGTGACGGGTCACGGTGGGTTGTGACATCCCCAGGTCCTCGTGCAGCCGACCCCGGGTGATGCCGGGCGATGTGCGGATCTGGTGCAGGCATCTGGCGGGACCGGTGACGGGGGCGGTGAAGTGCGCGGTCGCGGAGAGGCGGGCTGTGGTCATGGGGTTCAGGGTAATTCAGTTCACGACGAAAAGACAGACAGATCGGTCTATAGATTCACGGCGAACCGAATACTGGTCGCCTCCGCAGACCGGATGGTCTACTCATCCGTCATGACAGACTCACAGAGCATCACACTGCATTGGTTCCTCCCGACCTCCGGCGACTCCAGGGGGATCGTCGGCGGTGGTCACGGAGCGGGGCCGGAACGTGGGGAACGCCCCGCCGACCTCGGTTACCTCACGCAGGTCGCGCAGGCCGCCGAGCGCAACGGCTTTGAGTCCGTCCTGACGCCCACAGGCCGGTGGTGCCAGGACGCGTGGGTCACGACCGCGGCACTCATCGGGGCCACGCGTCGGCTGAAGTTCCTGGTGGCGTTGCGACCGGGTCTCATCGGTCCCACCCTGACCGCCCATCAGGCGCAGACGTTCCAGGACCTCTCGGGGAACCGGCTGCTGCTCAACGTCGTCGTCGGGGGAGAGGACGCCGAACAACGTGCCTTCGGGGACTACACCACCAAGCAGGAGCGCTACGCCATCGCCGACGAGACACTCGCGGTCGCCGACCATCTCTGGCATTCCGGCGAGCCCCTCACGTTTCACGGGAAACACGTCTCCGTCGACGGTGCAGCGCTCAAGACCCTCCCGAAGACGAGTCCGCCGGTGTTCCTCGGCGGGTCCTCCCCGGAAGGGATCGAGGTTGCCGCTAAGAGGGCGGACGTGTACCTCACGTGGGGTGAGCCACCGGCACAGGCGGGGGAGAAGTTCGACCGGGTCCGGGAGCGTGCGGCCGCGTACGGCCGGTCGCTCGGGTACGGGGTGAGGCTCCACGTGATCGCCCGGCCGACCTCCGAGGAGGCGTGGGGTGTTGCGCAGAACATCACCGACGCACTGGATCCGGACAGGGTCGCCGCAGCACAGGCGGGGCTGGCGACCTCACAGTCGGAGGGGCAACGGCGGATGACGGAGCTCCACGGCGCCGGGGCCGCTTTCTCCCCGGGCCAGGACGCTCGGGCACTCGAGGTCGCACCGAACCTGTGGGCGGGTATCGGTCTCGTCCGCGGTGGGGCAGGCACCGCACTCGTCGGCTCCTACGACGAGGTCGCGGCGCGGATCGAGGACTACCGTGCGGTCGGGGCGACCCACTTCGTCCTCTCAGGCATCCCCCACCTCGAGGAGACCTACCAGGTAGGTGAAGGTGTGGTCCCCGCACTGCAGCGACGTGGCGTCACAGTGACGAATGTCGACGCATGACGGGGGTGGGAAAATTACAGAAGGTACCGACGCTGCACAGGCTCCCGCTTCATTTTCTCGTCTTCGCCGGCCTCATCCTGCTGTGGTGGTTGCTCGCACGTTTCACGGGAATCGATCCGGTCCTGCTCCCCGGACCGGGGGAGGTGGGGCGACGCCTCATCGACACCAACCTGTGTACGACGCAGTGCGGAGTCCAGGACTACTTCCTGTGGCAGCACCTGCTCGCGACCCTTGAACGGATCGGCGTGGGCCTGTCGGCAGGAATCGTCGTCGGCGTCCTGCTGGGGTGGTGGCTCGGCACCACCCCGATGGTCCGGAGCCTTGTCGAACCGTACCTGTCCTTCCTCCGCGCGCTTCCCCCGCTGGGGTACATCGGTCTGCTGATCGTGTGGTTCGGCATCGGTGACCAGTCGAAGGTCATCCTGCTCTTCCTCGCCGCCTTCCCGACTGTGGCCGTGGCGACGCTCCTGGGGGTCACGGGTGTGCGCCAGGACTGGATCCGTGCCGCGAGCTCGCTGGGCGCCACGCGGGTCCAGGTCTTCAGGACGGTTCTGCTGCCCGCCGCGCTCCCGGAGATCATCAGCGGTTCACGTGTCGCCGCCGGCCTGTGTTGGTCGGCCATCGTCGCGGCAGAGATGAACGACGGCATTCCGGGGATCGGTGGGCTCGCCTACATCTCCGGGACACAACTGGACACATCCCTCACCATCGCCTGCATCATCGTCATCGGTGTGGCGGCACTCATCGTCGACAAGATTCTTCTGGGTGTCGAAGCCCGGTATTCACCCTGGAGGACCAAACAGTGACACGGTCGAAAATGAGGCCCTGGAAAATGAGGGCCTGGAGAGCGACACCCCGGAAGACAGTGGCCGTGCTCTCGGCCACGGCCGTCGTCTCGGTCGCGGGGTGTGTGGGCCCGCCGGCCAGTGACTGGGGCGACAGGGGAGAGGACGCGGTGTGCCCCGTGAAACCGTCGGAGGCGTCCGGAACGGTGCGCATCGGCTATCTCGGTGGTCCGGCCGCTGACCTCTACACCCAGGCGACGGGGCTGGCGGAGGCCTGTCTGCCGCACGCTGACGTCAGATGGACGCGCTATCCGACCGGCCAGGACATCGTCCAGGGTTTCGCCGCGGGGTCGGTGGACCTGGCCGCCCTGGGCTCCACTCCGACGACGAAGGCCCTCAGTGCCCCTCTGAACCTGGATGTCTCGGTCGTCCAGGCGAACTCGGTGATCGGGACCACCGAGGCGTTGGTGGCGAAGAACGCCCGGTCGATCCAGGACCTCAAGGGTGACCGGATCGCCGTCCCGTTCTCCTCGACGGCGCACTACTCACTTCTCAACGCCCTCATCGATGCAGGGCTCGATCCGGCACGTGACGTCGACATCATCAACATCTCTCCGGACAAGCTGCCTGCCGCGTGGAAGTCGGATCGTGTGGACGCGGCCTACGTGTGGGACCCGACCCTCCAGGAACTGAAGGACGGTACGGGTGGGACGACTCCGGGGACGGTGCTCACCGACTCGGAGGAACAGGCGGAGAACGGCCATGCCACGTACAACGTCACGCTGGCGTCGAACCGGTGGGCGGATGACAACGCCGGAATGCTGCAGACCTGGCTGGACCTCGAGGCCTGGATCGTGGATGAATCAGGGGACGGCGGCTCGGTGGATGACTTCGTCTCCGTGAACGCGACTGCCTCCGGCATGGATGAGGCGGCGGCGGAGCTCCAGGTGAATGGCCAGCAGTTCATCCCGGGGCCACAGCAGGTGGAGTATCTGGGAGACGTCGCGGAGGCGCTGCGGTCGACGGCGGAGTTTCTCGTGGCCCAGGGGGATATTCCCGCAGCAAAGCCGGACTACGCGGACGTCGTCCGTACGGATCTCTGGGAGGATGCGCGATGATTGCACTGAGGAACGTCGGAGAGGTCTACCGTACGCAGTCGGGTGGGGAGGTGGAGGCGCTCCGTGACATCACCCTCGATGTCGGTGACGGCGAGATCGTGTGCCTCGTCGGTCCGTCGGGGTGCGGGAAGTCGACGCTGCTTCGTCTCCTCGCCGGGTTCCTGACGCCGACGTCGGGCACGGTCGAGGTCAACGGCCGGGCTGTGACAGCTCCGGGGACGGACCGCGGCATCGTGTTCCAGCAGCCGACGCTGTTCCCGTGGTACTCGGTGCGGGAGAACATCAGCCTGGCCTACCGGTACTCGGGCCAGGATGTTCACCGGGAGCGTGCCGATGAGTTGATGGGACTGGTCGGTCTCTCGGATGCGTCGGACCGGCTCCCTCACGAGCTGTCCGGCGGCATGCAGCAACGTGTCCAGATCGCACGCGTGCTGGCGGCGGCTCCGGACCACGTGCTCATGGATGAGCCGTTCGGGGCGCTGGACCCGTTCACCCGTGAGCAGCTCCAGGCGGAACTCCTGCGGGTGTGGGCGACGGCCGTTCCGTCTGTCGTCTTCGTGACCCACAGTGTTGAGGAGGCTCTTCTGCTGGGGCACCGGGTGGTGGTCATGGCGGCGGGCCCCGGGCGTGTGCTGGAGGTGGTGGACGTGCCGGCGTCGTTGCGGGCCGATGTGGGGCGGGATGTTCCACGTGAAACCATCCAGGCCCGGCTGCGCGACCTGGCGACGACCGCGGATTTCGTGAATCTCCGTCGGAGTGTGACGGAACTGATCGCTTCGGTCAGTCGCGGGAGTCACGGGCACGGGGAGGTCGAGTAGTCGTCACAGTGACGATATTCGGGATAGCCTTGCCGGCCCTTGCCGGCGGTCGGGGGGTCTATCCGGTGGCGAATATGGGTGAGATACCATAGTAGACAGCTTGGTCTGTATTATATTCACGGTTTCACCTGCGGAGATGCGAATGAGCGAGGGTGCGGCACTTGCGCAATCCCAGACAGAGTGGTCTACTGGTCGTCATGATCACAGCACACACGGACACGACGTCCGCACCCCGCCTTCCCCTGGCCGTCCTGGCAGCAGAGGTCAACGGCCGGATGATGTGTGTGGTCATCGACTCCTTCTTCGACGAGAGTCTCGCGCCCGGTCTGGTGTCGGTACGGATCCCGGCCGGGGAGTCGGCCTGGCAGGAACTCCGGACCGCGCCCCGGCTCGGCATCTCCGTACTCAACGCGCTACAGACCATCGGTGTCGCCGGTATAGGGCAGTCGCTGGTCTCCGACGGGGGAGTGGGTGTCGTCACCGGTGCGGCGGTGCACCTCACCGCACGTCTCTACCAGGAGTTCGACGCGGGCGAACACACCGTGGCCCTCCTGAGCGTCTCGGGTCGCCGGACCGGGGACATCGCCCCGGAACAGCGCGACTACCTGTTTGCCGCGGCCTGAGCCTCGCTGGCCTCGACTTCCTCGGTGAACTCCCGCTTGCTGGCCTGCCACTCGTCCTCGACCATCCCGAGGCGCCAGTAACCGGAGATCGACACGTCCGGCTTCGCGACACCGTTGTCCACGAACAGGAATCGCCGCAGGTGACGAATCATCTCCGCCACACCGTGGATGAACCACCGTGTGTCGCCGGAGGGGACTCCCGCCGCCGTCACCGCGCGGACCAGTTCCGTCCCGTGGGTCGCACCGTTGCGGTCGACCCAGTGGATCGTGGTGCCGGGGTGTGACGGTGCGGGCAGGTGCGCCTCGGCGTCGGCGACCTCGACCCACGCCTCGGCCGTCGCATCCTGCGGCAGTGCCTCGATCCCCGCGAAGATCGCCGGAGCCGCGGCCTCGTCCCCGGCGAAGACGATGTGTGACCCCTCGGGGTGCCATGCGCCACCCGGTCCCATGAAGCCGATCTGGTCTCCCGGACGGGCGGCGTCCGCCCACGGCCCAGCCAGGCCAGTGTCACCGTGGGAGACGAAGTCGATGACGATCGTCTGTGCCTCGGCGTCCCAGGACCGGAGTGTGTATGTGCGGGTCACCGGCCACTGGTCCCGGGGGAGCTCCTCCCGGATCTGTGCCGGGTCGAAGGGCCAGGCGTAGGAGGCACCGTCGGGAGGGAAGAGAAGTTTCACGTAGTGGTCTGTGTGGTTCAGCTGCGTGTAGTCGAGTGACTCGCAGGAGAGGGTGACGCGCACCATGTCACGGGAGATCCGGGACGAGGCGGTGACGGTGGCGGAGTGGGCGGGACGGGCCGGACGGGGCATGGGCAGGCTTTCCTTCTTCATGGGCGTGGTGGTCGCCGCCCATGGTACGCACCTGACCCGGATAGGGGCCATGAAGTGGTAAGATTGCCGGGTCTATACCTAGTCTTCTGGAAGGGACCGCGAGCGAAGTGAGCGACGACAACTACGGCGGCGGCGAGACGCTGTTCGACCGCATCACCCCCATTGACCTCAATGAGGAGATGCGGAACAGCTACATCGACTACGCCATGAGCGTCATCGTGGGCCGTGCGCTGCCTGAGGTCCGTGACGGGCTGAAGCCTGTCCACCGCCGCGTCCTGTACGCGATGTACGACTCGGGCTTCCGTCCGGACCGCAGCTACGTGAAGTCGGCCAAGCCGGTCGCTGAGACGATGGGCAACTACCACCCCCACGGCGACACCGCCATCTACGACACCCTCGTGCGTATGGCGCAGCCGTGGTCGATGCGCTACCCGCTGGTCGACGGGCAGGGGAACTTCGGCTCCCGCGGTAACGACGGGCCTGCCGCGATGCGTTACACGGAGTGCCGTCTGACGCCGCTGGCGCTGGAGATGGTGCGGGACATCCGTGAGAACACCGTCGACTTCTCCCCGAACTACGACGGCAAGACCACCGAACCGGACGTCCTGCCGTCCCGCGTCCCCAACCTGCTGATGAACGGGTCCGGCGGCATCGCCGTCGGTATGGCGACGAACATCCCGCCGCACAACCTCAACGAACTCGCCGACGCCGTGTTCTGGCTGCTGGCGAACCCGGAGGCGGACGAACAGACCGCGTTGGACGAGTGCATGGCGCGCGTGAAGGGACCGGATTTCCCGACCGCCGGCATGATCGTCGGTGACACCGGCATCAAGGACGCCTACACGACCGGTCGTGGCTCGATCCGTATGCGCGGCAAGACGACCATCGAGGAGGAGGGCAACCGGCAGATCATCGTCATCACCGAGCTGCCCTACCAGGTCAACCCGGACAACCTCGTCGCGTCGATCGCCGAGCAGGTCCGTGACGGCAAGATCGCCGGCATCGCCAAGATCGACGACGAGTCGTCCGACCGTGTCGGGATGCGCATCGTGGTCACGCTCAAGCGGGACGCCGTGCCGCGCGTGGTGCTGAACAACCTGTACAAGCACTCCCAGTTGCAGACCAGCTTCGGTGCCAACATGCTCTCCATCGTCGAGGGCGTGCCACGTACCCTGCGTCTCGACCAGATGCTGCGCTTCTACGTGAAGCACCAGATCGAGGTCATCATCCGACGGACGCAGTACCGTCTGGACGAGGCCGAGAAGCGCGCCCACATCTTGCGTGGCCTGGTCAAGGCGCTCGACGCACTGGACGAGGTCATCGCGCTGATCCGTCGTTCGCAGACGGTCGACATCGCCCGGGAGGGACTGCGCGACCTGCTCGACATCGACGATGTGCAGGCGGACGCGATCCTCGCGATGCAGCTGCGCCGTCTGGCAGCCCTGGAACGCCAGAAGATCGTCGACGAACTGGCCGAGATCGAGGAGACCATCGCCGACCTCAAGGACATCCTGGCCTCCCCGGAGCGCCAGCGCACCATCGTGCACGACGAACTGGCCGAGATCGTCGAGAAGTTCGGCGACGAGCGTCGCACCGAGATCGTCGGGGCCACCGGTGACGTCTCCGAGGAAGACCTCATCGCCCGGGAGAACGTGGTCGTCACGATCACCTCCACCGGCTACGCCAAGCGCACCAAGGTCGACTCCTACCGCTCGCAGCGACGTGGTGGCAAGGGTGTGCGTGGAGCCGAGCTGAAGCAGGACGACATCGTCCGTCACTTCTTCGTGTGCTCCACCCATGACATCATCATGTTCTTCACCAACTACGGGCGTGTCTACCGGCTCAAGGCCTACGAGCTGCCCGAGGCCAGCCGTACCGCGCGCGGTCAGCACGTCGCCAACCTGCTGGAGTTCCAGCCCGGGGAGCAGATCGCCCAGGTCATCCAGATCCAGTCCTTCGAGGACGCCCCCTACCTGGTGCTGGCCACCCAACAGGGCCGGGTGAAGAAGTCGCACCTCACCGACTACGAGACCGCGCGTTCCGGTGGCCTGATCGCAATCAACCTCAACGAGGGCGACAAGCTCATCGGCGCCCGTCTGTGCACCGGTGAGGATGACCTCCTCCTCGTCTCCGAGGAGGGCCAGGCACTGCGTTTCACCGCCGACGACGACACGCTGCGTCCCATGGGACGCGCGACGGCCGGTGTGAAGGGCATGCGGTTCAAGGGCGATGACCAGCTGCTGGCGCTCACCGTCGCCGACGACAACTCCTACCTCCTCGTCGCCACCTCCGGTGGCTACGGCAAGCGCACCGCCGTGGAGGAGTACCCGGTGAAGGGTCGCGGGACGCTCGGTGTCATGACCTTCAAGTACGACCCGAAGCGTGGCAAGCTCATCGGCGCCGTGACCGTCGGCCTGGATGACGAGGTCTTCGCCATCACCTCCGCCGGTGGCGTGATCCGCACCCCCGTCAAGCAGATCCGCAGCTCCTCCCGCGCGACCATGGGTGTGCGTCTGGTGGACCTGGCCAAGGGAGTCGAACTTCTCGCCATCGACCGCAACGTCGAGGACGAGGGCGAGGAAGCGGTCAACCAGACGGCGGAGAATTCATGAGGGCTTCGCTCCGGGAGATCGCCCCGCTGAGTGCGTTGAAGATCGGTGCGATCCTCAGCGCCTGCATCTTCATCGCGTGGATGGTCGCTGCAGCGTTGATCTACATCTTCCTGGGGCTCGGCGGAGTCTGGGACCGGATGAACAACCTCCTGGCCGATCTCATCGGTGCCGACCGGATCTCCGCCGGTCTGTACTTCGGTGTCGCCGCCGGAGTCGGACTGCTGGAGTTCGTTGTCGTGACGTTGTTCGCCCCGGTGACGGCGATGCTCTACAACGCGGCGACAGGGCTTGTCGGAGGTCTCCAGATCACCGTCACCCCGGAGACCGTGGACGCGGTGGAGCCTACCGAAAACGCATCCTGAACTGGTGGTTTGTAAGTTCAGGGTGGGATAGGTAAAGTTCTGTCTCGTTCGAGGGCCTATAGCTCAGGCGGTTAGAGCGCTTCGCTGATAACGAAGAGGTCGGAGGTTCAAGTCCTCCTAGGCCCACCAGTAAGACCCCTCGGGGCTGTAGCTCAATTGGTAGAGCATCTGCTTTGCAAGCAGAAGGTCAGGGGTTCGATTCCCCTCAGCTCCACAAGCTCATGGCAGTGGGCCCCCTCCCGACTGGAGGGGGCCCACTGTTGTCATTGGACCGGAGGGGTTCTGTCGTGCGGCGGTTGGTCGGGGTACTACTGGCGGTGACTCTCATCGTCTCCTGCAGCGCGACGGGCGGACCTGGCTCTCACGGTGCCGACGTCGGCACCCACGCTGATGCAGAGTGTGGACGGGGCGACACACGGACGCAGTCCTCCCTGGACAGCGGTGTGGTTGTCACTCCCGACCCCTACGCCTCCGAGATCGCCTGCCGGATCCTCGCAGCAGGCGGTTCGGCCGCGGACGCCGTCGTCGCCGCGCAGTTCACTCTCGGGCTGACTGAGCCCCAGTCGTCCGGGCCGGGAGGCGGGGCAGTCGTGGTCTACTACGACGCGGTCGCGGACGTGGTGGAGACCTGGGATGCGTCGGTGCCCGCAGGCGAGGACGGGACGGACGGGACGGACGGTACGGACGGGGCCTCGCTCACCGGCGTGCCGCAGACCCCGCGGGTGATGACCTCGCTGCACAGTCGGCACGGGAGGCTCGCGCTCGATGACCTGCTCGCCCCGGCGGCGGAACTGGCGGAGGACGGCTTCGACGTGAGCCGGAGACTGGGGCAGGCGATCTCGCGGCGCTCCGATGTCATCGAGGCGCCGTGGCCGGAGCCGCTCGACAGCCCCAGGTTCACCAACCCGCGGTATGCGCAGTACCTGAGGGGTGTCGAGGCCGACGACACCCTGGCACCCGAGGAGCCGTTGTGTGTGGGCTACCGGGGACACGAGGTCTGCGGGTCGGGATCCACCGGCACCGGCATGATGATCGTCGCCGAGACGCTCGGCATCCTCGACAGGATCCCGTTGGACGACGACGGGGACGGTGAGACCGGCGACCCGACGCATGTGGTCACCGAGGCTGAGCGGCTGGCCCTGGCCAATGCACACACCTGGATGCAGGATCCGGCCGTCGACCCGGAGCTGTCCCGGGAGTACGTGACGTCCCTGGTCACCGACACCGGTCACCATGCCCGGCAGGCGGCACGCATCGACCCGTCTGCGACGCTCGGCGACATCGAGCCTGACCCGTTGACCGCCGGCCCCGGACGTTACGGGTCGACCCGGCAGAAGGGGACGAGTCAGATCACCGTGCGGGACCGCGACGGTAGCGCGGCCAGTGTGACGAGCACACTGCACCAGCATTTCGGCACGGGGGAGACCGTCGACGGCTACTTCCTCAACAACTCGCTGGAGAACTTCAGCCCGGCGTCGAAGATGGTCAACGTACGGCGTCCGGGGGCGCGCCCGAAGACGGCGATGAGCCCGGTGATCGTCCTGCGGGACGGGGCTCCGGTCATCGCGGTGGGCAGTCCGGGCGGCGGGCACATTCCGTCCTTCGTCATCAAGACCCTCGTGGGGATCATCGATCTCGGTCTGAGTGCGGCGGATGCGGTGGAGGCGGACAACTACGGGGCGACGGGCCGGCGCAGCACCTATGTCGAGGGGGACGGTTCGGGGACGAACAGCGCACTGAGTGTGATCCGGGTCGACGGTGGGGTGCAGGGTGCCGCCGACCGGCGTGCGGACGGCGCAGCACGCACGACCGGGCCATAGCCGGCGGTTATGGCGTCCCGAGTGGGACGTGACATCCGGAGCGCTCAGGTGGCACGGTAACTGAGCCTAGGCTAACGTGACGCTCGAAATCGCGACGACCTGCGGTTTCATCGACTCCGTCACCAAAGGAAACCGTGATGCTCTCTTCCCTGGCCCTGTCAACGGCCACCGCTGCTGTCGGGATGGCTGCCTTCCGACGTAAAGAAGTCCGCCACCGCCGACGGATGGGCGACCTGAGCGTGAACGTGCACGTCAACGGTATCAGGGGGAAGTCCACCGTGACCCGCATGCTCGGCGGGGTGCTCCGTGAGTCAGGAGTGTCCACGATCGCGAAGACGACCGGCACCTACGCCTGCGTCATCGACCCGGACGCCGGCGAACACCCCATCCTGCGTACCGGACCGGCGGACATCGCCGAACAGTACCGTTTCCTCGCGGAATGGTTGGACGGCGGTGTGGAGGCGCTCGTGGTGGAGTGCATGGCCGTGAAGCCGAGGTACCAGGCCCTGTGCCAGGACGTGATCCTGCGGTCCCCGGTGTCGGTGATCACGAACGTCCGCCTGGACCACCAGGACGAGATGGGGCACACCCTCGGCGACATCACCAGGTCACTGTGCAACACCGTCCCGACGGGTGGGGTCCTGGTGACCGGGGAGCGGGACCCGGAGCTGCTCGCGATCATGCGGGAACACTGCGGGCGGCGGGGGAGCCGACTCGTCGTGGCTGAGGAGAACGCCAGGTCCCGCAACCTGGTGAGCCTGTTCCCCTACCGGCAGTTCGAGGAGAACGTCGCCGTCGTCCTGGCGGTGGCCGGGGAACTGGGCATCGACGAGGCTACGGCTGTACGTGGCATGCTCACCGCCGCCCCGGACCCGGGGACGACCCGGGTGACCAGGGTCGGTGACGGCCGGACGGCCCCGTTCTACTGGGTCCCCATGTTCGCGGTGAACGACTGGGAGTCCACGGTCCGGATCTTCCACGACGTGACCGCGGAGTTGCCGACCTGCCGTCGGGTGGTGGCGCTGAACAACCGTTCCGACCGTACCGACCGTGCGGCTATGTTCGTCGACCTGGTTGCCCGGGAGCTGATCGACGAGGTCGACCGTATCGTCCTCTTCGGTGACATTCAGGAGGTCGTGCGGCAGAAGCTGCTCGGCGCCGGCGTCCCGGCCGGGATGATCGCACTCACGCAGGACATCGAGGACGGGCAGGCTCTCGTGGACCGTGCCCGTGCCGGTTTCGACGGTGAGGTCGCCATCTTCGGCATGGTCAACATCCACACCGACCACGTCACCGCCATGGAGGGCTACGTCAGCTCCCTGGTCGAGCAGGACCGCGAGGTGGCGGCAGCATGACCCACCAGCACATCGGATCACCGGAGTTCGTCACCGACCTGGTCCACGTGACCTTCCTGACGGGTCTCGTCGTCAGTTACCTCTTCTTCCGACGGCGGCAGATCTCCGTCGGTGGTTCACTCGCCGTCGGTTACCTGGCGTCGTCGTTGTACATGCCGGTCAACGTGGTGGCGACGCTGCTCGTGGCGGCGGCCGGGTACGCCCTCATCCGGTTCGTCGTGCTCAAACTCTTCCTGCCGACTCCGCGCCAGATCTTCGCGATCGGCCTGGCGGTCGGTGTCCTGGGCGGCGGCGCGTGGTTCGCGGTGTCGTCCCACCTGTCCGAGACACCGGGCCGGAGCCTGGCGCTCGTCGGCGTGATCGTGCCCGGGATGCTGTGCAACTCACTGATCAAGCAGGGTGTGGCGCGCACTCTCGTGCCCCTGGCGTGGATGCTGCCGGTGGTCGGGGTCGTCGGTTTGGCGGTGACGATGCTGACCACGGTGATCCTGCCGCTGTCCCTGGCCCACTGGTTCACCGAGACGGACCTGCTGCCGCAGATCGTCCTGCTCAGTGCGCTGTCGGTACTGTTCGCCGTGGTGGTGCAGGAGGGGACCGCGCGGTCATGGAAACTGCGGACGGGCGGCTACGTCACCGCCGGTGTGATCGTCTCGGCGCTGACTGATTTGCACTACATCGTGGTGCTCGCCGTGGTGACCCTGGTGCTGGTCGTCTTCCACACGGTCTACTCCCGGCGGGTGCCGTTGTTCGGGAAGGACAGGTTCTTCCTGTTGTGTGCGCAGTCCTTCGTGGTGGTCATGGCGGTCGAGTTCCTCGCGGCGGGGGTGTGGGGAGTGAGTTTCGGCGGCCCGCAGAATGTGGTGTTCTGTGTTCTGCCGGCCATCATCAGCAATGACGTGGTTCAGTACGGGTGGCGACGGACGTCGGCCGGCATGGGGATCTCACTCACCGGTTGCGTGGCGGTGGCGCTCCCGGTGATGGCCTGGGCCTGAGCGGCTACCGCCGCTGCATGGACCACACGGTGGGGCCCCGGCCGCGGGTCTCCGCGTGGGTGGTGAAGCCGTGACGGAGGTAGAGGTCCACATTGCGCGGTTCGGACGTCTCGAGGTGGACAGGCGTCCTGTGCCCGGTGGTTGTGTCGAGGGTCTGGAGCGCGTGGGTGATCAGCGCGGTGCCGAGCCCCGCGCCCTGGGTATCGGGGTGGACGCCGAGGGTGGCGAGTTCCCAGCTCCCCGGGACGGGCGATGCAGGGAGGGAGTACTCGCTGTCGTTCGCCGGGGCGTCGCCGGCGGTCGTCTGGATTAACTCCCAGACCTCGGTGGGCACGTGGACGGGGGCGCTGGGGGAGGTGAGCGCGATGACCCCGGTGAGGTCGTCGTTGACGACGACGAGGCCGTGGGGCATCGCGATGTGCTCGAGGCACAGCAGTTGGATGTCGCGGATCCGGTCGAGGTGTCTGTCCGGGGCGACGGTCCAGGTTGTCCAGGCGTAGTCGGCGAATGCGCGAGCGAGTGTGTCGGCTGCTGCGGGAAGGTCGCCAACGGTGGCCGTTCGCAGGTGGGGCATGTGGTTCAGACTACAGGGGAGTGTCGCACCCACGGCTAGGCGAATCTGATGCACCGGGTGTACGATCTTCTGTGTTGTCTCCACGGAGACTTCGGGGCTATAGCTCAGTTGGTAGAGCGTCGCGTTCGCAATGCGAAGGTCTGGGGTTCGATTCCCCATAGCTCCACTATCATGAATCCCGCTGGTCGCAATGACCAGCGGGATCTTCACGTCTACCGCGGCTTCACAGCTCCGTGCCCTTGGTGTCCTGGCAGTTCCAGGTTGTTCCGCAGAAAACGGGGAAGCTCTCGGCCGGTGCTACTGCCCGCTCTGGATATCAGCGTCCCAGTTACCTCCGTCATCCTGCATCCAGGCGATCGTGCCGTTCTCGAACTGCTGGGTCCAGCCCTGCATCGCGTCCCCTGACTCCGGACCGGTGGGCAGGCCGATTTCATTGTCCAGGCCGCCGTCGTCGGTCCACGTCTCACCGATCTTCCCGATGAGGGGGATGACGTCCCCATCGGCGTTCTCTACGGCCCAGCCGTTCTCGAACGTCGCAAGGGTTGCGCCGTCCGAACTTTCAACGTCCGTCACGGCACCCCAGTCGCCGTGTTCCCCGCCAGCCTCGTCATATGCGCTCTGCAGGCCTTCGGGGAGTTCGGTGTTGCTGTCTCCTTCTGCTTCGGATTCTGATGCGTCTGACGTGGTGGCGGCCCCGTCAGCGGCCTCCGTTGAGGTGCTGCCGCTCTCTACGGTCGCGCTTGTCTCGGAAGCTGTGTCCGATGAGTCGTCGTCACTGCAGGCTGCTGTACCGAGAACGAGAGTGCCTGCGGCAATGACCGTGGCTGTGCGCTTGAGATTGATCCTCATAGGGGAACTGCCTTTCGTGTCAAATCGCGGAAGGATGATCCTCCACCGTTCTACATCACATGCCGGCTCGTTGCAGGACTCTTCGACTTCAACATGGCGGGCTGGGGCACCCCGAAGGGTGGCAGACGGGGCAGATGGGTACCCCCGGCCGTATGGATAATTCACCGTATGAATTACTGGACCGTTAGATTCTTCTTAGACGTGCCACCACCACACACGTAACCACCACAAGGAGATCCAGTGACTGACCGGAAGCTTGCCACAGTGGCCGTGGTCGCTGCGCTCGCCCTCGCCACGGCATCCTGTGGTGGGGAATCCGAGGCGGAGGACGCCCCGAAAGTACCGGCCGTGACGAGCTGCATCACTCCGGTAGCTCCCCACTCGACGATGTCGACGCCAGCGTCATCGTCGGTGCCTCCATCGGTGACGGAGACTGAACCTCGTCCGTAACCGGCTCATAGGAAGATTTTCAGGATTCCCCCGTACCTGAAGAAACTTTCACCTAGTGTAATTCCCGTCACCGCGTCACCGGGCGCTCACACTACGGAAAGGTCACCCATGGAATCTCTCATCACGCTCATCGAGTCGCTCGTCGACTTCGGCTCCTCCGCCCTTGATCTCGGATCGTCCGTGCTCTCCGGGGACGGCTCGCTCGCTGTCGGCTCCGGCGTCCTCGACCTCGGTTCCTCCGCTGCCGAGCTCAGTGGTGCCGGCTCCGCTGTCGTCCAGGGGAGCTGACCGGGGGTAGCCGCAACGTTCCTGTTGCACGAGGGGAAGGGTTGCCTAAGATAGTGGCCGTACAGCGCCCGCTGGCACCCCTCTCACGACGAAAGGTCCACCATGGATGCTCTCATCGAACCCCTCATCAACTTCCTGACCTCGGCCGTCGGCCTCGGGTCGTCCGTCGCCACCGGAAACCCGGTCGGCATCGGGTCGTCCACCCTGGAGCTCGGCTCCTCGGCCATCGACCTCAGTAGTGCCGGGTCGTCCGTCCTGAACGGGGCCGACGGGGCTGGCGCGGTCGAGGGCGCGGCGAACTAGGCCGCGCTGGCCTGGATCATGCCTCGACGGGGTGCGTCTGCCCCGCCTGCCCCGCCAGTCGCGACGTGAACCGGCGGTACCGCACGGAGGCCACACCGACCATGGCGAGGCCGATCACGACCCAGGCGAGAAGGACCCACACGGAGTGGGCGATTCCGGCGCCGTCGAAGAACGCCACCGAGCGGGTGGCGTTACCGGCGGCGCCGATCGGCAGGTACTGACCGATCGCTCCCCACGGAGACGGGAGCCACTGCCAGCCGGTGGCGATGCCGGACAGGGGGTTGGACACGAAGAGCGTCAGTACCGCGCCGATCCCGAGGCCGGGGAAGCCGATGAGTGACTCGAGGCCGAGGACGAACAGCGACGTCCCGGCGATGCCGAGTGCGAGTACCCCGGCAGTCTCCCAGTAGTTGCCGTCGAACGTGCCGAACCCGAACTGCAGGATCGCACCGACAGCCAGGCCGGCGAGTACGGAGAACACCAGGGATCCGATGATCCGCAGGCCGTAGCGTTTCTTCATCGTCATCGACAGCACCGCCGCCGAGACCATGCCACCGAACGCCAGCGGCAGTGCCAGGGCACTGAGGCCACCGGCGTTCGGGTCGTCCGGCGTGGTCGGGGCCACGTCCTCGACGGTCGCGTCCATCCTCTCGGCGACACCGGCGAGGACCTGGGTGTACGGCTGACCCGCGCCGGAGGCGGTGTAGACGGTGGCGCCCTCCGGGGTCACGGTGACCGCACCGACGGCGTCACGGTCCAGGACGGCGTCGCGTGCGTCGGACGGGTTGTCGTAGGTGGTGACGTCGAAGTTCTCGCTGAGTTGGGCGACCACCGGGTCTGGGGCGGTGACGGCGACGGGGATGTCCTCGGGCCCGGAGTTCATCTGGGGTGAGAGGAAGGCCAGCAGCATCAGGGAGACGGCCGCGGTGAGGCCGAGGATGATGCCGCCGAGCTTGACGGGGGTCTTCATGTGCTTCTCCTGCGTGATAGCGTAAGTGGAACAACTCGCTCCGTTTTTGTGGAGCGTAATCCTCCGGTTACCGAGATGCAAGAGGAGAGCCCATGCGTGCCGATGCACGGGAGAAGAAGGCCGCACTGATCACCGCCGCCTGGAACCTGTTCGCCCTGGACGGCCCGGACGTGCCGCTGCGGACCGTCGCCGCGGAGGCCGGTGTCGGCATCGGCACGCTCTACCGTCATTTCCCGACCCGCGACGACCTGGTCATCGGGCTGATCGAGGATCTGGCTGACCGCCTCTTCGACATTATCCACAGGCATGTGGACAGTTGGGACGGATCAAGGGAGGGGTGGCGGGCTTTCGTCCACGAGATCGCCGCCATCAAGATCGCCGCCCTCGCCGAACGCACCATCGCCGTGACACCGTTCGACGGCCGGGTCTGGACGGAGACGGAACCACTGCGGGAGCAGTTCCTCGCCGCCTACCGGACGATCCTGGATCTCGCGGCGGAGTCGGGGTTCGTGGAGCCGGGACTGTCGCAGTGGCGCTTCCACCTCGGCCTGGCCGCCGTGTCCCGCCCCATGCCGGAGAAGGCCGAACATTTCGCCCCGGGACAGGCGGGGTGGCTGATCGACACCTACATCACGGGACTCGCGGGTAGTTGCGCACCGCGCGACTGATGTCCCGCTCTGCGGTGGCGCTGACCGGCCGGAACGGCTTGACCCCGGCCGAGGACCAGGTCGCGATGAATTTCCCGCCGCGCACCACCGTCCGGCGGAACACCCCACGGTTCCCCGGGGCGACCTGCTCGTGGTGGATGGAGGACATGAACGACAGCCGGTCGCGGTAGCCCAGCACGATCTCGTCGAAGGCCGGCAGCGCGAAGGTCCCGTGCGCACGACGTTCCACGGCAGCCACCTCCTCGTACAGGCCGGGACGGTGGTGCCGCCCGTCGGTGGTCTCCACCTCGTCGGCGATCTCGGCGAAGGCCTCCGTCACCGTCCGCTGCGGCAGTTTCGTCCACCACGCGAAATCACGCAGGTCGGCCGGGCCGTGACCGGTGAGGTACCGCAGCAGCAGTTCTGCGGCAGGTGAGCGGTCCCCGGTGAAGGGCACCGGTGTGGCGGGGACGATGAGCTGGTCGTTACCGGCGAAGGGGCCGTAGACCGCCGTGCCGTGCAGCATCATGTCGCGGATCATCAGGTAGCGGAAACCGGTGTCCGCCGGGAACCCGTGGCGGGCCCACAGCTCACCGAGAGCCTTGCGGGTCAGGCCCGGGGAGTTGAGGAAGACATCGTGGGCGCGGGTCACCTCGGACCGGGTGAGTCCGTCCTTCTCCCAGCGGCGGGCGGACTCCCGACGTTGCTGCCCGGCGCACAGCTCGGTGATCCACCCGACGTCGCGGGCGGACATCGCGAAGACGGTCGAGCGCATCGGGTAGCCACGGACGAGGTCCCCGGCGGTGAAGGCGTTGCGCACGTCTGCGACGCCTGTCCCCGACGGCAGCCGCAGGGCGAGGGACGCCGTCACCCCGGTGAGGTCCTGGCCCTGCATCGGACCCATGGCCTCGAGGAGGTCGACGGGCGTGTCGGCGGGCGTGAGCAGCCGTTGCGCGACCAGCCGTGCCTCGACGAGCGAGCGCATCTAGACGGCGCGTGCCATCCGGTCGGCGATGAAGGTCGACCCCTTCAGCGACGGGTGGATCATCATGTTGTAGTTCGGGGTGGTGGTGTCCAGGATGCCGGCGACGTACCGGTTCTGGTCGGGCGAGCAGGTCGCGTTGCCGGCCGTCTCGGTCTTCAGGTCCACGAAGGACGCGCCGATCTGACGGGCCGCCTCCTGCTGGTTGCCGCGCAGCCAGATCTCCACGTCGCTGAGCACCGGGATCGGCAGGCCGGCGGGGAAGTTGGGGACGACGTTGGCGAAGCAGAACATGCCGTTCGAGGTGATGGCCATCTGTCCGGCCATGACGATCTTCGCGCCCGGAGCGGCCGAACGGACCTTCGCGGCCGCGGCGCGGACGTCGGCGAGGTAACGGTTGCGCACGTCACCGGGGTTCAGGAAGTCTGCGCCGTTGTCGGTGCCGCCGGGGCCGAAGTTGTTCATGCCGTAGTTCAGCACGACGGTCCGGGTGCCGCGGTGGATGTCGCCGGCGTTGACGGCGCGGTCGATGCGTCCCAGCGCACTGTGGGAGGTCATTCCCGAGCACGACCAGTCGTTGACGGCGACGTTGTGGCGCTGCTGCATCAGCCGCGGCCAGTTGTTCGGTGCCTGCAGGCAGTTGCCGGTGACCGGGTAGTTGTCCGGGACGAAGCCGTCGATGCCGCGCAGGGTGTTGTAGTACTGGTCCGGGTTGGCCGCGTAGGAGTCGCCCATGATGACGACGTTGCCCGCCGGGGCCGCCGAGGCCGCGGGGGCGGCGACGAGTGAGCCGAGGCCCACGGACAATGCGCTGGCCAGGACCAGGGCGCCGGCCCGGACACGGTGCGCGAATCGGTTGCGGTGGGTTGTGCTCACGTCGTTGGTCCTCTCGAAACCCGGGGCCGGGGATCAGCCGCGCCGGTATGTAACAGTCTGAAACAGTCTAAGGGGTCCCAACGCTCCGGCGGGCCTTCTTGTTACTTTTGCCTCTGAGATCACCGGCCGGCGTGGAAGAATCACAGTCATGACTGTCACGACGGAGATCGCGGACGACTCCACCACAGCAGACCAGGCGTTGCGCCACCTGCGCACCGGTGGCTCACTGCTGTGGCGCGGGGACTTCCACAACGGTCGGCAATTGCTGAAGGCCGTGGACCGTCGGCTGAGCCGCAGGGCGGGGAAGAGGACGGTGCCCCGGGACGCGGCGTCGCAGTTCCTCCGGCAGCGCGCCGACCGTGCCGAACGCGCCGACATCCTCGGGCGCATCCTGGTGGAGCTGGGGGAGGGCTACACCCTGGACCTGCGTCGTGCCCCCGACGTCCGCGACGCGTGCCGCCACGCCTACGGTGCAGATCGTCCCGACGGCCCCACGACGCTGCCGTTCACCGAGCTGCAGGGCGTGCTCGGGGCGTGGCAGTGGCATCAACGGGGGGTCTGGATCGACGAACTCGGTGACCACGTCTACCCGGACTACGGTGTCTTCTCGCCGACCAGGAGCGAGTACATCGGCCTCGTCGCCCGTCTCGCCGCCCGCCGTGCCGACGGGCTCGCAGGGCGGGACGTCCTGGAGATCGGGACGGGGACCGGTGTCCTCGCCGCCGTCCTGGCACGTCACGGTGCCACGGTGACAGCCACGGACGTCAGCGGGCGGGCCGTGGTGTGCGCACGTCGCAACCTGGAGCGGTGGGGATGCGCGGCACAGGTGCTGGAGGCCGACCTGTGGCCCGGGGAGCACCGTGCGGACGTCGTCGTGTTCAACCCGCCGTGGTTGCCGGGGACGCCGACGTCGGATCTGGAACTGGGGATCTACGACGCGGACTCCGGCGCCCTGCGGCGTTTCCTCGCCGGACTGGCCGACCACCTGACCGACGGCGGTGAGGGCTGGCTCGTCCTGTCCGACCTGGCGGAGCACCTGGGACTGCGGAGCCGGGAACAGCTGGAGGAGTGGATCGCCGACGGGGGCCTGCGGGTCGTCGGCCGCGAGGACACCGCCCCGCGCCACCCCAAGGTCAGGGACGCCGACGACCCGCTGCACGTCGCACGCTCCCGCGAGGTCACGTCGCTGTGGCGGTTGGCCGTCTAGCGGCGTTTCCTGCGGTAGTAGACCTGGCGTCGCACCCGAGCGACGGTGTCACCCTGCTCGTCGGTGACGTCCACGTCGAACCAGTGCAGGTACTTCGCGCCGTCGGCGGTGCGGTCCCTGATGAGGTCGTAGGTGGCGTCGTCGATGCGCATGTCGGCGGTGATGGTGCCGCGCCCGGGTTTCACGAAGTCGATTTCCGCCCTGATGTCCCACACGTTGTAGTCACGGCCGAGGCGGGCCATGGAGGCGAGCATGTAGAACGGGTCGGTCATCGACAGGATCGTGCCGCCGAACGCCGTGCCGACGGCGTTCTTCGTCAGGCGTCCGGGACGGTGGGTCACGACGACGCGGGAGCCGTCGTCGGCGAATTCCCGGATCTTCACGCCGGCACCGAGGAACGGCGGCCAGTACTGCATGAACGTCTTGAGCTGCTTGGGGGAGAAAGCCATGTCCTGTGTGTACCACGATGGACAACTTGTTTCCTATGTTTTGGTGATCCGGAACGGAACATCCGGTGAACAGTCGTCGACGACAGGCCCGTACGCACGGCGGACCTGGCCTGGCGAGGTTACGGTCATCGGCGTCAGTGCACCGACCGTCACCAGGAGACCCATGCCCCGCCTCGCCGCCACCCTTCTCAGCCTCGCCACCCTCGCCGTCGCCACGGCGCCGACCGCCGTGCCCGCCGCCGTGGCGGACGGACCGACCGGCAGTACGGGCGCCCAGGGGTTTTCACAGGAGTTCGCCCAGGAGATCCCCCACGAGATCTCACCCGCGGACAACCTCCCGTCCACCTTCGACCTGCAGGCACACCGCGGCGGACGTGGCGAGTACACCGAAGAGTCGCGGGCGGCGTTCGAGCACGCCCTCGATCTGGGGGTGACCACCCTGGAACTGGACATCCACCTGTCGAAGGACGGCGTCCCCGTCGTCTGGCACGACGCCTCCGTCCAGGCCGACAAATGTACCGGCGACCACGTCGGCCAGGACGTCCACGATCTCACCTGGGCGCAGCTGCAGACCCTGAACTGCAACCTGCCGTTGGCGGACTACCCCGATGCCGTCCACGCCGAGGACAACCGGATGCTGCAGCTCGCCGACGTCTTCGACCTCGCCGCGCGCGACCCGCAGGTCCACTTCAACATCGAGACCAAGATCGAGGCGGAGGCCCCGGAACGCTCCGCCCCGGCACAGGAGTACGTCGACGCCATCCTGGACACCGCCGACGCCGCCGGGGTCACCGACCGTGTCGCCGTGCAGTCCTTCGACTGGTCGACGCTGCCCCTGGTGCGCGAACGTGCACCGCAGGTCCCGCTGGTCGCGCTGTGGGACGAGACGACGTGGACCGCGGAGTCGCCCTATCTCGGGCCGGTCGACTACGCACGGGTCGGTGGGGACGTTCTGCTGGCAGCCCGCCAGCTGGGCGTCGAGGTGCTCAGCCCGGACCACACGTTCGCGGAGCCCGCGGAGTTCATCGCCCGCGCCCACGCCGCCGGTTTCCGTGTGGTGCCGTGGACGATCAACGAGACCGGTGACATGGAGGAGTACCTCGACGCCGGGGTCGACGGGATCATCACCGACTACCCCACGCGGTTGGCGGGGATCCTCGAGGAGCGGGGCGTCACGGCCCGTGCCTGAGCCGTCGCGAGTGCCGGTCCCCGTGCCGAAGCTCCTGCCGAACCTCCTGCCGAACCTCCTGCACGGGCAAGATCGTCGAAGCATGCCTGCGCCCCTGCGCCGCGGGGTACTCTCCTGGGCATGTTGAGTGTCAAAACCAAAACTGTCGCCCTGCTCGCCGCCGCCGCGGTGGTGGTCACAGCCCCGACTGCGGCGGCCGAACCGGCGGCGTCGTCCACCTCCGCCACACCCGCCAATTTCGTCGACGCCTTCGTCCAGAGCGTCCACGACCCTCAGCGGTCGCCGGCCGGGGCCAATGACTGGGGCTGCACTCCGGACGAGGACCACCCGAACCCGGTCGTGCTGATCCACGGCACCTGGGAGAACGCTTACGACAACTGGTCGGGACTGGCCCCGCAGCTCGCCGAGGACGGGTACTGCGTCTTCGCCCCGAACTACGGGCGCGCCGAGATCCTCGACAAGGGAGGGGTCGGAACCGTGCTGCCGAACACCTTCGGCACCGGCGACATCGCCGCCTCCGCCGGGGAGGTCGCGACCTTCGTGGACCGGGTCCTGGAGACGACGGGGGCCGACGAGGTCGACCTCGTCGGGCACTCCCAGGGTGGACTGCTCGCCCGCCAGTACCTGGCGTTCAACGGCGGGGCCGCCAAGGTCGGCAAGGCGGTGACCCTGGGCGCGACGAACCACGGCACCACGTTGTCCGGTATCGCCAACCTCAACCGGTTCATCGGGGGTCTCGGCCTGGACCTCGACCCGGCGCTCGACTACGTGATCGGCGAGGCGGGGACCCAGCAGCAGTACGGGTCACCGCTGCTCACCCGTCTCAACAAGGACGGCGACACCGTCCCCGGAGTGGACTACACCGTGGTGGGGACGAAGTACGACGAGGTCACCACCCCGTACGACTCGACGTTCCTCACCGCCGGTGAGGGGGCGACGGTCACCAACGTCACCGTCCAGGACGGGTGCGCACAGGACCACTCGGACCACATCTCGATGTCGTACTCCCCGCGGGTCGTCGACATCGTCCGGGACGCCCTGGACCCCGGCAGTGTGCCGGACAAGCGCTGCACACCGAACTCGCCGATCATGGGTGGTGGCACGGTGGAGTTCACCGAGGGGTTGACCGGTCCGTTCGGGTGGTTGTCGGAGAACACCCGTCCTCTGTAGCGAGGACGACCTTATTTTTCCGAATGTGATGTATTTATGTTCGATCCCTGATAGATTGCGGCCTATGAACAAATCGAAGAGCATTTTCATCTCCGGCGGGGCCGCCGGGATCGGCCGTGAAGTGGCACTGAAGTTCCGCGACGCCGGCTGGACCGTCGGAGCCTACGACATCGACGAACAGGGGCTGGAGCTGCTCAAGGAGCAGTACCCCGACATCATCACCGGACGTCTCGACGTCACCGACTACGAGTCCTGGGAGCAGGCGCTGGCCGACTTCACCTCCCACACCGGCGGCAAGCTCGACGTCCTCGACAACAACGCCGGCATCATCGGCGACCACGACGTCGCCGAGCAGGCCCCCGGCCTGATTGCCAAGCAGATCGAGATCAACTGCACCGGCATCACCTTCGGTGCCCGTGCCGCCCACCCGTACCTGAAGAACACCAAGGGCTCGCACATGGTGTCGATGGGGTCGGCGTCCGGCATCTACGGCCAGCCGCACATCACCCCGTACTCCGCGTCGAAGTTCTACGTGCACGGCTTCACCCAGGCGATGAGCCTGGAGTGGCGCAAGGACAAGATCCGCGTGGTCAACATCATGCCGCTGTGGGTCAAGACCCAGCTCGCGGACGTGGAGGCAGCATCCACCAAGCGTCTCGGCGTGCGGATCAAGACCGAGGACGTCGCCAACGCCGTGTGGAAGTCCGTGCACCCGAAGAACTGGCTGGAGCGTCAGCGCCAGGACTACTCCGTGTCCTTCCCGGACCTCGCTCTGCGTCTGGCAGCGCGTTTCTCCCCGGCGCCGGTGTCCCGCCAGTTCAACAAGATCATCGCCGGCTGACCGACGCCGGAGTTGTGGGGGGGACCAGGACAACGACCATGACAACTGTCACGGGGAAACCGTGACAGCGGAGCGGGGTACAGGCTGCGGTGCCACGGTTGAGTGGGGGTATGAACACACCACGTACCGCAGCAGTACACACCGAGCGGTTGGGCAAGACCTTCCGAGGGACCGGTAACCGTCGGGTCACCGCTCTGGACGGCGTTGACCTCACCGTCGACCGGGGCGAGATCGTGGCCCTGCTCGGCCCCAACGGGGCAGGCAAGACCACCCTGATCGACCTCGTCCTCGGACTGACGAAGCCGACGACCGGTACGGTCACCGTGACAGGGGGAACCCCACGACAGGCCGTCACGTCCCAGCGGGTCGGGGCGGTGATGCAGACCGGGGGACTGCTGCCCGACATGACCGTCGAGGGGACGGTGGCGATGATCGCCGCGACACTGACGCACCCCCGTCCCGTGGCAGAGGTCCTGGAGCACGCCAAGCTCACGGACATGCGCCGACAACGGGTGGGACGGTGTTCCGGTGGTGAGCAGCAGCGGCTGCGCTTCGCCCTCGCCCTGCTCGGCGACCCCGAGCTGCTCATCCTCGACGAACCCACCGCGGGGATGGACCCCGCCAACCGGCAGGAATTCTGGGAGTCGATGCGTGTCCAGGCCGACCGCGGGGTCACCGTCCTGTTCGCCACCCACTACCTGCAGGAGGCGCAGGACTTCGCCCGACGCATCGTCCTGCTCGACGCGGGCGCGGTCATCGCCGACGGTACCCCCGCCGAGCTCCAGGACGGTGACGTCGTCGTCGAGTACGACCTGGACGGACACCACCGGGTGACCACCACCGCGTCCGACGATCTCGCCCGCGACCTGCTCGCCCGCGGAGCGACGAACCTGCGGATCTCCGCACAGACACTGGAAGACACCTTCATCCGGCTCACCGGGAACGGGAGTGAACAGTCATGACCACCACCCTGCACTTCGCCCTCCACGACCTGCGCCGCCTGTACCGCGACGGTGCGATGCTGTTCTTCTCCATGGGACTGCCGGTCCTGTTCTACCTGGTCTTCGGCCAGGCCATGGGTTTCGGAGACGAGCCCGTCGGGACGGGGAACGTCTCCGCCTACATCATGGTCGGCATGGCCCTCTACGCCGGTGTGACCGGTGCGGTCGCCGCCGCCGGGCAGATCGTCGTGGAGAGCACCACCGGCTGGGGACGCCAGCTCGCGCTCACCCCGTTGACTCACGGACAGCTGCTGGCGTCGCGCCTGCTCGGCATCACCATCCGCTCGGTACTGCCCGTGGCGGCCGTGTTCACCGTCGGCGCGGTGACCGGGGCGTCGATGCCCGGTACGGCGTGGGCGACGTCCTTCCTGCTGTGTGTCGTCGGCGCGATCCCCTTCGGCTTCTACGGGATGACGTGGTCGCAGATGTGGCCGACGGAGACCTCGGTGAGTATCGCGGGGACCAGCATCGTGGTCCTGGCGTTCCTCGGCAATCTCTTCATGCCCCTGCCGGAGACGATGATGACCGTCGGACGCTTCAGCCCGCTCTACGGTCCGGCATCCCTGGCACGCTCACCGCTGACCGAGGGCTACCAGTCGGTCTCGTACGATCCGGGCCTGGTCCATGACCCGCTATGGTGGGCGGTAGTGAACTTCCTGGCCTGGTCGGCGGTGTTCATCCTCATTGTCCTGGCACTGCACAACCGGGAGAAGGGTCGGCGATGAAGAACTTCGACGGTTCCTCCAGCCTGATGGCGTCCATCTGGCTGGTCGTCCTCGTCGTGCCGGCGGTCGTCCTGGTCGCGGTCGAGGGTGTCACGGTGCGTACCGTCGCCGGGATCGTCCTGCTCGTCGTGTTCAGTGGGGTCTACGCCGTCGCGTTCGGGATGATCGACCAGTGGCCGCGAACGTTGACCATGCCGCGGCGGTACCTGTTCTGGTTCGGAGTGCTCGCCCTGGTCGCGGCGGCCACCGCGGTGGTGATCGGCTCCCTCGCGGCGTTCCTCGTCCCCTTCTTCGTCGCCATGCTCGCATTCCCTCTGCCGCCGGCACTCAGCCTCCCGGCGGTGGCGGTGCTGGTGCTCGGATCGACGGGGCTGGTCTACCTCACCGAACCCGACGCGATGCCCGGTGCCCTGGGTGGCACACTCGTGTCGCCGTTGATGGTGTACGCCGTGGCACTGGTGACCCGCCGCTACGAGGAGAAAGCGCACCTGGAGCATGAGCTCGCGATCTCCCGGGAACGCGAGTCCATCGCCGTGGACGTCCACGACCTGCTGGGCCACTCGCTGACCGTGGTGACCCTGAAGTCCGAACTGGCCGGCCGGTTGATCGACACCGACCCTGCTGCGGCGAAGGACGAACTCGAGCAGATCACCCGACTGTCCCGGACGGCGCTGGCGGAGGTGCGCTCCACGGTGACCCGGATGCGCTCACCGGACCTGGCCGGGGAGGTCGAGGCCGCGCGCCGGGCGTTGACCACCGCCGGTATCGAGGCCGTCCTGTCGCCGGACGTGTCGGTGGCCGGTGTGAACGCCCACCTCTACTCGTGGGTGGTGCGTGAGGGCGTGACGAACGTGGTCCGGCACTCCCGGGCGCGGCGCTGCGAGGTGGTGATGACCACCGACCGCGTCGAGGTCACCGACGACGGGGTCGGGTGCGCCGGAGACGGGCACAACGGAGACTGGGGCAACGGGGACTGGGGCAACGGGTTGTCCGGACTGCGTCGCAGGGTGGAGGACGCCGGCGGCACGCTGACGGTCGGCGCGGGGCCCGGGGGAACGGGGACACGGCTGGTCGTGTCCATGACGGGAGAATCATGATCCGCGTACTGATCGCCGACGACCAGGACCTGGTCCGCGGTGCCCTGGCTGCCCTGCTCGGCACCGAGGACGACCTGGAGGTCGTGGCCCAGGTGGGACGTGGCGACGACGTGCTCGCGGCGGTACGGGAGCACCGGGTGGACGTGGCCCTGCTCGACATCGAGATGCCGGGCATGACCGGGATCGAGGCGGCGGAGGAGCTGCAGGCGGCGCAGGACGTGGCGTTCTGTCGCCCGGTGATCGTCACGACGTTCGGCCGTCCGGGTTACCTGCGCAAGGCGCTGGCCGCCGGCGTCAGTGGTTTCGTGGTGAAGGACACCCCGCCGTCGCAGTTGGCGGAGACCGTGCGCCGGGTCCACCAGGGACTGCGGGTGGTGGACCCGGCGCTGGCGGAGGAGTCCCTGTTCACCCCGGACTCGCCACTGACCGACAGGGAGGTCGAGGTCTGCCGTGCCGCCCGCGGCGGTACCGGCATCCGGCAGATCGCGGCGGAGCTGCACCTGTCCCAGGGCACGGTGCGTAACCACCTGTCCTCGGTCATCGGGAAGACCGGGGCGTCGAACCGTTTCGAGGCGGTGACCGTCGCCGATCAGAACGGGTGGCTGTGACGGGAGGCGACCGCCACGACCACCGTCGTCGCCACACAGACCACTGCGCCGACGACGAACACGGTGACGTAGCCGACGAGCGGGGCGACCAGTGCGATGACGAACGGCATGAAGAACCCCAGGTAGGTCAGCGCGTAGAACACGGCGGTGAGTGACCCGAGTTCCTCCGGTGCGGCGATGCGCTGCACCTCCCGCAGGCCCGAGACCATCATGATGCCGTAGGCGGTACCCAGGACCACCGCGGTCGGGATGAGGAACCACACCGCCTCCGTCGTGACGACGATGAGCGCCGCGCCCATGCCGAGCACGGTGGTGCCCAGGGCGTACAGCGGCGGGGTGACAGGTGCCGTCGCGGGGAGCCGTCCGGCCCAGGGCTGGACGAAGGTACCGGTCAGCATCGCCACGCCGGCGATCAGACCGGTGTACGCCACCGGCGCGGACACACCCGAGGCCACCAGCGGCGGGAGGACCGCGAAGGACGTCGTGGCCAGACCGAACGCCCACGGTGCCCACAGTGCGACGGTGAGCAGGAAGCGGGGGCTACGCGCCGTCGGCGGGAACCGCAGGCGCGCGTCGGAGCGTCGGTCGGCCTCCGGGGTGACCCAGACCAGGGGGGTCAGAACCACGATCATCGCCAGGTGGAGGATCAGTGGTGTCGTGTCCGGACCCGGCAACCACTCAGCGACCGGGCCGCTGACCAGGGGACCGATGCCGAAACCGGCGGAGGTGGCCGCGGTCGCGCGCCGGGCGGCGGCACCGGAGGGACCGCCGGTCTCCACGGTGACCTCCTTGAGCCACGAGGCGCCCGCGGCGAGCACCAGGCCGACGGCGACGCCGGTGAGCATACGCCCCGCGGTGAGTAGGACGGGACCCCCGGCCGAGGTGGCGGCGAGATGGGCGGAGAGCGTGACGGCCGTCCCGACCGCGGAGAACACCAGCGCAGGACGGACGACGGCACGTCGGCCCCGACGGTCGGACAGCGGCCCGCCGACCATGAGGGCGGGGATCAGCCCCAGCACGTAGACGGCGAGGATGAGGTTCACGGGTGCCTGGCCGAGGCCGTGCACCTCGCGCATCACCGGCAGCAGCGGGGCGAAGAGGTTCGCGCCGTAGGAGACCGCGAACATGCCCAGGGCGATCCGCACCCAGGGTGGAAGTGTCATGCCTCACATTCTGGCATAAGCTTCGGATACTTTCGGATACTTATGGGTGCCGGGGGAGTGGTCAGCCGACGACGAGGGCGTCCTCGGCGTCGCCGCGGGTGCACTGCTCCGGCACGCCTTCGAGATCGGTGATCGGCACGGTCACGGCCTCGACGTCGATGGTCTCGCCGACGTGCACGGCATCCTGGCCGGGAAGGGTGACGGCGGGGCGACCACCCTGGGTGACGATGTCGGAGTCCGCGGGAATGACGAGGGGGCGGGGAGCACCGTCGTCGTTGAACCCGACCACGGCGAAGCAGGACCCCTGCCCGGTGACGAGTCGACCGGAGATGTTCTCGGTCTCACCGTCGGGAGCGTCGTCGGTGGTCAGTGCGATGGGGCCACTGCCGGACGCGGAGACGGCGAGGTGGCCCTCCGGGACCTCGGGTTCGGAGGTCGCTGAGGGTTCTGCGGCTTCCGTGGTCACCGTCTCCGTCACGGTGTCGGCGGCGGCGCTGGTGCTTTCGGTGAAACTGGGTTCGGTGGTGCCGTCGTCGTCACTGCAGGCGCTCAGGGCGCCGAGGCTGAGGACGGCAGCCAGGGCGGCTGTGACGGCGGCGCGGTGTCGGTTCATCGTTGTTCTTTCTCCACGTCGGGGTACATTCAGGTGCCTCCAGGTCTACCAGGTTTATTAGGTCGTCCGGTCGACCAGGTCGAATGCGGCCCCGTCCTCAGGGAACCAGGGTCCTGACCCACGCACGTGTGTCCGCCGGGTCGATGACCTCATCGAGTTCGAAGGTCATCGCCGCGTTGACGGCCCGTCCCTTCGCGTAGGCGTCGTCGAGCAGTGAGGTGAAGAGTGCGTCCCGGTCGGCCCCGTCCACCGCGGCGAGTTCCTTGCGGTAGCCCAGGCGGACGGCACCCTCCAGCCCCATGGCCCCGATCTCGCCGGTCGGCCAGGCCACGGTGAACTGCGAGGCGCGGAAGGACCCGGCCGCCATGGCCATCGCACCCAGCCCGTACGCCTTGCGCAGGATGACCGTCCCGGTCGGCACCGTCAACCTCGCACCGGCCACGAACATCCGGCCGAAGCGCCGGACGGTCGCCTCCTTCTCCGACTCCGGTCCGACCATGAACCCGGGGGTGTCACAGAAGGACACGACCGGCAGGCGGTGGGCCTCACAGAGGGTGAGGAAGTCGGTGAACTTGTCGGAGGCGGCGGCGTCGATGGCACCGCCGAGCGAACCCGCCGCGTTCGCCACGACACCGTAGGGCTGTCCCTCGACTCGGATCAGGGCGGTCACCGCCCCGGTTGCGTAGTCGGGGCGCAGCTCGAGCACCGAGCCCACGTCGGCGACGGCGTCGATGGCCGCGCGCATGTCATAGGCACGCAGCCGGTCCTCGGGAACGACGTGCCGGGCCAGTCGCGGATCCGGCGCCTCCCAGTCACCCGTCCCCGAGGCACCGAAGTAGGAGAGGTACTGCTGGGCCAGGGCGACGGCATGGGACTCATCGTCGGCGGACAGGTGGATGACACCGTTGCGCCGCTGGACGTCCACCGGGCCGATGTCCTCGGGTCGGTGTGCGCCGAGGCCGCCGCCCGCGATCATCGCGGGGCCACCCATGCCGATGTTCGCGTCCGGGGTGGCGATGACCGTGTCGCACACCCCGGCCAGGGCCGCGTTGCCGGCGAAGCACCGGCCGGAGACGACGGCGACCAGCGGTACCTTCCCGTTCAGCGACGCCAGGGAGCGGAAGGTCCCGACGTCGAGTCCGACCCCGACGACGTCCGTGTCGCCGGGACGCCCGCCGCCGCCCTCGGCGAACAGCACGACAGGTAGGCCGCGCCGGGTAGCCACGTCGATGAGGCGGTCGGTCTTGGCGTGGTTACGCGCACCCTGCGTCCCGGCGAGCACGGTGTAGTCGTAGGAGAGCACCGCGGTCTCCCGGCCGTCGACGGTGGCGACCCCGGTGACCATGCCGTCGGCGGGGGTGTTGGCGATGAGGTCCTCCTCGCTGCGGCGGGAGGCCTGGGCAGCCACGGCCAGGGCACCGTACTCGACGAAACTGCCCTCGTCGACGAGGTCACCGATGTTCTCTCGCGCGCTGCGGCGACCGCGTCCGTGGAGCTTCGCCATCGCCTCGGCCCGCGCCTCGTCGAGGACACCGGCATGACGGTCCCGGATCAGGGTGAGGTCGTCACGGGTGGCGTCGAGATCGACGGCCTCGGCGGCGGTGGCGTCGGCCCCCGATGTCCCGGGACGCAGGACGGCGACGGGGTCACCGGCCACGACGGTGTCTCCGGCGGAGACGAGGATGCGGGATACTGTCACGTCCTGACCTGTGGTGACGCCGTGGTGCATCTTCATCGCCTCGAGCAGGATCACCTCCGCGCCGGCGGCCACCGAGGTTCCGTCGTCCACGGCCTGGACGACGACACCGGTCATCGGTGCGTCGAGGGTGGTCTCCCCGGGCTCCAGGTCCGGTACCGCGGCGGAAGGGACGGTGGTGTCCTCCGGGGCCGGTGCGGTGGCGGACGGGTATGCCGCGTATGTCGCGGCGGTCTCGACCAGGTCGGGGAGACGTCGGGCGAGGTAGGACGTCGGCACCGCTCCGGCACGGAACTCCCCGTCGTCGAGGACGGCGCGCAGGAACGCCGTGTTCGTTGCGACACCCGCGACGGTGAATTCGGCCAGGGCGGCGGAGGTCTTGCGGGCCGCGGTGTCCAGGCCGCCGGTGCGGGTGTGGGCGATGACCTTGGCCAGTAGGGAGTCGTAGCGGGGGCTCGGGGTCAGGCCGGTGCGGCCGAAGGTGTCGACCCGGATGCCCGGCCCGGTCGGTGGGGAGAACACGCGTAGGGTGCCGGAGGACGGTGTGGTGGAGCCGTCCGTGGACATGGTCTCCATGTTCACCCGCGCCTGGATCGCTGTACCGAGGGCGGTCGCGGGGGACCCGCTCACTGTGGTGTCGGCGGCGCCGGTGGCGGTGACACCGTCCGGCAGGTCCAGGTCATCCGTCGCGGTGCCCAGGGCGATGAGGAGCTGGAGCGCCACGAGGTCGGTCCCGGTGGTTTCCTCGGTGACGGTGTGCTCGACCTGCAGGCGCGGGTTCATCTCCAGGAACACCGCGCGGTCGCCGGAGACGAGAAACTCCACGGTGCCTGCACTCCGGTAGTCCACGGCAGCCCCGAGGCGGACCGCCGCCTCATGCACCGTCCTGCGCACGGCGTCGTCCAGCAACGGGGCGGGGGCGATCTCGAGGAGTTTCTGGTGGCGGCGCTGTACCGAGCAGTCACGGTCCCCGAGCGCGCGGACGACCGTGGCACCGGAGTGGTCGACCCCGCCGATGATCTGGATCTCGATGTGACGGGCATCGGGCAGGAGCTCCTCGGCGAACACGGAGTTGTCGCCGAAACCGGCCTCGGCCTCCGCGGCGCAGGCGGAGTACGCCGCAGCGACGGCGTCCGGGTCGATGGCTCCGCCGTCGGCGCGGAGTTCGCGCATACCGCGTCCGCCACCGCCGGCGAGAGCCTTGATCATGACACCGTCGCGCCCCTCGGTGAAGGCGAGCACCTCGTCCAGGCTGCTCGGGCCGCTCGTCGCGGGCAGGACGGGGACGGATGCTGATGCGGCGAGTTCCCGGGCGGCGGACTTGTTACCGCAGGTGTCGAGGACCTCCGCGGACGGGCCGACCAGGACAAGACCTGCCCGGTCGCAGGCGCGGGCGAATTCGGCGTCCTCGCTGAGGAACCCGTACCCGGGGTGCACAAGCACCCGGTCTGCCCCGTCTGTGGCTCCGCCTGTGTTACCGGCCGCGACCCCGACGGCCACCAGTGCCTCGCGGTCGAGGTAGGCACCTGGGCCGGCCCCGTCCAGGGCGACGGCGTCATCGGCGGCGGAGACGTGCGGCGCCGCCGCGTCGTCCTGTGCGTAGACGGTGAGCGTACGCAGGCCCATCTCACGGGCGGTGCGGATGATGCGCAGGGCGATCTCGCCCCTGTTGGCGACCAGGACGGTGGTGGTCATCAGCGGTTCTCCCCGGTCTCGAACAGGTCGCCCTTGCGGATCTTCCCGGTGGCGGTCATCGGCATCTCGTCGATGATTGTCACGACGGGCACCTTGTACCCGGCCATGTTCAGCGCCGCCCAGGAGTGCAGGGCCTCCTCGCCGGCGGTGTCGTGCCCGATGTCGGCGTCGTCGGTGAGCGTGACGAAGGCCGCGGCGACCTGGCCCTTCTCCGGATGGGACCGGGGTACCACCGCGGCGGTCGCGATGTCGGGGTGCAGGCGCAGGATCGCCTCCACCTCGGCCGGGAACACCGACATGCCGTTGGTCTTGATCATCTCCTTGTTCCGCGCGAGGTAGTGCAGTGCACCGCCCGCGTCGATGCTGCCGACGTCACCGGTGCGCAGCCATTCGTCCAGGAAGGCCTCCGCCGTGGCTTCCGGATTGTTGTGGTAGCAGGTCAGGACCGACGGGCTGCGGAGGATGATCTCTCCGGACTCACCGGGAGCGACGGGTTGGCCAGCCTCGTCGACGATGAGGATGTCGGTGCCGGGCAGTGGCATCCCGCAGAACACCGGATCACTGTGCAGGTCGGCGTCGTCCTCCTGGAAGCCGAGGGTGAAGGTGTCGAGGGTGTGGGTCTCGGTCATACCGTAGGACGCCTCGCGCAGTGTCTGACCTGCGGCCTCCCGCCAGCGTGCGCGGATCGCCGGATTGAGTTTCGTGGCGAAGGAGATGCCGAGGACGCTGACCAGGCTGCTGACCTTCTTCCGGTCGAACTGCGGATGGTCGAGGATCTCCAGGTCGTTGTCGACCATGCCGGTGAGGTCCGTCGCCCGGTGACGTTCCACCGCATCCAGTACGGCGGTGGCGTCCCACCGCGTGAACAGGATCGAAGTTCCGCCGTTGACCAGGGGAAGGAGGATCCCGAGGTCCTCACCGGCGATCCAGAAGACCGGGAGGAAGGCGATGGCACGTACGGGGTGCTCACCGACCTGGCGTCCGGTTCCCACGGTGCCCGAGGCCGCGGTGTAGAGCATGTGTCCCTGGGTGTGCTCGCAGCCCTTCGGCAGCCCCGTGGTGCCACCGGTGTAGTTGAGTGCCGCCAGTGCGTCCGGGTCACTCGGACGACGTGGCGCGCGGTCCGAGGAGATGATCTCTCCCCAGTCGGCGCTGGTGCCGGGGGCGACCGGGAACGGCGGAGCCACCGGCGGGGTGTCGGTCAACATGTCGCTGAGCCCGGTGGTCGCCACGTGGCGGACGGCGGTGTCCGGTCGGACGGCGTCGACCAGATCGGCCGACTCGACGTCGGTGAGCAGGACGGTCACCCCGGCGTCATTGAGTTCGTGGCGGAGCTCGTGCTCACGGAACAACGGGTTGATGGGCACGTGCACGGCACCGGCCTTGAGGATGCCGAGCATGGCGATGTTGAACTGGGGACAGTTCGGCAGATGTACACCCACCCGGTCGCCGGGCTGCACCCCGTGGGCCAGCAGCCAGCCGGCGAAGCGGTCGGACAACTCGTCGTACTCGGAGTAGCTGACCGTCCTGCCGTAGAAGATGATCGCCTCGTCGTCGGGGCGGGTGTCGGCCCAGTGCCACAGGTACTCGACGATCCCGTCGGTCCCGGCGGGATAGCTCACGGTGCGGGGCACCTCGGCGGGCCAGTTACTGTCCTGCACGGCGCGGACCTCGGCGAGCGCCGCTTCGAGTGTGGTGGTGTCGGTGGGTCCGGTCATGGGGTGGACTCCTCGGAGTGGTCGTGGTGGTGGTGGGGGATTCCCAGCAGGCGGAGGTACATCGCTGTGACGGCGGTGACGACATCGTCGCGTTGGCCCGGGTCGGCGAGAACGACATCGGCGTAGGCCGCCACCATCCCGCCGGTCGCACGTGCGATGGCTTCGGGGGATGCTGCTGGATCGGCGCGGCCGGCGGTCACGAGCCGTTCGATGTACCGGGCGGTGCGGCGCAGCGACCGGTCCTGGGTCTCGGCGTACAGCGCCCTCATGTCGGCGTCGGCGAGTGCCTGGTGCTCGAGGACCGTGAGAAAAGCCAGGTTGTCGACGTAGGCGTCGAGGTAGGCACCGACGGTGGCAGCGGCGACAGCCCCGGTGTCGCTGTCGTCGAGGTCGGTGAGGTCCTGGGCGGCGAGGAACCGGTCGCGGACGTCGTGGGCGAGCACGGAGAAGACGTCCTTCTTCGAGGAGAAGTAGACGTAGAACGTGGCGCGGCTGACGCCGGCGGCGGTGGTGATGTCGCTGACGGTCATCCTGGCGTAACCGCAGTCGGAGACCACGGCGCGGGCGGCAGTGAGCAGTGCCCTACGGGTGGTGCTGTCGTGCCGACTCTTCTCGGTGCGGACCGACCATTCCCTAGCCTGTGGTGTGTCCATCGTCACATCATCGTTGACGTTGACATCAGTGTCAATAGATTGGGGGTACTACATTCCAGAGGAGGGTCGGGTTCGGGCCCCGAAGCGGGGGCGGCGTTGGTTTGTCGCCGACTGGCCACCCTGGGGTGTTCGTCCCGGGAAGGGAGTCGGGGAGAGCTGCATCATCTGTTCCGTGCTGGTCGCTCGGATCGCCATCGTTATCGATAATGAAAAACTACGCGGGCTCACTCAGGCGGCAGGGGACAGGGAACTCCTGATCACGCCCCCAGCAACCGACGCAGCACCTGGACCACGCCGTCCTCGGTGTTGGCCGGGGCGGTGTAGTTTGCCGCGGCGGTGATGCCGGGGTGGGCGTTGGCCATGGCGAAGGACAGGTCGCCTTCCCCGATCATCTCCAGGTCGTTGAGGTAGTCGCCGAAGACGGCGGTGTCAGCCCGGGAGACACCCAGTTCCTGCTGCAGGTCATGCAGGGCGGTGCCCTTGTTGGCGTCGGCACGCATGATGTCGATCCAGTTCGCCCCGGAGATCACGACCGCATTGGTGTCGTCGACCTCGGGTGCTGCGGCGTCCTCACCGGTGAACAGGCCCGGGGCGGCGTCCTCGGAGGATCCGAAGCAGAACACGGCGACCTTCACCACCGGGGCGTCCACCGTGGTGAGGTCGTCGACCTGCTGGAGGGAGTGGTAGTATTTCGCGGCCTCGTCGAGGAACTCGCGGTCGGTGCTCTCCACGTAGGCGACCTCAGGGGTGCAGATGACCAGCCCGAGACGACGGTCCGTCCCGCGTACCGCGGAGATGCACTGCTGTACGGTCTCGTCGGACAGGGGAGAGGTGGCGACGACCTCGTCATCGTGGACGACGACGGTCCCGTTCTCCGCGAGGTAGGTCCGGATCCCGTGGTCACCGAACATGTCGTGCAGGGTGGCGTGCTGACGCCCGGACGCGGGCACCACGACGATGCCGCGGTCCTGCATCACCGGCAGGAGCTCCCAGAACCCGTCGGGGACGCTGCCGTCCGCGCGGAGCAGGGTGCCGTCCATGTCGAGCACCACCAGTCCGAGGTCAGGGGTAGGGGAGAGGTCGTGCCAGGACGCGGATGTGGCCGTGGTGGAGGATTCCGTCATGGGTCCATGGTTCCATATCAGGCCTGCACTGACGGCACCGCAGGAGCATTCGCCGACGGGCGGACGGCTACGGCCGTCATGCGCTCCACGGCCCGTCCGGGTTGTTGAGTCCGACGACAACAGGGGCCCGAATCATGACCAGCGTATATACCCCCTGGCGCATACCCCCGGGAATCGTGGTATGTCAGAGGGGAAGGTAAGGTCAGCATGTGCGGAGAGTGATGTCTTACGCACGAAGATGCACCAGCATGCATTATGCCTTTCGGGCGGCGACGCGCACCCCGGGATATACGGTCCCTGGAGTGCGCGTCGCCTTTTTGTTTCAGTAGGCCTATTACCTGTGCAAATAGGGTGTCAAGCCCCCATTATGGGGGTACGTAGTATCCCGTACGTAACGCTCTCAGGAACCCCGTCGGTAGTGTACGTGGAGCAACGCGGGGCAACCCTGCGCTGCAGTACACCAAGACTTCTATCGAAAGGCATTACCATGCTGGACATCGTCTCCAACATCGTCACCGCTATCTCCGGCTTCTTCGCTGACGCCCTCGAGCTGGTCACCGGCTCCATCGTCTCCGGCGAGTAGTTCGCACTAGCGAATTGAGCCCCCGCACTGTGGTGCGGGGGCTTTTGCATGCCCAGGCGACCGGCGGCGCATGCACGATGTACGTCGGCATCGTCGTGCTGACCCATGGGCTCCGTGGGGAAGCGTCTTTCCGTTGGCCTGTGCGGCGTGCGGCACGACGGGGTCCGAGGTGGTAGTGGGTAGAGCCGCGGGGGTGTCCGAGTTCTTAAGTTGATTCGGGTGGGATAGTGTTGCGGTGTTCGGAGGTGAGAGATGACCTCCGAATGTGGGTCCGAGCATGGCCCACCTTTCGGTAACATGCACGACCGCACCTTGGAGGAAACGTCCTCTGAGGTGCGTTTTCTCTTTCCAGGAAGAGAGCTGAACTACCCCCGGGGGTAGGTTTCGTTCCGGGATGTAACGATCGTTCGGATTCGCTCGGTAATGTCACTGGAACGCCGAGGGGACACCTTCGGAACAGAAGATTTTTACACCTAACCGAAAGGGATCTATCATGATCGCCATCGTTTCTGAGATCGTCACCGCTATCGCCGGCTTCTTCCAGGGTGCCCTCGCTCTGGTCACCGGTTCCATCACCGGCTAGTAACGGTTGGTCACAGTAGTGACCCGAGTCCCCCGCACCTCGGTGCGGGGGATTTTTGCGTGTCGAGTGCTGCCGCCCCCTCAAACGAGGGGGATTTCTGGCCGGCCCAGGGGACCAGGTCGCCGCCGCTCGGATTAGTCTGCGACCTCCCGTGGGTGGCCCACAGTGGGATGCCAGTATCGCGATGCCAGACCGGCTGTGGGGGACAGCCGGGGTGCTGGATCAGTGTCGTGGTTTCACGGGAAACATTCCGACAGCCGATCCACGAATCAGCCCTCCACCTCAGAGTTGCTCCGGTGTGTCCGGTGACTCGCGCCGTGCCGCCGCCGCCAGTGCGGTGCGGAATGCACGCACGCCCGGGTGACCGGTGTACCCGTCACGCACTGCGGTGAACAGCTGACGGTGCGGCGAGCCAGGCATCGACAACGCCTGGGTGTGGTCCAGGTGCGGCCCGGCCAGCATCGCCGGGATCACCGTGACACCGTGTCCGGTGCGGGCCATGTGCGCCCGCAGGATCGGATCGGTGGTCTCGCACTTCACCCGCGGTTCCACGCCCGCCTCGCGCAGGACGGTTCGCTCCCACCGTCCCTGCGGCATCGAGGCCGGCTCCAGGATCCACGGTGTGTCGACGAGGTCGGCCAGCCCGTCCAGCTCCTCGGCGGGTACCGCCCAGCGTCCGGTGGTGGGCAGCACCAGCAGCATCGGGTCGGCGAAGAGCTCCTCGCGGTGCAGGCCCGGGCGCACCGGCTCCGGCTGGCCGGGGAACTCGTCACCGATGACCACGTCGTAGGAGTGCGCGGCCAGGCCCTCGAAGGCCTCGCCGACCTCACGGTGGTACACCTCCACGTTCAGCGCCGGGTGCCGCTTCTCCAGCATCGTCAGTGCCGTCGGCAGAATCGTCGCCAACGCCGACTGGAAGCTCGTGACCCGCAGGGTGCCCTCGGCACCGGGGCGGGACGAGGCCAGCTCGGCCTCGGCGGTGTCGAGGATCGTCAGCACCTCGTCGGTGCGCGCCACGAGTCGCAGTGCGGCCTCGGTGAGCCGGACACCGCGGCCCACCGTCTCCAGCAACGGCACCCCGGTGTCCTTCTCCAGCTGGCTGAGCTGGTGCGATACCGCAGACGGCGAGTAGTGCAGCTCACGGGCGACGGCTGCCAGGGTGCCGCGCTGATGGACCTCGCGCAGCAGGGTCAGACGATGAATGTTCAGCACGGTTCACCATTATCGTTCATATTCCTGAGATAGACGAACCAATACCCTGGGCCCCACAATGGGAACCATGAGCACCACCCGTTCCTCCGCCCTCGTCCTGGCGTCCTGCGCCTCCCTGCAGTTCGGCGCGGCGACCGCCGTCGGCCTCTTCGACACCCTCGGCACCTGGGGCGTCACCTTCCTGCGGCTGAGCATCGCCGGAGCTCTCCTGCTGGTGATCGCCCGTCCGGCACTGCGCACCTGGGTACGCGGGGACTGGCGCGCCGTGGTCTTCTTCGCCGTGATGATGGCCGCGATGAACGGGTTCTTCTACGCCTCCCTGGACCGCATCCCGATGAGCGCCGCGGTGGCCATCGAGTTCATCGGCCCGCTCGTCTACGCCGGGCTGACGTCCCGACGACGCGGTGACCTCGTCTGGGTCGGACTCGCCGCCGTCGGGATGGCCGTCCTCGGCCTCGAGGCACTGTCGGACGCCGCCCTCGACCCGCTCGGTATGCTGCTCGCGCTGATCGCCGGGGTGTTCTGGGTCGGCTACATCGTCGGCTCCGCCGCCGTCGGGCGCCGTATCCCCGGCACCGGCGGGCTCGCCGTGGCGATGCTCCTCGGCGGGCTCATGCTTGCGCCCGTCGGACGCGTCGCGGTCGAGGGGATCTCCGCCGACCCGTGGATCCTGGTTCCCGCGGTGGTCACCGCACTGATGGCGTCGGTGATCCCCTACTCGCTGGAACTCGCGGCCCTGCGCCGGCTGCCGTCCGCCGTCTTCAGCGTCCTGATCAGCCTGGAACCCGCTTTCGCCGCGTTGGCCGGGTTCGCGCTGCTCGACCAGGAGCTGACCGCGATGCGCGGGGTGACCATCGTGCTGGTCATCGCCGCGTCCGTGGGCATCACCTGGTCGGCGCACCTACGGGCTGACCGGCCTGCTCCGCCTGACCGGTCAGCGCAGGAAGGGCCCGCGCGACGTCCACTGCTGCGTCGTCGAACACCATCTCCGCAGTGAGGTCGCCGCGGGCGAGCTCCGGCCACTCGCGCAGGTAGTCCTGGCGGTACAACCAGGGCGACCGGTCGCCCTGCCGGGGCGTGATGTGCTCCGAGCGCTTGATGTACCCCGCCTCGAACTCCAGCAGCGGCCGACGTCCCACGTCCTCACCCGGGAACACGGGGGCGGCGACCCGCTCGCCGCGGTTGACCATGTGGTGCCACAACCGCACCATGTACCGGGCCGTGAGGTCCGCCCGCGTCGTCCACGACTGGTTCAGGTACCCCACGGTGAAGCTCATGTTCGGCAGACCCGACACCAGCACCCCGCGGTAGGCCACCGTCTGCGAGGAATCGACCGGTTGCCCGTCGACGGCGACCTCCGCACCGCCGAACAACTGCAGCTGCAGGCCCGTCGCCGCGATCACCGTGTCCGCCTCCAACACCGTCCCGTCGTCCAGCCGGACGCCCCCGGGGACCAGACGGTTGATGGTGGCCGTGACGACTTTCGCGCCCTTGTCCCGGATCGCCGCGAAGATGTCTCCGCCCGGTGCCTTGCACACGCGCTGGTCCCACGGCTTGTACGGCGGGGTGAAGTCCCGTCTGATCTGGGCGGGTGACAGCCACCGCAGCTGCAGGGCGTGCAGGAACCCGCTGAACAGGAACGGGGTGCCTTTGGCCAGGTACCACTGCACCATGTCACGGGTGATGTGGTTGACCCGGGCGACCTTGTGGGCGATCCGCCTGTTCGGGATCACCGTCTTCCAGATCGTGGAGATCGTGTCGAACCGCGGCAGGGCGGCGACCCACGTCGGTGTGCGCTGCAGCATCGTGACATCGGCACCGTCGTCCGCCAGCGCCGGCAGCAGCGTGACCGCGGTAGCGCCGGACCCGATGATCACGATCTTCTTCCCGGCGACGTCCCCCTGCTCCTCGGGGCGCCACTGCTGCGCGTGGATCAGCTGGCCCTGATAGTCCTCCTGGCCGTCGAAGTAGGGCTGGAAACCGGCACGGTGGTCGTAGTAGCCGCAGGCCATGTGCAGACGCCTGGTCCGGGTGACGGTCTCGACGCCGGCATCATCGGCGGCGTCCGGACGGTCGTCCGGGCCGTGGCGCCAGGCCCGGACGGTGGTGACCTCCCAGTGCGGCCCGTGCGTGTCGGCGGCAGCGCCGGTGGTGACGAAGTTGACCTGCCTGACCCAGGTGTTCAGGCGGATACGCTGCAGGATCCCGTCCTCCCGGGCCGCGTCCCGCAGGTACTCCCGGATGTGTGCCCCGTCGCCGAGTGTGCCCTTGTGCGGCCAGGGCTTGTACGGCAGAGCGAAACTGGCCATGTCGGAGTCCGAGCGGATACCGGGGTAGGTGAAGGTGTTCCAGGTGCCGCCGAGATCGTCGTTGGAGTCGACGATCTCCCAGCTCCAGCCGGGGAACTCCGAGACGATGTGGTGGGCCAGGTTGATGCCGGCGATCCCCGCGCCGACGATCATGAGGTCAAGGACTCGGTCGGTGGTGTCGTTCGTGGTGGTCATGACAGTCACCTTACTGGCCCATGATTCGGCGGGGAACGAAACAAGGAGGTCGGTCTCGTCGGTCTCGTCGGTCTGCCTGGGGGCGGCCGGCTGAGACGTCCACGTGGGGGCGGTTCCGGACCACAGAAACGACCTCACGTGGACGTCTCAGCCGGCGAGGTCTCCGACAGGCATCGGGCGCGCACCGGCAGGACACGGGAAAACCCCCGGACCAGAGTCGGTCCGGGGGTTCAACCAGGGAGAATCAGAGGCGGTGCTTGCCGCCGTCATCCTCGGGATCATCGGCGTTGCCGGTGGTCTTCTCACCCTTGTCGGCGGCCTTCGGGGCACCGGGGGCACCGGGAGCGGAAGGAGCGGCGGGGGCGTTATTCTTGGCCTCCTTCGGAGCCTCCTTCTTCGCCTCGGCAGCCTTGTCCTGTGCCTTGTCCTTCACCTCGGCGGCCTTCGCCTTGGCGTCCTCGGCCTTGTCTGTGGCCTTGTCGGCAGCCTTGTCAGCGACCTCCTCAGCCTTCTCTTCAGCCTTGGCGGCCGCGGCCTTCGGCTTCGCGGCGGCACCGGTGGCCGGCGAGCCGTTGGTACGGGGGGTCTTCGCCGGTGCGGCGGATCCGCTGCCCTTGGCCTTCTGTGCGACGAACGCGACCGCTGCGGCGATGATGGCGAGCAGCAGGACGTTGCGTCCGGTGTGCTTCTTCTTGTTCGCCTTCGCCGCCTTCTTCAGCTCCTTCGCGCGGACCTTCTCGGCCTTCTTGGTCGCGGTCTTCTTGATCCGGCGCTGCGAGCGCGACAGCTGCTTGTTGGCCGTCTTCGCGTTCTTCTCCGCGAACTTCCGGGCCTTCTTCGCCTGCTTGCCGGCCTTCTTCTTGCCCTTGACGCCTTCCTTCCTGGCGGCGTCGCCGACCTCGGACGCCACCTCGGACGCCTGCGACCAGGCACTCTCGAGGGACTTGCGTGCGGAGGAGCCGGCCTTGTCGGCCTTCTTCTTCGCGGCCTGGATGTCCTTGCCGTACTTCTTCTTCAGCTTCTTCTTGTTCTTCTTGGCGGACTTCTCCGCGTCCTTGCCTGCCTTACGGCCGGCCTCGACGCCACTGGCGGCCAGTGCAGCGCCGGCCTTGCCGACCTGCGAGGCGCGGTCGCGGGCGTCGTCGATGGCATCGCTGACAGCGTCGGACTCGAGGAAGGCGGAGCCGCGCTCCTGCGCCTGGGACAACAGTTCCCCGCCGCGCTCGGCAGCGGTGCGACCCCAGCGGGTGACGGTGTCGGTGAGATCGGCGTCCGGCGCCTGACGCACCTGGTCGGCCAGCACGTTGGCACGGTCGCCAGCCGCGGCGGTGACGGCGGACAGGCGCTTCTCGACCATCGCGGCCGGGGACTCCTTGCGCCCGGCAGCCTTCTTGGCGACCTTGTGCTGACGCTTCAGGGCCTTCGCCTGGACCTTGTCCGCCTTGGCGCGACGCTTGTCGGCCTTCGTGGAGATCTTGTCGGCCTTCTTGGTCGCCTTGGAAGCCTTCTTGCTGAGCTTCTCGGCCTTGCTGTCCTTCAGGGTCTCCAGAGTATTCTCAGCCTGCTGTACAGCCTGGTCGAGACCCTGGGTGCTGTCATTCTTGATGGCGTTGCTCACCGTTTTTCCTTTCGAGGCGGTACGTTTGTCAGACTTCACCGGTGCCGTGGAGGGCTGCTGCCGGGCTGCGCGGTCTTCGGCGAGAAGCTGCTCCACGATCAACCGGTGATGTCCCGGTGCCGAGGACAGATCCCGTGCGGCTCCCGTGCCGCCGGCCGTGGGCCGGTGGGCGATGAGGCCGGAGATGTCGCGGACATCCCCCTTCGCGCGCTTTCTGCCGCCGAGACCGGACGAGACCTGCCGTGCGGCACGTATCGCGGTGAATGCGGTGTTCGGGTCCATGGACCGTGCATCTCCTTCTCGTTCTCGGCGGCCGACCTGCGGGGAGCCGCGGGAACCCGCGCTGTCGGCGGATCGGTCGGTGGTCTGTCGTTTTCTCTGACGGTTCTTCTGTCGACACAAAAATGGGTCGTCATCCAACGATAACCAAATCTCGGCCCGAGGGTAGTCGGAATCCGGCGATCAGGGGTGTCCGAGCGCTGTCCGGTACCCTTGCCCCCATGACTGTTCAGAAAACCGCGACAGCGACCCTGCACACCAACCACGGCGACATCGCCATCGATCTCTTCGGTGACCACTCGCCGGCGACCGTGAACAACTTCGTCGGACTGGCCACCGGCGACAAGGAGAAGGCCCCCTACACCACCGAGAACGCCTCGGGCAGCACGGAAGGCCCGTTCTTCGACGGCGCGGTCTTCCACCGCATCATCGACGGCTTCATGGTCCAGGGCGGCGACCCGACCGGCACCGGCCGTGGCGGCCCCGGCTACGAGTTCGCCAACGAGAACCACCCGGAACTGCAGTTCGACCGTCCGTTCCTCGTCGCCATGGCCAACGCCGGTCGCGACACCAACGGTTCCCAGTTCTTCATCACCGTCGGCGCCCACCCGCACCTCAACGGCGGCTACACCATCTTCGGTGAGGTCACCGACAAGGAGTCCCAGAAGGTCGTCGCCAAGATCTCGCGCGTCTCGACCAACCGCATGGACCGTCCGGACGAGGACGTCGTCATCGAGTCCGTGGACGTGGCCTGATCATCAGGCGTTTCTTCGCCGGGGCCCCGGCCACGGCGAGTCTGATCGGCGCCTGCGTGGTGGCCTACGTGGTCACCGGGGTTGACAGCGGGAGTCTGGCGCAACCGGCCCCGGCGCCGGGGATCGCGCGGGACCTGATGCTCGACCCGGCCGCCGTCACCGACGACGGCCAGTGGTGGCGGCTCGTCACCGCGGCACTGGTGCACCTCGACCCCGGTCACCTACTGATGAACATGCTGCTCATCGGCTTGATCGGTCGTGAGCTCGAGCGCGCCTACGGCACACTGACCATGGTGTTGTCCATGGTGCTCTGCGCCGTCGGCGGTGGGCTGGCGGTCATCTGGCTGCAGCCGGACAGTGTCGTCGGCGGGGCCTCGACCATCGGGTACGGCATGTTCGCCATGCTCGTCGGACTGTCCCTGCAACGCAGGACGGACGTCCGGGCACCGCTGGTGCTCATCGTCGTCAACCTGCTGTATTCGGTGACTGCGGGCGGGGTCTCCCTGCCCGGTCACCTCGGCGGGCTGGCCGCCGGCGCGGTGATCGCGGTCATGCTGACCGTGACCCGTCGTGGACGGGCTACTTCCATCCCATGGTCATCAACAGACCCACGATGAACAGACCGAAGCCGATCAGGTAGTTCCAGGCGTTCAGGTCCGCCATGACGGGGATGTTCGGGCCGGCGATGTAGTTCACGACCAGCCAGGCCAGCCCCAGCAGCATGAGGCCGAGCATGAGCACGATGTACCAGCGCGGCGTCCCGGTCGCGTTGAGCTTGACCGGCGTGCGGCGGTCGGCGGCGGATGCGCCGACGGAGGCGGCGGCGTTGTCCTCCGGCGAATCGGAGATCCGAGACTTCGGCATGTGTATCCCTCACTGACATGGTGACGTGTTCGAACTGAACCAACCCTACCAGCACGAACCGCGGTCTCCCGTACGGGATAGGATGTGCTTCATGCGCATCCTCGTCATCGACAACTACGACAGTTTCGTCTACAACCTCGTGCAGTACCTCGGGGAACTCGGCGAGGACTGCACCGTGTGGCGCAATGACGCGGCCGACCTCGGATCCACGGCGGATGACCTGGTCGGTGCCCTGGAACCGTTCGACGCCGTGCTCATCTCCCCGGGGCCGGGTGACCCGTCGTCGGCGGGCAGGACGTTGGACGTCATCGCCCACTGCGTCGGCCACCGCGTCCCGCTGCTGGGGGTGTGCCTGGGGCACCAGGCGTTGGCCCAGCACTTCGGTGCCGACGTCGTCCGCGCCGACGAGATCTTCCACGGCAAGACCAGTCCGGTCACCCACGACGGCACCGGCGTCCTCGCCGGGATCCCCAGCCCCTTCACCGTCGCGCGCTACCACTCCCTGACCGTGGACCCGGCGACCGTGCCGGCCGAGCTCACCGTCACCGGCCGGGTGGCCTCGGGCATGATCATGGCGATGCGCCATGAGACCCTCCCGCTGCATTCGGTGCAGTTCCACCCCGAGTCCGTGATGACGGGCAACGGCCACCGCATCCTGGCGAACTGGCTCGCCGACGCCGGACGGCCCGTCGACGAGGCGGAGCTCGGCCGCCTGGCGGACCGGCACGCCGCGACGTTGGCGGGAGCCACCGCCGTCGCCGGATGAATAATCGATTATCGCGAATCCATGTGCTTTTAATGGAAAAATAGTATGATGGATCCTGTTGTGCCGAGGTCACCGTGAGCCGGCGCGGAGAACAGGAGGATCTATCGTGAAAGAGCACAGGAAGGTGGTCGGATCGACGACCGAGGCAGTGGCGGACATCGCCACAGGTTCACGCCTCGCTGTCGGCGGTTTCGGACTGGTCGGGGTTCCCGACGGCCTGATAGCCGCGCTGGTCGAGACCGGGGTCGATGAACTGGAGGTCTTCTCCAACAACTGCGGTGTGGACGGGTGGGGGCTCGGTCTGCTTCTCGAGCAGCACCGGATCCGCCGCGTCGTCGCCTCCTACGTCGGGGAGAACAAGGAGTTCGCCCGTCAGTATCTCGCCGGTGAGCTGGAGGTCGAACTCACTCCCCAAGGAACTCTGGCGGAGAAACTGCGGGCCGCGGGGACCGGGGTTCCGGCGTTCTACACCCCCGCGGGCGTGGGTACGCCCATCGCCGAGGGGGGCCTGCCGTGGCGGTACAACGACGACGGCACCGTCGCGGTAGCGTCGCCGCCGAAGGAGATCCGCGAGTTCGGTGGACGGCGGTACGTCCTCGAGGAGGCGCTGCCGGCAGACGTCGCACTGGTCCACGCCGTGCGTGGGGACACCGAGGGCAATCTGGTCTTCGCCAAGACCGCGATGAACTTCAACCCCCTGTGTGCCATGGCCGGCACGGTGACCGTCGCGGAAGTCGAGGAACTGGTGGAACCCGGGGAGATCGATCCGGCGGAGGTTCACCTGCCGGGCATCTTCGTGCAGAGGATCGTGGAGACCGGCCCGCAGGAGAAGCGGATCGAGAAGAGGACGGTGGCATCATGAGCTGGACACGCGACGAGATGGCTGCACGCGCGGCACAGGAGATGGAGCCGGGGCAGTACGTGAACCTCGGTATCGGGCTCCCCACCCTGATTCCGGACCATCTGCCCGCGGGTGTGGAGGTCACACTCCACAGTGAAAACGGCATTCTGGGCACCGGGCCGTACCCCGCCGAGGACAAGGTGGACCCTGACCTCATCAACGCCGGCAAGGAGACCGTGACGGTCAACCCCGGAGCGTCCTTCTTCGACTCGGCACTGTCGTTCGGGATGATCCGGGGTGGCCATGTCGACGTGGCGGTCCTGGGCGGGATGCAGGTATCTCGGCGCGGTGACCTGGCGAACTGGATGGTCCCCGGGAAGATGGTCAAGGGCATGGGGGGAGCGATGGACCTGGTGCACGGCGCCGGCCGTGTCATCGTGGTGATGGCCCACACCGCGCGGGACGGCTCAGCCAAGATCCTGGCGGAGTGCGACCTGCCGCTGACCGGGCAGGGTGTCGTGGACCGGATCATCACGGACCTCGCTGTCATTGACGTGGACCGCGTGTCCGATCCCGCGGGTCGGTTGATCCTGCGGGAGACGGCCCCCGGCGTCACGGTCGAGGAGGTCGTTGCCGCGACGGGGGCGGAGCTGGAGATCGACACAGGTGGCCAGGCGGGGGCCTAGCCTCCGGCGGGTGCCTGCCCGGTGGCGTCGAGATACCGTTTCCACTGCAGCAGCATGACGGTCTCGGAGATGTCGCCGTACGACCGCAGGTCGAGGTCGCTGAGGCCGGTGATGCGGCGAAGGCGTTGGTGCACGGTGTTCCGGTGGACGACCAGTCGGGACGCGGCCTCGTCGGCCGAGCCACCGGCGTCCACGTACGCCTCCAGCGTCCGGATGAGGTCGGTGTTGTGCTCGTGGTCGTAGGCGGTCACCGCCCCCAGGCGGTCGTCGAGGATCGCCTCCAGCTCTGACCGGGGGACATGGACACAGAGACTGGCGGCTGTTCCCAGGTCACCGAAGGCCACGGCCTCTCCGTCCCGTGAGGTGGTGGCGGCGTACCGGGCCTGGGTCAGATAGGTCTGCAGGTCCGCAATGCCCGTGAACGTCCTGCTGAGCCCCACCCCGAGGAGGCCCGGGTGCTGGGCGGCGTCGAGTCCGGGGCGTCGTCGGGAGGACGGGTGGTCGAGGAGGAGCACGGCCTCGGCCCCGATGGCGGTACTGGTGACCACGTCCCCCCAGCGGTGGGCACGGTGCCGGGACCGGGACGAGAAATCCAGGGCTGCGGACGCTGTCGCGAAGCGCACCACCGCGAGACCCAGCTGGGGGTGCGACCCGATGCCGAGGACGTCCGCCGCCACGGCCCGCTGGGGGTCGTCGAGCATGTCGGAGCAGAGTGCCAGCAGCGCGTAGGGACGGGCGACACGCGATGAGGTCCGGTCCTCGACCCTGCGCGCCAGCACCGGTACGAGGATACGACGTGCGAAGTTGAGGAAGGGCGCCATGTCAGAGGTCGAGGAGGGGGACGAGGGCGTCGGGCCGAGGAGGAGCGTGCCCAGCGGACCGTGTGCGTCGTCGATGGTGACGGACGGTACGTCACGGTCATCCGGGGTGTCGAGGAGCATCCTCGTTCGGTCCACCGGACCGTCCGACGCGAGGATCTCCCCTTGCTCGTCGAGGATCGCCACAGCGCAGTGCAGGTGGTCCGCCAACAGCCGGGTGATACCGCTGAGCGCGGCCGCCGGGGCCTGTGCACAGCATTCCGCCACCGCGGCCTGGAAGACCGAGACCGAGATGGCGACGGCCCGTTCCCGGTCCGAATGAGACCAGGCGGCGGTCGCTTCGGCATTCCTCGCGGACATCAGTTCGGCGCGCCGGGCTGATTCGACGGCCAGTGCGCTGAGCCTGCCCACGACCTCCAGGGTCAGGAGCTGTGCCTCGTGCGGAGTGAACTCCTGGATCCAGTAGCAGTTGAGGACACCGAGTACAGCCGACCGTCTGACCAGCGGAAGGCTGAGCATGGACACGATCCCCTGGCGCCGGAAGTGCTGTTGCCAGGGGGCGTCGCCGGTCGCGTCCGCCCGGGAAACCACCTGGAGACGGCCGACGAGGAAAGCGTCCACGCTGGGCGGGCGGTGCCCGGGGACAGGACCCGTCATCGACACCGAGGTGAGGTCGAGGACTTCATCACCGAGAAAGGCCCCGGGGTCACTGCTGCTGACGATGCGCAGGGTCTGCCCGCGGTCATCCGGGAGGCGCACGCAGGCGTAGTCGCAGTGCATCACGGAGAGGACGGTTCGGCACAGGCCGGCGATCGTGTCTTCGAGCGACGCGAACCCGTCGACGCTGTCCGCGACCTCAGTCAGGAGAAGGAGGCGATCCAGCTCGTTGACCTGGTCGGATGCCGGGATGCTGAGGTGGGGTGGTGTCGGCGTCGAATGGTTCATCGCACCTTCCGGTGTGTTCTTGCGCACATAGTTTTGGTTTATTTAGTGGTACACCAGACATTTTGCCGACGCAACCGACATTCTAGGTTTGGTTGCACGCCACAGTGAATGTGAGCGTCGTCATAGTAGATCACTCCCCTTACGGAGGCAGCATGGCTGCACACACAGAAGCTTCACGGTCGAAGCTCACCGAACTGCGTCACGGGTGGCGGGTACTCGTCGCCTCGACCCTGGGTATCGCCGGCGGTATCATCGCGATCCCGTACTACACCAACGCCCTGTTCTTCCCCGAGCTGAGCGCTGAATTCGGCTGGTCATCAGCGAACCTGTCGCTCGTCGTCCTGGTGTACAACCTGACGTGGGCGGTCCTGATGCCGTTCGTCGGGCGCCTCACCGACAGATTCGGGGTGAGGGTGCCGGCACTGGTGTCCGGCCTGTTCCTGGCCGCCGGCTACTTCGTCATGTCGACCGTGGGCGACAATTTCGCGCTGTACTTCGTCGTCGTCGTGGTCACGATGGGTCTGTCGGTCTGCACCGGCGCGATCGGTTTTGCCAGGGCGATCGGTGTCACGTTCGACCGCATGCGCGGACTCGCCCTCGGGATCATCCTCGCCGGCAGTGGCGTGACTGCCGTCGTGGCACCGCAGGTTCTCGGCCCCATCATCGAGGGATCGGGGTGGCGGATGGGATTCAGGTCTCTGGCGATCGCCGTGATCGTCCTCGCGGCCGTCGTTTTCCTGCTGATGCCGTCCGGGGTGAACCGTGACCGCGGTCAGGACGATCAGGCGGCGAAGGAGGAGGCGCGCACGGTGCCGGTCGCCCGGGTTCTCGCCGAGCCGGTCTTCCGCAGGCTCGCGTTGGCCTTCATCTGCATGGCCCTCGCCGTCGGCGGGATGGTCATCCACCTCTACCCGATGATGCTGGAGGCGGGAGTCGCCGAGAGTGCGGCGCTGTGGGTGCAGAGTGCGATGGGCTTCACCGTGGTCATCGGACGGCTCGTGTCGGGGTATCTCTTCGACAAGTTCCACGCCCCCTACGTGGTCGCCTGCATCCTGGGCCTCGCCGCCGTCGGACTGGCCATGCTTGTCTTCGGTGGCCCGCATCTCGCGCTCGTCGCGGCCTTCGCCGTCGGTTTCTGTGTCGGTGCGGAGGTGGATGTCGTCGCACTGCTGACATCCCGGTTCTTCGCCATGGATGTCTTCGGGCAGCTGTACGGACTGTTGTACGCAGCCTTCACGCTGGGCCTGGCCGGCAGTCCGTACATCATCGGTCTTCTCGTGGACAACACCGAAGGGTTTGTCCCCACTGTGTCGTATTCGGCGATCCTCCTCCTGATCGGAAGCGCGTTGTTCGCGACCCTTCCGAAGTACGGGGAACCGCGTTTCGCGGCGGAGGAGGTGCCCGACGGGCCGGATTCCCCGGACACCCCTGATTCGCCGGGGCCGACCGCGCCTGCGGACGACCTCGTCTCCAGGTAGGCCACCGTAGGCCGCCGTAGGTCGGCGCAAGCCACCGCACGTATCTCATCTGAACAAGAAAGGACCAGTCGCCATGAGCGATTCCGCACTGAAAGAGAAGAACCGCAAGGTCGTCGAGGCGTTCCTCGAACTGGCCGGCCCCGACCGGGGGCCGAAGCGTGCCGAAATGTTCGCGGACAACTCGAAGGTCGAGATGTTCATCCGTATGGGGGAGGGCGGACAGCTCGATCTCGACGGCAAAGAGTGGTGCCTGGACACACCGGACACCTTCCCCGTGTGGGGTTTCTACGAGACCTCCATCTACGAGAGCGACGACCCCAACTCATTCCTCGTCCCCGCCGTCGGCCGGGGCAAGGTGTTCGCCCCCGGGGGCGAGGGGCCCGGCTACGACGTCGAGCTCTGGTACATCCTCTGTTTCGAGCTGGACGACGGCAAGATCACCCTGTTCCGGGAGACCGTGGACTACGCCCGTGGTGGCATGGTCATCGATGAGCGCTACGCCCCGGACCGTCCCGACCTCTTCGTCCGCCAGGACAACCCCTTCGGTTACAAGTGACCGGCCCCATCCCACACGCTTTCCACTGAAAGGACAACAGCATGAGCACCGAGAACACCGAGAACACCGAGAACTCCGACATTCTCCCCGGCAATGATGCCGAGATCCGGGAGAAGAACATCGCCACCATCCGTGAATACGTGGATGCCCGCACAGACGAGGAGCGCAGTCGACGCTGGGAGCTCTACACCGAGGACTGCACCAGCGGCGCCGTCGCCGGTGAACCGGTGAAGGGCAAGGAGCTGGCACGGAAGTCCACCGAGTGGAACATGACGTACTTCCCGGGTTTCGTCTTCGACGACAACATCATCTTCCAGTCGACCGACCCCAACTACTTTGTGGTCGCCTCCAAAGGCAGGGGAGAGGTGAACTTCCCCGAGCACGGGGGAGCCCGACCCTACGAGAACGACTTCTTCCACGTGTTCCGGATGCAGGACGGCAAGATCAAGGACTACTTCGAGTACTCCAACGCCGTGAAGCTCTACGAGGCGCTCGGGTTGGAGATGCCTGAACTCCAGAGCCCCGGCGGATGGCCCGACCACACTCCTGAGGAACTCGCCTACGATCCGTTCCCCGAGATCGAGTACAGCGACCCGGAGAATCCGGACGTCATCGACGACAGTGACCGTGAGCTGCGGGAGAAGAACATCGCGGGACTCCGCAAGTACGTGGATGCCCGCACTCTGGAGGAGCGCAGCACCCGCTGGGACCTGTACGTCGACAGCGACGAGACCACCAGCGGTGCCGCAGGCCTGCCGGTGTCGTTCGGCAAGGCGAAGGCCCGTCAGTCCACCGAGTGGAACCTGGTGCATTTCCCGGAGTACATCTTCAACGACAACGTCGTTTTCCAGACACAGGACCCCAACCTGTTCATGGTGATGTCCAACGGCACCGGTGGTCTGTACTACCCCGCCTACGGGGAACGGAAGACCTACGACAACGTCTACTTCCACATCTTCCGGATGCAGGACGGGAAGATCCTGCACTACTACGAGTTCGTGAACTCGAAGTTCCTGTACGACACCCTCGGCGTGGAACTTCCTGAGATCCGGATCCCGGACGGCTGGCCGGGCGAGGGGGTGTGACCCTCGCCGGGACGACGGTGCGGCAGTGGTGCCGGGGGTTCCTAGGACTGCGACGCCAGCCGCGTGACATGCAGTGCGAGGTAGCTTCGCTCATCACCCGAGAGTTCCGTCCCTAAGCGGAGTTCCAGGACGGAGGCCAGTCTGTCGCCACAGGTGACGGCCTCCGGGTGAGTCCCGGACAGGGAGTCCCGGAGCGCGGAGAAACCCTCGTCGAGTTGCGTTCCTTCGTTCACGCGCACGAAGAGGTAGCGCATGTGCGTGATGAACCGCGCGGCGTTGACGGAGTGCCGGTCGACCCTGATGCCGTACGCAGAGTCGACGACATCGAACAACTGCGCGAACATACCCGTCATCTCGTAGGTCGCACGTAGGTCACCCGCATGGAAGCCCGCGTTGACCAGGTGAAGGGCCACCGCCACGGCCTCAGAGTCCGGGAGTGGGGGGATGGTCTTCCCCGCCAGATGCAGGTTCACCCGCGCCAGCATCGTCCGTGCCGTGGCGAATTCCTCGGGGTAGAGATGGCTCACCTCGGCCTGGAGTGGATGGTGGGTATGTACGGGGTCACCGTCCGCCAGCTCCTGGCGTCGCACAGCCATGTGAAGATGGTCCGCCAGCGCGAGTACCGTCGGTGACGGGACCTCCAGTCCATCGGTCAGGGAGCCAGCCAGCTCAACGAACCACAGGGGTATTTCGGCGGCGAGTGCGGCGACGTGATCCGGGTCCCGGTTATCCTCCGGACGGAACACACGGGAAACCTTCGCTTCATCCACGGTATCGCCCGCGGACGTCCCGAAACCGAGACCACGTCCGGTCAGGACGACCTCGGTCTGCGGCTCATCCTCGCTCGACGCCAGGACGACGTTGTTGTTGAACACCCGGAGGATCTTCATGACTGCCACATCCATCAGCGTAGGCGACGCGCCCTACGCGCCCTCACCGTGAGTCGCGTGCAGCGATGCACCGTTGGACGCGATGACGTCGCGGTACCAGTCGAAGGACCGCTTACGGTAGCGCTCGAGGCTCCCGGAGCCGTCATCGTTGCGGTCGACGTAGATGAAACCGTAGCGCTTGGACATCTCCGCCTTCGACGCCGAGACCAGGTCGATGCAGCCCCAGGCGGTGTAACCCAGTACGTCCACCCCGTCCGCGATCGCCTCGCCGACCTGGTAGAGGTGGTCGTTGAGGTAGGCGACGCGGTAGTCGTCCGCCACGGTCGTGCCACCCTCCCCGTCCGAATCCACCAGGACATCCTTCGCCCCGAGCCCGTTCTCCACGATGAACAGCGGCAGTTGCCAGCGGTCCCAAAAATCGTTGAGGACGATACGCAGGCCCACCGGGTCGATCTGCCACCCCCACTCCGATGCCTCGAGTGTGGGGTTCGGGATGCCGCCGACAACGTTGCCCTCGCCCTTGGTCTGGCGCGCGGGGTCCGCCGACTCACAGACGGACATGTAGTACGAGAAGGACACGAAGTCCACGGTGTTCGTCAGTGCCGCACGGTCGGCGTCGGTGATGTCGAGCTCGATGTCCTTCTCCCGGAGCAGCCGCCGGTAGCTCCCCGGGTACTCGCCGCGCACGTGGACGTCGCCGAAGACGTAGTCGAGCTGTGCCTCGGTCTGCGCCTTGCGTTGGTCGGCCGGGTCAGGGGTGAGACCGTAACGTGGCACCGCGATGACCATGCAGCCGATCTTGTTCTCCGGATCGATCTCGCGTGCGGCCTTCGTCGCGAGGGCGGAAGCCACCAGTTCGTAGTGTGCGGCCTGGTAGAGGTCCGCGTCGTCGACCTCGTCACGGTTGAGTTCGATGCCGCCGGCCATGAATGGGAAGTGGAACAGTGCGTTGATCTCGTTGAAGGTCAACCAGTAGCGCACCCGCCCCCTGTACCGTTCGAACAGGGTGGTCGCGTACCGCACGCACAGGTCGACGAGCGCCCGGTTCCGCCATCCGCCGTACTCACGTGCCAGGTGCAGCGGGGTCTCGTAGTGCGAGATGGTGACGACAGGTTCGATCCCGTGCTTCTCCAGCTCATCCAGGACCCGGTCGTAGAAGGCAAGGCCCTCCTCGTTCGGTTCGGCGTCGTCACCGTTCGGGAAGATACGTGTCCAGGCGATGGAGAAGCGGTACGTCCTGAACCCCATCTCGGCGAACAGCGCGATGTCCTCGGCGTAGCGGTGGTAGAAGTCGATCGCCTCGTGCTTGAGGTTGTCGTCGGTGGGTTCCCGGGTGGACAGGGTCTGCAGCCCGTGCGGCATGACGTCCTGGATCGACAGGCCTTTGCCGCCGACGTTGTAGGCGCCCTCGATCTGGTTGGCTGCGGTGGCGCCGCCCCAGAGGAAACCCTCGGGGAATGCGGGTGTACGTGTCGTCATGGTGACCTTCCTGTGTCTGTTAGTTCTCGATGTCGAGAATGGTTGCTCCACCGGCCACGTCGCCACTGGCGACGGCAGTGACCGCCGTCAGCTTCTTCGTGTTGGTGACGATCACTAGTGTGGTTGCCGGGTACCCGGCGTCCGTGACAGCGGCGAGGTCGACAGTGCCGAGGGCCTCGCCAGCCGACACATGCTGACCACGTTCGACGAGCGTGCTGAATCCCGTGCCGCCCATCTTCACGGTGTCGATACCGACGTGAACGAGCACCTCCGCACCGTTGTCGCCACGGATGCCGTAGGCGTGACCGGTTCTCTGCACGGCAATGAGTTTTCCGCTGACCGGGGATGTCACCGTTACGGTGGACTGGCCGGCCGGCTCGATGCCCACACCTGACCCCATCGCACCGGACGCGAATACCTTGTCGTCGACGTCCTCCAACGGCACGACGTTGCCCGCGAGGGGGGCGAGGACGGTGACCTGGCCGGTGACGTCACCGGAGTTCACGACGTCGGCGTCCTCGTCTGTGAGGACAGTTTTCGGTTCCGCTGGAGCATCCGCGATCACTGCGGCACCCGACAGCTTGCGTTCCGCCATCGGCACGACGAACCACGTCCCCACGAAACCGAGGACCACTGCCACAACGGTGCCGAGGACGGTCACCCCGAATGTCCCGACATTCACCGAGGCCGGAAGGGCCAGGACAGACGGGAAGACGAAGGTGTCCACACCGCCGTGGGCCATACCGATGATCGCACCACCGACGGCACCGCTGCCGAGTCCGACGTAGAACGGGTACTTCAACGGGAGGTTGACACCGTAGATGATCGGTTCGGTGACACCGGCGAGGAAACCCGAGATCACGCCCGGCCCGGCGACCTTCTTGCGCTCCGGGTCTTTCGCCCGGATCCACACAGCCGCAGCTGCCGAGGCCTGCGCCAGTACGGCGGCGAGCAGCGGGCCCATCAGCAGGGTGTAGCCCTGGACGGCGATATCGTTGAGGAACACCGGAATGAGACTCCAGTGCAGGCCGAACAGCACGAACACCTGCCAGAAGGCACCCAGTACCGCTCCACCGAGCCACGGTGCGGCGCTGAACAACCAGTTGAGGCCGTCCGAGAGCCAGTTACCCAGTTGCAGGGTCACCGGACCGATGGTCAACAGCACCAGCGGAACCATCACCGCGACGACGATGAGTGGGGTGAAGAAGTTGCGGACCGCACCGGGAAGCACCTTCTCCAGCCATCGTTGGAGGTACCCTGCGACCCAGACCGCGATGATCGCGGGTATCACCGATGAGGTGTAGTTCATCGAGTTCAACGGGATACCGAACAGGTGGACGTTCTCCGCCTCGGACAGTGCCACGATCTGTGGCAGCACCAGTGGCGCCATCATCGACAGCGCGATGAACTGGTTGACCTTGAACCGCCGGGCCGCGGTCAACGCCAGGAACAGCGGCAGGAAGTAGAAGATGCCGTCGAAGGTGGCGTTGATGATGAGATAGGTATCCGAGGTCTCCTCGAGCAGGCCGGTGGTCTTAGCCAGTGTGAGGAACGCCTTGCCCAGCCCGAGGCCGGCGAGGCACCACAGAATCGGACTGAACAGGGCCGACACCAGGTCGATGAACTTGTTCAGGAGATTCCTGTCGGTGTCGCCGCCGTCGCCGTCGGCGTCGGAGTTCGCGGCGGCCCCGTCCTCGTCGACGGAATCCTTCACCCCTTTCGTGGCCATTCCGTCGAGAGCCGTGACCGCCTCATAGGCGAAGGGGACATCATTGCCGATGACCACCTGGTACTGGCCGCCGGAGTGGATCGCGGTGAGCACTCCGTCCACCGCGTCCGCTGCCTGGAGGTCGGCCTTGTCGTTCTCCCTGATCTTGAACCGTAACCGGGTGGCACAGTGGGTGACCGACCGTATGTTGCCCGGTCCGCCGAGGGCGGTGACCACCTGTCCGGCCAGCGGGGCGAAATCCTGCCGTGTCGCCATGGCGCAACGTTCCTTCCATGTCCTTCCCGGCAGCCTGGCGACTGCGGGGTGTCCTGCAAGAACACAGGACATGCAAAAAGACCTGGGGCGCCTTCCCGGGATGTGGTGCGTGGCGCACAACATCGGGAAGAGCGTCCCAGGTCTTGCCCCCGTAGCTTCGACTGGCGGTGACGGGGTCACAATCCTGCGGCCTCCGGTCTGTACGGAGGCGGACTACATGTCATTGTTCCGTGGTTGAAACAGAAATGCAAGCACCGGCAACCGTCCTCCGACGCCGGCACCTCACTGTCCCGTCACACGGGGCGCGTCCATTCGACCGAGCGTGCACGCGGAACCGGATGGACCTCCACTCCGTCAACGACCTTGTTGGTGATCGTGCCGATACCTTGGACCGTCATGGTGACAGTGTCGCCGACGGCGATCGGGGCGGGGTCGATCTCGCCCGTCCACCCCCAGAACTCCGCCAGACAACCACCACCGCAGGTACCGCTGCCGAGGACATCGCCCCGACGCACCCACGTCCCCCGGCTGGCGTAGGAGACCAGCTCGGCGAACGACCAGGCCATGTGGGAGAGGACGTCCTCGGCGATCTGGCGGTCGTTGATGCGCAGCTCCATCCGGAGGTTGAAGTGGTCTCCGTCGCGGTAGTCGTCGAGTTCGTCCAGGGTGACCACCATCGGTCCCAGGGTGGAGGCCGAGTCCTTGCCTTTGGCGGGGCCCAGACCGACCTTCATCTCGGCGGTCTGCAGGTCCCGGGCGGACCAGTCGTTGAGGATCGTGAATCCTCCGATGTGGTCCCAGGCCTCCTCGACGCTGAGGTTGAATCCGTCCCTGGAAATCACCGCGGCGACCTCCAACTCCACATCGAAACGTTCTGAGCCCGGGGGGACACGGACGTCCTGCCCTGAACCGATGGCGGCATGAGGGTTGGTGAAGTAGAAGGCGGGGGCGTCGTACCAGGCGTCCGGTGCGCCTGCGCCGTCGGTCACGGTCCGCATGGACCCGGCGGTGTGCTGTTCGAACGTGATGAAGTCACGGAGGGTCGTCACAGGGAGCGGCGGCTCCAGGGGACCGAGTTCCTCCAGGGCGACTGTCCCGGTGGTCGGGATCTCCGGGGCCTGCGGATCGAGTGCGTCCAGGGGGTCACGGTCCTCGGTGAAGAGGTGCACCCTGCTGTCGTCGTCCACCCTCCCGAACCGTCGGACCCCGTCAATTGTCGCGGAAACGATACGCATGTCCTACTCTCCGTCCTTGTCGTCGATGATTGCTACTGCGCGCGTCCAGCCCGCGGACGCTGCGTGGATCTTGACCGGGAAGCACGACACCGTGAAGCCCGTCGGGGGAAGCGCCTCGAGATTGTGGAGCTTCTCGATGTGGCAGTACTCCCTCTCGCGGCCGGCCTTGTGCCCCTCCCAGATGATGCTGGGGTCGTGGTTCTTCTCGTACCGTTGCGCGGTGTAGGAGAAGGGGGCGTCCCAGCTCCATGCGTCGGTGCCGGTGATCCGCACGCCCTGGCTGAGCAGGTGGAGCGTGGCCGCCCTGCCCATCCCGCAACCGGTGTCGACGTAGTCGTCCTCGCCGTAGCGTACGCCGGCGGCCGTGTTGACCAGGACGATGTCGTAGGGCTGGAGTGTGTGGCCGATCCGCTCCAGTTCGGCGTCGATGTCGGCGGGCTGCACGACGTACCCGTCGGCGAGGTGGCGGAAGTCGAGTTTGACGCCCGGTCGCAGACACCAGTCGAGCGGTACTTCGTCGATGGTGATCGCACGTTCACCGCCGTTCATGGTGGAGGCGTAGTGGTAGGGGGCGTCGAGGTGCGTGCCGCCGTGGGTGGTCATCGCCACCCGTTCAATGGCCCAGCCCTCGCCGGCCGGGAGGTCGGAAGTCTCGGCACCGGGGAAGAAGGCCACGACGTCCTCGGCGGACTGCTTGTGGTCGATGTAGGTGATCTCGGGGCGGTGCCCGGGGGGATCGGACGCGATACCGGCCCGGAGGTCGACGGAGATGTCGATGAATGTCTGCATGGTGGTTCTCCTGGGTAGTCGTGCTCAGAGGGTTGTGGTGGTGGGAGGGGTCTGGGGTGCCGGACTCCCGGACCGGGCGACGTCGTCGCCGGTCGAGGGGTCGGGCAGCTCCCGGGTGTCCCGGGGCAGGAAGAGTGTGACGGCGGCACCGGCGAGGAACAGGATGCCGGCGATCACGAGTCCGGCGGCGAGTGAGGCGACACCGGCGAGCGCACCGAACAACAGGGGCGCGAACGCCGAGACTCCGCGTCCGACGTTGAAGCAGAACCCGGACCCGGTCGCCCGGACCCGTGTCGGGTAGATCCCGCTGAGGTACGGGCCGAAGAGCCCGGCGAAGGTCATGAAGAACGCGTAGGCGGGACCGAGAAGCAGGAGACCGGTCTCGTTCGTGATGACCCCGTACAACGGCATGAGAAGACCGGCGCCGACCATGGCGATGATCAGCGCCAGACGCTTACCGAACTTGTCGGCGATGACCCCGAAGACGTTGTAGCCGATGAACATGCCCAGGTTCAACCAGGTCATGAACGTGCCCACGGTCTGGGCGTCGAGCCCGCGTTCGTTCTCCAGGTAGCTCGGCAACCAGGTGCTCGAGCCGTAGAACGCGATGAACGCCAGGGAGGCGACGATGCTGGCCAGGACAGTCGTCCGCAGGTACGGCTGGGCCATGATCTCGCGGATCGAGGAGTTCGCCTTCTCCGGTGCCCCCGCGTCACCGGGGAGGGGTAGGTTGCGTTCCTCCAGCCACATCTGCGACTCGCGGAAGCAGAAGATCACGATGACCAGGGGGAGGATCGCGCCGAGTCCGGCGACCAGGAACATCTCACGCCAGTGGGGCAGCATGAAGCTGGAGAGCTGGGCGGCGACGAGCCCGCCGATCGGGTAGGACGAGAGGACGAAGGTGAGTGCCACGGCACGCCGTTCCTTCGGCCAGTTCTCGGTGACGAACGCCGAGATCACGCTCCACACGCCGCCGAGGCCGAGCCCGGAGATGAAGCGCACGATGATGAACACCGTGAGGTTGGGGACGATGAAGATGGCGGAGGTGAAGATGATGAAGATCGCGACACACACCAGCAGCGCGAACCTGCGTCCTCTGGAGTCGGCGAGCGACCCCATCACAGGACCGCCGAAACCCATGCCGAGCAGGGTGGCGGTGGCGAGAAGTCCGGCCTGTGTGGCGGTGATGTCAAGATCTGACGAGATGGCGGGAAGAGCGAGGGACAGCAACAGGATCTCGAGGGCGTCGAACATGTAGATGATGAACGAGCCGGCGAGGATGATCCATTTGTACATGCGGATCCTTTCAGGGATGGGCCTGACGAGGTAGCGGGCACCGCCATGGTCTGCCTCACATAGACTGACAGAAGTGACGTACATTGCCGCCAAAATCACTTTTGCACGGCAACGCACCGACTGTCAACAGATAATCTGCGACGATTGAAATAATCGATTCTGGAGGACGACGATGACCGAGAGCACCGATCTGCTTGCTCCGACGAAAGACGCCTACCGCGCCGTACGGACGGCGATCCTCCGCGGAGGCCTCAGGCCGGGCGAAAAACTCAGTCCCTCGGCGCTCGGCAAGGAGCTCGGGGTCAGCGCCGGGGTGGTGCGGGAGGCGTTGACCCGACTCACCGCGGAGTACCTGGTCAGCGCGGAGAAGAACAAGGGTTTCCGGGTCTACGAGATCACCCTGGACGGCCTGAAACACCTGTCCGAGCTCCGCCAGCTGGTGGAGACCGCGGCCCTCGGCCAGTCCATTGAGGCCGGTGACGTGGCATGGGAGTCGGAGATCATCGCTGCGCACCACCAGCTCCGCCGGGCCCCGGGCCAGGGGACCGAGGTGGATGACCACGGCGCCGACGTCCACATGGTCGCCCACCGGCGGTTCCACATGGCATTGCTCTCGGCATGCCGTAACCCGATGATGCTGGAGACCTGCCGGTCGTTGTGGGACGCCGGTGAGCTCTACCGGCGCTGGGGTGCGGCGCGACGGGACAGCGCGGACTGGATGCAGGAGCACGAGGATCTCGTGACCCACTGCCTCGACCGGGACGTCCCGGCGGCCACGGAACTCCTGCGGAGGCACATCGGGGGGACCGTGGAGGCGGTCACGGACCTGCTGGCGACGGGTGGTGCCTACCCCGTCACCGAACCCCCGGGGGAGTGAGCGGCAGGCGGGCGCTCAGGCCTCCGCCGGGCCGAGGGTGGTCACGGAATCCCGAGGACGTTGACCCGCACGGTGATCGGGGCGTTCCGGTCGATCGTCTCGCCGTCCCGGGCGGACTGCCCGACGACCCGGTCGACGGCCAGCGGATCGAGCTGGTTGACGTTGGTCCGGTTCACCCGGTCCGGGGCTCCACGCCAGCCGGCCTGCTGCAGGGTGCTGTAGACCTCGTCGTAGTCCTTGCCGACGAGCTGGGGCATCGTGAACTGGTTGCCGCGGGACACTTCGATGGTGATGGTCGTACCGCGGGGCTGCGTCGTGCCTTCGTTGGCGGCGGAGAGCACGCGGTTCTCGTCCTCGGAGGAGTCGACCATGGTGACGTCGACCTCGAAACCGGCGTCCTCGAGGTTCTGCACCGCGTCGTCGCGGGACTGGCCGGTGACACGGGGGACGCGGATGTCCTCCGGGCCGGTGGAGACGGTGATGCCGACCTCGGTGCCCTTGGAGACCTGCGACCCCGAGGGGTGGGTCTGCTCGATGACGTGCCCTTCGTCGACACTGTCGCTGGACTGCTCGGAGACGTTGGACCGCAGGCGTAGACCGGCCTCCTGCAGCGCCTCCTGGGCCTGCTGGGTGGTCATGTCGGTGAGGTCCGGGACATCGGTGACCTCCTGCCCGGAGGACACCAGCAGCGTCACCTGGGAACCGGACGGGGCGAAGGATTCTGCTGCGGGAGTGGTTCCGATGACCTGGTCGCGGGGCACCTCGGCGTCGGGGCGGTCCTCGGTGTCCACCTCGAAGCCGGCGTCCTCGAGGGTGTTGACCGCGTCGTCGCGGGACTGCCCGGTGACGTCGGGGACCAGCACCTGTTCGCTGGTCTGCTCACTGTCACCGCCCAACCAGTTCCAGGCCACGGCGGTGCCGCCGCCGATCAGCGCCAGAATGGCGATGATCCACAGGGCCACGACCCAGCCGCGGCGCCGCTTCTTCTCCGTGCGGGGGGTGGCGGTCTCCGGGCCGGGACCACCGGCTGTCCCGGCAGCCGCCCCGGAGGGGACGGGGACAGGTGCGGCGACCGGCATATGTGTCGTCGACGGGTCCTGCACCGGCTCGTCGGTGTAGGCCTGTGCCGCCAACGGCATGCGGCCCTCCGCCATGCGCTGCAGGTCCGCGGCCATGTCCGCGCTGGTGTCGTACCGGTCGGCGGGGTCCTTGGCCATCGCCGTCAACGTCACGGCGTCCAGGGCGAGCGCCGGGTCCGGGTCGAGGTCCATCCCCTGGACCTGGGACGGGGGCAGCGGGCTCTCCTGGACGTGCTGGAACGCCACGGAGAACGGCGACTCCCCGGAGAACGGCGGCTGCCCGGTGGTGATCTCGTAGAACACGCAGCCGGCGGCGTAGATGTCGGAGCGGGCCTCGGCGGACTTGCCGCGGGCCTGCTCCGGGGAGAGGTACTGGGCCGTGCCGATGACCGCGGCGGTCTGCGTCATCGCCGAGCTGGTGTCCGACAGGGCCCGGGCGATGCCGAAGTCCATCACCTTCACCGCACCGGTGTTGGTGATCATGATGTTCGCGGGCTTGATGTCACGGTGGATGATGCCGGCCTCGTGGGAGAAGCCCAGTGCGCGGCACACCTCCGCCATCACCCGGGAGGCTTCGTCGAGCGGGAAGGGGCCGGAGTCGCGGACGATGTCGCGCAGGGTGCGGCCGTGGACCCGCTCCATGACGATGTAGGGCACCGACCCGTGGGCCTCGTCGGTCTGCCCGGTGTCGTACACGGCGACGATGGCGTGGTGGTTCAGCTTGGCGGCGTTCTTCGCCTCGCGGCGGAACCGCTCGAGGAAGGTGTCGTCACGGGCGAGGTCGGCCCGCATCATCTTCACCGCGATGTCGCGGCCGAGGAGTTCATCGGTCGCCGCATAGACGTCGGACATGCCTCCGGTCCCGATGACGGGCCCCAGGAGGTACCGACCGCCGAGCCGGGTGTTGCTCAGGTCCATGCTGCTCCCTTCCTCATGTGCTGGTGCCACTGACGTTCCAGGCACCTCTGGCGCTGTTGACGCCGTGAACACTCCTTCTTCAGGAGACTACCGATGTGGCGGCGGTTGGTGCGAATAACACCCGTCACAGCCGTCCCAGTCCGGCCAAGCCGGACTGCTCGTCCCCGGAGTCACCGTCGCCGGTGGTCCCGGCGTTACCACTGGGGTCCGGTCGTTCCTGGGACGCCTGGTCAGAGGTGTCGGGGTCCGTCGGCTCCTCCGTCGGAACCTCGGGCTCCGGGACGGTCGGCTGGGTCGGCTGGCCGGGGTCGGTGGTGTCCGTCGGGCCGTCCGTCGGCCCCTCGGTCGGTGTCGTCCCTGTGGGCGTCGTCGGTGTCGCGGTGTCGACGGGGTCGTCCGTCTCGACCGGCTCGGGCACGACGGTCTGCTCCTCGGTGACCTCGTTGGTGACCGTGGTCGTCTGGGTCGGGGCGACCGGTGTCTCACTGTCGTTCTGGGTGAGGAACCACACCAGGACGCCGAGGACGACGACCAGGCCGATCCCCAGCGCCCAGATCCAGCCCCGGTTACCGCGGGTCCGGGGCGCCGGCCCCATGTTCGACTCGTCGGTGACCTCGCTGAGCCGGCTCTGGCCCGTCGGGGGCGGGACGGGCGCCGCGGCGCCCGGCGGGACCCCGGTCGCCGGGTCCGGCGGCATCTGGCCGTCGCGCACCGGGACGGTGGCGGCGGCCAACGCCGCGCCGTCCGCATACCGGCGCGCGGGGTCCTTGCGCAGGCAGATCGCGATGAGCTGGCGCATGGGTGCACTGATGTTGCCGGGGAGCTCGGGGGCGGGCTCGTTGATGTGCTTCAGCGCCACCGACACGGTGGAGTCCCCGGCGAACGGCCGTTCCCCGACGAGCACCTCGTAGCCGACGACGCCGAGGGAGTAGATGTCGCTGGACGGCCGGATCGACAGGCCCTGGGCCTGCTCCGGGGACACGTACTGTGCGGTGCCCACCACCATGCCGGTGCGGGTCAGCGGCACGGCGGAGGCGGCCTTGGCGATGCCGAAGTCGGTGATCTTCACCACGCCGTCGGCGGTGACCATGAGGTTGCCGGGTTTGATGTCGCGGTGGATCAGCCGACGTTCGTGGATCGCCTGCAGACCGACGGCCGCCTGGGCGATGAGGTCGAGGACCATCACCTCCGGGAGGGTGCGCTGCCGGCCGAGGATGTCGGCCAGCGACTCGCCCTGCACGTACTCCATGACGATGAAGCAGTAGGCGATGCCGCTGCCGTCGACGTCGGACTGTTCGCCGTAGTCGAAGGTGCGGACGACATTGTCGGACTGGATGGTCTCGGCGGCCTCGGCCTCCTGCCGGAAGCGGTCGCGGAACTCCGCGTCGTCGGTGAGCTCGGGTTTGAGCACCTTCACGGCGACGTCACGTTCGCCGACGGTGTCGTAGGCCAGCCAGACCGTCGACATGCCGCCGCGTCCGATGATGCGGGAGACCTCGAAGCGTCTCCCGGCGGCGGAGTCGTAGTGGCCGTCGAGGACGCGTTGGAGCCGGTCCGCGGCCGCGCGGTCCCGTGGGGTCATGTGTGCCGGGTCCACGGGGCCGGAGTGTTCTTCGGGGGTGCTGAAGACCCGGGTGCCGTCAGGATCCCCAGGGTTACCGGGATTACCGGGGTTGCCGGGACCTCCGGGGCGGTCGGGTTCATCGGGTCCGGTCACGTCTGTCACCTCGCTTACCTCGCTTACTGTGCTTCCTGGAGTGCCGCGTTGATCACCGCGCGGCCGATCGGTGCGGCGACGGAACCGCCGGTGGCGGCCTGCCCGGCGTCGCCGCCGTTCTCCACGAGCACGGCGACGGCGACGTCGGCGTCCTGGGAGGGGCCGAAGGCGACGTACCAGGCGTGCGGGTTGGAGTTACGGGAGTCCTCGCCGTGTTCGGCGGTGCCGGTCTTCGAGGCGATGTCCGAGGATCCGCCGGCGTACTCCTCGGCACCCTGCATCAGTTCGGTGAGCTGGGAGGCGACCTCGGAGTCGATGGCGCGGCCGGCCTCCTGCGGGCGCGTCTCCTTGATGACGTTGAGGTCGGCGCCGGTGACCTGCTTGATGATGTGCGGCTTCATGCGCACGCCGTCGTTGGCGATCGTGGCGGCGATGACCGCGTTCTGCAGCGGGGTCAGGGCCACGTCGCGCTGGCCGATGGCGGACTGGCTCAGCGCCGCGGAGTCCGGGATGTCGCCGATGGTGGAGTTCTGGATCGGCAGGCCGAAGTCCTCGTCGTCCTCCGCACCGATGCCGAAGCCCTCGGCGGTGGCGCGGAAGGACTCCTCGCCGTGGCGGTTCACCAGGTCCACGAAGGAGGTGTTGCACGACTTCGAGAACGCGGTCCGCAGCGGGACCTGGGCGGCGCCGCAGGACGTCCCGTCGTAGTTCTCCAGGGTGGTCGTGGTGTCCGGCAGGGTGATCTGCGACTCACCGGTGACCATCGTGTCGGCGTTGTCCCCGGCGGCCAGGGCGGCAGCCGTGGTGATCAGCTTGAACGTGGAGCCGGGCGGCTGGGTCTGCTGGGTGGAGCGGTTCAGCAGCGGGGCGTCCGGGCTGGCCTGGAGTTCCTCGAAGGCGGCGTCCGCGGTGGCGGCGTCGGTGCTGCTGACCACGGACGGGTCGAAGCTGGGGGTCGACGCCATCGCCAGGACCTCACCGGTGGACGGGCGGATCGCGACGACGGAGCCGGAGTACCCGCGGGACGACAGTTCGTCGTACGCGACCTGCTGCACGTTGGGCTGCAGCGTGAGTTCCACGTTGGCCCCGCGACGCTCCTTGCCGGTGAGGGTGTCCCAGGCACGGGTGGCGAAGAGCGAGTCGTCCGTCCCGTCGAGGATGGAGTTCTGCGAGGCCTCGATGCCGGAGGCGCCGTAGCGGTCGGAGAGGTAGCCCAGCACCGAGCCGTAGGACGCGGGTGTCGTCGGGTAGTCACGGGTGTAGAAGCCGTCCTCGTCCGCCTGGGACTCGGCGAGGACCTGGCCGCCGGCGGAGATCTGGCCGCGCGGGATCGACTTCATCTCGTAGTACTGGCGGGAGTTCAGCGAGTTCTCCGCGTAGCGGGAGGTCTGGAACCCCTGGATCCAGGTCAGGTTCACCAGCAGGATGATGACCAGCACGAAGGTGAAGACCGAGACATTGCGGATGGACCTGTTCATGGGCGGGCCTCCTTCACGACCGGGTGGACGGACGTCTGCGGGTCAGCGTCCGGGGCCGCCTGCGGTGGTGCCGCCTTGCGGGTGTTCACGTCGTGGGAGATCTTCAGCAGGATCGCCAGCAGGATGTAGTTCGCCAGCAGACTGGAACCGCCGTGGGACATGAACGGGGTGGTCAGACCGGTCATCGGCAGCAGCTTGGAGATGCCGCCGGTGACCACGAACACCTGGATGGCCAGGGTCAGGGACAACCCGGCCGCCACGAGCTTGCCGAAGGCGTCCGGGGTCTTCAACGCGATGATGAAGCCGCGGGTGACGAACACGGCGAACAGCAGGAGCACGGCCGCCAGTCCGACGAACCCGAGCTCCTCGCCGATGGAGGACATGATGAAGTCGGCGTAGGACACCGGCACGTTCTGCGGGTAGCCCTCGCCGAGACCCGTTCCGGTCAGCCCACCGAAGGACATGCCGAACAGGGCCTGCGAGAGCTGGTAGCCGGTGCCTTCCTCGTAGGTGGCCAGCGGGTCGAGGAAGTTGGTGAAGCGGTCCTGGATCTTGTCGGAGATCTGGAAGACCCCCCAGGCGCCGACGACGGCGAGTCCCAGACCCACGACCAGCCAGGACGAGCGACCCGTGGCCATGTAGAGCATGCCCAGCACCGTGCCGAAGAGCAGCAGGGCGGGGCCGAAGTCGTTCTGGAGGATCGAGATGAGGATCGCCAGGCCCCAGACCAGCAGGATGGGTCCCAGGTCACGCAGGCGGGGGAACTGCAGCCCCAGGACGCGGTAGCCGGCCACAGAGAACAGCGCCCGCTTGTTGACCAGCAGGGCGGCGAAGAAGATCAGCAGCATGATCTTGGCGAACTCGCCGGGCTGGATGGAGACCGGCCCGAGGGTGATCCACACCTGGGCGTCCGCCGACAGCTCGGAGGGGAACACCCGCGCCCACACGATCGGCAGGGCGGACAGGATCAGGCCGCCGAGACCGAGCAGGAAGGCGTAGTTCTGCAGGCTGTTGTGGGACTTCAGGAACCAGATGACCCCGGCGAAGATGACCAGGGCGATGACGGTCCACATCACCTGCGAGTTCGACCGGGTGGTCTCGGCGGCGAGGTCGATGCGGTAGATCATCACCAGGCCGATGGCGTTGAGCATCGCGGCGACCGGCAGCAGGATCTGGTCGGCGTTGGGGGCCTTGAGGCACAGCACCACATGGGCGAGGCCGAAGACGGCGATGTAGCCGCCGACCAGGACGGCGACCTCGGAGTTGAGCTCGTTGCCCTGCGAGAACTGCAGGGCGATCAGGGCGATGCCGAGGATGACGGCGGAGAAGACCAGCAAGGCCAGCTCGGTGCCGCGGGCGTGGGCGTCACGGAACATGTCAGTTCACCTCCCTGCAGGAGACACCGGGGGTCGTCAGGTCGGAGGGTGCGTCACCCCGGGAGTCCGCCCTGGTGTCGCGGGTGACGCAGACCGGGAGGGTCTGTTCGGCGAGGCGCCGGATCTGCCCCTGGATCTCCTCGTAGGAGTCCCGGGGGAGGTTGTCGAGCGTGCCGCGGGCGGCCGGGGTCAGGTCGGAGGTGGAGAACCGGTGGCAGTCGTCGTCGCTGCCGGCGGGGAGCAGGCGGACGTCGGCGTCGTCGGAGAGGCAGACCTCCTGGTAGACCGACTGCGTGGAGATGCCCAGGATCGTGCCGGGGGCGCCCTGGTAGATCTGGATGGGTGAGCCGGTGTCGGCCGCGGCCGGGGCCGTGGTGGTGGCCGGTGCCGAGGGGGCGGCGGACGCCGACGGGTCGGCGGGCTGCGACGGGGCAGTGGAGTTCGGGGAGTTGGGGGAGTCCGGTGCCAGCGACCCCGGCGAGGTCAGCACCGTGGTGGCGGTGGTCGTCGGCGTGGAGCCGGTGTCGGCGACGGCGATGAAGTAGGACTGGGAGAGGTTGTCGCGCACGTACCAGACGGTGGCCCCGGCGGCGACGATGAGGACGAGTGCGGCGGCGAGGCCGATGATCAGTCCCTTGCGGCGCCGCGTGCGTGGTTCAGGCTCCTCGGCGTCCGGTTCCGGGGCAGGGGCCGGCTCCCCGGCGGCGGGCTGTGCGGCGCGGGGCCGCTGCACGATGTTGACCGCGGAGGCGCGTCCGGCCGAGGTGTTCGGGCGGGGCAGTTCGGGGGCGTTGGTGTTCACCGCCCCGGCGAGGGCGGGGGCGGTGGGCAGGACGGTGCCCTCGGGCAGCGTCGCGGGGTCGACGACATCGGCGACGACGACGGTGACGTTGTCCGGCCCGCCGCCGCGCAGGGCGAGGTTGATCAGCTGGGCGCCGGCCTCCTCCGGGGTGCCGGTGGCCAGCACGTCGCGGATGGTGTCGAAGCTGACGGGGTCGGACAGTCCGTCCGAGCACAGTAGGTAGCGGTCGCCGGGCCGTGCCTCGCGCAGGGTGAGCGTGGGCTCGACGGGGCGGCCGGTGAGGGCCTTGAGGATCAGGGAACGCTGCGGGTGGCTGCTGACGTCCTCGGGGGCGAGCTTGCCCTCGTCCACGAGGGACTGCACGAAGGTGTCGTCCTTGGTGATCTGGGTGAGGGTGCCGTCGCGGAAGAGGTAACCGCGGGAGTCGCCGACGTGGCAGACGCCCAGGGAGGAGCCGTCGAAGAGCATGGTGGTCAACGTGCAGCCCATGCCCTCCTGGGTGGGGTTGTCGTCGACGTGGGCGGCGATGGCACGGTTGCCGTCGTCCATGGCCTCGGCGAGCATCGTCAGCAGGCGGTCGCCGGAGGGCTCCACGCCCTGGGAGAGCGTGTTCTCCAGGACGTAGAGCGAGGTGATCATCAGCTCGGAGGCGACTTCGCCGGCGGCGTGACCGCCCATCCCGTCGGCGAGGGCGAGCAGGTGCGGGGAGGCGGCGGCGGAGTCCTCGTTGTTGGAACGCACCAGGCCGCGGTCCGACAGGGCCGCGTAGTTCAGGGCGAGGGGTGTGGCGGTGGTCTCTGTCATGCTTCCAACCTCACCGTGGTCTGGCCGACGCGGATCTCCTGGCCTGCGGAGAGCTGTTCGGGCTGGTCGATGCGCTGACCGTTGAGGAAGGAGCCGTTACGGGAGTCGAGGTCCTCGAGCAGCCAGGTGCCGGACTGCCGGAACAGCCGGGCGTGGGTCCCGGAGGCGAAGTCGTCCTCCAGGACGATGGTGCAGGACCCGGAGCGGCCCAGGGTCACGTCCTGGTAGCCCTGCAGATTCAGTGTTGTCCCGGTCAGTGGGCCGGATGTCACCGTCAACGAGCCCGGAGGAGTGGCACGACGGAAGCCGCGGCCACCGGACGTCCTGGCTCCGGTGCCGGCACCGGCGGCGGGGCCGCTGGACGGGCCGGCGGCAGGCGCGGCACCTGCCGTGGCTGCCATGGCGTTCACGTCCTTACGCATGGCGCGGACGGCCACCCAGACGAACAGCCACAGCACGACGAGCAGGGCGATCTTGGCGAGCAGCACCAGAGTCGTCTGCATTCGGGGTCATCTCCTTCGTGCCGGTGGGTTGACCGGTCGGTCAACGTTTGATCCTACCGGCTGAATCTACCTTCCGGAGGCCCCCTCAGCTGAAACGAACGTCGATCTCGCTGTGCCCGATGGTGATGACGTCGCCGTCGGCGAGCAGCCAGCTGTCCACCGGAATCTCGTTGACGGTGGTGCCGTTGGTGGACTTCAGGTCGGTCAGCACGGCGTCGTAGCCGTCCCAGGTGATCTCGGCGTGCTGGCGGGAGACGCCGGTGTCCGGCAGGCGGAAGTCGACGGCGTTGCCACGGCCGATGACGTTCGTGCCGTTCTGCAGCAGGAAGCTCCGGGCGGAGCCGTCCTGCAGGTACAGGGTGACGGTGGTCTGGGGGGCCTGTTCCCCGGCGGCGGCGTTCGCGGCACCGGTGGCCTCGTCGGCGTTGTTTGCCGGGGCCTGGGCGTTGTGCGAGATGACCTCGGTGCCGGGGTAGCTCTGCAACGGGTCGCCGAGGTCGGGGTCGTGGGTGGAGTTCGGTTCGGGCTGCTGGTCCTGCTGGGCGGCGTGCGCGGCCTGGGCCGCCTGCGGCGACTGGGACGGGCGTGCCAGGCCGACCAGCGGGTTCGGGTCGGCGGCGGGTTCGTCGGCGTCGTAGGGGTGGGCGACGGAGCTGCGTCCGGAGTCCGGCTCGCTGCGTGGCCAGTGCGGTTCGGGCTGCTCGGCCTTCTCGAAGGAGGACCGGGCCTTCAGCTGACCGGTGTGCAGCCCGTCCTCCTTCACGATCTCCACGGCGACGGGGTGGTGACTGTCCCAGCCTTCGTTGCGGATGAAGCGCTGGAGGCGGCCGCGGAGCTCGTTGGCGAGGTCGGGGCGCTTCTCGAGCAGGGCGGTGTGGTCGTGTTCGGAGACGTAGACGCTGTAGGAGGAGGGGGCGTAGACGGTGCCGGTGTGGTCCTCCATGAGCGTGTCCTCGACCTCCTGCTTCAGCAGTTCGTCGATCTCGGCGGGGACGACCTCGCCGCCGAAGACGCGCGCGAAGCCGTTGTCCAGCCCGCGCTGCAGGGAGCTGTCGAGCTTACGGAAGCGACCGAAGAGGTCCATGGTGGTTACGCCTCACCTTTCGTTCTTTCGTCCCGTAGGGCCGGTTGCCTTGATCGGGGTGCTCGCCTGTCCGGGTCCTGGATCGGATCCTGGGCCGGGGACGGCACACGTTGTCGGCCCACTATACGGACTGCGGCTGTGAAGTGGGTGCAGGATACGGGGCGTGTGGCAGATTCAGTAGATAAGTCGCAGGTGGGAGGCATGTTTTGAGGTCGCCGGGAGGTGGTGATAGTGTTACTCTCCGTTGCAGACGCAACCCACGTCGATTCATATCGATGCCACGGGCGAGTGGCGGAATGGCAGACGCGCTGGCTTCAGGTGCCAGTGTCCTTCGGGACGTGGGGGTTCAAGTCCCCCTTCGCCCACAATGAGCGGTTCACGAACTGAACCGGCCGGAGGTCACAAACTCGAAAGGGTTTGTGACCTCCGGTTTTTCGTTGTCTGAGTGTCACCCCCTTCGAGATTAGCAGTTGCGGGAGTTGCGCGGCGAAGTCCCGAACAGCGGTGGACGGGGCGGATTTCCCGAGCGTTTTCGGTGGGGGTCGGTCACGAACTTCGGGGAATGGATGAGCGCCTGGTGTTGCGGTCAGCATTAAGAAAATTGGGTTCATTGGTGCCGGACATATCGGCAGTACATTAGCGAGACTCGCTATAGACGCGGGCTACGAGGTGTTACTGCGCTTGGCCCGGCGGCCTCCGCGGTGACACCACCCGAAGCGGCGACGGCTGATCTGGTTGTGGTGACGGTGCCGCTGCATGCGATTGACCAACTCCCGGTGGCAGAACTTGCCGGCAAGACGGTGATTGACACCAACAACTACTACCCCGACCGGGACGGTCGGATCCCGGAGCTGGACTCCGGGGAGTCCACGACCTCGGAGATGTTGCAACGTCGGCTCCCGGGGTCGAAGGTCATCAGAGCTTTCAGCAACGTGGTCTACGTCCACCTCGGCAAGCTTCCGCGCCCGGCCAACGATCCGCAGCGCTCGACGTTGCCGATGGCCGGTGACGACGCCGAGGCGAGGAAGCTGGTGGCAGGATTCGCCGACGCGGTCGGATTCGATGTGCTTGATGTCGGTGGTCTGCATGAGGGGTGGCGGTTCGAGAATGGTCGTCCTGCGTACTGCCTGCCGTATGCCGCTAACCCGGAGGCGATGCGCAACAGCGGGCCTGGTTCGCGACCTACGGAGGCGAAACCGGCTGCGCGCGGGGTAATCGCAGCGTTGATCGAACGAGGCTGAAAGGCGACGGCTAGAAGGCTGGTCACGACAAATGGAAAGCCGCGGCCACTGCTCTTGCCGCAGGAATTCCAGTGGTCCGCGACGTTACGTAAATCGGGAGTGGGGTCTGCTTCGTGGTCACACCGGCGGGACCTCACCGGACATGGAAACGCTGCCGGAGGCCGCGTCCCAGGTGAACTGCGCGGTGGATTCGCCGGAGGCCCCGGCGTTCGACTCGCCGTCGCGTGGCCAGTGCCAGGTCACGGAGAGTGTCGCGTCATCAACCCGCGAGACCGTGGGGTAGAAGCCGTAGGCCTCCGAGGTAGCGGTACCGAGGTAGCGTCCGTCGTGGAAGAGCATGATCTGGTACGGCGAGGACGCCGTTCCACCCTCGATGGGCAGGATGATCCAGGAGAGGTCAGCACAGGAGTCGTAGCCGTCGGTCACGGCCCAGTCCGGGGCCCACGGGTAGTTCTCGGCGTTTATCGGAACGTCGCTGGCCCAGCGGGCGACAGCCTCGTCCCCTGTTAGCTCGGAGCAGGTGTCTGCGGGGGCGTCCTCGGACTCGCCACCGTCCCCGTTAGGTGCCTCGGCGGTTGTCGGCGCGGGAGCGTCACTGGTGGGCCGTGTGGTGACAGTGGCCTGGGCGGAGGTGGTGGGTGCGGTGGTGGAGTCGGTGTTGTCCGCGGGGCTGCAGGCGGTGACCGCGATGCCCAGTAACAGCACTCCGGTGGCGGCGATAGCTGGCACTGTGCGGGAGACAGGTCTGGCAGATGTGGTGGACAAGTGGATCAACCTCCTGTGTCGTCAATCGATGTTAACGGCACCTCCTGAGAAGTTCAGGAGGCGACCAGCCTCCCATACGAATGCCCGCGAACCAGGAACCATGTACGGCATGGGAAGTAGGCCATCGATGCAGGCACGCGCGGAGATCACCAACCGACTGGCCAAGGCTGCATCCTCAACGAGGTCGTCGAGGTCACCAGATGGAGTAGGGACAACGCCCGCCGTCGGCTGACCGCCGCGGCGAAAGGCTCACCGGGGCGCGACCGCACCGTCACCGCCAGGCTCCGGAAGCTCCGTGCCCGGAAGTACTCCTACGATGCACTGAAGATCCTGCAGAGAGTCTGGGCCGCCTCAGGTGGCCAGTGCGGTAAGTACCTCGCCGCGACGATGCCCCTCCACTGCGTCTGAGTGACACCGTCGCGTACTGCGGGCCGATACTGAAAGGTGAGTTCGCCCGGATCCAGGAACGGTTGCTGGACATGTCGAAAGACAAGAACGATCAGCGCTACCGCAGGTCCCTGCCCGGCCAGGGCGGTGTCGAGGGTGCCGGTCATCGACAGCGTGTCGGTGGTATCGGCCAGCAGGAAACTACCGGCAGTGGAACACCGCGGGTGGCCGGCGGTGCCACCGATGATCGGCTTGGTGGCCTTCACCGGGAGGGTGACCGAAGTTCTGTGACTGATTCTGGCTCCGACACCATAAACCTTAGCAGCTCAGGGGCACTTTGTACATGTTTTCAGAGGTCTACTTCGGATGTCGGATGAAGGATCCGGGCTAACGCGCCGTGGCGAGCACGACAACGGGCTCCGTCGTCGGTGAGTCTGAGCCACCGGTGGGTTCGTCCGTCACCGCGACGGCGGACGCGACGTTCACCCCCACTGCGAACCTCGTACGGTCTTCCCCCTCGTCCATGATCCCGGCGGAGGTGGGGGACCCTTCGGCGTCGAGGGACCACAGCTGGTAGACGCGGTCATTGGCGAGTTCCGGCAAACCGCGGGCGATCACGACGTTGTCGTCGGCGGCCGCATCAGAGACGATGAGCGCAAGCGAACCCCTTCCGTCGGAAGTCCGCTCGGAACGGACGGTCGTGCCAGGGGTCGTGAGCAGACGGGTGACGTCGTCGTACGCCGCAGTTATGTCGGGTGCTCCGGGGCCTCCGGGGCTCTCCCCCATCCGGTTGTGTTGGGAGATCGCCACCGTCACCGCGGGAATGGCGACGGCAAGCGACACCGCCGCGACCGCGGTCATCAACCAGGCCGACCGCCGGTAGCTGCGTTGACGTGGATGCAGCGGGGTCGGGGGGGCCGCGGTATTCCCGATCCGTCGCATGACGGACTTCTTCAGCTCCGGTGGAGGGGTGGTCTCGTAAGCGGACGCGAGTTCGGCGGCGGCCGCGCGGTAGCGACGAAGCGCCGTGGCGGCCTCCGGATCTGAACTGACCAACTCCTCAGCCTCACGGATGTCGGTGTCGGAATCCAGTGCATCCAGCGCTAAGCCGATGAGCAGCTCGTCCTTGCGTTCCTCGCTCATCTCAGTTCCTCTCCAGACGGTTATGTAGGCGTTACTGTACCGGTCGGTCGCGGTTTTTACGCTGGGAGGCCGGAGTGAAGCGAATGATGACTATCCGAAAGTGAATGAGAATACATTCACACCTTCGGGAACTTCCACATAAGAATCATGTGTCTCTCCATTCCCCTCTTTATCGATCAAATATGATCTGGGATTACCGTCAACGACAATGCTTTCTTTTTCGCCATCCCTCTCGACAGTCACTGTTCCCTCTCCCGAAAGAACAATTCGGGACTCTTCGTACTGCGAGTTAATTCTTATCCTGGCGCGGTCCACGGGCGAAATGCTCTGGGAGGACAGATCCCATTTCCCTTCGAGTCCGAAGGTATCGCTCTTCTGCTGTTCGGATAGTTCGAAGTTTTTATTCGATGGGGAGTACTCTCCGCGCCCACTGTAGTTGGTGGCCTTCGAGTAGCCCAGGAAAGTTTCTTGAGTTATCTCATCTCCATCCGGTGTCTGATCCTCAACGGTGGTTTTACCCGGAAGCTCAACATCGCTGTTCGCATCAGAAAGAAGCTGACGGATTAACTCTTCAGTCTCATCGTAGCCTCCCTCGCCTTGACTTATCTGACGAACGACGCCATCGGCGTCAATGAGGTAGTGCGCGGGCCAGTAGCTGTTACGGTATGCGGTCCATGTCGAAAGGCTATTATCCATCGCAACAGGATAGGAAATGTTAAAATCCTTGACGCCGCTCTCGACGTTACGCAACTCTTTCTCGAAGGCATACTCCGGAGAGTGAACACCGATGATCGAAAGTCCCAGATCGCGGTATTTTTTATCCCAGGCCGTGACATGGGGTACTGATCGTTGACAGTTAATGCACGAGTATGCCCAGAAATCAACGAGAACAACCCGCCCCCGGAGTTCATCAAGACTCACGGGGCTGCCATCAGGAGTATTAATCCAATGGTCTATATTTGACAAGGCGGGTGCTTTACCACATGATGCAAGAGTATTGGAACCGTTTTTACATTTTTTGAGATCTCTATTCTCGTCTGTCTCAATTCCCCGAAGCGACAGTGCCGACTGTCCCGCATCACTCTCAGATATGCTTCTTTGTGCACCGGAAGTATAGTCAGGAATCAGTGTCTGCAACTTCTGAGGGATGTTAAATGTGATAGCGACCGCCAAGACCACCATCGATACGCCGGCCGCGATGCGAATCTTCTTCTCTGCCGATCGATATCGCGAGATGAACTCGGAGATCCTTCGTCCGGCGATGGCAAGCACAAGAAGGGGAATCGCTACACCGATTGCGAAGGAGATCGTTAGTATGACGATGCTTACATCTATCGACCCAGTAGACCCGGCAATGATTATCGCGGATAGAACGGGCCCGGCACAAGGAACAAAAACGGCACCAAGGGTAAGGCCTAGAACTAACGGATTGCCGCCGTTCTTGTTATTTCTAGTCCTGAGTTTACGGAACGGCGCTTCGAGGATCTGCTCGAAAGAAGGGAACATAAAAGCTGCTCCGAGCGCAAGTAGTGCTGCCACACCGAACCACTTAATAGCGTCCTGAGGCAAGCCCAGTAGCGCGAGAGCCGCAGATCCTAGAATAGTGAAAGCTGAAAAACTTACCACCATTCCGAGGATGATGAAGTAGGGTCGGCTTTTTTTCGCTGGGATGACCTCCGGGAGGACTTTCCCTTTCACTGGACGGGTTCCGGCGGTCAGAAATATGACGGGAAGGACGGGAAGGATGCAGGGAGAAACACCTGTCAAAAGTCCCCCGAGAAAACCAATGAGTATCGTTTGCATTATTTTCCTATCGAGGGATTAGTTTAGTGCTTCCCCTGCGTAACCCGGTTGTCGTGAACGATGCATTGAAATGATCGTGTCGTTCACGACAGGTCCGAGCTGTTCTATCAGGCCTCGGGCGGCATGAGAACGCTGTCAATCAGGTAGACCGTGGCGTTGCTCGTTTCTACCCCGCCACAGACGACACTGGCATCGTTGACCTTGAGCGCATCCTCCGGTCCGCTCACCTCGACGTCTTTACCCTCGACAGTCTTGTGCATGCCTTCAATATCAGACGGCAGGACACGTCCGGGAACGACGTGGTAGGTGAGGATGTCGCTCAACATGTCACTGTCGGTCTTGAGGGACTCCAGCGTCGCATCGTCGATCTTCGCGAACGCATCATCTGTCGGAGCGAAAACCGTGAACTCATCACTGTTGAGCGTGTCCACCAGATCGACATCCGGGTTCAGCTTCCCGCTGACTGCATCGGTGAGGGTCTTCAGCATCGGGTTGTTGGACGCAGCTACAGCGACAGGGTCCCCCGACATTCCCTCGATCGAGCCGGGGCCGTCCGGAACCATGTCAGCGTACTGCTGGCAACCGGGACCGACGAGGTTAGCTGCAGGATCCATCATCCCCATCGAAGATTCCGTGGTCTCCGGAGCCATGTCATCGGAGCTTTCTTCGGACATCGCGGTCGAGTTGTCGGACCCGGAGGGCATGGAATCGTTGTCGTCATCCATCGAACAACCGGTCAGTACAAGCGTGCCAGTGAGGAACAGGACAGCTGCTCCAGTTTTTGCGGCAGTGTGGCGCATGATCAGAACCTCCATGTCAGTGATCACCTTTTGTGACCATCTGCCACTACTTCGGAACAGACGCCGCCCCGGATTGGACCCGGTCGCAACTTCTTTCTCAGTACCCCTGTACGGGGGTAATAGCCGAGATCGTTCCGGCCGTGTGCGACATCGCGAACGTCGCCGGGTAGTGCCTCCGAAACCGTGCCGATGAACAGTTCCGGCGGCTCAACTCATCTCAGCTCGTCTCAAGGCAGTCGCGCAGCCGCGACAGCGCCGACCGGATTCGGCTCTTCACCGTAGCGAGCGGAGTGGAGAGGTGGCGAGCAACCTCGGAGTAGGTCCGGCCACCGAAATAGGCGGCCATCAGTGACTCGTTCTCCATTGCGGTCAGGTCCTCCAGACAGGAGCGGACCTGTGAGGCCTCCTCGTGCCGGAGCATCCCCTCGTCCACGTCGCTGGTCTCCCGCGGCTGGTGGTAGCTACGGTGCTCGCGGTTGCGACGGGACGATTCAGAGCGGACCGCGTCGACTGCACGACGATGCGCGATAGTCGCGGCCCAGGTGTACGGGGTACCCCGTACCGGAGAGTACGAGGACGATTTCGTCCATAGTTCGAGCATTACTTCCTGGGTGGTCTCCGCGGCTATTCCCTCGTCTCGGAGCACGCGGCGACAGATTCCGTACACGACCGGAGACACCGCGTCGTAGAGCACACCGAACGAACGTCGATCGCCGCCGGCGGCACGCTCGACCAACCTGGTCAACTCGCTGTCGTCCCGTGGCGCGGAACCGGCCGTCTTGTCGATCATGACGTCGATAGTAAACAAAGGTCAGTGGCTGCTGTGGCGAACCGGTATTTCGTGGTTGGGGGTTCGGGTTTGATGTATATCGTGAGACAGCGTCGTGCTACCGCCTCAGTGGTCGGCAGCATAGACGGCTTGCTCTGAGCTGAGCGCAGAGAACGAAGACGACACGACTACGCAGGGTTCGTCAGGTGTGTTTCCGTATTCAGTTCTCGCCGCAGGCCGGAGGGCGCCGGCACGTCCAGCCTCCGATCACTCCGGGTGCGGTCGTTCGTCTCCCCATTGCTGCAATGCGGAGAAAACGCCCTCCAAGCTTCTGCCTCGGTCCGTGATCCGGTAGGTGACTTGTGGTGGGACCGTTGCTTCCACTTCGCGTTCCACAAGTTCGGCAGCGACGAGTGACTTGAGCTCGCTGGAGAGTACCTTCTGCGAGATACTCCCTACGCGGCGCTGGAGCTCGGCGTAGCGGCACTCCTCCTGCAGCAGTTCCCACAAGATGAGCATCGACCATTTACCGCCGATGACGTCCAATGTCCTGCGTACTGCCTCTCCGCAGTATCTGTCCGGTCCGGAACTGGCCATCCTCGCATCCTACCTACAGGTGCGTTCCTGACCTGAAAGTTCCTTCTTCCGCTGGTGAGCGCACGGTGCAAGGGTGGAAGAGGAAATTCTCATTGAATGACACATCCCATCAGGAGGAAACATGCCCATCGTCAATCTCAGTATCGTCCCGGAGCTCATGGAAGGGGACCGGGACACCCAGTACCGGCAGATTTCCGCGGGCATCACCGACGCCATTGTCTCAAGTACCGGCGCACCGGCAGAGTCGGTCCACGTGTTGATCCACGAGGTGCCGGACAATCGTTATGCGGTCGGAGGCACGATGCTGCGCAGCGCGCGGCCGCGCGACTGAACGCCAGTGTGATCCTCAGGCTAACATCATGTAATGGCGAAGTTCACGACAGTCGAGATGTACTCCACCGATGCTGCGGCGTCGGTGTCCTTCATGGCCGAGGTGTTCGGACACCCCAACACCCTCTACGGCGACTCCTACTACGACCTGCATGTCGGCGACGGCTTCACCGTCGCCTTCCAGACGAACCCGGAGCCCCCGTCGCCGCTGACGATCTTCCAGGTCGACGACCTCGAGCAGATGCGGGAGACCGTCATTGCCGCCGGCGGGGTGATCACCGTCGAGCCCTTCGACTTCCCCGGGGGCCGGCGTTTCCAGTTCCGCGAGCCCGGTGGCAACGAGTTGTCCGTGTGGACCCCGACAGGCGACCACTGACGGAAAACCATCCCCCAGTCGCTCCTGCGGCACTGGTGCCTCAGCCAGCGGCATTCGTCACCGACGACAGCACCCGCAGACAGCGTTCCGTCATCTGCCGTGCGGACTGGTCCGGGTGGTCGGCCCACCAGGACACCGTTGACGAGACGATGGCGAACCACCACGTCAGCAACAGCGAATGGTCGATCCCCGACTCATCGTCACCGGCACCGAGCACGTCGGCGACTCCCTCGGAACCCATGTCGTTGAGTGCCTTCTGATGCACGCGTGCACGGTCGTAGGCCTCACCGGGCTTGGGCAGCGTGGGGTCGTAGATGACCCGCCAGTCCTCGGTGTGCCCGTCGAGCGCCTCGAAGATCGCGGTGAGCGTGGTCACCGCGCGAAGCGACCCGGGGGCTGACTGCGCTTCGGCGACGGCGGGCACCAGCCGTCTTGCGGCACGGTCCAGGCAGGCGGCGTGCAGCCCGTCACGGGAGCCGAAATAGGTGTAGATCAGCGGCTTGGACACGCCCGCGGCTGCGGCGATGTCTGCCACCGACGCCCCGGCGTACCCGCGGCTGCCGAACTCCGCGGTGGCGACATCGAGGATCTGCTGTTTCCGCTGCTCACGGGGCACGCCCTTCGTGCCCGCCCGGCCGCTCCCGTTCACGGCACTCACGTCGGTGCTCACGGCCGGGCCGGATCGATGAGGACGCCGGGGTTGAGCACACCGGCGGGATCCAGGGCGTCCTTGCTGGCCCGCAGCGCCAGCGCGAAAGGCTCCGAACGCTGTTGGTCGTACCAGGGGCGGTGGTCGCGCCCGACGGAATGATGGTGGGTGATCGTCGCCCGGTGCTCGACCAGGACCGCGGAGACTGCCTTCTTGATCTCGTCCCACTGCTCCACCGTCTTCCCCCACGTCCCACCGGCGTAGATGCCGAAGTAGGGGGCGGGGCCGTCCGGGTAGACGTGGGTGAACCGGCAGCTCACCACGCCGGTGATGCCGAGGGACGCGAAGGCGGTCATCGCCGCGGCGTTGACCGCGTCCCGCAGCTGCTCGACCTTGTCCCAGGTGCAGGACGTCTCGAAGGTCTCCACGATCATCGACGACTGTGCCAGCGCGTCGCGCTGGTAGGGCATGCGGATGAAGGACGAGCGCCATGTCCCCGCCGCGCCGGCCCGGGTGGTCTGCTGCTCGGAGTCGGTGCTGCGCACCCCGTCCGGCACGGTGCCACCGTGGTCCTGGCAGATCTCCAGGGCCACCGACATCGCGTCGTCTATGGGCCGGGACGCGGACTCGAAACCGAGGACCAGCACGCCGCCGGACGTCGGCGTCCCGGCGTTGAGGATCGCCTCGACCGGGTCGAGGAGCCGGCAGTTCGCCGGGTACAGGCCGGCCTGGGCGATCTCGCGGGTGGCCTGCACCGCGTCGGAGTAGTCGGTGAAGATGACCGAGGCCCCGGTGCGCCACCGTGGGCGGTCCTGCAGGCGCATCCACGCCTCGGTGATCACGCCGAGGGTGCCCTCCGAACCCAGGAACATCCGGTCCTGCGACGGTCCGGCACCGGAGCCGGGCAGGCGCCAGGACTCCGCGGCGCCGACCGGTGTGACCACGCGCATGGACTCGACGAGGTCGTCGATGTGGGTGTACACGGTGGCGAAGTGGCCGCCGGCGCGGGTCGCCAGCCACCCGCCAAGGGTGGAGAACTCGAAGGACTGCGGGAAGTGCCGCAACGTCAGGCCGTGGGGTTTCAGGCCGTCCTCGATCGCGGGCCCGTAGGCACCGGCCTGGATACGGGCGGCGCGGCTGGTGCGGTCGATCTCGAGGATCTGGTCCATGTCGGTCATGTCGAGGCAGACCACGCCCGGGTGGGTATCCGCGAGGCCCCGGGGTTCCACGCCGCCGGTGACCGACGATCCGCCGCCGAAGGGGACCACCGCGACACCGGCGTCGGTGCTCCACTGCAGGACGTCCACGACGTCCTGCTCGGTGCGGGGGCGTACGACGAGGTCGGGGACGTCCTCGACCTGCCCCATGAGGTTGCGGACGACATCGCGGTACGCCTTGCCGTGGGCGTGGGCGACGCGGTCGGTGAGGTCGTCGGACGTGAGGTGACCCAGGGACGTCGGTGCCTGGATGCGCGGGGTCGGCACGGTGAGGTCGGTGACCTCGGGGGGTTCATGGGTGCTGAGGTCGGCGTCCGGCAGCAACAGGCGGACGCGGTTGAGCAGTTCGTCCTTCTCGGAGCCGGTGACCGCGTCCTCGACGTTGCCCCAGCCCCACCAGGACCGTGTCTTCGTTGTGGTGGTCGTCATTGTCGTACTCCTCGCGGGTGTGGTGATCGTGGTGCGGGACGGTGATGTGACTGAACCGTAATTTACTCATGAGTCAATTTCAAGGGGGAATCTACCGCGGGATGCGTTGACGCACTCCACAGGCTGTGCCGGGTTCCACCACGTACTATGAGCACACCGGGCAGACCCGGCAACCGAACATTGCGGAGGGCTGGACAGTGGGAAATCGGCGCAGGTCAAAGGCAGTCAAACAGGTGCAGGTCGGCCTGGAACGCATGGACCACGATGTCTTCGAGGCGATCGCCGGCGCGGACAATCCCCAGCTGGACGCCGTGATCCCGCGGCTCACCACGGCGGCGAACTACTCCCGGCTGTGGATCGGTCTCGCCGGGGCCATGGCGCTCACGCGCAAATCCACCATGCAGCGTGCGGCAACCCGCGGGCTGGTCACGCTGGCGTGCACCAGTCTGGTGGCCAACCAGCTGGCGAAGAGGTCCTGGAGCCGCGACCGGCCCGGACACGAGTCCGTCCCCCTCGCACGCCGGATCCGGCGGTACCCGCGGTCGAGCTCGTTCCCCTCCGGCCACTCCGCCAGTGCCGCCGCCTTCGCCGTCGGCGCCGGACTGGAGGACGCCCCGGCCGGTGCCGGCCTCGGCGCCCTCGCGGGCCTCGTCGGTTTCTCGCGGGTGTACACCGGCGCGCACTATCCCAGTGATGTCCTCGCCGGTTGGGGTCTCGGCGCGCTCATCGCGGTCATCGGCGGCAAGCTCGTTCCCCCGCCCACCACACGCAGCCGCATCTCCACCGAGCCCTACGAGATCGATGAGCCGGGCCGCCCGGACGGCGAGGGACTCGTCCTCGTCGTCAACCCGTCCTCGGGCGACGGGACGGGGGAGCGGATCCTCAAGCAGGTCGAGAAGTCGCTCCCGGCGGCCGAGATCATCGCACTCACGCCGGAGGACGACATCGTCCAGGTCCTTGAGGACGCCGCGTCCAGGGCGGCCGTCCTGGGTGTCGGTGGCGGCGACGGCACCGTGGCCACCGCCGCGGGAGTCGCGATCACGGCGGGGACACCGCTGGCGGTCTTCCCCGCCGGCACCTTCAACCACTTCGCGAAACAGATCGGCTGCGCCACGGCCAAACAGACCATCGCAGCGGTCCGTGCGGGGACGCTGGAGATGGTGGACGTCGCCACCCTGAACGGCGAGACCACACTGCTGAACACCGCCAGCATCGGTGCCTACCCCCGGTTCGTCGAGATCCGGGAACGCTACGAAGGCAAGATCGGCAAGACGCTGGCCGCCGTCGTCGCCGCGTGGCGGGTGCTGAAGGACGAGAACTCCGTGCAGATCCGGTACGACAACAAGACGCTGACGACGTCCCTGTTCTTCCTCGGCAACTCGCTGTACCGCCCCTCCGGTTTTGCGCCGGTCGACCGCGCCAGTGTCGGCGACGGTCTGCTCGACGTGCGCATGCTGGAGATCGGCCGGCCGTTCTCCAGGATACGCACCGTGGTGTCGCTGCTGACCGGACGGTTGAACCGCAGCCCGCTCTACCACGAGCTGCACCGGCCGTCGTTCCGGTTCGAGGTGATCGGCGACCCCTCCGCTGTGGCGCACGACGGTGAGGTCGGCGAGAAGATGTCGCAGGTCGAGTTCGTCTCGCGTTACCGGGTGCTGCCGGTGTACCGCCCCCGGTAGAGCGTCCCGGAAAGACACACGCACAGCAGCAGCCATGCGTACCCCAGCGCCCACCCGGCCAGCACGTCCGAGGGGTGGTGCACGTTGAGTGCCACCCGTGCGACGCCGACCGCGACCACCAGCAGGACGCCGAGAGCCACGACGACCGCACGCCAGGACCTGCGGAGCAGGTGTGAGTACACCACCAGCAGCGCGCCGACGGCGACCAGGACACCCAACGCATGACCGGAGGGGAAGGACGTTCCGGACGCGGAGACGAGCTGCGTGACCGGCCGGTCCCGGTCGGCCAGGTGCTTGGTCGCCGTGGAGACAACCCCGCTGCCCCAGATACTGACACCGAGGAAGCACGCGGTACGCACATGGTGACGGCGTAACTCCAGCACGACCGGCACCACGACCAGGACCCGCCACACTCCCGGGCCGACGACGGTGCTCAGGCCGTCCCACAGCGGAACCCACCACCCGTGGGTGTCCGCCATACGGTAGGCGGCGTCCAGGGCTCCGGTGTCGGGCCCGTCGACCCAGGCCCAGTGGTGTACCCATCCGATCCACAGGACGGCGACGAGCACCAGCGCCGCCACGATCGCCGTCCGTGTGTTAGTCACCGAACACCATGTCGCGTCGCTGGTCGCCGTAGGAGAACTCCACCAGCTCCCTCAGGTAGTTCTGGGAGTACACCCACGGTGAGGCGTGCCCCTGCATGGGGAACCTGTCGGCGCTGCGCCGCAGGTAGGCGGCGGGGAAGTCGAACAACGGCCGGTCCGTCGGACCAGAGGGTGGGGCAGGGAAGTAGACCTCGTCGCCGCCCTTCCACAGCTTCACCATGTACCGGGACACGAGGTCCGAGCGCAACGTCCAGGAGCCGTTGATGTAGCCGACGGTGAAACTGAAGTTCGGCAGGCCGGCGATCATCGTGCCGCGGTAGAAGGCCTGCTCGTTGACCTGCAGAGGGGTACCGTCGACACTCAGGGTGCCACCGCCGAAGGCCTGCAGGTCCAGGCCCGTGGCGGTGACGATGATGTCGGCGGGGATCTCCTCACCCGAGCTCACCCGGATCCCGTCGGCGGTGATGCGGTCGATGGTGTCGGTGACCATGCGGGCGTTGCCGGCCAGGGCGGTGAAGATGTCACCGTCCGGCGCCTTGCACACCCGCTTCTCCGAGGGCTTGTGGTGCGGTGTGAAATGCTGCTCGAGCAGCTCCGCGTCCAGGTAGGGGCGCTGCATGCGTCGCAGTGCCCGGGTGAACAGCCAGGGGGCGCGCCGGCCGACGAGGTGCTGGGTCATGTCACGGACCGCGTGGTGGAGTCGTGCGACGGGGTAGGCCGTGTTGTCCGGCAGCACCTTCTTCCAGAACCTGCTGATGGTGTCTACCGCCGCCATCGGCGCCACGTAGGTGGGGCTGCGCTGGAGCATCGTCACCTGCGCCCCGCGCCGCTCCAGAGCAGGGACCAGCGTCACGGCGGTCGCGCCGGAGCCGATGACGGTGATTCTGCGCCCCGCGCAGTCAAGACTGTCGGGCCACTCCTGCGGGTGGATGATCGTCCCGGCGAAGTCCTCCTCGCCGGGGAAGTCGGGGCGGTAACCCCGGCCGTGCACGAAGTACCCGGAGGCGTAGTGGACTCGCCGGGCGTGGATGGTGCGCTCGCCGTCGGCCGTCAGGGCGGTGACCGCGTACATCCGCAGGTCCGTCCGCCAGTCCGCATCGCGGATCCACGACCCCGTCCGGAGTCGCTCGAGGGCCCCGCACTTCTCCGCGACGCCACGGATGTACTCCTTGATGTCCGCGCCCTGGCCCAGGGTGCCGTCGTGGGGCCATGGGGCGAACGGGAACCCGTAGGTGGCCATGTCGGAGTCCGACCGGATGCCCGGGTAGGTGAAGGTGTGCCATGTCCCACCGAGGTCGTCGTTGGCGTCGTGGATCTCCCACGTCCACTCCGGGAAGTCGTGTGCGACATGGTGCGCGAGGTCGACACCGGAGAGTCCGGCACCGACGATCAGCAGGTCGAGGGGGTTGTCCGGGGAGCCGGCGGGTGTGCCCATGCACACAGCGTACAAGCGGAGGAGACGCTACGGAGGGCTCACGGTGAATCAAGTGAACCGAGTGAGCCCGGCGATCCTCCCGGCACCACCAGCGCGCCGGGCTCCCAGACCGGGTACACCAGGCGCGGCGGCACGGTCTGCCATGACTGCGACAGTTCCGCCGTCGTGCGGATGTCGGTCATCGTCTGCCACTGGCCGTCGGGACGTTGCTGCCAGCAGTCTGTGGTCTGCCAGTGGAAGCCGTCGCACACGACCTTCCCCCGGTACGGCGAGTACACCGTGGCGATGGCGGTGACATCCTCCCGCCAGATCGGGCTGGGTTGTTCGTGCTCAGGGAGCTGGGGGAGGGTCGCTGCGCCGACGGTGGGTGCGAGCCCGGCACCCAGACCGCCCAGGGCGAGCGTGGTGACGGCGAGGGTGACGATCTTCCTCCGGATGGTCGTGACTGTTCCGGACATGACGGGGACACTTCCTTCAGCCGCGGAGCGGCGGTAGTGAATGGTTCATGTAGTTGAGACATCGAACAGACCCCCGTCGGGGTTAGCAGGAGGCCACATACCGCGACGGCGGTAGTCGAGGTGTCTGCGACAGGGGGACGCGGTCGGCACCTCGGTCGACGAGGCTGAAAGGCACCACGGAATCCCCGTCGTCCGACACCAAGGAGTGCCCCATGACTGCGCCCGACACCAGCCCCGACACCACCCGCGACACCAGCCCTCGCCGCAGGATCCTGCGTCGCCACACCGCCTGGATCCCCACTGCGCTGGTGACCACCGGCCTCGTGCTCGGCGGCTGCTCCTCCGAAACGGACACCGCCGCTGCGGCCTCGAGTGCGACGTCGGCTGTATCGGCGTCCGTCAACGAGGCGTCCACCAGCTCCGGTACGGACGCGAGTACGACCGACACCACCTCGGCAACGATCTCCGCCACCGCGACCGCCGCGCAGGCGTTCCTCGACATGCTGTCCGACGAGCAGCGCGAGGCCGTCCTGTACGACTACGACGACGAGACGAAGACGACGTCCTGGTCGAACTTCCCGGTGACCTTCGTCGACCGCGCCGGGCTGAACCTCGCCGACCTCACCGAGGAGCAGAAGACCGCGGCGCTCGCGGTCCTGGAGAACCTGCTCAGCGACGAGGCGTACGAGACCGTCGCCGGCATTATGGGCGGCGATGAGTACCTGCTGGAGAACAGCGACTCCACCGAGGACTCCCTGGGTCAGTACTACATCGCCTTCTTCGGCGACCCGTCCGACACTACCGCGTTCGAGGTGCAGTTCGGCGGCCACCACCTGGGAATCAACGCCACCCTGGACGGCGCGTCCGGTTCGCTCACCTTCGCCCCGACCCACCTCGGCGTGCAGCCCGCCGTCTACAAGGACGAGGACGGCAACGAGGACCAGCCCTTCGACGGCATCTACACCGACGCCTTCGCCTTCTACGACAGCCTCACCGAGGAGCAGCAGGAGACGCTGACCTCCGGCGACGTGAGCATGTGTGCTCCCGGCGACACCTGCGACTTCGAGTCCGGCGACGGGCTGACGGGCTCTGACCTGAACGATGAGCAGCGGGAGCTGCTGCTCGATCTCATCGCCAACTGGTCCGAGATGGCCGACGACGAGAGCAACGCCGCCACCCGCGCCGAGATTGCCGCTACCCTCGATGCCACCGTGATCGCCTGGTCCGGTGAAACCACCTACGACATGAGCACCGGCGACGGGATCTCGTTCTCGATCTCGGGACCGAACGTCTACGTCGCCTTCCAGGCGCAGCAGGGCTCTGCGGGCGCTGACGTCGACGGGGTGACCACCTCCGGGTGGGGTCACGTCCACACCATCTACCGGGACCCGACCAACGACTACGCGGGGAGCGTGGAACAGCAGGAGGCCAGCGGGATGAGCGGCGGCCCCGGCGGCGACGGCGATGGTCTCGGTGGGGGACCGGACGCCTTGTGAGCTGACGAGGCATCACGGTAGAGTCCGTTGACGTCGTTCACCGAGAATTCCTTGTAGTGAGGTGTCTTTTTTGACCCAGGCCAACTAGCCATCCGCGTCCCCACGTCGGGTTACCCGACTGTGTTCAGGGGCGGATGTTGCATTGGCCTGAGCCTTGTCACTCGCCCCACCGTGTCGTGTTTTTGTCCCCGGGTGCAGCTCTGCCGACTGCCCCGGGGTCTGTTGTATCGTCCGTGAACGTCCACGATCCCTGGCGCAGGCTCTCGGCAGGCTCCCCGATTCAACGAATCAGGAGTTCTTTCCCGTGTCATCCCCGCCGTCCCCGTCATCGGGCGCATTGCGTTCGGCACCGCTGGCGGCCCGCATTGCGCTGGCCGTCGTACTCGTCGCCGAGATGATGAATGCCCTCGATCATACGATCGTGCTCAACGCGATTCCCACCCTACGAGACAGCCTGGGCGCGGGTCCCGCCGCAGTGCAGTGGCTCACCGTCGGCTACTCACTGGCTCTGGCTGTCGGGCTGGTCACCGGCGGACGCCTCGGCGATGCGTACGGTCGCCGTCGGGTCTTTCTCATCGGCACCGCCGTGTTCACCGTCGCGTCCCTGTCGTGTGGCATCGCACCGACCCCCGAAACCCTGGTGGCGTCCAGAATCCTGCAGGGTGCCGGTGCCGCGATCATGCTGCCGCAGGCGTTGGCGACCATCCACGTGACATTCAGTGGTGACGCCCGGAGCAGGGCGTTCGGCCTCTACGGTGCGATCCTCGCCGTCGGTGACCTGCTCGGCCCGGTGCTCAGCGGAGTACTGCTGCAGCTTGACCTGTTCGGTTGGGGCTGGCGGTCGATCTTCCTGGTCAATCTGCCGATCTGCATTGCCGTGCTGGTGTTCGGTCGCCGGTTCATCACCGAGTCCACCTCGGACAAGCCGGCACGCCTCGACGTGCTCGGCATGCTCCTGTCCGCCGTCGCCGTGACTCTTATCGTCTTTCCGTTGACTCAGGGAGCTGAACACGGCTGGCCACTGTGGGCCGTCCTGCTTCCGGTCGCCGGGCTGCTGACGGTGGGCGTGTTCATTGCCCAACAGCGGACCCGGCAGGGAAGCGCCCCGACCATCGTGTTGTCGATGTTCTCTGACCGGGGGTTCTCGGCGGGGTTGTCCGCACAGCTGGTGTTCGGGCTGTCGTCGGGTTTGTTCTTCGTGACCATGACGATCTTCCTGCAGACCGGTCTGGGTATGAGCGCCTTGCAGGCCTCCATGGCATTCGTCCTGGTCACCGCCGGCTCATTCATAGGTGTGGCCGTCGCGGTGCGTAGTGCCGGTCGTTTCGGGCGGCGACTGCCGCAGGCCGCAGCACTGTTCGCTCTCGCCGGGGTAGTGGCGTTCCTCCTGGTGATCACACAGTGGCAGGCCGAGCTGACGATGGTCGTCATGGCGGTCCCGCTGATGATTCTGGGCTGTTTTATCGGTGCGATCGGTGGGCCGCTGGCGGATCTGTCGTTGCGGAACGTGGAGCACGCCCATGCCGGGTCGGCCTCCGGTCTGTTCAATACCGCCATTCATCTGGGCATGGCCCTGGGGACGGCGTTGACCGGTGCGGTGTTCTTCTCGGTCACCGGCGGTTCGGCCGACGGTGCGCTCAACCGGGAGGCGTTCACCGGGGTGTTGTGGACGGTCGGGGCAGCGTTCGTGGTGATCTGGGCGTTGATGTTCCTGATCCCGCGGCGCGCCGAGGAATGACGGGGTAGTTTCCCGTGCCGGTCGGGGCATCCGTCGGTGACCTGGTCTCGCAACAATGGGGCCTCGACACCGTCTCTGCGCCATCTGGCTCAGCGCAGCATGCTAGTGAGGGGCCGCCATGGCGAGGCAGCAACAAGACGCGTGACTTTTACTCCAGGGCAATAGCCTGGAGTGCTCCACGTACTTGTTCGGCAAACTGGCTGCATCCGGCAGATTGAAGCGCATCAACCAGGGGTTTGCTGTTGGGGCGATTCTTCCAGTAGTTGAACTGGCTTCGTGTTGCAGGTAGCAAGCACTCGGGATGTGATCCGATGACCAGCATAAAGAAATCATCCGCCGTATATACCTCGTATGGCTCGTCCTCTGGATGAGTAGTAAAGTCGCTTTCCTTATTATTGGTGAGGATAATGTCGGCCCGCAGTGTCACAGCTGCCGCGTGAACGTGATAGTCGCTATCGTGAGTCCCGGTGAAGGGTACGGTACTGGGGAAGTGTTCCAGGATCTCATCGATGCAATCTTTGATCATCTCCAACCTGCGGTCTACTAGATCGCCCGACGCTCTGGGATTGTTCTTGCGAACGTTTCTGAGTGCTTCAACAAAGACATCTTTCGTCGAGTGGAGTTGAAACATTCCGTCGTTAAGGCACCTGAGATGAAAGAGCCAATCAAATATTGTCTTACTGACAATGATGTTGGCATCCACGAATACCCGCTGCGTCATGTTTTGCAGCATACCGGCCCTGCCGCATCGACTACGCGCCCGGGTGCGAATCCTCTGGAGAAGGATGTGCGCTTGCGGTGCACATCCCTGCTGGTGAACAGTTAGTCGTCGAAGACGTCGTCGTTCTCCACCTCGAATGTGAGGAGACGATCGAGAACCTTCTTGCGGTCGTGTACCCGCTGCTGGCGTACCCTCTGGACTTCTTCGCGGGTGAAGCGTGTGTGAGATCCGACTTTGTAGGAGCCGATTTTTCCCTGCCGGGCCCACTTCATCAAGGTGGTTCGAGAGACGCCCAACATATCGGCGGCAACAGTGCTGGTCAGCTCATCGGGAATCCTGCCGATCGAGACTTCCCCATGATCGGAGATGCTGGCCAGTGCTTGCAAGAGCATTTGCTGCACGCCTGCGGGAAGGGTGATCTCCTGACCGCCGCTTGTTTTCAGCGAGAGCGTGACACCTGGGGAGACGGGAGTGGTCTTTGCTTCTTCAATGATCGTTTCGTCGATTGAGATGTGTTGATCGACGGGCATCGTTGCAGTCATGATGTCTCCTTTCCGTGCATCATGGACGCCACCGTGTTGCACGGTGTATCACGGTGTTGCACCGTGTGGAAACCACCCTAGACCGGTGTCACATACAAGTGCAACCCCTGCGGAGTGCTTCTTCCGTCGTCTCCGGGCCCTCCAACGGGAGTTGGCGACGCAGTGCTGGCTATCTGGGATCCCGACACTCTGAGGTGGAAGTGAGTCATTCCGCCACGGTGACCGTGCCCTCCAGATACCGGACGCACCGTCCGGAGAGCAGAACGCGATCGTCACGCAGGCGGACGTGGACCGTTCCTCCGCGCGGCGACATCTGCCGTGCGGTCAACTCCACCGTGCCCAGTCGGTCTGCCCAGAGGGGAGCGAGCTGGCAGTGCGCAGAGCCGGTGACCGGATCCTCGGGCACACCGGCCTGCGCGCCGAACCACCGGGAAACCACGTCGAACTCCGTCCCGTCCCCCGGGGCGGTGACCGCGATCCCGCGTACCGGTAGGGAGGCGAGGAACGTCAGGTCGGGGGACAGGGTGCGGACTGTCTCCGCGTCCTTCACCGTGTAGATCAGGTCGGTTGCCCGGTGCGCCTCCAGAACCTCGACGCCGAGTGCCTCGGTGATCCGGGGGTCCACCTTCGTCGGGACGGGTACCTCGGCGGGGAAGTCCATGGTGAGCAGGCCCTCCGGACTCCGGGTCACGGTCAACCAGCCGCTACGGGTGGAGAACCGGAGTGCATCGGCGTCGGGGTGGACGTCGTCGAACAGGTAGGAGGACGCCGCCAGAGTGGCATGGCCGCACAGGGCGACCTCGATGGCCGGGGTGAACCAGCGCAGGTCGTAGGTCGGCTGCGTGGGCTCCCCGTCCGGGGCCGTCCCGGTTGCGCGGGGCACCAGGAACGCGGTTTCGGAGAGGTTGTTCTCCAGGGCGAGGGACTGCAGCACCTCGTCGGACGGCCATGTCGCCAGGGGCATGACGGCTGCGGGGTTGCCCTCGAACAGCGTCTCGGCGAACGCGTCGATCTGTACCAGTGGGATCTGCACCCTGACCTCCGGAATCGTGTGTGGCGGAACAGTGACGAGCCTACGTGGCGATGGCCGCTGCGTGTTCCTCACGTCAGACATGGGCGGTGATCCGCGGCTAACGTGTGGTTGTCACCCCTGGCATACGTGCCTCACCGCCGAACGCAGAGTAGGTCGTACCAATGAAGTCACCGATTCCGGACTACCTCCACGAGATGCTGGAGAACGAACGGCCCGATGAAGCAGGTGAACTGGCCGGCTACATCCGGGAGTTGGCCTCCGCCGACCCGGACCAGCTGGGAGCTGCGCTCGCCACGCTGGACGGCGAGACCTACTGTGCCGGGGACACCGACATCGAGTTCTCGATCCAGTCGATCTCGAAGCCGTTCGCCTACGCCCTGGCACTGGCCGACCGGGGAGCCGACCGGGTGCTCGAGAAGGTCGACGTCGAACCCTCGGGAGAGGCCTTCAACGAGATCTCCCTGGACAAGGACGGTCGCCCTCTGAACCCGATGATCAACGCCGGTGCGATCACCACCCATTCCCTCATCGGGCCACCGGGGTGCACGGCCGAGGACCGCGTGGAGCGGATGGTCGAGGGGCTCTCCATCTTCGCCGGACGGCGGCTCAGCGTCGACGAGGGGGTGTACAGGTCCGAGCTCGACGACGCGCACCGGAACCTGGCGATCGCCCACATGCTGCGCAGCTACGATGTGCTCACCGAGGATCCCCGGACCGTTGTCGACGGGTACACACGGCAGTGCTCGCTGATGGTGACCGTCCACGACCTCGCCATGATGGCGGCCACGCTGGCGAACCAGGGGGTCAATCCGGTCACGGGGGAGCGCGCCGTGCCCGTCGCGGTGATCCGCCAGGTTCTCAGTGTCATGTCGACCTGCGGGATGTACGACGCGGCCGGGGACTGGACGACCCAGGTCGGGATACCGGCGAAGAGCGGGGTGTCCGGCGGCGTGATCGGAGCACTGCCGGGCCAGATGGGGATCGCGACATTCTCCCCGCGTCTCGACAAGCACGGAAACAGTGTCCGGGGTGTGGCGCTGTTCGAGCGGTTCTCCTCGGACATGGGGCTGCACCTGATGGAGGTGCCGGCCGCGGCGCGCTCGGTGCTCCGGGAACACGCACCCTCCGGGACGGAGACCGTGCGCATCTTCGACCTGCAGGGCAGTATCCGGTTCGCCGGGGCCGAGCGCGTCGTCCGCGAGATCGTCAGGACGGACATCGCCGAGGACCGGGTGGCACTGGACCTCACGGCGGTGCATTCGCTCGATGATGTCGCCCGCCGGATGCTGCTGGAAGTGACCCGGCGCCTGAGTATGGAGGGTAAGGAGGTGTTTCTCGTCGATCCGGACACCGTCATCCCGGACCCGGACCCGGGGACCGACGGTTCGCTCACCGTCGTCACCGCGAGGGATGAGCTGCACGGACAATAGCTACGGACAACAGTTGGTGCCCGTCCCAGTCACCTGTGACGGCGGCTCCTCGGCGTACCCCCTTACTCGGCGGGATCAGCTGACCGCTGTGGTGAGGTCGGACGGCTCATCCGTTGACGGATGTCACGTGCCTGCGATCCGGTGACCACGACCGCGATCCCGGAGCGAAGCAGTTCCTCGAGGACACAGGGGTCGAGGGTGCCCAGGTAGGCGGCGGTGAGCGCCTCGCCGTGGATGTCCGTCAGGATCGTGTCCGGGTCCAGCGTGTACACCTCGGTCGCCGTGCGGAGCACCGTCGGCTCCGGCAGGAGGAGTCCGGACGCCTCGAGGGCGGCGACGGCGAGATGCCGCTCGTACTCGAACCGGAGGTATCCCTCCAGGGCTTTGTGGGCCCGCCTGTCGTCACGCACGGGTCACAGGTCCTGACCTCGTGTCCCTCCGGTTGCCACGGAGGCCCCTGCCGCTGCTTCGCCGGTCTCCGGGAACCTCGCCTCCGGAGCACGCCCTGATCCCGCCCAAGAACACATGCATAACGGGATCATCGTAATTCCGCCCGTGAGCCCGGGCACCACCCCTAGGGACCCTTTTGCCGGGCCTCGTGGCCTACCCCCGATGTGCGGGACACGACACAGACCTCATGGATCGTAGGTCGACCTCAGTCGTCGACCATGACGGACTCGGCGAGCGGGCGCCGGGTACGGGGCGCGTTCTCCCGGGCGAGGACGTCGTCGGCGGCACCGGCGGTGTCCCCCAGTACGCCGACGGCGATGACGGTGAGCGGGACCAGGTTCTCCCCGAGACTGAACGCCTGTGCCACCGCGGCCTGGTCGAAGCCGCTCATCTGGTGCACCAGCAGGTCGTTCGCATGGGCCTGGATGGTGAAGAAGGCCGCTGCCTGACCTGCGTCGTACCGGGCCTCCGGCAGCGGACGACCGTCGTCACCGACGGTCTCGGTGAGGACCACCACCAACGCGCCGGCGTCCTTCGCCCACCCCTGGTTGAACTCGATCAGCGCGTCCAGGACGGCCCGGTGGGCGGCACTCCCGCGACGGGTCACCAGGAAGCGCCACGGCTGCCGGTTGTACGCCGAGGGTGCCCAGCGGGCGGCCTCCAGCGCACTGCGTAGCGCGTCCTCGTCGACGGGGGAGGTGCCGTCGTAGATGCGTGGGCTCCACCGTTCGGAGACGATGTCGAGGACGGGGGCGTCGGTGCGGGCGGTGCGGTCTGTGATCACTGTCATGCCTGAAGTCAACCATTCAGGCGTGGGACTTGTTCCCCTTCCGGTCATCGCTAGCGGAAATCCGTGGCCTGCGGCTCGTCGATGCCGTCGATGCCGTCGATGCCGTCGACCCGTGCCGCCCCGTCCGCGTCGAGGACCACGTTCACCGCCAGCGGGATCTGGTGTGAGGCGCTTTCCAGGATGTGCATGAAGTACCCGGCGGTGTTGGGGATGGCGATGACGTCGCCGGTGGATATTCCGTCCGGGAACCGCAGACGGCGGCGGATGATCACTTCGTCCTCGATGCAGTAGGCGCCCACCAGGAAGCCTTCCGCACCGGGGGCACGTTCGGGTGTGGTGTCGTGTCCGTCGTGGACCCGCACCAGGAGAGGGTCGACGAGGATGTCGTCCGAGGTGGTGCGGCACTGTGTCCGGTTCATCTCCACACCGACCAACGGCACCCCGTCGCTGCGGTCCTTCAGGAACGCCACCCGCGCCAGGATCACGCCGCACCCGTCGAGGACGGAACGCCCGGGCTCCAGGTGCAGCCGCAGGCCTCTGCGGACCAGTGCAGACGCCGCCGTCTCCTGCTGACGCCGCCGACCGACCTGACCTCGGAGAAGCTCCCGTAACCAGTCGCCCCGCACCGGGGCCTGGTGGAACGGGTACGTCGAGGTCAACGGGTCCGACTTCCACGTGAACGGCTCACCGGTCCCGTCGACCATCGCCTGCCGGGCACGCCGGAAGTCCTCCCACTGTTCCTCGTCGTCGAGGTAGCTCATCGGCACGCCACCTCCCAGGTCCACGAACGTCGGTCGGTGACCGAGCTCCACCACCGTGTCGATGAGGCCCAGGGCGTCCTCCAGCGCGGTCAGACGGTCGGCGGCGGAGTACCCGTGCAGGTGGAGGTGTACGCCCACCACGTCGACGGTGTCCACGGTGTCCACGGTGTCCACGGTGCTGCTCAGCGTGTCTGCCCACACGTGGACACGCTCCCCGAAACGCGTCGGGGGCAGCCGTGAAGGGTCGGGGGCGATGCGCGGGGCGACACGCGGTCGACGGCCTCCGGCGCCTGAGCCTGGCTCACCCGGCTCACCCAACTTACGCAGTCTGGTCAGTTCGGCGACCGTGTCCACCGATATGGTCACTCCATGGTCGACGGCCAGGCGCAACAGACGGTCGGGCTTCACGGCCGCGCTGAGAATGACCCTGTCCCCGGGGACGCCCCGGTCCAGGACCTGCTGCAGTTCCCGTTCACTGGCGACGTCGACTCCGTGTCCTGCCTGGACGGCGGTGTCCACGAAGCACAGTGCCTTGTTCGCTTTGCGGGCGTAGAACACGCGGGTATCCACGCCCGCGTCGGCACCGGCGTCACGCAACTCCGCCATGTTCCGCACCATGGGCGCGGTCCGCAGGACGTTGACCGGCGAGCCGTGGTCCTCGACGAGAGACCGGCAGCGGCCCCCGTCGGAGAGCAGGCTGACCGCCCACGGCTCCAGGCGTGCGGTCAACGGCACCGTGCCCTCGGCCCCGGGCTTGTCGAGATGTCGACGACGGTGGTGGGCCACGACCCGCCGGGCCCACCGGGGGATGACAGCGTCTCCAGAACCCACAGCATCTCCAGTACCTCCGGAGCGGTCGAGCGAGTCTGCACCGATGAGCACGCCCTCGGCGTCCCGGCCGATCACCGCCAACTGTTCCACTCCCCGGACGTGTCCGTCCTCGTCGACCCACCCGGTGGCGGCGGTGTCGCCAGTGTCTCCGGTGTCGCCGGCGTCTCCGGCGCGGGCACCGGGGGAGAGTTCGGGGATGTTCGCGGCCAGCGTGCCCGGGCCCAGACCGGCAGGTGGGATCACCGCGTCCACGACCACGTCGGCCGGAGGGTCGAGCGTCCCGACCGCGGCACGCACCGGCGGGTGCACGATCCCGGCGTCGAGGAGGGCGAGCAGGCGGGCGGCGTTCGGCGGGGTCATGCCGAACGCGACCCGCTCCAGCGTGCGGGCCAGTGCGTCGAACCCGGCCAGTGGGCGACGTCGACCGTAGGACGTACGCCAGACGACCGCAGGGTAGAGGATCCTCCAGGCGTGGCCGACCGCCCACGCTGCGTCGGGGGCGGCGCGGCCCGTGGCCACGGCCCAGGACTGCCGGAGCTCGGCCACCGGGTCGGAGACCACGGGCCAGTCGGTGCCGGAGATGATCGTCCGTACCTGCTCCGGGGCAGGTCGTCCTCCCGCGGTAGTCAGGAGGCGGTCCGCGGCGCACGCGAGCGCCTCCTGCAGTTCCCCGGTGGTGCGGCTCGTGCGCACCCGTCGGTCCCCGACACTGAGCACCTCCGCAGGGCGAAGGTCGGCCAGGGGACTGGCCGGGTCGGGTTTCACGGTCATGAAACGACCGCTCCGGCTGACCGGACGAATCACCGAGGGCTCCGTGCCGCTGGGACGGTAGGTCACCCCGTCTTCGGTGGGGAGGAAGGTGCCGTGACGTCCTGCCGTGAGCTCCAGAACCGCGTCGACGAAGGTCAGCGCCGCGCCGCGGACGTCCACGACCGCGCCGGGGGCGACGGTGCGCAGTCCGTCGGCCGGGTAGACGCCGACGACCGGCACCGGGCCGGATGCACCGGTCACGGTGGCGGGCAGGGCGCCGGGCCAGCACGGGGCGTGACCGGTGGTCAGCAGGACGTGGTCGTAACCTCTGTCATTGACCGTCCATCGTGTGGCGTCCTCCCCGTCGGCCCGGTGCACCGCGGTGACCCGTTCGGACACCATACGGACCGTGCACCCGGAGTCCGCCCGGCGGCGGGTGCTGAGGAGCAGCGACTCCCAGGACTCCGCGAAGAAGCGTCCCACCAGTGACCGCGGGGGGAACGGCCCCTGCTCCGTGCCGGCGATGCCGCGCCGCCAGTCATCGAAGCTGCCCAGGCCACTGCTGACGATGCGCGAGGACACGTTCAGCGTCCAGTGGTCCGGCTGCTCCGGCCCGTACGCGGCGCCGGCACCGGGTTTCCGGTCGTCCCAGACATCCACGGCGACGCGTACCCCGTGGTCCCACGCCTGGCCGAGGAGTTCCTCGGCGGCCCAGAGTCCCCGCGGACCGGCACCGACGACCGCGACCCTCACGTCCACCTGGCTCACGTCCATTCCGGAACCTCCCCGATGTTCTCCGCGACCCACTGGTCGTTGTAGAGCGTGTCCATGTACGCGGTGCCGAAATCGTGGAGGATCAGCACTGTGTCCGTCTCAGGGCCTGCCGCCACCCCGGACGCGGCGGCGACCACCGCCCCGCCGGAGGCCCCGGGGAGGATCCCCTCCCGCCGGGCCAGGGCCCGTGCACCGCAGACCGTCTCACCGGCGGTGACACGCACCACGTCAGAGACCGGGGTGAGGGTGGCGAGTTCCGGAACGATACCCGCACCGAACCCCGGCAGCAGCCGCTCCCCGCGGCGCCCGCCGAACAACACCGAGCCCTCCGCGTCCACGGCGGTCACCCGGGTACCGGCACCCGTCTCCCGGAGATGGCGCACGCACCCGCCGATCGTCCCGGTTGTACTGACCGCGACGAAGAGACGGTCGGGCGGATGACCCAGCTGCTCGACGATTTCACGCATGGTTCCGGAGGAATGGGCGTCGAACGCGGCCTGGTTGGAGTACTGGTCAAGGTTCACCGCACCCGGCAGGCTGGTCAGGAGCTCGGCCACCCGTGCCCTGCGCGCGGCGAGCCAGTCACCTGTCTCCGGATCCGGTGACGTCACGTGGTGCACGGTGGCACCCAGGGCCGCCATCACCGCGACGGTCTGCCGGTTCGCCCGGGGATCGACGACACAGTGGAAGTCGATGCCGTGCAGGGCGCAGTCCCGGGCCAGCGCGACGCCGAGGTTCCCGGAGCTGGACTCCACCACGCACCCGCCCGGTTCCAGGGCTCCCGAGGCCAGCGCGGAGTCGAGGAGGGCGGCGGCCGTCCGGTCTTTGGCGCTGCCACTGGGGTTGAAGCCCTCGAGCTTCGCCCATACCCGGCCTGGGCCGGGGAAGAGTCGTTCCAGCCGGACCATCGGGGTCTCTCCGATGGTGCTGCGAATACCTGTACTGATCGTGATGCCTCTCCGTGGCCGTGTCTGTGCCTGCTGCACCACTACGACGGTACGCGGAGACGTCGTTCAGTGATGGAAGCCTGAACGTTCCCCGTCCGGTGGGGTGCCGTCCGCCTGGTTGAGATGTTCGACGCAGGCGCGGAGGTCGCGCACCAGGAAGGAGGCCAGGTCACGGCTCATGCCGTTGCGCACCACGATGCGCTGCACGGTGACGTCGGCGAGGTCGTCCGGCATCGGGTACGCCGGGACCAGCCAGCCCTTCATCCGCAGACGGTCGGAGAGGTCGTAGAGCGACCACGGTCGTCCGGAGGCCGCTGGGGACGCTGTGGATGCCGTGGCCGGTGCGAGACGCCAGGCGAACACCGGGATGTCCTGCGTCTCACTCCACAGGTCGAACTCCGGCATCCCGCCGATCTCCGTGGCCAGGTAGTTCGCCACGTCCATGGTGTTGCGCTGCACGCGCCGGTAGCCGTCCATCCCGAGCTGAAGGAACAGGTAGTACTGCAGCAGCACCTGCGCGCCGGGACGGGAGAAGTTCAGGGCGAAGGTCGGCATGTCGCCGCCCAGGTAACTCACCCGGGAGACCAGGTCCTCCGGAAGGTCCCCGGTCTGGCGCCACACGATCCAGCCGAGTCCCGGGTACACCAGGCCGTACTTGTGTCCGGACACGTTGATCGACGCCACCCGCGGCAGCCGGAAATCCCACTCCAGCTCCGGCTGCAGGAACGGCGCGACCATCCCGCCGGACGCGGCGTCCACGTGGATGCGGACGTCCAGACCGGTGCGCTCCTGGATCCGGTCGAGCGCGGCGGAGATGTCCTTCACCGGCTCGTACATGCCGGTGTAGGTGACACCCAGGATCGCGACGACGCCGATGGTGTTCTCGTCGACGTAGTTCTCCAGGTCATGGCCGTCGAAGACCTTGTGTTCCTCGGTGACCGGCACGTAGCGGGGTTCGACGTCGAAGAAGTTGCAGAACTTCTCCCAGCAGACCTGCACCGCCGAGGACATCACGAGGTTGGGACGCTCCGTGGAGGCACCGTCCTGCCGCCGACGGTGCTGCCAGCGGCGCTTCAGCGCCAGCCCGCCCATCATGCAGGCCTCGGACGAGCCCATCGTGGACGTCCCCACGGCCTGGTCGGGGTCCGGTGCGTTCCACAGGGCGGCGATCATCCGCCAGCACCGGTCCTCGATGTCCGCGGTGGCGGGGTACTCGTCCTTGTCCACCATGTTCTTGTCGAAGGCCTCGCGGTAGAGGCGGTCGGCGTAGCCGTCCATCCAGGTACCGACGAAGGTGGCCAGGTTCATCCGGGCGTTGCCGTCCAGCATCGCCTCGTCATGGATGACCTGGTACGCGGTCTCCGGGAGCGACTCCGCCTCGGGGATGCGGTTGCGGGGGAAGCTCGTGGCCTCACCGACGCGGGCGAACAGTGGATTGAGCTCAACGTTGCGGCGATCGTCACCCATGGCTGCATAGCCCTCTCGTGCGCTGGATCCCTGACCGGCAGGGCCTCTCACAGGCGACACTACCGCGCTGTTCCGGCCGGGGTGCCGCCGTTTAGACTGGAGCACTGTGAATGGAACCGCAGATGGAACCCCGGCCTCCCGTCCGGCTCCCGGCGACGGTGACCGTTCTGGCCTGGCGAGGGCGCTGTTTCCCACCGGCGACGAGCCGGATCCGCGGTTCACCCTGGCCAATGAGCGGACCTTCCTGGCGTGGATGCGCACGGCCCTGGCGTTCATCGCCGGCGGTGTGGCACTGGAGGCCCTGCCGATGGACACCGTCCCGGTCGAGCTGCGCAATGCCGGGGCACTGGTGGCCCTCTGCCTGGGCATCCTGCTGGCCGCCGGTGCCGCCTTCCGGTGGCTGCGGGTCGAGCGTGCCATGCGCGAGCAACGTCCGCTCCCGGCCCCGGCGATCGTCCCGGTGCTGTCGGTCGGGGCCCTTCTTGTCGCGGTGGTGCTCCTGGTGCTGGTGCTGCTGTGACAGCGGGGTCGGTGCCGGGGCCGGTGTCGGGGTCACCGCCGGGCGCGGACCGGATCCCGCTGGCTGACCCGGGGCTGCAGCCGGAGCGGACGAGCATGGCCTGGGCCCGTACCTCCCTGGCGTATCTCGTGGCGGCCGCGATGACGCTCCGGTGGGTTCCGCACCACGGTGCGGCGGTCGGCATCGTCACCGCCGGACTGACACTGGTGGCCCTGGGGATCTACGCCGGCCAACGGCGCCGGTACCGTGACGCGGCCGTCGGTGTCGCCACTGACCGGTTGCAGGCGTCCGCCGGTGCGGTCATCGCGCTGACCCTGTGCACGGTGGCTCTGGGTGTGGTCAGCGTGCTGCTGGTCGCCGCCGGGGGCGCCTGAGGGGCCGGCGCCCCGCACTCCACCGCCGCGGTGCCCGTGCCCCGAGGTCTGGGACAACCACGTCAGGGCGGTGACGGGCCGGTATTCCGCCCTCACGTGGTCGTGTCAGGGCAGCGTCGTCCACGGGGTCGGCGGTGAGGCTGCAGGCGGCCTCGACCGGGGCAGGTTGAGCGCCGTGCCATGTAACATGGGCAGATGATGAAAAGGCTCATTGCCAGCGCATTCTGGTCCATCAGTCGATGGCGCCTGGCCTCCGAGCCTGCACCGCGGCGTCCCACGATCCTCATCGGTGCCCCGCACACCTCCAACTGGGACTTCATCCTGATGCTCGGCATCGCGTGGAAGTTGGGCATCAGGATCCGGTGGCTCGGTAAGTCCAGTCTCTTCGACGGATGGCGCGGTCCCGTGATGCGTGGCCTCGGGGGGATCGCCGTCGACCGGGAGTCGCCGGGCGAGGTGGTGAGCGATCTCGTGCGACACGTCAGTGAGGACAAGGTGACCGCGATCGTCATCACGCCGGACGGGACCCGCGGCCCGCACACGCACTGGAAGTCCGGTTTCTACCGGCTCGCCGAGCAGACAGGGTTGCCGGTCACGTTGGGCTACGTGGACCGTCCGACGATGACCACGGGTCTCGGCCCCACCATCGACATCACCGGTGACATCGCCGCCGACATGGACCGCATCCGTGACTTCTACCGGGACAAGTCAGGTCTGCGTCCGGCGGCACGTGTTGAGCCGCGCCTGCGGAATGAACCGGGCCGTGGCTGAGGGGCACGACATGCCGTCCGCACGCCGCACCGTCTTCTACCGCGGCCCCCGTCCCGTGCTGCGGGGGTACCTGCACCTGTTCGCGTTCTGGTTCTTCCTCGGCACGGGAACGAGCCTGACCGTCCTGTCGTTCTCCAACACCGGGTTCTCCGGTCTCGCGGTGTCGACGGCCGTCTACGCCTTGTGCCTGGCCGGGATGCTGGGGGTATCCGCCCTGTACCACCGCGTCCCCTGGAAGAGCGAGGGCTCCGTGCAGTGGTGGCGTCGAGCCGACCATGCCATGATCGCGATTTTCATCGCCGGCACCTACGGGCCGGTCTTCGTCGGTGCCGACGCGCCGGGGAACAGGGCGCCGATCCTCGTCCTGTGCTGGGTGACCGCGCTTCTCGCGGTCGCGGTCAACATCCTGTGGATCAACCACCCGCGGTGGTTGTCCGTGTCGATCTACCTGTGCCTGGGATGGATCGCCCTGCTCGGCATGAAGATCCTGTGGGCCGGGCTGACGGTGCCGGAACTCGTCCTCATCATCACCGGCGGTGCCATCTACAGTCTCGGTGCCCTGGTGTACGCACTGAAGTGGCCGACAATCAGCGAGCACTGGTTCGGCTTCCACGAGGTCTTCCACGCCGGGACCATCATCGCCGCAGGTCTGCACCATATCGCCATCTGGATGATCGTCCTGGGGGCCGGATAACGGCAGTGACGGCAGTAACGGCAGCGACGACAGTAACGGCACAGGAAAACCCCTGCTCCGTCGCAGTCGACGGGGCAGGGGTTTCGAGAAACCTCGTTTAGACGACGGTCACGCCGACCGCGGCCGGGCCCTTGCGGCCGTCCTCGGTCTCGAAGGTGACCTTCTGGTTCTCCTCGAGGCTGCGGAAACCGCCGCCCTGGATCTCCGAGTAGTGGACGAAGACGTCGGCCGAGCCGTCCTCGGGGGAGATGAAACCGAAACCCTTTTCGGCGTTGAACCATTTGACTGTGCCGTTGATCATGCGATCGTCCCTTCTTCAGTGTCAGTGCCCGGATCGTTCCGTTCACTGGGTCGACCGAATGTTCCTTGGGGAATCAGTTCGCGTCCTAAGACAACTTCCGTGAACTTGATTCCTCCCGGAACCCGGAAGGGAAAAACAACTCAGAAACTGTAACCGCCGTTCACACTACACGTGATCCGGGACGAAGCCAATGAAGCCAATGGCGGAACGACGCGGCGCCGCCGACGGTCACGAGCCTGACGGGCGCTCCAGGTCCAGCAACAGCGTCTTCGCCTCCAGCCCGCCGAGGTAGCCGCCCAGGCTGCCGTCGGACCGCAGGACCCGGTGGCAGGGGACCACGACGGGCAGGGGGTTCGTCGCGCAGGCGGTGCCCACCGCCCGTACGGCCTTCGGGTTTCCGACGCCCTCGGCGACCTGCTTGTAGGACTGTGTCTGCCCGTAACCGATGTGGGGGAGGTAACGCTGCACGTCCTGCCGGAAGCCGGAGGACATCGTGAAGTCCAGGGGCAGGTCGAACTCCTGCCGACGCCCCGAGAAGTACTCGTCGAGTTCGGTGGCCACGGCGTCCAGACGGGGTCGGGATTCCAGCACCCGTGGGCTGACCCTGTCGGCCAGCGCCGTCAGCACGGTGTCGAAGTCCTCCCGGCCGAATGCCACACGGACCAGCCCTTTCGGTGTGGCGGCGAGGAGCAGCGGACCGATCGGGGAGTCGACAGTGCGGTACGCGACGTCGAGGATGCCCGAGGCCTCGGCGTCGTCGGCGAGACGGGACCGCAGGCGCGCCAGGTCGGAGGCTGTCACCGGGAAGTCGGTCAGGTCGTTCGTCACGTCGGTCATGGCTGTTCTCCTTCGGTGAGGTACGTCCGTCGTAGCGTCCGGATGCCGTCCGCGCTGGCCCGGCGGACCGCAGCGGCAGTGCCGCCGATCAGGGCGGCGGTCTCGGCATGGGGCAGCCCGCCGAGGTAGTGGTAGGCCACGGCGAGGCGTTGGCGCTCGGGCAGTGCCGCCACCGCCTCCCAGACGGCCGTGTCGTCGGCACCGGGGTTGCCGAGCCGAGAGGCCTGCTCGGGGAGCTCACCGGTGGGGACGGCCTGGCGTCCGCGCCGGCGGGTGACGTCGACGGCCTTGCGGTGGGCGACGCGCACCAGCCAGGCCTCCACGTTCGTCCCGTCCTCCAGGTCCGGCCACGCGCGCAGCAGGGCGAGGAAGGCCTCGGACCAGGCGTCGTCGGCGTCGTGTCCGGGCCCCAGGACGGCACGGCAGACCCGCAGCACGGTGGCTCCGTGCCGCGTGACGGCCTGCTCGAACGGTGTTGTCATTGTCATCACACGGTAGTCGCACCGGACGGGCCGGATGTGAGGTCCGGGCGCCCCCGCGAACTCATCCACCGCCGTTTCGCAGGTGCTCCCATCCTGAAAGCCGGTCACGGATCGTCTTCTCGTGCCCGTTCCCCGTCGGCTCGTAGAGCGTCTGCCGGTCCAGGCCGTCCGGGAAGTAGTCGGCGCCGGAGAATCCGTCCTCGGTGTCGGGATCGTAGCGGTAGCCGTCGCCGTAGCCGAGGTCCTTCATCAGACGGGTCGGGGCGTTGAGGATGTGCGCCGGTGGCATCAGGGAGCCGGTACGTCCCGCCAGCCGGGTCGCGGCGGTGAATCCGCGGTAGACCGCGACCGATTTCGGCGCCGTCGCCAGGTACGCCACCGCCTGTGCGATGGCGAGTTCTCCCTCGGGGGAACCGAGCCTCTCGTAGACGTCCCAGGCGGCCAGGGCCTGGTGGACGGCCTCCGGGTCGGCGGTACCGACGTCCTCGGTGGCGAACCTGACCAGGCGCCGGGCGACGAACAATGGGTCCTCGCCACCGTCGAGCATGCGCGCCAGCCAGTACAGGGCGGCGTCCGGGTCGGAGCCACGCATGGACTTGTGCAGCGCGGAGATCAGGTTGTAGTGGGCCTCCTGCGACTTGTCGTAGACCGGTGCACGCTGCTGCACGAGCCGCATCAGACCGTCCACGTCCAGGGTGTCGGGGACGGCCTGGACCTGCTCGATGAGGTTCAGCAGGTAGCGGCCGTCGCCGTCGGCCAGTGCCAGCAGAGCCTGGCGGGCCTGGTCGTCCAGCGGCAGGGGCCGTCCGGACACCTCCTCTGCGGTGCCCGCCAGCGTGGCCAACGCCGTGGCGTCCAACCGGTGGAGGACGTACACCTGGCACCGTGAGAGCAACGCCGCATTGAGTTCGAAGCTGGGGTTCTCCGTGGTCGCGCCCACGAGGACGATCGTGCCGTCCTCCACGTAGGGGAGGAACGAGTCCTGCTGGGCGCGGTTGAAACGGTGGATCTCGTCGACGAACAGCAGTGTGCCCTGCCCGATCTCCCTGCGCTTCTGTGCGGACTGGAAGGCCTTGCGCAGTTCGGAGACACCCGAGAACGTCGCCGAGAGTGCAACGAAGTGGAGGCCCGTCGCGTCGGCGAGCAGTCGGGCGATCGTGGTCTTGCCGCACCCGGGTGGCCCCCACAGCACCATCGACACCAGGCGGTGCGCCGAAACCATCCGTCCGACGGGCCCCTCGGGGCCCAGGAGATGGTCCTGTCCCACGACCTCCGGCAACGACCGTGGACGCAACCTGTCGGCCAGGGGCCGTGCGCTGTCGTCCGGTTCAAACAGGGAGGGCGGATCGTGGGATGTCATGGGGAAAGGGATTCAGGGGACTCAGGGGACTCAGGGGACTCAGGGTACGAGGACGATACGTCCGCTGACCTTGCCGTCCCGCAGGTCGTCGAAGGCCCGCACGGCGTCGTCGAGGGGGTACGTCGTGGTCTCCACGTGCAGCCTGCCCTGCTGGACGAGTGCGACGGCCTGGCGCATGTCGGCGCGGGTGCCGCCGTAGGAGCGCTCGATGTTCACGCCCCACGGCAGGGCGGAGCTGTCGGCGTCGTAGGTGAACTTCCCGCCGCCGAGACCGACGAACCGGATCGCCCCACCGACGCCGATGACGGACAGCGCGAGGTCGACGGTGGGCTGCACACCCACGAAGTCGAGGACGACGTCCGCGCCGCGTCCGTCGGTCTCCTCCATGATGCGGGAGGCGGCGTCGGCGTCGCTCACCAACGCGACATCCGCACCGTGGGACGCGGCGTAGTCGACCTTGTCCTTGTCGGTGTCCAGCGCGATGATGCGCGCCCCGGTGGTGGCGGACAGGATCTGCAGGCCGATGTGGCCGAGACCGCCGATGCCGATGGTCACCACGGTCGCTCCACCGACGAGACGGTCACGGACACTGTTGACCGCGTGCATCGGTGTCAGTGCGGCGTCCGCCAACGGTGCGGATGTGGTGGGATCCAGGTCACCGAGCGGGTCGAGGTGGTGTGTCTTCACCGCGAGGTACTCGGCCATGCCGCCCGGGGAGCCGATGCCGGGGGACAGCGGTGCCGCCGAGCCGCGCGGGCTGGCGACCTCACACTCGTTGTCACGGCCGGCCAGGCACTTGTCGCACTCCCCGCAGCTGAGGACGAGCGCCACCAGGGCGCTGTCGCCGACGTTCCACCCGGTCACCGCGTCGCCGGTCTTCTCCACCACACCGGCGACCTCGTGGCCCAGCGTGGACCCGACCAGGGGGCTGTCGTCGCCCCCGCCGATGATGTGCAGGTCCGAGTGACACAGGCCGGCACCGGAGACCTTCAGCAGGACCTCGTCGGCCTCGATCTCCGGAACGGGCTTCTCCTGCACCTCGACGGTGTTGTTCCGGACGTAGGACACTGCTCGCATTGCTGCTCCTTCTTCGAGAACTGAACGCGGGGTTGTCGCCCCGTTCACCTCCCCACGCTACGCCTGGTGCCGGACGTGGTTCAGAACAGCCGGGAGGCGGTGACGTCCGCCGGTTCCTCCAGTTCCAGCAGCCGACGTTTGCGCTCGATCCCGCCCGCGAAGCCGGTCAGGGAACCGTCGGCACCGACCACCCGGTGGCACGGGACGATGATGCTGACCGGGTTGTGGCCCACGGCCTGGCCGACGCGCTGGGCCAGGTGCGGGTTCCCGAGTCGGGCGGCGAGCGCCCCGTAGGTGGTGGTCTCGCCGTACGGGATCTGCCGGAGCATCGCCCACACCCTCTCGGAGAAGTCGTCGCCGTGGGTGGTGACCGCGACGTCGAAGGACGTCCGGCGTCCGGAGAAGTACTCGGCGAGCTGGGCGGCGGCGGTGTCCAGGAGGGCGTCCTGCGGCGCCTCGACGGCCTCACCGAACATCGCCTCGTCGGGCAGGTAGGTGTGCCCGGGGAAGTACAGGCCGGACACCCCGTCGTCCTCGGCGACCACCGTGAGTTCGCCCAACGGTGTCTCCACCTGTGTGTGTCGTGTCGTCATGCCAACCACCACCTTGTCCGGTCATCCTGTCGATGTACCGGGTAGACGCCCCAGTGTGCCGGAACGTGAGGTCCGGTGTGGGGGAGACACCGTCCCGGTAGTATCGCGCTTCCTGTCCCCCTCACCGAAAGCTCTCCACATGTCCCCACGGCACCCTGCCCTCGGCCCGTACTACGACCGACGCGAGATGTACCTCGGCATCGTCCTCGCCGGACTCGCCGGAGCGATGGGAGCGGCCGCCTGGCTGCACACCTCCGGCTGGTACGTGACCTTCATGACCGGCAACACCGAGCGCATGATCCTCGAGCATTTCAAGGGCAACCACATTCTCGGACTCGGTGCCCTGGCCACCGTGGCCGCGTTCGTGGTGGGCGTCATGGCCGCCACGCTGGCGCGTATCCACTGGTGGAAGAAGTCCCGGCACGGAGCCACACTGGTCACGATGGCCGCCGCCTACGTCGCCTGGCTGGTCGACGTGCTAACCAACGACTCCGACGCCCCGCTCGGCGTCGTCCCGATCCTGTCGCTCGCCTTCGGGCTCGGGGCGCTGAACACCTCGATCAGCCGTCAGAACCAGGTCGCCATGCCGTTGTCCTATGTCACCGGCACCCTGGTGAAGATGGGGCAGGGGTTCGCCCTGCACCTGTCCGGGGTGCGGCGGTGGGTGTGGGTCGCGCAGGTCGTGACCTACGCCGGCTTCCTCGCCGGGATCGTGCTCGGCGGCACCGTCTTCCACTCCATCGGCACGCACAACTCCCTGGCCGCCCTGGCCCTGATGTCCACCGTGATCGCCGTGATCACCTGGAAACTCGACCATCCCCGCTTCGCCGACAAGGACGCGGGTGAATAGAACGTCCTGCCTGGCCGGTCTGTGTCTTCAGTCACGAAGCGGTCTCCACCGGCTGCGCCCGGCGCCGGAGCGTGTTATCACAGAGCCCTGACGTTCCCGCCCGTTCCCGCTTCACCTCACCCCTGATCCAGGAAAGGACCTCTCGTCCATGGAATACACCGAACTCTCGGCCTACCGGCTGCACGCCGGCCACGTCACGACCTGGACCCCCACCGCCACCGACCGCTGGGCCGTCGACCCGCGCCCGTTGTCCTGCAACCACGAAGCCCACGTCCGGGAATCGCTGACCTCCCCGTCGACAGGTGAGCAGACCGCACAGGCCGGTGCACCGCGCGGCGACAACTGGATCGGCACGGCCTTCCGCATCCACCACCCCTTCGACGCCGAGGCGTTCAGCGCGACCCTGCGACTGTGGATGGTGCGGCACGAGGCCTACCGCACGACCGCGGTCGCCGGCGCCGCCGGGGACACCGGCGTGGAGGGTGCCGCACTGCACCGTCAGACGCTCCCGGCCGACGCCGTCGACGTCACCGCACAGACGGTCGGCCATCTGCCGGACGCCGCCGGCGTCCACGAGTTCCTGGAGCGGCACTTCGCCACCGGGGTCTCCGCACTGAGCTGGCCGCACCTCACCGTCGCCACCGTCGGCCCGGACGAGGAGGCGGCGGCAGACCCCGCCGTCGCCCTCGGCAGCCGGGACGGTGCGTGGTTCACCGTCGTCTTCGCCGCCGACCACGCGGTGATGGACGCCTACACGCAGATCGTCTCCATCGCCGAACTGCGGGAGATCTACGCCGCACAGGTGGCCGGACGGAACCCGGAGCTGCCGTTGGCCGGGTCCCACGTGGACTACAGCCGGGTGGAGCGCGACCTCGCCGACAGCCTGACCGTGGACCACCCCGTGGTCCAGCGGTGGCGCGACTTCCTGGTCGGGGCCGGCGCCGGTGCCGCCGAGACCGCCTCCGCCACCCCGCGTCTGCCCCTGGCCGGTGCCCACGCCGACGAGGAGCGGGACGTGCGGCAGGTCAGTACGTCGATGTGGCTGCTCGGCGAGGTGGACGCCACCGTCTTCGGCCAGCTCAGCAAGCGCTACGGCGGCAGTCAGGTCACCGGCCTGCTGGCGGCGCTCAAGGTCGCCGCCGCTCGCGCCGACCGTGACGGCCTGTGCGGGGACACCTTCCGCTACGTCATGCCGATGCACACCCGGACCTCCGCGGAGTTCGCGTTGTCCGCCGGCTGGTTCGTCGGGCTGATGCCGGTGGAGGACCCCATGCCGCGCGGCGGGGCGTTCTCGGAGGCGGTGTCCGCGACGACGGCGGCGGTGAAGGAGAACCGTGACCTCGTCGCCTACCCGTACCCGAAGGTCGCGGAGCTGCTCGGTGTCGCTGAGCCGCCGCGGTTCGTGGTGTCCTACGTCGACACCCGGTTCATCCCCGGCGCCGATGACTGGACTCCGCACGACCGGACGCTGCGCGGGGTCGCCTACAGCTCCACCGACGTCTACATCTGGATCGTCCGGACCACGGGTGGGGTGAACATCTCGATGCGCTACCCCGACGCCCCCTGCACCCGCAGTTCGGTGCGGGCCCTGGTCGCCGAGTACTTCGCCGTCCTGCACAGTGTGGTGGACACCGGTGACGCATCGTCGGCACCCTTCGGTACACCGGTGGGCGCGACCTCGACCGTGCACGAGGCCTGAGCCGGTGACTGACCGGTGACCGAGCTGCGTTCCGGGCAACGGCTCACGTCCGACGACCACCTGTTCGTCGTCATGGAACAGGTGACGGGTATCCCGGTCGTCCCCCAGGTGATCTGGCGGACGGCAGGAGGACAGGAGGCGCTCGACCACGTCGCCGAGGTGGGACGGCGCCTCACCGGCGGACGACTGTCGCGCCTGGTCCGGCGCACACGCGGACCCGTCCGCGACCGGTGGACGTACACCCCGCGTGCCGGCCGGATCCGGATCGACCGTGAGCCGGTGGCCCCGGAGGAGGTCACGGACTGGCTCCACGACCGGCTCGAGGCCGACATCGACAGTGTGCGGGGACCGGCCTGGGAGCTCAGCGCCGTGCCCACCACCGACGGCCACGTCACCGTCTCCCTGGTGCGCAGCCACGTCGTCGCCGACGGTGCCGCGATGATCCGGGCTGTCACCGAGGCTGTCACCGGGCAGGTGAGGACACCACGCCGCCGGGAACGCCCCGGCGACAGCATGCGGGACGCGCTGTCCCTGATCACCGCGTCCGGACGGGCGGCACTGTCGCTGCTGAGGTCCACGGCCGGCGGGACGCCCGTCCCGGACGGTGACAGACCTGCGTCCGACGGCCCGGCGGTGGTGCCCACGGTGGCGGTGCGGATCGACGCCGCACGCTTCGATGCCGTGGCGTCCTCCCGCGGTGGTACGGCCAACACGCTGTTCCAGGCCGTCACGCTGGGGGTTCTCGTCGGCTCGGGTCGAGTCCGCGAGGGGGACACCGTGCCTCTCGCCGTACCGATGTCGGTCCGGGACGACGACGGTGAAGGTGATCTGGACCTGCGTGCCAACGCCACCACCGGTGCCACGGTCCGTGTCCGCCTCGACCCGGGACGCTACAACGACCTCGGGGAACTGAGGGCTGCAGCGAAAGCGGCGTACCGGGAGGTCGCCACCCGTACGGGCCCGGACACGGTCGCCGCGATGGCGCAGATCGCCCAGGTGCTGCCCGACGTCGTGGTCCGTCGCGTCGCCGCCGGGTCCACCACACCGTTGTGCCTGGCCTCGAACTTGGGGGAACCGTCGGGCGCCTTCACCGCGCTCGGGCTGGACGGCAGGCCGGATCACGGGACGGAGCATGGGACGGGGCAGACTGGCTGTGATGTCGCCCTGCGGTCGGTGATCCGCGCCGGGTCCGCCCGCGACCTCGCGGCCAGGAAGGGAGGGGTCAGTGCGTGGGCGGTGCGGACGGGCGAATCGCTGTCGTTGTCCTTCACCTCGCTCGACCCCGCCCACGTGCGCGATGCGACGCACCTGCTGGGGCTGGTCAGGGATGAGCTGGAACGGTGGGGGCTGGAGTGGGGGCGCGACGTCACGCGGTGGCTGTAGGCCCCGATCCGGGGAAAAGGACCGCCGGAAAAGTCTGTTGCCGTGTCGGTTCTGGGGACTCGCAGGGACACGGGAACAGACTTTTCCGCCTTGTCTGCCTCATGTGCTCAGTAACAGTCCGGCGCTCCGGGTGCGCAGGTTACGCTACGCACATGCATCCCCAACGGAACCACGTCATCTGGCTCAACGGCGCCTTCGGTACGGGGAAGACGACCGCCGCGAGGCTGCTGGCCGAACAGACCCCGGGCGCGGTCATCGTCGACCCCGAGGAGGTCGGTGCCCTGCTGCGCCCGGTCCTTCAGCCGGTGGCCCCGGTGCGTGACTTCCAGGAGTGGCCCGCGTGGCGACACCTCGTCGCCGCCACACTCAACGCTGTGCTCCGGGAACTGCCGGACGACGGCCCGTCCCTCGTCATCGTCCCCCAGACCATTACCGTCGAGGAGTACTGGTCAGAGATCATGACTGGCCTTGACCCGACGGTGCACCTCACACCCGTGGCGTTGCACATCGATCCGGGGGAGCACCGCCGTCGCGTCGTCGACGACACCGAGGAACCCGACGCGCACCGGTGGCGGCTGAGCAGATTCCCTGACTTCCGCGAGGCAGAGTGGATCCGGAGTGAATTCACCGGTGTCGATGTCTCCGGGCTCAGCCGGGACGAGACTGTTGCGGCGGTCCGTGTTGCGTCCCAGGTTGCGTCAGAGCCCCGGTCGACCAGGCCGGTGAACCACCCCTGACCCGCCGTGGCAGAGGCAATGGCCCGGTGGCAGAAGCACCGGTCGGTGTCGGGGGTCCAGAACGACCGTCGCCTCTGCCGCCGGGCCGTCAGGTCTGCCACCCGTCGTCGGACACGGATGCCGGCGGTCCCCGGTCTATTTCTGGTCACGGTGCAACGCCGCCTCCAGACGGTCCAGCACCCCACCGATGACCTGGCAGGACACCGGCGTGTCCGGGTACTTCGCGCGGACGGCCAGGCCGTCGCGGGTACGGGAGAACCACAGCTGGGCGGTGTCGGTGGGCGACGTCGACGAGATGTACCGTGCCTGCGGCAACGGGTCGCCACGGTGACGGAAGTCCATGTAGGAGACCATCGGCACTACACCGTCCGGCAGTACCGGTCGGCATTCCCGGATCATCGTCTCCAGCGGGAGGCCGGCCACGGTCACCGCGTCGCGCAACCAGCCCGCCGTCGTCTCGACGTCGCCGGCCCGGGCGACGACGGGAGCGTTGCTGACCATCCAGCCGACGACGTTGTGGCGCGGATCGTCCCGCCGCCCGCGGGTGTGCACCGGGATGACCGTGGCGAACTCCGGGGAGCCGGTCACCGGCTCCACCGCCTCCGCCAGCGCGGTGAGGATCGTGGCGAAGGTCCTGCGGTCCAGGTCGCCCGTGATCGCCGGAGCGCGGGTGAGGGGCCGGACGTCGTGCACCGGCTCGGTCATCCCCGTGCTGAGCTGCACCGGGAAGGCGGGGACGTGGCCGTCGGTGAGGGTGAAGAACCTCCGCCAGACATCCAGCGCGGGATCCAGCCAGACATCCAGCGCGACATCCAGCGCGGTATCACTGCCGGGGACGACGGCGGGTACAGGTGACGTGGTGTCGGGCTCGGCCACCGAACGGCCGTGAAGCGCATCCCACAGCCGCCGCAGCACCAGGTCGATGCTGAGCATGTCGCCGTGCACGTGGTCCACCGCGAACAGCAGGGCCGTCCCGGCCCGGGCAGCGTAGACACCCGGCACCGCGCCGGGCAGACAGGCCGTCGCGATCCGTGCCGCCAACTCCACCGGAGGGGCAGGACGGACCGGACCGACCACGACCGTCAGCGCGTCCGGCGGGAACGGGACGTGGGCATCGCCCGAGGCGACGCGGCGCAGGGAGGGTGCACCGGCGACGACGCTGCGCACCGCATCGGCCAGTTCGGTGTCCGACCATGCGGGGGCACCGTCGGGCCCGCCGATGTCGACCGTCCCGCCGATCCAGGTCGACCGGCCCGACGCGGCGACGGCGGCGAGATGGTTGCGCTGGTTGAAGCCCAGCGGTGGGCCGTCGTCCTGCGGGACCCCGTGCCAGTGCGGCTCCAGCTCCACGAACGGCCCGGCCAGGTGGACATGGTCGAGGTAGGTGACGTCCACGGCGGTCAGTCGGTGCCGGGATCGGCGACGGTTCCGGCGAGGATGTCGTGGACCGTGGCGATGTAGGTCGCCACCGACTCCCGCGCCGTCGGGTTGTCCGGGGCCTGCGACCCGATGCCGAGTCCGTCGGCGTTGCGGTGGACCCACAGGTTGGCGTTGGCGGTCCTGCCGAAACCGGTGAACAGGCGGATGTCGGCGCCCTCCGGCTCCTCGAACCAGCCGAGGTCGAGGTAGGTCACCATCTGCGGGCTGCCCATCACCGACGGGTCCACCTGACCGCTGAGGATCAGGTGTCCCAGTGAGGCGTGCACCGGCTCGTCCAGCGCCGCCTTCAGTCGCGCCTGGGCGCTCACGACCTCGGGCAGGACTTCCTGCACCGTGGTGCCGGTGACGGGGAAGTACAGCGGGGTGAAGTTGCAGAACCACCCCTGGGAGAGGGCGTACCGTCGGCCACGGGTGGCGGCGACCACCACGGTGGCGTAGTGGTCCTCGCCGGTGAGCCGCGCGTGCGCCAGACCGAGGGCGGCGTACACCACGGTGCTGAAACTCACGCCGTGGTCGCGGGCGAGGGTGCGCAACCGGTCGGTGAGGTCCCGGTCAGCCAGCTCGCCGTTGATGCCGACGACCGGCTGCGGTTCGCCGTCGACGATGCCGGTGGGCAGCGGGAAACCGGGCACCCGCCCGCCGGTGACCTCGAACAGGCCGCGCCAGGCCTGCACGCCGGGGGAGTCGTCCCCCACGGTCGCCGCCCGGGTGTACTCCTCGCGGACGTAGTCGAGGAAGCTCGGGTGCGCCGCGGCGGTCAGCGCCTGTGCGGCGTCCCCCGTGGCGCCGGTGTAGCGGGCGACGAGTTCCAGCAGCCCGGTCATCTGGGAGATCCCGTCGCCGGAGGCGTGGTCCAGGGCGAGCAGCAGGTCGAAGGACCGGCCGTCCTCCCGTGCCACCGTGACGACCGCGAGAGCGGGCACGTGGTCGAAGACGGCGGTGGTGGCGAGCAGGTCGGTGATCGTCGTGGGGGACGACCCGGTGACCGGCGTCGGCACGAGGTCGACGGCACCCGCCGGCAGTGTCCGACGGCGGATCGAACCGTCCGGTGCATCGCCGTCCACCGACAGCGTGGACCGCAGACCCTCGTGCGCGGCGACGACGTCGTTGACCGCGCGGGTCAGGCGTTCCTTGTCGGGGACGCCGGGCAGTGTCGCCACCGAACAGGTGTAGGCGTGGTGGCGACGCCCCTGTGCCCGTCCCGCCAGCACGCCGCGGACATGGTCGGTCTGCAGGAAGGACGCCGGGGTGGGGTCGTCCGTGCGGTCTGCTACGGCGTCGGCGGCGGTCATGGCGTCGGACGGCAGCCAGGTGGTCACGGTGCCTTCAGGCGACCAGTCGCGCCCGTCGATGATTCTCATTCGTGGATCCGCTCGTGAGGGGTGGAACAGGACATGTCAGGCCCTGACTATAGGTCGGCGCGGTGGCCGCCGCATCACAGGATCAGCTTGAACCCCTGGTGGCTGGCGGTGTAGCCCAGCCGCCCGTTGAAGCGGTGGGCGTCGGTGCGCGTGACGTCCGAGGTCAGCTGGGCCAGGGTCGCGCCACGGGTGCGGCCGTAGTCGTGCGCCCAGTCGAACAGTGCTGACCCGAGCCCGGTGCCACGGGTGCCGGCGGCGACGCGGACGGCCTCGATCTGCAGCCGCTTCGCCCCACCCCTCGACATCCCCGGCACGATGGTGAGCTGCATCGTGGCGACCGCAGGGCCGCCGTCCCGGTCGTCCCGGCCCTCACGCACGATCAGCAGGAAGTGGGCCGGATCTGCGTCGATCTCCGTGAGCGCCACCATGTACGGGTCGAGTGAGGACGACTCGCGGGTCTGACCGAGGACATCATCGGTGAGCAGCGCGACGATGTCGGCGGGCCGGCGAGGGGTGCGCCGGAAGCGGGTGTGGATGTGGCATGATTTTCCTTGCTGACGGGGCATGTGTACGCTGCTTACATAAAGACAGGAGGACGTTAGCGATGTCAACTTCCGGGTCGGCGGCAGCGCAGAGCTACCACCACGGCAATCTCCGGCAGGCCTTGATAGACGCCGCCGTCGAGATGCTCGAGCAGGGGGAGAACTTCTCACTGCGGGCCGTCGCGCGGTGGGCGGGTGTGTCTCAGACCGCTCCCTACCGGCACTTCTCCGACCGGGCCAGTCTGGAGTCGGCGGTCGCCGCCCAGGGGTTCCTGGCGCTCGGTGAGCATCTCTTCGCCGGCCGTGGAGCGCCGACCACGCCCGAGGAACTCCCGGAGTTCGCCGTCGCCTACGTCCGGTTCGCGGTGGAGCGTCCCCGCATGTTCCGGCTGATGTTCGGTACGGAGTGTGACGATCAGGACGATGACCGGGTGCGGGCGGCCGGGCTGCTGCGGTACGCACTGTCGGAGAACCTCCGGACCGTGTACCCCGGGGCCGCGGTCGAGGACCTGGCCACCGGCCTGTGGAGCACCGCCCACGGCCTCGCCTCGCTCCACCTGGACGGCAAGCTGTCGCAGGAGCCGGCGGAGGAGATGTACGAGCGGGTCCGGGGGGCGTTCCGCGCGGTTCTGGGTCTCGTCGGGTAGGGGTCCTCGCGGTTCCGGTATCCCGCGGCGGAATTGTTCTAGCTCCGGGCACGTTTTTCGGGGGCTGGCGTGCACGACGCTAGAACTTTTCTGCGGCCGCGAGGTGTTGACAGCGCTCACATCTGGTTTTACCCTGGACCGTGCCCCGGCCTCGCGTGCCGGGACGCCACTGACCACCGTGCCGCGGCAGAGTCTCCTGCCCCACGTGCGACCACGAGAGGTACATCTCCATGATCAACGTCCTGATGGCAGTCACCGCGGCACGGCACTGGACCCTGACCGACGGAACCGAACATCCCACCGGCTTCTGGGCCGAGGAATTCCTCGTCCCCTACGAGATCTTCACCGGCGCCGGATTCGACGTCACCGTCGCCACCCCGGGCGCGGCCACACCGGTCGTGGACGAGCTCAGCCTGGGGCTCACCGGCGGCGTCCTTCCCCACACGGTCAAGAAGTTCCGGGCGAAGCTCGGGGAGCTCGCCCCGGTCCTGGAGAACACCGCCGACCTGCACGCGATCACCGCGGACGAGCTCGACGGCTACGACCTGGTGTTCTACCCCGGTGGGCACGGTCCCATGGAGGATCTGGCGTTCGACAAGATCTCGGGCAAACTCCTCACCGACCGCCTCGCGTCCGGCAAACCCCTGGCGTTGCTCTGCCACGCCCCCGCGGCGCTGCTCGCCACCGTCGACGAGGAGGGAAGGACCCCCTTCGCCGGACGCCACGTCACCGGGCTCTCCAACCGTGAGGAGCTCATCAACTCCTTCGCGAAGAAGGCCCCCTGGCTGCTGGAGGACAAGCTCACGGAGATCGGCACCGACTACGACAAGGCGCTGATCCCGTTCCGTCCCCACGTGGTCCAGGACGGCAACCTCTTCACCGGCCAGAACCCGCAGTCCTCCAAGAAGCTCGCAGAAACGCTCGTCTCCACCCTCAGCTAGAGAACCTCTGGAAAGGACGACCCATGAACGCGAACCCGGAGAACATCTCCCTCGAACCCGTCACCCAGGCCGTCGCGCACCTGCGGGACGTCCTGGAGATCGAGGAGTAGGTGGGCGGGCGGGGGGTGCCCCACCACCCCGGTCCTGTCGTCTGAGCCACCGCTCAGGTCAGATTTTCGCTGTTGCGTGACCTGTACGGTGGCTCAGACGACAGGTGGGTCCGCCGTTACCGTCCCTACTGCGTGATCCGTCCCGCGATCGCCAGGGTGATCCTGCGGGGGGGCGAGCCGTGCCGCGGCAGCGACGAGTGCGTTCTTCCGTCCCGACACCACGCTCGGCCGCGGCCTGCGCCGGTCGAGCTCCCGGAGTGTGAGGGAGACGACCTGTTCGGGCGTCTGGACCATGCCGGCGGCGGAGGCGCTGTTCTCGAGCCCGCCGCCACCGCCGAGGACCTCGAAGAACTCGGTCTTCGTGGCGCCGGGGCTCAGCGCCAGGACGCGCAGCGGCGTCGTCCGTGTCTCGTAGGCGATCGCCTCGGTGAGGGAGAGGACGTAGGCCTTCGTCGCACCGTAGGCGGCCATGCCGGGTGTCGGCTGGTAGGCCGCGGTACTGGCGACGTTGACCAGAATGCCGTGGGGGGATGCGGTGAGCTGCGGAAGCAGCAGGCGCGTCAGGTCGGTGAGCAGACCGACGTTGAGGTCGATCATCTGCCGCAGGCGTCGCGGATCCTCCTCGACGAACTGGCCGCCCATGCCGAAACCGGCGTTGTTGATCAGCGAGTCGACGTGCAGGTCGCGGCGGTCGAGCTCGTCGACGAGGGACGCCGCGGCGTCCGGTGCCGACAGGTCCGCGGCGATCACGGAGACCGTGGTGCCGTGCCGTGCCGAGAGCCGGGCGGCCAGGTCGTTCAGGCGGCCCTCGCGTCGGGCGACGAGGACGAGGTCGACGCCACGGGCGGCGAACTGTGTGGCGAACTCGGCGCCCAGCCCGGAGCTTGCGCCGGTGATCAGGATGGTGTGTGCCACGGTCACTTCACCCCCGGGAGGTTCTTGAGCAGGCGTAGACCAGCGGTCATGATCCGCGCGTAGATTCCGGCGTTCACCCAGTCCGGTGCACCGACCGGGAGCAGCCGCTCCACGGCGATGCTCTGGGGTTCGGTGTACTTCATGATGCCGTGTTCGCCGTGGCGGCGTCCCACCCCGGAGGCCTTCATCCCGCCCATCGGCGCGTCGACGGATCCCCAGGCGGGGGCGTAGGCATCGTTGACGTTCACGGTGCCGGCCTCGAGTCGCTCGGCGACGCGCAGTCCGTGCTTCCGGTCGCGTGACCAGACGCTGAAGTTCAGCCCGTACTCGGAGTCGTTGGCCAGTCGGATCGCCTCCTCCTCGTCGCGGACACGGTACAGGGAGACGACGGGGCCGAAGGTCTCCTCGGCGAAGACGGTCATGTCCTCGGTGACGTCGGTGAGGATCGTCGGCTCGTAGAACAGCGGGCCGAGGTCCGGGCGGGCCCGTCCTCCGGCGAGGACGGTGGCACCTTTGTCCCGGGCGTCCTGCACGTGCCCGCTGACCGTCGCGAGTTGTTTCTCGGACACCAGGGAGCCCATGTTCGCGGAGTAGTCCAGGTTCGGCGACAGCGTCATCTTCCGGGTGGCGGCGACGAACCGGGTGGTGAACTCGTCCCAGAGCGCGTCGGGCACGAAGATGCGCTCGATGGAGATGCACAACTGGCCGGTGTTGGAGAAGGCCGCACGTACGGCGCCGCTGACGGCCTGGCGGAGGTCGGCGTCGTCCAGCAGGAGCATGGCGTTCTTGCCGCCGAGCTCCATGGAGTAGGCGATGAGGTGCTCCGCGGCCTGGGCGGCGACCGTGCGCCCCACGGCGGTGGAACCGGTGAACATGAGGAAGTCGGAGTTGGCGATGATCGACTCGCCGAGCTCCGAGCCCCGGCCGGTGACGACCTGCACCAGCCCCTCCGGCAGCCCGGCCTCCTCGAGGAGCTGGACAGCCCACAGGGCGGCGAAGGGGGTCTGCTGGTCGGGCTTGGCCAGGACGGCGTTGCCGGCGACGAGGGCCGGCAGCGCGTCGCTGATGCCCAGGGTGAGCGGGTAGTTCCACGGGGAGATCACCCCGACCAGCCCCTTGGGGTGGTGCACCTCGACGACCTTGGTCAGTGCGAGCTGTGCTCCCTGACGCTTCCGCGGCTTGAGGTAGCCGGCCGCGGTGTGGGCGTAGTAGCGGGAGGTCATGGCGACGTCCATGATCTCCTCGAAGGCGTGGCGCCGGGCCTTGCCGTTCTCCTGCTGGATCAGGTCGAGCGCCTCGTCCTGGCGCTCCAGGACCAGGTCGTGGAAGCGCATCAGGACGGCCGCCCGCTCCGTGACCGGACGGGCCGCCCACGCGGCCTGACGTTCGCGGGCACGCGCCGCGGCGGCGGCGACGTCCTCCGGGGTGGACGCGGGGACGGTGCCCATGGGCTCACCGGTCATCGCGTTGGTCACCTCGATGACACGGTCCGGGTCGGCGACCTGCACGCGGCGGGTCAGCTGCTCGAGGAATTCCGGGGACGACGGGCCGGCTCCTGGGCGGGTGGTCTGTGCGGTTGTCATGGTGGTGTTCCTTTCTCAGCGTGCGGCGACGGAGATCGGCGTCGGCATGTGCAGGGCGAGCTGGGACTCGGTGGCGACCTCGAACTGGACGGGGCGGAGGAACCCGAGCGAACGGACGTCGTCTGACACGCGCCCGGCACCGAGCGTGAGGTCGATGCCGCGGGGCAGTGTCGTCACCCCGCCGGACAGCATGTTGGTCTGGGTGAGGGTGGAGTGCCAGTTGCCGTCGATCCGTGTGTAGGACGTCAGGGACCCGACGTGCTCCCCGGAGCGGTACCGCCGCTGCCGGGGAGTGGGGGCGTTCAGGGACAGGTCGTTGCCGCCGTTGTCGTTGAGGACCTGTGCGGCGACGCGGTTCTCGTCGATGTCCACGTCGATGTCGGTGACCCACTTGGGGAACCCGTAGCCGTCGTGGCCGCGGACCTGGGCGATGTCGGTGGTGACCGGCAGGGACAGGACGTGGGCGTGCAGGTGGTTGTTGCCCAGTCCGGTGGCGAGGTCGGCGACGCCGACCTTGCCGTGGCGGGCGGGGCGCACGGCGACTCCGACGGCCGTCTCGCAGTAGAAGTCGATGTCGGCGACGTCGTAGCGGAAGAACATCACGAACCCGAGGGCCAGGCCGGGGGCGACCTCGAGTGGGTCGAGTTCGGCGGGGAGTCTCCTGCGGGCGGCGCTGGTCTTTCCCAGGAAACCGATCCGGGCCGTGGAGATCCGGTAGTAGAAGTTCGGTGTCCAGGTCTCGCCGATGGGGGAGTCCACCCTGGTCTTGGTGAGGTCCCGGAAGAAGTCGACGCTGCTGACCCGGGGGTCCTTGGCGATCTCGTCGAGGTCGGGGTTCATCCGGTAGCGGTCGTACAGGCCGCCGGCGGGGACCCGGACGGTGCGCTCGCCGAGGGTGACGGAAACCGTGTCTGCGTTGGTCGCGGTGGTCGCGGTGGTGTTCGGCTGGGAGGCCATGGGGATGACCTTTCACTAGTTGACGGTGCTTACATCTGTGTACGGTAGTGCCCCGCGTGAGCAGTGTCAACATATGTCAGTCCAGCGAGAAGCGCCGGACGGTGAGGTCGACCCAGCGGTCCAGCAGTTCGACGCCGTGGTCGCTGACGTCCGTGCCGAGGTCGGCCGCAGACTAGGCGTCGCCGCCGGAGACGTCCTTCCAGTCGCCGAGCAGTTCACGGGTGGTGTCCGCCAGGGCCGCCTGCAGCAGCGGGCCGAAGGAGATCCGGCCGACTCCGGCACGGGCGGCGTCGGCAAGGTTCATCGACCCAGGAATTGCCCCGGAGCGCGGGTGCGCGGTGACGTTCACGGGCGTCGACACCTCGTCGAGGATGCGCTGCAGTACCTCGGTGGAGGGGATCAGCACGGGGTACAGGGAGTCCGCCCCCGCCTCCTCGAGCAGGCGAAGCCGCGTGAGGGCGTCCTCAAGTTTCGCCTCCTCCTCGCCGTCCTTGGTGAAGGCGTCGGTCCGTCCGTTGATGACCAGGTGCACCTCCTGTGCCTCGGCGGAGGCGCGGACGGCGGCGATGTAGGCGGCGTGTTCCTCGGGGCTGCGGTAACGGTCCTCGGTGTGGACGGTGTCCTCGATGTTCACGCCGACGGCGCCGGCCTCCAGGACGTGCTGGACGAGTTCGGCGGGCGGGAGTCCGAGGCCGGACTCGACGTCCACCGACACCGGGACGCTGACCGCGGAGGTGATGCGTGCGACGACCTGGAAGTACAGCTCGACCGGGGTGTTCTCCCCGTCCGGGTAGCCGAGCGAGTCGGCGACGGGGTGCGAGCCGACGGTGAGCCCGTCGAAGCCGGCGTCCTCGGCGAGCCGGGCGCTCCACGCGTCCCACACGGTGGGCAGGACGAGGGGCGCGCTGCGGTGGTGGAGGTCCAGGAGTAGTTGGGCCTTCTGGCTGAGTTCTGCGGTGGTGTGCGACATGACGCCACGGTACGCGCGATGACGGGGTGCGGTGGTGAGGTCGGTACGGTTTCCGAGTCTGGATGCGCCGAGTCGGCCAACTCGGCGCATCCAGACTCGGAAACCGTCCGCGCTGCGACGTTCACCCGCTGTCCGGCGGGGTCAACTGCCCGATCCGGGCACGGAACACGTGGGTCGCTCTGGTTGCCGGGGCCTGCAGCGTCGTCACGACGTCGGCGCGGGCGGCATCGGTTCGCGCGGCCTGCGTCTCCTCCCACTCCCTCTTCGTCCGTTCCGAACGGCGGTGGTTCCGGATCGCGACGATACCGATACCGACGCCGATGAGGACGGGCACCCACACCTTGGAGTACTCGGCCAGGAATCCCACCCACCACGGCGCGTCCCAGTTCGGCAGGGTGAGGTCGGGCCAGGGGATCGACGGGAGACTGATGGACGGGAGGGTGATGTCCGGCCACGGAATCGACGGGAGGTTGATCTCCCAGTCCGGAAGATACTCCGACAGCCACTGCCATAGCCGACGCAGCAGCCCCACGACCAGCGGTCCGAGGATGATGATGCCCAGTGCCCAGCCGCCCTTGCCTATACCTCCGAGAAGTGGGTAGAGCCAGCGCTTGAACGCGGAGCGCTCCATCGCCTCCTGTCGCTTCGCGGCGCGTGAGCCCGCAGGGGCGTCGAGCAGGACGACGCTGTCCCGGACGCGGACGGTGACGGTGCGGATCCAGGAGTCGGCCCAGTTGGATTCGATCTCCAGGAAAGGCTTGAGGACGGCCTCCTGGTGGCCGAACTCACCGGCGTCGGGCCGCTTCCCCGGGTCGTCGAGCGTCTTCTCCGAGAGGTCGATCTTGGTGTTGCTCAGCGACTTCTTCCGTGCGACGACGGTGCCCTCGACGCGGACGAGGAGACGGGGCGAGGCTGAGCTCTGCTTACCCTGCCTGTCCTTTCGGTCTCGGGGGAAGTCCGGGTCCAGCGCCCGCAACTCGTCCCCGGTGCCGGTGGACACCTCGATGCGGCCGAGGGACGGGTGTGTGATGGTCCAGGTCTCTGCGGTCATCGGCCGCTGACTGTGCCGCGGACGGTTACGCCCCTCCGGGGTCAAAGCAACCCCGCGTTTCTCCTGTCCTCTTCGAACTTGGCGTTCGACGGGAGCCAGGTCACTGTAGCGATCGCGTCCTCGCAGATGAACATGGAGACATGGTGGTCATCGAGTTCGAGGGAGTCGACCTCGAGTGTCGCCGAGTATCCCGCACGGTGAAGATCCTCGTGCACCTTTTCCGGGGGCTGGCAGAGATCGACGCCGCAGAAAGTGTCGCCCGGGAGAATCGAGGTCAGCTCTACATCGGGGACGTCATTCCCGTAGTACGCGTAACTGATGCTCCGTAAGGTGTCCCCGACCTGTACTTCTTCGGTGGTGCTCGTGGGCCGTATCGGCAGGTTGCACTCGAGGGTGAAGTCCATGGTCCGGACCTTACGGCATCGCGACAGCGGACTCGAGGAAGCCGTCGCGGCCCCAGTAGTTGGGGTCCCACCAGGTGATGGAGTCCCCGGGATCCACAACCACGAAATGGTCGGGGAGCGCGACGCCGTTGTATTGCGAGACAGCCTTTATTCCCCTGGCCTCCAGACCCGTCATGAGGAGGTCGGTCGTCAGACTGTCGATGTCGAGGCCGAGGAAAGTCCATCCGCTTGCGTCAGGACCGTCCAACCGCACGGTGACGCACCGTCCGTCGCGGATCATGGCGGTGATCCTCTCCGGCTCTTGGTCCAGGTCGCCGTTGCCATCGGCCCCGACCACGTCGATGAACGCCTCAAAATCGGAACCGAAACTCTTCTCGTTGATGTTGATGAAGTGGTCGACGCAGCGGGCAGCATTCTCATCGATGGTTCCGCCGAGGACGAAGGGAAGGGTGAATTCTGTGCTGAGGTCCACGGTGTTTACCCCTCCGAGTTGTGTGGCGCTGGCCAGGCCCAGCAGATTGAGGCGATCTCGTCCTCGAAGATGTACATCGAGATCGGGTGATCGTTGAGGGACAGGCCCGACAACTCGAGGGTGGAGGCGTAGCCGGCCCGGTGCAGGTCCTTCTGGACTTTAATTGGGGTCGAAGACAGGTCCACACCGCACAGGCTGTCGCCCGGCAGAAGCACGTGGAGCTCGACCTCGAGCTCGCCAGTTCGGTAGTGCTGATAACTGATCTGCCGCAATGTTTCCCCGACCTGCACCTCTTCGGTGGTGCTGGTGGGCCGGATCGGTAGGTTGCACTCGAGGGTGAAGTCCATGGTCCGGACCTTACGGCATGGTCACGGCTTGGTGCCGTGGTGTCGGTGACGAATTGCCACCCCGTCCGATTGTCAGCTGAGGTGGCACTCGTTGCTCCCGTCGCGCAGCGTACTCAGGTCCCCGCACCCCGCGTGCGCCGCCGGACGCCTCGCGCGCGCCTACCGGAAGTTCCCGGCGTGCAGTGCGTCGGCCAGCGGGGCCAGCTCCGGGACGGTGGACGCCTCGTCCAACGCGTCCTCGAGCGTGCGGTCGTGGGTGGGGCGGGCCGCGTTCAGCAGGTCCCGGCCCTCGTCGGTGAGTTCGGTGTAGATGCCGCGGCGGTCGTCGTCGCAGAGGATGCGGCGCAAAAGGCCACGGTTCTCCAGGCGGCTGACCAGGCGCGTCGTCGCGCTGGGGGAGAGGGCGGCGGCGCGGGCGAGCTGGGCCATGCGCATGTGCCAGCCGTCCTGCCGGTCGAGGGAGTCCATCACGGCGAACTCGACGACGGACAGGTCGTGACTCTCCTTCAGCGCCCGTTCCAGGGCGGTGTCGATGGCGCCGTGCAGTGCGGCGAGGGTGCGCCAGCCGCGGGTGCGGACCTCGACCGCGTCGTCCGAAATGCTCATGGGCACCACTATAGCCGACTTGCGCGCATATCCCGCGTGTGCAACTATCTTCAACGTTGCACGTGCAACTACTGCACATGCAACTGATGCATACGCAAGGAAAGGACCTCACCCACCATGCCCGCTGCCCTCTACGCGCTGGCCCTCGGAGGATTCGGCATCGGCCTCACCGAATTCGTGATCATGGGCCTGTTGCCCGAGGTCGCCGCCGACTTCGGCGTCACCGACACCACCGCCGGCTACCTGATCTCCGGCTACGCACTCTCCGTCGCCGTCGGCGGCATCATCCTTACCGTCGCCCTGCGCGGCCTCGAGCGGCGCAAGGCGCTGCTGGGTCTGCTGGTGCTCTTCATCGTTGGCAACATGATGTCCGCCCTCGCCCCCACCTACGAACTCATGCTGGCCGGACGCATTGTCGCCGCACTGTGCCACGGTGCCTTCTTCGGCATCGGCGCGGTCGTCGCCGCGGACCTGGTTGACCCCGCCCGACGCGCCGGGGCGATCTCGGTCATGTTCGCCGGGCTGACCATCGCCAACGTCGCCGGTGTGCCGTTGGGTACCTTCATCGGCCAGGCCTTCGGCTGGCGCGCGACGTTCTGGGCGATCACCGCCATCGGCCTCGTCGCCTTCGTCGCGATCACCGCGCTCGTGCCGTCCACACCCGCGTCCGCGGGGTCCGTCCGCCAGGAGTTCGCGCTGTTCCGTTCCCGCCAGGTCTGGTTGTCCATGGCCGTTACTGTGCTCGGCTACGGCGGCATGTTCGGCGCCTTCACCTACATCGCCTTCACACTGACCGAGGTCTCCGGCTTCGCGTCCTCCACGGTCCCGTGGCTGCTGGTCATCTTCGGTGTCGGCCTGTTCATCGGCAACCTCGCCGGAGGACGCGCCGCCGACCGCAACCTGGGCGCCACGCTGGTCGTCCTGCTCAGCGTGCTGACGGTCATCCTCGTCGCCTTCGCGCTGACCGCGACGAACCAGGTCGCCACCGTCGTCGCCCTGGGCCTGATGGGTGGGGTCGGCTTCGCCACCGTGCCCGGCCTGCAGATGCGCATCATGAACTACGCGTCGGACGCCCCGACGTTGGCGTCCGGGGCGAACATCGCCGCCTTCAACGTCGGCAACGCCGTCGGTGCGTGGCTCTCCGGGATCGCGCTCGCCGCGGGCCTCGGTTACACCTCCCCGCTCTGGGTCGGTGCGGTCGTCACCGTCCTCGGCCTCGCCCTGCTCCTCGTGGCGACACGGATCCGGGGCGGCGAGTTCGCCCGACGTGCCGCCGTCACCGACGTCCCGTCCGTCCCCGAATACGTCTGACCAGCTCTGACCAGCTCTGACCAGCTCCGAGAAAGAAGAAGAAACCATGATCCCCACCGTCACCCTCAACGACGACACCTCCATGCCCCAGCTCGGCTTCGGCGTCTTCCAGGTTCCCGACGACGATGCCCACCGCGCCGTCGCCACCGCCCTGGAGGCCGGCTACCGCAGCATCGACACCGCCGCGATCTACGGTAACGAGGCCGGTGTCGGCCGCGCCGTCGCCGAATCGGGCATCGAGCGCGACGACCTGTTCATCACCACCAAGCTCTGGGTGGACGGTCTGTCGCGGGACGGGGCCCGTCCCGGCCTGGAGGCCAGCCTCGACAGGCTCGGTCTCGACTCCGTCGACCTCTACCTCATCCACTGGCCCGCCCCCACCACCGACAACTACCTCGTCGCCTGGGAGGGGATGGAGGAGGTCCGTGACCTCGGCCTGGCCCGGTCGATCGGCGTCTCCAACTTCCTGCCGGAGCACCTCCAGCGCATCGTCGACCTCGGCGGTACCGTCCCGGCGGTCAACCAGGTCGAACTCCATCCGTCACTGCAGAACCGCGAGACCGTCGCCGCGAACACCCGGCACGGTGTCGCCACCGAGGCGTGGAGTCCGCTCGGGCAGGGTGCCGCGCTGACCGATCCCGTGGTCGCGGACATCGCCGCAGCGCACGGCGCGACCCCGGCGCAGGCCGTCCTCGCCTGGCACCTGCAGCAGGGCAGGATCGTGATCCCGAAGTCGGTCACCCCGGCACGGATCGCGGAGAACCTCGGCGCCACCGGACTTGAACTGCGGGAACAGGACCTCGCGGCCCTGGACGCGCTGGACCGGGGAGTCCGTACCGGCCCGGACCCGGAAAACTTCAACGGATAACAGGTATCATTCCCGAGATATAACTATGGTGTAGCCATGACTACAGAATCTGGCACACTGGACCAGCCCCTCGATCTGTTGATCGTGGGCGCGGGCCTCTCCGGGATCGACCTCGCCCACCACGTCGCCCAGAACTTCCCCCACTGGTCGTGGGAGATCCACGACGTCCACGACGACCTCGGTGGAACCTGGCACACCTTCACCTACCCGGGCATCCGCTCCGACTCGGACATGGCCACCTTCGGTTTCCCGTTCCGCCCCTGGCCGCACAAGGGCACGCTGGGGCAGGGCGCGGACATCAAGGAGTACATCCGGGACGTCGCCCGCGACTGCGGGGCCCTGGAACGTCTGCGGACCGGTTCCTGGATCAAGGACGCCGACTGGCGGACCGACAGGAAGCTCTACGCCGTCACCGCCGTGACCGACGAGGGTGAGCGCACGATCTACACGCGCCGGGTGCACTACGCCTCCGGCTACTACTCCCACGGCAAGGGGTTCCGTCCTGAATTCCCCGGTGAACAGGACTTCACCGGTCAGATCATCCACCCGCAGGAGTGGCCGGACGACCTGAACGTCGACGGGTCGAAAATCGTCGTCATCGGCTCCGGCGCCACCGCCATCACGCTGATCCCGGCGCTGGAGAAGGCCGGTGCGGACGTCACCATGCTGCAGCGCAGCCCCAGTTACGTCGCTCCGCTGCCGGAGGTCGACATCATCAGCAGCATCTGGAAGAGGCTCCTTCCTGCCGGACCCGCCTACCGGGCCGCACGGTTCAACCACGCCGCCCGGGACATGGCGCAGTTCGTCGTCGCCCAGCGGACCCCGTGGCTGTTCAAGAACGCGCTACGTCTGATGCAGCGTCCGTACCTGTCCAAGGACCAGATCGACGAGCACTTCACGCCCCGGTACAACCCCTGGGACCAGCGGGTCTGCAAGGCGCCCAACGGCGACATCTTCTCGGCGCTGAAGCGCAACGCCCACGTCGTCACCGACACCATCGACCGGTTCACCGCCGACGGTATCCGTCTGGCCTCGGGGAAGGAGCTGGACGCCGACATCATCGTCACCGCCACCGGACTGGAGATCGAGGTCTTCGGCGGCGGGACGCTCAGCATCGACGGCGAGCCTCTCGACAACCACCAGCAGGTCTTCTACCGCGGCATCATGCTCGCCGGCCTGCCGAACTTCAGCTTCACCGTCGGCTACGTGAACGCCTCGTGGACGCTGCGGTCCGACATGGTGTCGCGCTACATGGTCAAGCTGTGGAAGACCGGCGAGGAGTTCTACAGCCCCGCCCTGCCGCCCGGTCGGAACGACCGTCCGTTGCTCGACTTCGCCGCCGGGTACATCCAGCGCGGCGAACACCGCCTTCCCACCCAGGGAGACGGGTCACCCTGGCAGTACACGCAGAACTACCTCACGGAGCTTCCGGAACTCGCCTACGGTGACCAGCGTCGCGACATGGTCTTCGGCGACCGGTGCCTGGAGCTCGCGGGCAGTGCCCGTCCCGGGCCGGACGTCCAGACCGTCCATACCGACAGTCCGTTCGTCGAGACCGACACCCGCGCGCTCCCGCCCACCGAGACCGTCACCGTGGACGGTCGCACGGTACGCGTGCGCCGCGGCGGGCCCGCTGCCCGGCAGGACGGGCGGGAGAGCCGGGACGCCGTCGTGATGATCCACGGCATCGGGCGGTCCCTGGAGGACTGGGACGACCAGGCGGCCCTCATCGGGGAGAACAGCCGCTACATCGCCCTGGACATCCCCGGCTTCGGCTTCAGCGACCCCGCGGCCCGCGTCACACTCGCCGACACCGCCGCGCTGCTGTGGAAGGTGCTTGACGAGCTCGGGGAGACCGGCGTCAACCTGGTCGGCAACTCGCTCGGTGGCGCGCTCTCGATGGAGATGACCGCGCAACGTCCGGACGCCGTGTCCAGCGTCTCCCTCGTGGACCCGGCAGGTTTCGGTGCCAGCACCACCCCGCTGCTGCGGTTGATCGCCATCCCCGGTCTCGGCCGGATCAACGCCGCGACCACCCGCCTGCGGGCCATGTACCAGCCGGTCGAGCACCTCATCCTGCGTCGACCTGGTTCGGCGACGCCCGGTCGGGTGAAGGTGCAGGGGAGAATCGCCCGCCATCCGCACCGCAACGCGACCTTCTACTCCTTCGTCCGGCACCTGGGTTCCCCGCTGGGGATCCGGGAAGGATGGCGCCGTGACCTGGTCGCCCGGTTCAACCAGGCCACCTCCGGGACGACCCCGGTCATGCTGTCCTGGGGCAGGAAGGACGCCATCCTGCCGTACTCGGACTTCCGGGCAGGGCTGGAGCAGATCGACGTCCGCGACGCCGTGGTCTTCGACAACTGCGGGCACATGCCCCAACTCGAGTACCCCCGTGAGTTCGCCGAACAGTACCAACGCTTCCTGTTCGGTGTCTGGGCGACACACGACGACTCCGAGCACGCCACCCAGGAAGAGACGGTGAACTGACCATGACCAGAACACAGCACCCCGGCGCCCGTACGGTGTTGGTGACCGGCGCAGCCTCTGGCCTGGGGCTGGAGATCTCCAAGCAGTTCCTGGGCAAGGGCGACCGGGTGATCCTGACCGACCTCCACGAGGAGACCCCGGCGAGCGTCCGGTCGCTGGGCGGAGACTGGAAGTACCGGAAACTCAACGTGACCAGCGACGAGGACTGGCAGGCCGCGGCGGATGACGTCGACTCCCTCGACATCCTCGTCAGCAACGCCGGTATCGCCATCGGTGGGCGGATCACCGAGACGACGATGGACACCTGGCAGAAGGCCCTGGACATCAACGTCCTCGGTTCTGTCCGGGGCCTCCGGGCCTTCGTCCCCAAGATCGGACCGGGCGGGCGGATCGTGCTCACGGCGTCAGCGGCCGGCCTCGTCCATGCGCCCGCCATGGCGACGTACAACGCCACCAAGGCGGCGACCGTTGCCCTCGGGGAGACCGTGGACGCCGAACTGAGGCACCGGAAGATCAGCACGACGGTGATCTGCCCCCAGTTCTTCAAGTCCGGGCTCGCAGACTCCCTGGTCGGTGACGACGACGCGATGGACGCCGTGGCACGGGTCCTGCTCAGCAGGACCTGGCTCACCTCGGAGATCATCGCGCGCCGGGCGGTGAAAGGCATCGAGGCCCGGCGCACGGTCGTCACCCCTGACGGCTTCGCCACATTCTCGTGGTACTCCAAGCGCTTCACCCGGATCCCCTACCTCTTCCTGCTCCGCACCATCGGGTGGGGAGTGGCGCGTCAGGTCCGGCGCTCGGAAGGGCAGGCCAAGCGCTGACCGAGACGCCGGTCAGCGCACCCCGAGTTTCTCCTTCTCCTCAGCCACGATGCCGCGAACATCATCACGGAGCTGTTCGGCGTCGAAGAGTGACCCGCCCTTGATCGTGTACCTGATCGCGGAGTGCCGACGTGCGACACCGTCGGTGTACCGGAGGGCACCGTGCCCGTACATGACCTTGAGGTTCGACAGCGGGTTCTCGTCCAGCACGATCAGATCGGCGTCCTTGCCGACCTCCACGGAGCCGGTCTGCGCATCCAGGCCCATGAGGCTCGCGGTGTCGAGGGTCGCCGCCCTCACGATGTCGAGGGGGTGGAAGCCGGCTTCACGAAGCAGCTCAAGTTCTTCGATGATCCCGAATCCGAAGGTCTTGTAGATGAACCCGGAATCGGAACCTGCAGTTACCCGGCCCCCTCGGTTCTTGAAGTCGAGGGTGAACTTCATCCAGCGGGTGTACGCCTGACGCCACGGTGCCTCCTGTTCCGAGCCCCAGTCGCCGTAAACGGAGCCGTGGCTGTCCGGGTCCGGTTCGAAGAAGTCCCAGAGCTGTGGGGCGGTGAAGTCTGCGTGCCATTCCGAGTTCCTGACCCGGGCGGCATCGCGGTGACCGATGTAGATGTTGAAGGTCGGACTCAAGGTGACACCGAGTGACAGGAATTCGTCGAGAGTCTCATCCCATGCGGCGGAACCCGGCTCCGCGGACTGCATCCAGAGCGGACCGCCACTGGCGTATCGCGCGGGTTCGTCACTGTAGTTGTAGCCGGCCGGGAAGTTCTGCACCGTTCTGTCACGGAACATCGCCTCCGGAAGGCCGTACCAGTGTTCGATGCTGCGGAGCCCCCACCGTGCCGTGGTCATGGCGTTGATCTGGCGGACCCTGCGCTGTTCATGGTGGCATGCGCTGTCCAGTCCGAGTGCCGTCGTCTCCTTGAGGGCGCCCTCGAACGCCTCCGGGGCGGCCCCCATGAACTTCACTCCCCGCGCACCACGGTCCGCCATCTTCTGCACCCACTGCGCCGCGGTCCGGGCATCGGTGATCGGACCGCCGTGTTCCGTGCCGAAAAAGGGGTAGGGGACGATACGCGGGGCCGCGATGTCGTGCTCGGCGCTCCGAGCGGACTCGCTGAGGCTGAAGTCCAGACCATTGAGGCAACCGACCTCGCGCACTGTGGTGACACCGTGGGCGAGCCACAACTTGTAGACGTAGTCGGCGCTGGGAGCCTGGTCGGGGTTCCCGATATGGACGTGCGAATCGACGAGGCCAGGCATGACGAAATGCCCGTCGAGGGCGATGACACGGGCATCGGGATGGGCCGTCGGAAGATCGATGTCGCCGACGATGGCTTTCGCGATCGGATCGGTCTTGTCCATGATGCTCTCGATACGTCCGTCCCGGAGGAGGATGTCCGCCGGACCGTAGGGAGGGGCACCCGTACCGTCGATGATGAAGACCGACTGCAGAATGACCGGCTCGCCGGGGGACGTCCCCCGGTTCCTGGGAGAGCCGGGCACCTGGAGCGCTGCCCCAGGGTTGTCGGATGGACCGGGCAGTCCGTTCTCGTGGTTCTGGCACATGGCAATCTGGGCCTTTCCTGTCAGTGGTGGGGCAGTGCGTACATCGGGTCAGGCCTCGTCGTCCATGAGGTCGAGGTCGTTCCAGGCACGTTCAATGGCGGAACTCGTCCGGTAGTCCGACGCCGACACGAGCTCCGAGAGAATGGCCTGGACCACCGCCATGGGAGCAGTGACCGACGGCATCCTGTCGATGCTCTCGACGGGGGCGACGATGAGGTGGTCGGCGTCCTTCCCGAGGGGGGAGGACGCGAGATCGGTGAGCACGGCCACGGTGGCACCTCGTTCGCGTGCGAGATGCGTGACGGTGCGGAGCGACCTGGTGAGACGCCAGATGTTGATCGTGAGGACGCAGTCCCCGTCCCGTAGCTGCGAGACCTCGACGACCTGGCTCGTCGCCGGGCCATCGGCGACGTGTACATCGAACCCGGCTATCCTCGCCTGGTACCCGAGCACACGGGCGGGGCCGGACCCTGTTCCTGTGGCGACCACGACCGTCCGGTTGGCCGCCCGAATGGATGCTGCGGTCGCGCGGATGGCGGCGACGTTCTCCGGGGTCTCCAGAGAGGCAAGATTCGACGCGTCCTTGTGGATCGTCAACATCGCGGCGTTGCCCGTGGAGAGTGACACGCCGGGGCCGGGGAGCGAGGAACCGTGGTAGACGTTGCGTAGAGCCAGGCGCAGATCGGGCCAACCGTTGAACCCGACCTGCTGCGCGGTGCGCACGACCGTGGAGACGTTGGCGCCGGCACGCTCGGCGACCTCGCGGCCGGAGGCGTACGAGGCGAACTGCGGGGAGTGGGCGAGTACGCTGACCACACGCTCGGCCTGGCTGCCCAGTGAAATGTCCCGTGTGAGCTCTGCGAGCCATTGGTCGGGTGCTGTCATCGGTGTCTCCTCACGATGTCTGTCCGTCTGTGTGAGTGGCGTGGGCGACGCGGAACTCATGGTTCGAGGCGGTGAGGTCCGGGCCAGCGGCCTCGGCGACGCCCGCGCTGAATTCGGTACGCACGGGGGAGTGCAGCCAGTTGTCGTAGCCGGCCTGGTCCTCCCACCATGCGGTCACCAGGATCCTGGTGGGATCCGCCGGATCCACGAGGAGCTGCGCGGAGACGGCCCCTGAGCTCTCCAGAACCTGCGCCTCCCGGTAGTAGGCGACCACGGCGTCGACGTTCTCGGCAGGGACGCGGAGTTCAAGGAGACTCATCGAGTGCATGCAATGAGTATTGCATAACGTAATGACGTGCACTAGCGCCGAGTGGTGGTCCGTAGAGGAGGAGGCAGGAGAAAGACCTGCAAGAGACGTGTTTATGTGCTGATTTCACATCTTTGTGCGGGTGGCCGGACGGGGAGGAGCGTGTTGCATCAGTGCATCACCGCGCTGTGGTCCGAGTTCTTGGACAGTGCCCTGAGGGGTGCTGCTTCTCCGGGCGGAGTGCTGTGACCTGCCCTGATGCAGGAATGTCGGGCGACGTGACGGACGGAACAAACATTGCAGAAAAAGAAAATCTGCAAAAAGTGTTGCAAGACACACCCCGCACCTCTACTGTTTCATTTCACATCGAAAGTGAATGGAGGTCGTGATGACCACATCAACAGGCGCAACGGGCGCACAGCAGGAAGAACTACTCGCACGTCTCGACAGGTTGGAGCCGGGGAAGCCGCACCGTCGGCTGATGGTGATGGGTGGTCTCGGCTACACCTTCGACTCATTCGACGGCCAGTTGATGGGCTACGCCCTCTCGGCCCTCATCGTCATCTGGGCCATCCCGTCGTCCGTCTCCGGATGGCTCCTCTCGTCGATCTTCTTCGGCTACCTCGTCGGGGCACTGATCTCCGGTGTGCTCGCCGACAGGTTCGGTCGCCGGAAACTCATGATGACGGCCCTCCTGATCTTCTCCGCGTGCAGTCTGCTGATGGGCACAGCGAACTCGGTGCCGGAGCTGTTCATCTGGCGTGCGCTCGCCGGCATCGGTATCGGTGCCGAGACGGCGCTGATCGCTCCCTACATCTCCGAATTCCTGCCTGCACGTGTCCGCGGTAAGTTCGTCTCCCGGACCGTCGGATTCCTGGCATTCGGGTACATCATCGCCGGTGTCCTCGCCCCGGTGATCATCTCCCCGAATCCGGAGACCGGCTGGCGGATCGCCGCAGTCGTCGCTGCCCTGCCTGTGGTGCTGCTGCTCTGGTGGCGGCGGTCGCTGCCTGAATCCCCCCGTTTCCTGCTGTCCAAGGGGCGTATCGACGAAGCCACCGCCGTCATCGAGGAGTTTGAACGCCGCAGTGGTGTCGATCCCGCCGAGAATGCCGCGGTCGCTGCCGAAACGCCGGCACCGAAGGCTGTCGGAGGGGACAACCTGGAGTCTGAAGCCACCGTGTCCAAGCGGGGACCGTTCTCCACCCTCGCCGCCCTGTGGCGGGGACCGCTGTTCCGGACGACGATGGTCATCTGGGTCCTCTGGTTCATCCTCACCGGCGTGAACTACGGGTTCGCCAGCTGGCTGCCCGCACTGCTCGTCACGGCAAAGGGATTCACGCTGACAGGCTCCTTCCTGTTCGCCTTCGTGACGGCGTTGGCGCAGCTCCCCGGCTACTACGTGGCCAGCCTGCTGATCGACAGGATGGAGCGCAAGTGGTTGATCGCGATCTACGCCACCGGTGCCACGGTCTCCGCCGTGATCGTCGCCCTGGCCGGCAATGCGGGAATCCTTCTGCTGGGATCGTCCTTGCTCGCCGCCTTCACCAACGGTGTCGCCGCCGTCTACTACACCTACACCTCCGAGCTCTACCCGACGTCTATCCGTGCGACCGGTATGGGGGTCGCCTCCGCCGTCGGTCGAGTCGGGGCGATCACCGCACCCATCGCCATCGGCTACATGTACGCCTCGATCGGCTTCACCAACGTCTTCCTCGTCCTGGTGGGTGCCCTGGTCGTGGCAGTCATCTTCATCGTGATCTTCGGTGAGAAGACGTCTGGTCGTGCTCTCAACGAGGACGTTCCAGACCACGCCTAGCGACAACGTCCCTGAAAACGTCTCTGAAAACGTCTCTGAAAAGGAGCTTCCATGCTTACCCGCATCATCAACGCACACACTCTGGAACCTGCGACAGGTGAACGTCAGCAGGGCGCCTGGATCGAGATCGAGGACGGGCGGATCACCGCCAGCGGTACAGGAGAACCGCCGAGTTCCGGGAACCGTGACGACGGTATCTCCGTGATCGATGCCGCCGGAGCCACGGTGATGCCGGGCCTGGTCGATGCCCATGTACACATCATGGTGACCAGCACTGACAACGCCGAGCGGGCGAACTGGTCCCCGGGGTACACCACCGTGCGCGCGTTGACGTCCGCCGGAGCTATGCTGCGACGCGGTTTCACCACCGTCCGGGACGTGGGAGGCGCCGACTACGGCATGGCCCGGGCACTGGACGAGGGGCTCATGCCCGGTCCGCGACTGATCTTCGGTGGTAAAGCCCTCTCCCAGACGGGTGGGCACGGCGACTTCAGTCCCCTGACCGATGATTCCTGCGGGTGCTGCCAGCTCAAACCAGATTTCGCCCGGGTGGTCGACGGGGTAGATGCCGTCCGACATGCTGCCCGCGATGAGTTCCGCAAGGGCGCCCACCACCTGAAGGTTCTGGTGTCCGGCGGCGTCGCCTCGCCCTCCGACGAGATCTCGGCTGTCCAGTACACCAGGGAGGAGGTTCGGGCCGCGGTCGTCGAGGCGGAGAACCACAACCGCTACGTCACCGTGCACGCCTACCATCCGCGGGCGGTGAATCAGGCGCTCGAAGAGGGTGTGCGCTGTGTGGAGCACGGCAACCTCATCGACGACGAGTCGATTCGCCTGCTCGTGGAGAACGACGCCTACCTGGTGCCCACCATCATCACCTATCAGGCGATGTACGAGGCAGGCGACGCATCCGGACTGTCACCGGTATCGCTGAAGAAGCTCGATGAAGTCCGTGAGGCGGCAGTCGACAACCTCGAGAAGGCCTACCGGGCCGGCGTCAACATCGTCTACGGCAGTGACCTTCTCGGTGACCTCCAGTACCGTCAGCTCGACGAGTTCAGCATCCGTGCCCAAGTTATCCCGACGATCGACGTCATCCGTAGCGCGACCAGCACAGCGGCCCGGCTGTTGAAGCTGGACGGCGAGATCGGCACACTCGCGGACGGTGCGCACGCCGACCTGCTCATCGTCGACGGTGACCCGGTCCAGGATATCTCCGTCCTGACCAACCCGGACCGCCACCTACGTCATGTCATCAAGGGTGGTGCCGTCGTCGAGGGTGGCCGCTGAGGATCAGGGACACATCTCAGGGTCTTCCCGGAGGTGCAACCGGGGTCCAGGCTCTACCCTCAGGAGGTAGAGATTGGGGAGAACCGTTCTCCCCACCGTGAGAGAGGACCAGACCAGTGGATTCCCGGCCGTCCCCGACAACAGCACGCTCCGCCGCCCGTGCCGAGGGCCTGACCAAGACCTACGGCGCGGGTGACACCCGCGTCACCGCGCTCGACGACGTGACCGTCGACTTCACCGCAGGTGAGTTCACCGCCATCATGGGGCCGTCGGGTTCCGGCAAATCCACCCTGATGCACTGCATGGCCGGTCTGGACAGCCCGACGTCCGGCTCCGCCTTCCTCGGTGACACCGACATCTCCGGTCTCGGCGACAAGGCGCTGACGACGCTGCGCCGCGACCGGCTCGGCTTCATCTTCCAGTCGTTCAACCTGGTGCCCACCCTCACCGCCGCGGAGAACATCACCCTGCCCATCGACATCGCCGGGGACAACGTCGACAAGGAATGGTTCGGGGAGATCACCTCCCGACTGGGTCTCACCGACCGGCTGGGCCACCGGCCCTCCGAACTCTCCGGTGGACAGCAGCAGCGCGTCGCCTGTGCCCGGGCCCTGGTGGCACGTCCCGAGATCATCGTCGGTGACGAGCCCACCGGCAACCTGGACTCCAACTCCTCGGCGGAGGTCCTGGACATCCTGCGTACCGCGGTCGACCGGGACAACCAGACCGTCGTCATCGTCACCCACGACGCCAAGGCCGCCGCCTACGCCGACCGTGTCGTCTTCCTCGCTGACGGGCGGATCGTCCACGAACTCCGTGACCCGGACGTGGAACAGATCCTCACCACGATGACCGGCATCGAAGGGCTGTAGGAACCATGTCCGCTGCATCCTCCGCATCCACCATGCGGCGCGTGTCGCTCCGCAATCTCGCCGCACACAAGATCCGCCTTGTACTGACCGTCCTGGCCGTTGTCCTGGGCACCGCCTTCATCGCCGGTTCACTGATGTTCACCTCATCGCTGCAGAAGACCTTCGACACGCTCACCGAGTCCACCACCAGGGGCATCGACGTCGTCGTCTCCGCCCCGCAGTCCGGCTCGTCCCTGCCACTTGATCTCGGCGACGACCTTGCCGAGATCCCCGGTGTGGAGAGGGTCAACCTCAGTGACCAGGTGACCGTCGTCGTGGCCACCGAGAAGGACGGCACCCGGGAGACCCTGCAGACCGGCGGGGCACCCGCTTTCGCCATGCCCTGGTACGAGCCGGGCGACGCCGTCGGTCCCGACACCGGCATCGTCGACGGCACATCGCCCCGTGGTCCCGACGAAGTCGCCGTCAACAGCACCGCCGCGGAGTCCCATGACCTCGCTGTCGGGCAGAAACTCACCGTCGTGGACACCTCGGGCAGTCACCCCGTCACCATCTCCGGCATCTACGACATCGACATCGACGGTGGTGGATTCCTCGGCGTGATGATGGACGAACCCGCTTTCGTCGACACCTTCACCGACGGCACCACGGGCAACGAGTTCTCCCTGGCTGCAGCCCCGGGGACCAGCCCCGAGGCTCTCGCATCCCAGGTCAGTGACAGTCTCGCCGCCGACCATCCCGAGTTGGGGGACGTTGACGTCAAGACCGGTGCCCAGGTCGGTGAGGAGCAGGCGGCGCAGATCGACGAGGCACTCAGCTTCGTCAACTACTTCCTCATCGCCTTCGGCCTCATCGCGCTGGTTGTCGGCACGTTCATCATCGCCAACACCTTCTCCATGATCGTCGCCCAGCGGATGCGTGAGTTCGCCCTGCTGCGCTCGCTGGGGGTCGCCTCGAAGCAGCTCACCGTCTCGGTGGTCTTCGAGGCGGTCATCGTCGGCGTCATCGGCTCCCTGCTCGGTGTCCTCGCCGGCATCGGGTTGACCCAGGTCATCTACGCCGTCATCGGGTCCACCGGGGCGGGGCTGCCGAACACCGGCGTCGAGGTCACCGTCGGTTCCGTCCTGTTGCCGCTGGTCCTCGGTGTGATCGTCACCGTCCTCTCGGCGTGGGCCCCGGCCCGGCGTGCCGGTGCAGTCCGTCCGGTCGAGGCGATGCGCTCCGGCGACCAGTCGTCCGGGTCCCCGTTGCGGGGGCGCACCACCGTCGGTGTCGTCCTCTTCCTCGCCGGTGTGGCGGCCGCGCTGGTCGGAGTCCTGCTCAGCGGGTCCGACACCGGGCCGCGCGCGGCACTGGTCGGGGTCGGTGCACTCGGTGTGGTCCTGGGGACGTTCCTGCTGTCGCCGGCCCTCTCGATCCCCGTGGTGCGTGGGATCGGGGGAGTGGTCGGGGCACCCTTCGGGCAGGTCGGACGGCTTGCCGCCACCAACTCGGGACGCAACCCCCGGCGTACGGCGACCACCGCGTTCGCCCTGACCCTCGGTGTGGCACTGGTGGCGTGCATCGGGATGCTCGGCGCATCCATGAAGGCGTCCATCAGCGGTTTCATCGGCGATTCCGTGCAGTCCGACTACGTCCTCTCCGGGCCGTCCAACGGTGCCTTCCCGGTGCCGCAGTCAGCCCTGGACGCTGTGCGCGACACCGACGGGGTCGAGGCGGCCGCCGGCTTCGGTTTCCTGCCGGTCACGGTCGGCGGATTCAGTGGCGGCACCGGCGTCATCGAGGGCGACCCGACCGTGTCCGGCGGGCTGGTGGCCGCCGACGGCGACATCTCCCTGGACACCCCCGGTGTCATCGCGGACGAGGAGGTCGCCGCGTCCGAAGGGTGGCGGGTCGGCGACGAGCTGCCCCTCACCGTCCGCATGCCCGACGGCGCCGAGCGCGAGATCGGTGAGGCGCCACTGCAGGGCACCTACGAACCCAACGAGCTCTTCGGTCAGCATCTTGTGTCCTGGTCGGCACTCGAGCCGCTGGCTGCGCAGCTCGGCACCGGCGCCTCGGCGAACCTCTACGCCGTCTTCGTCAACGGTGACGGGTCGATCGACACCGACACGCTGCGCGACAGGTTGGAGGCCGCCACCGCCGACCAGATCGTCGTCCAGGTGCTGACCCCGGAGGAGTACGCCGGCGAGCAGGCCGTCCTCATCGACCAGATGCTCAATGTCCTCTACGCGCTGCTGGCCCTGGCGGTGATCGTGGCGGTGCTCGGCATCATCAACACCCTCGCGCTGAACGTCATCGAGCGGCGTCAGGAGATCGGGATGCTGCGCGCCGTGGGCACACTGCGCGGCCAGGTGCGACGCATGATCACCCTGGAAGCCGTCCAGATCTCGCTCTACGGTGCGCTGGTGGGCGTGGTCGTCGGCCTGGGACTGGGCTGGGCGTTCCTCGAGGTGCTGGCCGGCGAGGGCCTCACCGAGACCGCCGTGCCGTGGGGTCAGGTCGTCGGCATGGTCGTGGCCTCGGGGGTGGTCGGCGTGGTCGCTGCAGCCTGGCCCGCGGTGAAGGCGTCGCGGGTGAAGCCGTTGGAGGCGATCGCCGACTGAACGGTGGGCGGGGTGTCGCGGGTCACGGAATACCCGGCACTGCTGTCGGGTTAAGGATTAGTTCCTAATTCTTATTCAGTGACATCAGTGACAGGAGTGGCCCACCGTGCACGACAGCACCGAGCGACAGTCCCGGCGGGACGCCCGCCGGGACGCCAGACAGACCCGCAGCGCTGAACGCAAGGCGCTGCGGGCGGGCCCACCGCCACCGAAGGCAGGCCCGCCGAACCGTCGTTTCTGGGCGGCGGTGACCGTCCTGTCCCTGGGCGGGCTGCTTTTCGGTTACGACACCGGGGTGATCAACGGCGCGCTCCCGTCGATGACCGCGGACCTGGGGCTCGAGGAACGCTACGAGGGGATCGTCACCTCCGCGCTCCAGTTCGGTGCGATCTTCGGTGCGATCTTCGGCGGCCGCGTCGCCGACCGGATCGGTCGCCACCGCACCATCGCGATCGTCGCGGTGGTCTTCATCCTCGGCTCCCTGGGATCGGTCCTCTCGCCGTCCTGGGTGGTCCTGATGTTGTGCCGCATGGTCCTGGGTGTCGCCGTGGGGTCCGCCTCCGGCATCATCCCGATCTACCTTGCCGAGCTCGCCCCCACCCACCTGCGCGGACGCGTGGTGAACCAGAACGAGTTCATGGTCGTCTTCGGCCAGTTCCTCGCCTTCAGCTTCAACGCGCTCATCGCGCGTGCCGGGGGTGCGGAGGAGAGCGGGACGTGGCGCTGGATGCTGGCGATCTGCCTGGTCCCGGCCATCGCGTTGTGGGTCGGCATGACGATCGTCCCTGAGTCCCCGCGCTGGCTCGCCGGTCACGGTCGCATCGAGGACATGCTCAACGCCCTGCGCACCATCCGTGAGAAGGTCTACGGCTCACCGGACTACGAGACCTCACGCTACGGCGGGGACGCGCCCCGTCCCGACAGTGACGAGATCACCCACCCGGTCTCCGGTGACGTCGAGGGCGTGCGCACCCTCGCCGACCACGATGCCGGGGCGTCGTCCCGCCGGTTCCGCGACCTCTTCGCCGAACCGTGGATGCGGCGGGTGATGCTCATCGGTTTCGGCATGGCGGTGATCAACCAGATCTCCGGGATCAACGTCATCCAGTACTACGGGGTGACGATCCTGACGCAGGCCGGCTTCGAGGGCAACACCGCCTTCACCGTGAACCTGCTGATCGGCATTGCGGGCGTGATCGGCATGGTGCTGTCGATGGTTCTGAACTCCCGGGTGCGCCGGCGTCGGATGCTGATGAGCGGCCTGACCGGGACAGTCATCACACTGACCCTCATGGGGACGGTGTCGATGCTCGTGCCGGACGACGTCGAGGCGAAGAAGTGGATCATTCTGGCCGCCATCGTGGCTTTCGTTGGCATCATGCAGTGCGCTGTCGGCGCCATGACCTGGCTCTTCATGTCGGAGATCTTCCCGATGCGCGTCCGCGGCGAGGCCATGGGCCTGGCGGCGGGGGTGCAGTGGTCGGTCAACTTCTGCGTCGCCCTGTTCTTCCCGTACCTCATGGACGCCATCGGGTTCGGTCCCACGGTGTTCATCTTCGTCGGTCTGCAGCTCATCGCCCTGGTGTGGGTCTACCGCCTGGTCCCGGAGACCAAGGACAAGACCCTGGAAACCATCGAGCAGGAGTTCCGTGACACGGTGTCGGCTGGTGTCGGCTTAGGTCAGCGAAAGAATACATAGCCCGCTGTTGTATCTGTCGGGCCGGCGACTAGAGTTTCACAGGTCCCACAACTGAACCTATGACGTCCACGGTGCCGGGCCCACGGCGAAAACCCGGCGCTGTCACGTCCGTGAAAGCGAGCCAACGACATGGCCGACACCAACACTGTCTCCCCGATCCGCGAACTTACCGTCCGCGCAGTCATCCTCGGTGGCCTGATCACCCTGGTGTTCACCGCCGCGAACGTGTACCTGGGGCTGAAGGTCGGTCTGACCTTCGCCACCTCGATCCCGGCCGCGGTGATCTCGATGGCGGTGCTGCGCCGACTGCAGAACCACAGCATCACCGAGAACAACATCGTGCAGACCATCGCGTCCGCCGCCGGCACCCTGTCGGCGATCATCTTCGTGCTGCCCGGCCTGATCATGATCGGTTGGTGGACCGGATTCCCGTACTGGACGACGATGCTGGTCTGCCTCATCGGCGGCATCCTCGGAGTCCTGTACTCGATCCCGCTGCGTCGGGCCCTGGTCACCGGTTCTGACCTGCCGTTCCCGGAGGGTGTCGCGGCGGCCGAGGTGCTCAAGGTCGGTGATGACGACCCCTCCGACGCCTCAGGCTCCTCCAACCAGGACAACCGGGACGGGCTGCGCGCCATCGTCGTCGGTGGCCTGGCGTCCGCCGGTATGTCGCTGCTGTCAGCACTGAAGGTCACCGCCGGTGAACTGGCCGCGACCTTCCGCGTCGGCGCCGGCGGCACCATGGTCGGGTCCAGCCTGTCGCTGGCGTTGATCGGTGTCGGCCACCTCGTCGGCCCGACGGTGGGTATCGCGATGATCGTCGGTCTGCTGATCTCCTTCGGGGTCCTGCTGCCGACCTTCACCAGCGGTGCGGTGCCGTCGGTCGGGGACATCTCCGAGGTGGTCTCGACCACCTTCGCCGGCGACGTCCGTTTCGTCGGCGCCGGGGCGATGGCGATCGCCGCCGTCTGGACCCTGCTGAAGATCATCGGCCCGGTCGTCCGCGGGATCGCCGCGTCGCTGGCGGCGTCCCGCGCCCGTAGACAGGGCGAGCAGGTCGCGCTGACCGAACGCGACATCCCGGTGAAGGTGCTCGTGATCGGCGTCCTGGTGCTGATGCTGCCCATCGGCTGGCTGCTGTGGTCCTTCCTCAGCGGTACCGGGGTCAGCCACCACACCGGATCGCTGATCACGCTGAGCATCCTGTTCGTGCTGCTGCTCGGTCTGATCATCGCCGCGGTGTGTGGCTACATGGCCGGCCTGATCGGCTCGTCCAACAGCCCGATCTCCGGTGTCGGTGTCATCGTGGTGCTGCTCGCGGCCCTGCTGATCAAGCTAGTGACCGGCAACGACGACGGTGGGCACCCCACCGCCCTGGTGGCCTACACCCTGTTCACCGCGACGGTGGTCTTCGGTGTCGCGACGATCTCGAACGACAACCTGCAGGACCTCAAGACCGGTCAGCTGGTCGGGGCCACGCCCTGGAAGCAGCAGACGGCCCTGATCATCGGTGTGGTCTTCGGTTCGCTGATCATCCCGCCGGTGATGGGCCTGATGGCGACCGCCTTCGGTTTCGCCGGCACCCCGGGTGCCGGGCCGGACGCGCTGGCCGCGCCGCAGGCGGGTCTGCTGTCCTCGGTGGCCGAAGGAATCTTCGGCGACTCGCTGGACTGGGGTCTCATCGGTCTGGGCGCGTTGATCGGCATCGGTGTCATCGTCGTCGACGAGGTGGTACGGCAGGTGTCCGGCAAGCGTTTCGGACTGCCGCCACTGGCCGTGGGCATGGGCATGTACCTGCCGATCAGCCTCACGCTGATCATCCCGCTGGGTGCGTTCCTCGGCTGGTTCTACAACCGGTGGGCGGACGGACGGGCCAACGCCACCTCGGCGAAGCGCCTCGGCGTGCTCGGGGCGACGGGCCTGATCGTCGGTGAGAGTCTGTTCGGTGTGCTGAACGCCGGCATCATCGCCGGTACCGGTGACTCCGACGCCCTGGCGATCATGCCCGAGGGGTGGGCAGGCCCCTCCCAGTGGGTCGGTGCGCTGGTGTTCGTCGGCATCATCCTGGGCGTGTACCGCTGGGTGCAGGCACGCTCGTCCCGGTCCTCCCGCGCGGCCGAGGCGGACGAGTCGGCTACGGGCGTCCCCTCGGCGAAGTAGTTGACGTGTCAACTATGGTAGCGTCGTAGCGGTAGAGCAACAGAGAACCCCTTTCTCACCAAGGAGACCAGTCATGACCAGCATCGGCATCATCGCAGGTTCCACCCGTCCCGGCGCCTTCAACCCCCAGGTGGTCGCCTGGGTCAAGGAGCAGCTCGACGCCGCCGACGTCGACAGCACCGTGGTCAATTTCGCCGAGTACGATCTCCCCGTACTCGACGAGGAAATCCCCGGCGGCGCCCACAAGTACGCCAACGAGCACACCAAGGCCTGGGGCGCGGCACTGGAGCCCTTCGACGGTTACATCGTGGTGACCCCGGAGTACAACCACAGTGTGCCCGGCCCGTTGAAGAACGCGATCGACTTCGTCGGCTCCGAGTTCGCCCACAAGCCGGTCGCCTTCGTCTCCTACGGCGCGGACAAGGGCGTACGGGCCGTCGAGGCCTGGCGTTCGGTGTTCGCCAACTTCCGCGCCGCGACGGTGCGCGACACCGCGTCCTTCTCGATCTTCACCGACGTCGTCGACGGCGAGTTCGCCCCGCAGGACACGTCCACGGCACCGTTCACGGGACTTCTCAAGGACCTGCTCGCCTGGGCCGAGGGTTTCGCGGTCGTCCGTGACCGCCTGACCTCGCAGATGGTCGGCTAGCAGGGGTTCTCCCGCAGGACGTCTACATCGCGCAGCTGATCGAGGCGTCCTGCTTCTCGGCGACGGCCTGCCGCAGCCCCTTCTCGACCGCGTCGGCGTAGTAGGACTGGCCGGCGTCGGCGGGGTGGACACCGTCGCCGATGAGGGAGTCCGGATGGTCGAGCGCCATCTGGCACCACGGGGCGAGGTAGATGTCGGGGTGGGACGCGGCGTAGTCGAGGGTCTGCTGCGCGGCCGGCGCGATACCGTCGACGTAGCCGTAGGGCACCACGAGGACGATCTTGTGCCCCGGGCCGATGGTCTCGACGATGCGGTCGAGCTGGCCGTCGAACGCCTGCCCGTTCGTCCCGAAGCCGAGGACGACGTACTCACCCAGGGACCCGTTCGCCGCCATCGTGCCGATCGGCCCCTCGCCGCCGGTGTAGTGGCGCGACGTCTCGGCGTCGATGGTGATCCCCGGGAAGCGCTGCTGCAGGGACAGGGTCGACGCGAGCATCACCGAGTCGCCGATCGCGGTGATCTCGGAGCCGGCGGGCAGCCCTGCTGCTCGTGGCGGGGATGGCGGTACCGGGCCGTCCTGTGCCGGGGCAGGTGAGTCCTGCAACTCCGCCATCTCCTCCAGCTGGGTCTCCAGCTCCGACTTCGCCGGACTCTGACCCAGTGCCGACCCCGCCAGCAGGGTCACTGCCAGCACGGCGACCGGTACGGCCAGCAGTTTCGTTGTGCCCAGCGACTGCAGCGTCCTGCGGTAGCCGTTGCGCCGCAGCGGCGTCTCGACCCACCGGTAGGACGCTTCGGTGAGCGCCAGGCTCACGACCACGGCGACAGCACCGACGGCCCAGTCCGGGACGTCCGACCCCGGCTCCTGCATGAGGGTGCCGGCGAACACGACGACCGGCCAGTGCCACAGGTACAGGCTGAAGGACCGCTCGCCGAACCACCGCAGGGGACGCCACCGCAGCAGTCCCGCCACCGGGCCGGCCTCCCGCAGTGACGTCGCGATCAACGCCACGGACAGCAGTGAGGCCAGGAACAGCCCACCACGGTAGGTCAACGGGTCGGTGTCCGGCAGCAGCAGGAACATCACGGCCAGCGCCACCAGTGCCAGCGTCCCGCCGGCCCACGCCAGTGCGGCGGACCGTCGCGACCCGGTCGCAGGGGAGAAGGCGGGCCAGGAGTCCGTGGACGAACTGCTGGCCGACGTCGTCACCAGCGCCAGCACCACCCCGGCGAGCATGCCGAAGGCGTGGGTGTCGGTGCCGAAGTAGACCCGGGACGGGTCGGTGTCCGGGTCGTGCAGGATGATCATCGCGACCAGCGAGGAGATGCCCAGCACCGTCGCCACGACGGTCGCGACACGGAACGGGCCGGCGGTGCGTCCGATGCGGTTCCTGCGCACGACATGCCGCGAGAACCACAGGCAGGCGAGCAGCAGCAGCGGCCACAGCACGTAGAACTGCTCCTCGATCGCCAGGGACCAGTAGTGCATGAAGATCTGCGGCGTCGTCCCGGCGAAGTAGCTGTTCGACTCGGCGATCTGCACCCAGTTGTTGACCGAGAACAGCGACCCGAGGAACTGCGGCACCAGGGCGACGGCGACATCTCCGCCGATGATCCCGGCCACCGCCGTGGATACCAGCAGGACGGTGACCGCCGCGGGCAGGATGCGTCGGGCACGTCGACGCCAGAACTCCTTGAGGTTGATGCCGCCGGTTGCGCCGATCTCGCGGACGAGCAGCGAGGTGATGAGGAAGCCGGAGAGGACGAAGAACACGTCCACGCCGAGGAAGCCGCCGGGTAGGACGTCACCGAAGAAGTGGTACACGACGACGGCGAGCACCGCGATGCCACGTAGACCGTCGAGCCCGGTGACCCGCCGGATGCGCCCGGGTTTCAGGGGAGCGGCGGCGGGGACTGTCGTGGCCGGCGGTGGCGGGGCGATCACCGGGGCTGGTGTCGGCTCTGGTGATGGCTCTGGTGATGTCTCTGGCTCGGGGGAGGGTTCCGGCGGAGCGGGTATGTCCGCGAATGCGGGCGCCGGGGGCGGGGCGGTGGGTGCGGCAAGGACGATGGGCTCGACCCGTCGACAGGGCTCGGGAGTCGTCACGGACGACGGGGGAGCCGGGTGGATCCCGGGCGCCGGTGGTGCACCGCCCGGGGCAGTGAGGACGATGGACGGGCGGAAGCTGGTGGTCATTGCGCGAGAAGGGGACTTTCCGGTGACGACGGTGGTGACGTCATAACGGTAGTCGGCACTCCAGTACGACCCAAAGCCTGTGGGGAGTGCTCCCGATACCCCCGGCTGTATTCTCCGCGACCTGCGGATTGTTAATTTAGACGACCTCTAATCTCACAAGGTTTCGTCAGAAGCGGGGATCCTTGTGAGATTAGGACGTCCGCGTCGGGCGCTGGAACGGACGGTAAGCTGCACACCATGCAGCGCACCGAACTCGCCCGCCTGATCGACCACACCCTGCTCAAGCCGGAGTCCACGTCCGCCGACGTGGTAGGCCTCGTCGCGGAGGCAGGTGAACTTGGTGTCTACGCGATCTGCGTCTCGCCGTCGCAGTTGCCGGTGGACGCGCCCTCGGGTGTGCATGTCGCGACGGTGGTCGGTTTCCCGTCCGGCGCGGTGAAGCCCGACGTGAAGGCGACCGAGGCAGCACGCGCGGTGGCGGACGGTGCCGACGAGGTCGACATGGTCATCAACCTGGCCCTGGTGAAAGAAGGACGGTTCGATGAACTGACCAGGGAGATCGCGGTTGTGCGTGCCGCGGTCCCGGCGCCGGGGGTGCTCAAGGTGATCATCGAGTCTGCCGCACTCGATGACGAGGAGATCGTCGCCGCCTGCCGGTGCGCGGAGGCGGCGGACGCGGACTTCGTGAAGACCTCCACCGGATTCCACCCGGCCGGAGGGGCGTCGGTGGAGGCGGTACGGGTGATGCACGAAACCGTCGGCGGGCGTCTCGGCATCAAGGCCTCCGGGGGGATCCGCTCGCTCGAGGCGGCCGAGGCGATGGTCGCCGCGGGGGCGACGCGACTGGGACTGTCGGCCTCCACCGCGATCCTCGACGAGGCCGGGTTGTTCTGACCCTCGGTCTCTGGTCGCTGGCCCGCTGAGGGCATGCTTCCTGGCAGGTCAGCCATATAATCGCCTACACTGTCCGGGTGCAATTACTCCGGCTCGTGGGCAGATACGCCCGACAGTACCCGGGGCTGCTGGTGGCAGTCCTCATCCTCCAGACCGTCTCCACCTTCGCGACGCTCTACCTTCCCCGACTCAACGCCGACATCATCGACAAGGGTGTGTCCCTCGGAGACATCGGCTACATCTGGTCCACCGGCGGCATCATGGTCGCCGTGGCGTTCGTCCAGGTCATCACCGCCGTCGCCGCGACGTGGTGCGCCGCGCGCCTGGCGATGTCGGTGGGCCGGGACATCCGGCGCGACGTCTACCGCAGCGTCGACCGGTTCAGTTCCCAGGACATGGGCACCTTCGGTGTGCCGACGCTGATCACCCGCGGCACCAATGACGTGCAGCAGGTGCAGATGGTGTTCGTCATGTTCCTCAGCTTCATGGTGACCATGCCGATCACGTGTGTCGGCGGCATCGTCATGGCCCTGCGTGAGGACGCCGGGATGTCGTGGCTGGTGTGGGTGTCTGTCGTGGTGCTGCTGGTCATCGTCGGTGCGATGGTGGCCCGGCTGGTGCCGTTGTTCGGGTCGATGCAGGAGCGGATCGACGCGATCAACGGTGTCATGCGTGAGCAGATCACGGGTATCCGCGTGATCCGGGCATTCGTCCGCGAGAAGTTCGAGACGAAGCGGTTCGAGGACGCCAACCATGCCGTCGCCTGGGTGTCCGAGCGTGTCGGCCGGGTGTTCGTGCTGATGGGGCCGGTGATCATGCTGGTGCTGCACGCGGCGACGGCGGCGGTGCTGTGGTTCGGCGGTCACCGGGTGGCCGACGGCGCGATCGAGGTCGGTTCCCTCACCGCGTTCATGCAGTACCTGCTGCAGATCCTCGTCGCGGTGATGATGGGCTCGTTCATGGCGATGATGCTGCCGCGCGCGATCGTGTGTGCCGGACGTATCCAGGACGTGCTCGTCCACGAACCGTCCATCGTCGAGCCGGAGGCGGACCCGTCGGTGAGGACGGAGTCGCCGGCGACGGTGCGCGGCGAACTGGAGTTCCGTGACGTGTCCTTCACCTACCCGGGTGCGGACGCCCCGGTGCTCACCGACATCAGTTTCACCGTGCGTCCCGGTGAGACCACCGCGGTGATCGGAGCGACCGGCTCAGGCAAGACCACGCTGGTCAACCTGATTCCGCGCCTGTTCGCGCCGACCTCGGGCGAGGTGGTCGTGGACGGCGTGCCGGTCGCGTCGATGCCGCGCAAGGACCTGGCCCGCTATGTCGGGCTGGTGCCGCAGAAGGCGTACCTGTTCTCCGGGACGGTGGCGTCCAACCTGCGTTTCGGACGTACAGGTGCCACCGACGAGGAGCTGTGGGAGGCGTTGCGCGTCGCCCAGGCCGACGGGTTCGTGCGCAGCCGCGGTGACGGGGAGGCGGCGGGGCTGGCCTCGCCGATCGCGCAGGGCGGCACGGACGTGTCCGGTGGGCAGCGCCAACGGTTGTGTATCGCCCGTGCTCTGGTCGCGGCGCCGAAGGTGTATGTCTTCGACGACTCCTTCTCGGCGCTGGACGTGCGCACCGATGCTGCGCTGCGCTCGGCGCTGCACCCGATGACCCGCGATGCCGCGGTGGTGACGGTGGCGCAGCGGGTGTCGACGGTGCGTGAGGCCGACCAGATCCTGGTGCTGGACAAGGGGCGCATCGTTGCCCGGGGAACCCATGACGACCTGCTGGAGTCGAGTGCGACCTACCGGGAGATCGTCGAGTCGCAGATGGAGGCGCAGCGATGAGTGACACAGAAGTGGCTGACCGTGGCGGAGAATCCGCGCCGCGCTCGGCGAAGGCGTTCTGGCCGTCCGCCCTGCGGATGGTGGCGCTCATGGCGCCGCGCAAGATCGCGCTGACGTGGGTGTTCGTCCTGCTGGTGGTCTGTGTGGTGCTGACCGTCTACGCGCCGAAGGTGCTCGGCGACGCGGTCGACGTGATCTACAACGGTGTGCTCTCGGTGTGGAACAACGAGCCGGGGGCCGGCATCGACTTCACCGAGCTCGGACGGTTGATCGGCATCGTGCTGGGCATGTACCTCGTCGCCGGCGTGTTCAACTGGGCGCAGGGCTACATCCTCAACAAGATCGTCGTGGCGGTGATCGTGGAGCTGCGTACCGACGTGGAGCGCAAGGTTCACCGGCTGCCGTTGAGTTTCTACGACTCCCGGCAGACCGGTGACCTGCTGTCGCGCACCACCAATGACGTCGACAACGTCCAGCAGGCACTGCAGCAGGCGCTCAGCCAGTTCGCCTACTCGGCGATGATGATCATCGGTGTGACGGTGATGATGTTCCGGGTGTCGTGGCAGCTGGCGATCATCGCGCTGCTGGCCCTGCCGTTGACCGCGATCGTCGTGGGCATCGTCGGTACCCGGGCGCAGAAGCAGTACGGCGCGCAGTGGGCCGGCACGGGCAAGGTCAACGGCCATGTCGAGGAGTCCTTCACCGGCCATGACCTGGTCGTCGCCTACGGTCGCCAGGACGAGATGTCCGTGACTTACGACGAGCGCAACGAGGAGCTCTACCAGGCCAGCGCGAAGGCCCAGTTCCTGTCGGGCATGATGATGCCGCTGATGCAGTTCCTGAACTACCTCAGCTACGTGGTCATCGCCGTCTTCGGCGGGCTGCGGGTGGCGAACGGGCAGATGACCCTGGGCGCGGCGACCGCGTTCATCCAGTACTCCCGTGAGTTCAACCAACCTCTCGGCGAGCTTGCCGGGATGATGACGATGGTGCAGTCCGGTGTGGCGTCGGCCGAGCGGGTCTTCGAGCTCCTGGACGCCGAGGAGCAGGACCCGGACGCCGAGGGCGACTCGTCGCCCACCGGGGAGCGTGGCCGCGTGGAGTTCCGTGAGGTGTCCTTCGGTTACTCGCCGGAGACCCCGTTGATCGAGGACCTCAACCTCGAGGTCGATCCGGGGCAGACCATCGCGATCGTGGGGCCCACCGGTGCGGGCAAGACCACGATGGTGAACCTGATCATGCGGTTCTACGAGGTCACCTCGGGTGCGATCCTCGTCGACGGGGTGGACACCCGGACCATGAGCCGGGCCGAGCTACGCTCACGCACCGGCATGGTGCTGCAGGACGCCGTCCTGTTCGACGGCACGATCCTGGAGAACATCCGTTACGGGCGTCTGGACGCCACCGACGACGAGGTCAAGGCTGCGGCGAAGGCCGCGTACGTCGACCGGTTCGTCCACGCGTTGCCGGAGGGCTACGACACCGTCATCGACCAGGACGGCGGGTCGGTGTCCGCCGGTGAGCGCCAGCTGATCACGATTGCGCGTGCGTTCCTGGCGGAGCCGGAGATTCTGATCCTGGACGAGGCCACCTCGTCGGTGGACACCCGCACCGAGGTGTTGGTCCAGAAGGCGATGAACGCGATCCGTGCGCAGCGCACGTCCTTCGTGATCGCGCACCGGTTGTCGACGATCCGCGACGCCGACCGCATCCTGGTGATGGTCGACGGCTCGATCGTGGAGCAGGGGTCGCACGACCAGCTCCTCGAGGCCGACGGTGCCTACGCCGAGCTGTACCGCAGCCAGTTCGCCGCCGGTGGTGCGGTGTAGGTCCTCAACGACCTGCGACGCTGGTCTCCCAGTAGTCCAGGTCGACGATGTCTTCGGGTAAGGCGGCGACGACCTGCGCGTGCAGGCGTCGCCCCTCCTCCTCGTGGGCGCGGGCGATGTCGCCGGACGGCCAGCCGGTCTCCCAGCTGAAGTAGTCATTGAACTGACGCGCCCACCGGCGGATCTCCTGCGACAGTTCGTCCGGAAGATACGGCAGTGGCGGGTCCTCCTCCGCGCAGAGGTAGGGGTGTTCGTTTGTCGTGGCCCAGACGTTCCAGAACGGCCAGTCGACGGTGTACTCGTTCATCATCTTGTAGTGCATCACGGGTGGTCTCCTGTCGTCAGATTCTGTGCGTAGCCGTACATTCAGCCCTACCGCGCTGCAGTGGGTGACACAATCCGGCATGTCGTGGCACGACGACCCGGATTGTGTCACGCACACCAGGACTTCGGTAGCAGGTGTGGGCGGGAGAGCTACGCTGAGACCCATGGCCTATGAGATCAGCGACTCCGTCACCGTCCACGCCGCCCCGTCGGAGGTCTTCGACCTCGTCAGCGACGTCACGCGCACAGGAGAGTGGAGCGCCCAGTGCTACCGCGCCGAATGGGACTCGGATGACAGAGGTGAAGGGGCGAGGTTCACCGGGCACAACCGCAGAGGGGAGCGGGAGTGGTCGACGGTCTCCGAGGTTGCCTCCGCCCGTCCGGGGCAGGAGTTCTCCTGGCGGGTCACCTCCAGCGGAACGAGGTGGGGCTTCCGGATGGAACCGGTGAACCGTCGGGAGGATGCCACGGTGCTCACGGAGTTCACCACCTTCACGAAGGAGGGCGAGGCGTACTTCCGCCAGAAGTTCGGTGATGACGCCCCTGCCCAGGAAGCGGACCGTCGCGACGCCGCCACCTACGGCATCACCGAGACCCTGCAGAGCATCAAGGAGATCCTCGAGGGGTGACCTCGGTCCACATCTGACGACAACGGTCCGCAGAAGTCGGGCGCAGACTGGTCCCCGAGCGGCAGCATGAGAGTCGAAGGAGGTCAACCGTGATCAATGACCTGAACCGGCTCGTCGACTACGTCGAAGGAAACTTGTGCGGGAATGTCGACATCACCGTCGTCGCCCGTTCGTCCGGTGTCACCGGGTACCACCTACGGCGCATGTTTTCGTCGCTGGCCGGGATGCCGTTGTCGGAGTACGTTCGTCGGCGTCGCATGACGGTTGCCGCAGGTGACGTCCTCGGTGGTGATGATCTGCTGTCGATCGCCGTGCGGTACGGCTACGGTTCGGCGGAAGCATTCGGGAGAGCGTTCCGCGCTGTCCACGGCATCGGCCCTACCGAGGTACGTCGCACGGGCGGCCCCCTTCGCACACAACAGCAACTCAGGTTCCGCCTGACCGTCGAAGGGAGCAGTCGTATGGACGCCCGAATAATCAACCGACCCACCATCCGTCTCGTGGGGCATGCCACGCGGGTCCCGCTGATCTACGAAGGTGTGAATCCGCACATCGCGGAGTTCACGGAGTCACTGTCGGCAGAGACCCACAGTCGTCTCCATGCACTCGGTGACACCCATGGAGAGGGGCCCACCGGCCTTCTCGCTGTCAACGACGACGTCGCACCGGGTTCGGCCGAAGGAACGGAACTGACGTACATGCACGGCGTGGCCGTCACCGGAGACGCGGCCCTGCCGGACGATCTGGACCTCATCACGGTGCCTGCGGGGGACTGGGTGGTGTTCCGTTCTTCTGGAGCGTTCCCTGAGTCGCTGCAGACGATGTGGGCCGCGACCGCAACGGACTGGTTCCCCTCGAACCCGTGGCAACTGCGCCCGGGGCCGTCCCTGGTGTCGACGCTGGGGCACGACGAGGATTTCACTACCGCAACCTGCGAACTCTGGTTCCCTGTGGCACCGCGGGAGGTGTGAACGTCGTGAACGGACGGTGGTCGTCGATGCACGAGTCTCTTGCAGGTGCGCGCCACCGCTGCTAGGTTCGAGGACATGCGGAAGTAGAACCCCTGAATCGTCCTGCGCCTGAGGCGTCGTCACCTGCCCGGCGGGACACACCTTTTCTCCACTCAGGGAGTTCCTCATGTTTACGCCATCCCCCGTCTCATCGGTGTCCCCGCTCTGCGTGGACGGCCTGTCCGTCCAGATCGCCGGAACCCGTGTTCTCACCGATATCTCCTTCACTGTGTCGCCCGGGCAACGTGTCGGCCTGATCGGCGAAAACGGGTCGGGGAAATCCACCGTGCTGCACGCAGTTCACGGCTCTTTGCCGACCGGTGCGACAACGGCCGGGACGGTTGACGTCGGGCAGTCGCGTGTCGGACTCCTGCACCAGCAGGCCCCGTTCCGGGACGACGAGACCGTCCGCGATTCACTGGAGACCGCCGTCGCGGCTGAGCGGCGGGCTGCAACCGCGCTGGAACAGGCGGCGGACCCTTACGATGCGGAGGCTTACGCAGCGGCCCTGGACGTCGCCGAACGTCTCGACGTGTGGGAGACGGACGCCCGTATCTCGGCTACGCTCGCCGGCCTCGGCCTGGCCGCGGTGCCGCAGGAACGCCGTACCGGGGAGTTGTCCGGCGGCCAACGTGCCCGCCTGTCGCTGGCGTGGCTGCTGCTGAACCGTCCGGACATCCTGTTGCTGGACGAACCGACGAACCACCTGGACGACGCTGCGACACGGTACCTGGCCGGTGTCCTGAACACCTGGAAAGGGCCGGTCCTGTTCGCCAGCCACGACCGCGCGTTCCTCGACCATGCGGCGTCCTCGTTGATCGACCTGGACCCCGCGCCCTCGCAGGTCGGTGTGGACGGTGGCGTCACCCGGTACACCGGCAACTACACCGACTACCTCGCCACCCGGCGGGACGTCCGGGGGCGGTGGGAACGCCAGTACCGCGATGAACAGGCGGAGCTGAAGCGCCTGCGCGCGGGAGTGCGGGACAACCACCAGGTCGGGCACGTGAACTTCAAGCCCCGGACAGAAACGCGCATGGCACAGAAGTTCTACGGCGACCGGAACGCGAAGGTCGTGTCGCGCCGGGTCAACGATTCGCGCTCCAGGCTGGAGAAGCTGGAGGAGTCGCAGGTCCGCAAACCACCGGAGGAGCTGACCTTCACCGGGCTCACGGCGGCGGGCCGCAAGGGCACCGAGGAGCGGACGGGACCTGTTCTCGTTGCCTCGGAAGTGGCTGTCGCCGGTCGTCTGGGGCAGACCTCCCTTACGGTCAACGGTGACGAGAAGTTGCTGGTGACCGGCCCCAACGGCTCCGGGAAGTCGACGTTGCTGGAAGTGCTGGCCGGGGCGCTGCCCCCGTCCTCCGGGACGGTGGGTGCCGCCGGGGTGAGCGTGGGCCACCTGACGCAGGAGGTGGAACTGCCTGACCCCGCCGGACGTGGCCCGGGCAGGACGGTGGAGCGCACCTACCGTGACCTGCTCGGCGACGAACTCGCGGAGACGGTGCCGTTGTCGACCTTCGGACTGATTCACCCGAGGGACGAGTCGAGGCCGCTCGGGGAACTCAGTCTGGGGCAGCAGCGCCGTGTCGCGCTGGCGGTGCTCCTCGCCGCACCGCCGGACGTCCTGCTGCTGGACGAACCCGACAACCACCTGTCGTTGTCCCTGGTCACCGCTCTGGAGGAAGCGATCCCCGCCTACCCGGGTGCCGTGGTCGTGGCCTCCCACGACGCATGGCTGCGGCAGCGGTGGCGCGGGGAGCGGCTGGAGTTGTAGGTCAGCCGATCGGTGGGAAGTTCGGCTCCGGGACCCAGTCAGGACGGGGCGTCCAGAACCTGGTGACGTGCTGTACCGCGACGAAGAAGTCGCCTCCTCCCTTGCCGCCGAAGCCGTACTCGTCCTCGGTCTCCACGGTGATCCGGAAGCCGCCGACCGTGAGCTCGGACTGCGGACCGAGAACCTCGGCGTCAGACCCGGAGAACTCCTGCTGGAGCTGCGGATCCGCCAGCGCGGCACTCGGGGCGAACATGGTGTCCCGGTACTCGAGCCCGGAGGTGGGTTCGCCGTCTTCGGTCTCCATCGGCTCCTCCAGTGTGAGCAGGCAGGCGAAGTCAGACCCGATCTCGTCATTGAGAGCACCGTCGATGGAGCAGACCCCACCGTCGGGAAGCGTGAACATGTAGCCACCGTTGTCGACGGCATAGTGTTCCGGATCCTCCGTCGTCGGATACGCAGGCGGTTGAGATGTGGCAGCGGCGGATTCCGACGCCGATGCTCCCTGTGCGCGCGGCGCGGCGGACGACTCCTCGGCCTCGCCGCTCCCACCGCACGCACTCAGGATCAGTGCCGCACCGGTGGCCAGCGCGAGGGCAGTAGATTTCCTTCTGACTTTCACAGGGCACTCTCCAGTGTCGCGGATTCATCCAGAATAAGTTTCCTCAGCAACACTACTCCTGATCGTAGGGCTACCCCTACCGGCAATAGACAGTGTCAGTGGATGGAGACTCGTGGCCAGGCACGATGAACTGTGAAGCATGAAGAAAACACTCTGCACGGCATTCGCACTCGTCCCTCTGGTCGGCACTCTCGCCCTGGTGGGGTGTGGGGCATCCGAACATTCGGAGCAGGAGTCCTTCCCCTTCACCGGCTCAGAGCTCTGGGTGGTCCACGGCAACAAGAATCAGCCCGTCAATGTCGTCGAATCGACGGATGCGGACGGGGAAGTCACCGTCGACGTCAGCAGTCGGACAATGGGGCAGAAACCGGAGACCCCGGCATGGTCACTCTCCGATGACGAGCTGACCCTGGACACCCCCTGCGGTGGGAGCGTCATCGGCTACTGCGAGGCCAACTGGTCCATCACCGTGCCCGACGGCGTCGAGGTCATGGTCGACGGTCAGCGGACCGCTCCCTGAAGATAGGCGAGCACCGCGGCCACGCGGCGGTTGCGCCCGTCGTCCGGCGGAAGGTCCAGCTTCATCAGGATATTGCCGATATGTTTGACGACCGCGGCGTCCGAGATGAACAGGCGCTGCGCGATCGAGGCGTTGGAGTGCCCCTCCGCCATCACACCGAGGACCTCCCGTTCCCGGGGGGTCAGCCGCTCCAGTGGGTTCTGTCGTCGATTGATCAGCTGGCTGATGACGGCCGGGTCGACCGCTGTGCCCCCGGCAGCGACGCGGCGCACGGTGTCGGCGAACTCTGCGACATCGCTGACCCGGTCCTTCAGGAGATACCCGACGCCGGCACCGCGACTACCGCCGGGGCCTCCGGGGCTGTCCAGCAGGTCGGCGACGTAGCTCTGTTCGATGTACTAACTGAGCACGACGACCGGCAGGCCCGGCTGTTCTCTGCGCAGGTGGACTGCTGCGGTAAGCCCTTCGCACCGGAAGTCCGGTGGCATACGGACATCCGTGATGACCACGTCGGGCGAACACCGGTGGACCGCTTCGAGGAGCTCCCCGGCGTCGCCGACCGCGTCGGCCACGGTGAACCCGTTGCGCTCCAGCAGGATCTGGAGGCCCTCCCGCAGCAGCGTGTTGTCCTCCGCGACAACGACCCGGTACGGCGTGGCCTCAGACATGATCTTCTCCCTCCGTGGTGACGGTGACGGTGATGAGTGTCGGGCCTCCCGGGGGCGAGTCGATGACGACGTCCCCGTCGAATGCGGCGGCACGGTCGGCGATGCCGTCGAGCCCGCTGCCACCGTGGCGCCGTGCCCCGGCACCACCCGTCCCGTCGTCCCGGACGCTGACCTGGATACGGTCCCCGTCCGCACGGCGGAGCCTGACGGCGACCTGGTCGGCACCGCTGTGCTTGGCGACGTTGGCCAGCAGTTCTGCGACACAGAAGTACAGGTTCGACTCCACGTCCGCCGACGGCCGTGGACCGAGTTCGTCCTCGGTGGTGACCGTCAGGGTGAAGGAGTCCGCGAGCTCCTTGACCGCGGCACCGAGCCCGTGGTCGGTGAGCACCTGGGGGTGGATGTTCCTCACGAAACCTCTCATCGTCTCCAGCGTCCTGCCCGCCTGCTCCTTCGCGCGCAGCACGTCCTCCCGCCCCGGCGCGCCGGGCGGCATCTCGTCCAGCGCGAGTCCGAGGGCCATGCTCACCGACATGAGTTCTGGCTGCACCCCGTCGTGAAGGTCCCGCTCGATGCGTCGGCGTTCGACGTCGAAGGCGCGCACCAGCCGTGAGCGCGACCTGCTCGTGGTGGAGAGGTCACGGTGCAGGCGTTGCTCTGGCCGGGTCAGGATCTGGACGGCGAAGGACGCGTGGGCGTGGGCGAGTCGGGGAGCGACGACGCCGAGTGCGGTGAACAGCACCGCCGCGAGTGCGGTAGCCGTGAGCGACTGGGGGATCGTCGTGACCGTGAACGGTCCGATGACCGCCGCGACGGTCGCATCATCAGCACCCTGAACGGTGCCGACGCCGGTCAGATCGCCGCCACACTCGCAGACCTGGAGACGGGACGATGACCGGGCTCGCGGCACGGACATTCGCCGACCGGTGGCAGCTCTTCATCGGGACGGTGCTCGCGGTGACGATCGGTGTGGCGATCATTCACGCAGGGATGACGATCATTCTCGGCGTGGAGGGCGCGGCGGTCCCGGAGACCGTTCCTCCGGAGCAGGTGGAGGACTTTCACCAGGCCGCGGAAGGTGCCAGCACGCTGACCGGATGACGGTCATGCTCGGCGCTTTCCTGACGGTCTTCGTGGTCGGGTCCACCGTGACCTTTGCCGTCGACCAGCGCCGGGGAGACCTCGCCCTCCTGCGGCTCGGGGGAGTGACCGGTCGGCAGATACGGCGGCTCCTCCTGGCCGAGGCCCTGCTCACCGCCGTGCCGGGAGCTGTCCTCGGCGCGATTGTCGGTCTCGGGCTGACGGTCGTCCAGAGCAGGATTCTTGCGGGACTGGGTACCTTCCCCGACTGGCTGGAGACGCCGGTGCGGCCTGGGGTGCTGGTGCTCGGCCTCGTTGCTGCGGTGGCCGTCTGCCTGGTGGGAGCGTGGGGAGCGGCGCGCCGGGCGACACGGATCAGTCTACTGGATGCACTCCGCCGTAGTCCGGCCGATCAGCGGGTCATGACGGTCCGGCGATGGATGGTCGCGGTGCTCGCGGCCGTGTTGACCGGTGTGCAGGTCGCCTTCTCGGTCGTCGTCGGTGGGGTGTTGATCCCTCTGCTCCTGGGGCTGGGGATCGTCGTGACCGCGTCGGTCGCGATGAGCCAGTTGGCACCGCTGCTGGTCCCGGCGGTGGCGCGCCTGCTTCTGCTGCTGCCGGGGCTGAGTGGCTCTGTGCTCGCCGGTCTCGCCGTCGCGAATCTCCGGGATGCCGTCCGCCGGACAGCATCGTGCGCCGCTCCGATGATTGTGCTGGTCAGTCTCGTCATGGGGCTCCAGGGAATCCTCGACACGCAGACCGAGGCCGCAGAGACGGAAGCCTCCCGCCTCCTCGATGCCGACCTCCTGGGTACCGTACCCGGGGCGGAAGGCAGCCGGGACGTCGTCACTGAGGTGAGGGGCATCGACGGTGTGTCACTGGCTGCCCCGGAGACCGTGGTTCCCCTCAACGTCCAGCTGACCGACGGTGGCGTGACGACGTATGGGCCCGGGACGGTCGTCGCCGTCGATCCGGACGCCTTCAGGGAAACCCACCGCCAGCACCCCGACACCGGCGACGTCGCTGACTTCGGTCCCGACAGTGTGGTGCTCGGACCGGGGCTTGAGGGAATTGCTGTCCGGGGACATCCGGACCAGATCACCGTCGACATCGCGGGTGAGCCCGTCGTCCTGCGGGAGGCTGCCCGCATGGCGGAGACCCTGGCGGGGACGGACGGCTTCTACATTGACCGGGCGCTGTTGTCGCTCACGGAACCGGAGCTCCTGGACAGGGAGACCACCCTGCTCATCCAGGTGGAGCCGGGGGCGGACACAGATGCGGTCACGGCGGCGTTGGAGAACGCCGGGGTTTCCGGGGTTCAGGCGCCTGCGGATCTGGCGTCAGAGGAGGGGAGTACGTCGGACAGCGAGAACCGGGCGGTGATGCTCGCGATCGTGGGACTCGGCAGTATCTACGCCCTGATCAGTGTGTTGAGCACCCTGGCGATCTCGATCAGTCAGCGGCGGCCGGAACTGGCGGCACTGCGACTCTCTGGATTCACCCGAGCGCAGGTTCAGGGTGTGACGGTGGTGGAGGCGTTGGCGGCGACCACGATCGGACTCGTCCTGGGTGCGGTAGCGGCGGTGTTGTCCCTGGTCGGCCTGTGGGGTGCGACCGCCCGGATATACGGGACGCCCGTCATCGCCATCCCCTGGACACTGTTGGCGGGTATCACCGTGCTGGCGTTCGTCCTGACGGCGGTCACCGCGGTGGTGGCGACGCGACGGGCCATCGCACCACCTCCGGTGCAGGTGGTCGCCGGTGATTGACGGACGGGCGTCACGGTTCGAACCCGGACATGTCGACCGCGAACAGTGCGAGGAAGACGGTGATAGCGATAGTGAAGGCGATGTATCCGCACGCCATACTGACCACCAGGACTGTCTTCCATGCGACCTGTCGTCGACGACGACGCAGGGCACCGACGGTGACAGCGACGGCCGCGAAGAAGGAGACGACCGTCAGGACCTCGTAGCTGTAGTGCAGGGCACCGATCCCCGCGGCCGAGAGTGCGCTGCCGGCGATCCCCACTCCCCAGGACAGGTAGCCGCCGGCGATGACACCCAGCACGGAGAGGGCGAACCAGTGGAGCGCCTTCTTGACCATCGTCACAGACATGTGACGCAGGCTACACTGTGGGCATGTCTGCTTTCCAGGACCGTCCCCACACCGCGCTGCTGGTCATCGACCTGCAGAACCTCGTCGTCGACGGTGCGTTCCGTCGGGACGAGGTCGTCGGCACCGTGAAGAACCTGGCCGACCGGGCGCGCGAGGAGGGCGTTCCCGTGGTCTGGGTCCAGCATCAGGCGGAGCATCTCCCGCCAGACACCCACGACTGGGAGTTCGTCCCCGAACTCCAGCAGCAGGACGGGGACAGGCTCGTCCCGAAGACCTACGGAGACGCGTTCGAAGGCACGATTCTCGAGGATGTCCTGAGTGATCTCGGCGTCGGACACATCGTCGTCACCGGTGCGGAGACCGACGCGTGCATCCGGTCCACCATCCACGGCGGTTTCGCCCGTGGTTACGACGTCACCCTCGTGGCTGACGCGCACACCGCCGGTGACAAGACGCAGTGGGGTGCACCGCCCGTGGAGCAGGTCATCGACCACACGAACCTCTACTGGAGCCACCAGGCTGCGCCCGGGAAGACTGCCGCCGTCGAGACGTCCGACCAGGTGTCGTTCACGACCGGTTAGTGCGTTGACGCCGGCGTCGTCTCTGCGGGTTCCGCGGTGGTCCCGGATTCGGCGGACGCAGGGGACTCCTCGGGTGCCGCGGCCGACGGACGGCGCTGCCAGGTTGACGCCGTATGCATCGCCTGCTCCAGTGGGCCACGTCGGAAGTAGCGCTTCCACACCATGCAGAACACGAGGGAGATGCCGAGGTAGCAGGCCAGCGGCAGCAGTGAGGCGCCCGGTTCGTCGTGGACGTCAGGCAGCCAGTGGTTGATCGCGGCAGAGACCGACGCCTGGCCGACGTAGACGGTGAATGCGCACGACCCCAGGGCGGCGAGCGGGAACGCCCACCGGCCGAGGTAGTCGCCGGCCCACAGGCACAGGGTCACCAGGACCAGGCTGATCCCGGTATTGAGCAGCAGGTCGGGGGTGGAACCGGAGTGGGCACCGCTGAGAAGGAGGTCCCCGGCGGAGGATGTGCTCCCCATCGAGGTGCTGAAGAGGCGCCATGCCCCGAACACCGTCGTGTCCGTGGCGTCCGCCAGGTCTCGCAAGGGCAGATCCATGAGCTGCATCATCATCGGCCTGACATCGAAGACCGTCACCATGACCCAGGTGAAGACGCCGGAGGTCACGGCGGCGACAGCGCCGACGAACAGCCAGATGGCGCGTTTCGTGCCGTCCACGCCCACCGTCATCACGCCCATGCCGAGCACGATCACCGGCAGCCAGGTCAGCGTGGGGTACATGCCGTCCAGCAGCAGGGCCCGTACCGCCACACCGATCCCCTCCAGTGAGGTGAAGTGGTCCAGGCGGGGGACGACGGCGAGTTCGTCGCCGGTCATCGGGAAGACGTTCTGCCGCAGCCAGTAGGACAGTAGCGGCAGGACGACCGTGCCTGCCGTGCCGAGAGCGATCAGCGTCGGGCCGCTGAGGGAGACCAGTGCGGTGCAGAGCAGGAAGGACGCGCCGAGGGTCGACAGGACGATGATCATGTCCGGCCCGGCGGAGGCGAGCAGGATGCCGATGACGAGGAGGATCAGGCCGCGGACGGCGATGCGTCGGCGGATCTGCGGGACCGGGACGCCGGTCGCGAGACCACGGCTGGTCATCAGCGCCATGGACATGCCGGAGAGGAAGGCGAAGAGGATGGACGGCCAGCCCGTCATCCAGGGCGCCCAGGATGCGGGACCGAAGTGGTCTGCGGTCATGCCGACGATGGCGACGGCCCGGGCGAGGTCCAGGCCGATGATGCGGCTTTTCTGTGTGTTCATGGTGGTCACGGACTCTGAGAATGCCAGCTGCGGCGCCGGCGGTCGTCAGCCCCGGGTATGACTCTGTCGTCGGCGGGGTATGACCTTGTGCGCTCCCGTACGCTGAACCACATGACTGACAAGCGGGAGGCCCCCAGCAGCAACTGGTTCACCGGCGGCGCGGAGTACGCGACGTTCCGCCCGTCCTACCCCACGCAGGTGTCCGGCTTCCTCGCGGGGCGTACCCCGTCGACGGGGCTGGCGGTGGACGTCGGCTGTGGGACGGGGCAGCTGTCGGTGCAGTTGGCCGACTACTTCGACCGGGTGCGTGCATTCGATCCGAGTACGTCCCAGATCGGTTCGGCGACGGAACACCCGAACGTCTCCTACGAGGTGGCGTCCGCCGAGTCGTTGCCGGTGGCGGACGGGACGGCTGACCTGGTCACTGCAGCGCAGGCCGCGCACTGGTTCACCTTGCCGGACTTCTACGCCGAGGCGCGTCGGATCGGACGTCCCGGCGCGCTGATCGCGTTGGTCAGTTACGGGGTCCTGAGGATTTCGGACCAGGACGTCCAGGAGCGTTTCGGGCGGTTCTACTACGACGAGATCGGCCCGTACTGGGATCCGGAGCGTCGGTACGTCGACGAGGGTTACCGGACGATGCCGTTCCCCTTCGACGAGCTCGAGGCCCCGGAACTCAGTATCGACGCCGACCTGGACCGTGAGGAGTTCCTGGGCTACATCGGGACCTGGTCGGCGGTGCGGAAGGCAGAACAGCAGGGTCGGTCCGACCTGTTCCAGAACTTCTCGTCGGACATCGTGGACGTCTGGGGCGACAACGGTCGCCCGCGCCAGGTGTCGTGGCCGGTGACGGTGCGGGTCGGGCGGCTCGGGGAGGCCTGAGCGGAGGCCTGAGCGGTAGGTCACAATCGCGTTGACATGTCAACTACCTCCGATATGGTGGACACGTCAACTACTCTCCGTATGAAAGGCCGCGAGGTCCCCGCTATGTCTTCGACCGTCAGTAACGTCGTCATTCTCCTGGCGCGCATCGCCCTCGGTGTCACGCTCTTCGCCCACGGCTGGCAGAAGTTCTTCACCAACGGCATCGACGCCACAGTCCAGGGTTTTGAGTCCATGGGTGTCCCTGCGGCCACGGCGTCGGCGGTCTTCGCCGCCGTCGTTGAACTGGTCGGCGGTGCGCTGCTGGTCATCGGGCTGCTGACCCCGCTGGTTGCGCTCCTGGTCGTTGTCGACATGGCCGGTGCCTTCTGGTACGCCCACCGTGCGGCCGGCACCATCTTCGTCGGCGACGGCGGCTACGAACTGGTTCTGGTGCTCGCTGCCGGGGCGGCCCTGGTCGGCGCCGTCGCCGGAGGACGGTACGGAGTGGACGGGCTGCTGCGTCGGCGCCGGCGTGCGGTCGCACGGTGAGTGGTCCAGATAACACTATGTAAAAATAGTGGTCGTCATCACTGGTGAAAAGAGTTACGTTGGTCCGTGGCAACGGAAGTACCGACGAACCACTGCCCGGGAGGCACTACACCATGACCACCACAGCAACCACCAGCAACGCCTACGCCGCTCCGGGGACCGACGGGTCCCTCGTGTCCTTCAAGCCCCGGTACGAGAACTTCATCGGCGGGCAGTGGGTCCCCCCGGTCGACGGTCAGTACATCGAGAACATCAGCCCGGTCGACGGCAAGGTGTTCACCGAGGTCGCCCGGTCGCAGGCCGCTGACGTCGACAAGGCGGTGGACGCCGCCCACGTCGCTGCCCCTGCCTGGGGCAAGACCAGTGTTCAGGAGCGTTCGCGGGTCCTGCTGAAGATCGCCGACATCATCGAGGAGAATCTCGAGATGCTCGCCGTCGCCGAGACCTGGGACAACGGCAAGTCCGTGCGCGAGACGCTCGCCGCCGACCTGCCCCTGGCCGTCGACCACTTCCGCTACTACGCCGGGGCGCTGCGCGCCCAGGAGGGCACGCTCTCGCAGATCGACGAGAACACCGTGGCCTACCACTTCCATGAGCCCCTCGGCGTGGTCGGCCAGATCATCCCGTGGAACTTCCCGATCCTCATGGCCGCGTGGAAGATCTGTCCGGCACTCGCGGCCGGCAACGCCATCGTGCTCAAGCCCGCCGAGCAGACCCCCGCGTCGATCCTGCTGGTCGCCGAGCTCATCTCGGACGTCCTCCCGGACGGTGTCCTCAACATCGTCAACGGCCTCGGCGAGGAGGCCGGTGCCGCGCTGACGGCCAATGACCGGATCGCCAAGATCGCCTTCACCGGGTCCACCGAGGTCGGCAAGATCATCAACAAGTCGGTGGCGGACAAGCTCATCCCGGTCACCCTGGAGCTCGGCGGGAAGTCGCCGAACGTCTTCTTCGGCGACATCATGGACGCCGACGACTCGTTCCGGGAGAAGACCCTCGAGGGCCTGGCGATGTTCGCCCTGAACCAGGGCGAGGTGTGCACCTGTCCCTCGCGTGCGCTGATCCAGGAGGACATCGCCGACGAGTTCCTCGATCTCGCCGTCGAGCGTGTGCGCTCCATCAAGGCCGGCAACCCGTTGGATCCGTCGACGATGATCGGTGCGCAGGCGTCGCTGGAGCAGATGGACAAGATCACGGGTTACCTCAAGTCCGGCCCCGAGGAGGGCGCCGAGGTGCTCATCGGCGGTGGCGTGCGCACCGTCGAGGGCCTGGAGAACGGTCTGTACGTGGAGCCCACGATCCTCAAGGGCAACAACGCCATGCGCTGCTTCCAGGAGGAGATCTTCGGCCCGGTGCTTGCCGTGACCACGTTCAAGGACTTCGACGAGGCCATCGAGATCGCCAACGACACCGACTACGGTCTCGGTGCCGGTGTCTGGGCCCGCGACGGCCGCACCGCCTACCGTGCCGGGCGTGCCATCGAGTCCGGCCGGGTGTGGGTGAACAACTACCACTCCTACCCGGCGCACGCCGCGTTCGGCGGCTACAAGAAGTCCGGCATCGGCCGGGAGACCCACCTGATGATGCTGGACCACTACCAGCAGACGAAGAACCTGCTGTGGTCCTACGACGAGAACCCGAACGGCCTGTTCTGATCCACCCGGTTCATGGCGCGTACCCTTGTGGGCGGACGAGTAGTCGACCACACAGGAGGTACCACCCATGTCTGACCAGAAGAAGCTCACCGGACGCACCGTCGTCGTCCTGGCCACCGACGGTTTCGAGGACTCCGAACTGACCTCCCCGCGTGATGCGGTGTCGGACGCCGGAGCCGACATCGTCATCGCCACCCCCGGTGGAGAGACGATCACCGGCAAGAACGGTACCGAGGTGCCCGCCGACGCCAGGACCGCCGATGTCGAGGCGGCGACCGTCGACGCCCTCCTGTTGCCCGGGGGAACCTCCAACGCGGATGCGCTGCGTCTCGACAAGGACGCTGTCGCGCTGGTCCGCGGTGTCGTCACCGCCGGTAAACCTGTCGGCGTCATCTGCCACGGTGCCTGGATCCTCACCGACGCGGACGTGCTGAAGGGCAGGACGCTGACCTCCTTCCCCAGCCTGAAGACCGACCTGGTCAACGCGGGTGCCACCTGGGTGGACGAGGAAGCGCACACCTGCGAAGGGCCCGCGGGCGCCGGCACGATCGTCTCGTCCCGGACACCGGACGACCTGCCGGCATTCGACGACGCCGTCGTCGCAGCATTCTCCGCCTGACATCCCGTCCGGGGGCTCCTTTCCTGGGGCTACACACCTGAGCCCGGTGTGGTTAGGATCGGGGAATGAGTGGAATGCGACGCAGCAGACACAGCACGTGGAAGCCGGTCCTGGCCCTCGGGGCCGCGGCTGCACTGGTCCTGGCGGGATGCCAGATGCCGGATGATGATTCCGGCGGGGAGGGGGACACCACCGGCGGTGCTGCAGGAGCCGCCGGTTCCACGGGTTCTCCCGAGCCTTCGGCCACGTCCATTGCGCCGGCGACACCGGACACCTGTGAGGAAGCGGACACCATGACCGAGGACGGGGCTGACGCTGCACCGGCAGAGCCCTCCGCTTCCTCGTCCGCACCGGCCACGGCGGCGGAAGAACGCGACATCTCCACCAACCCGGAGATCCCCACGGGGTACCGGCAGGGCATGACCCCGGTCCAGACCGACAACTTCTCCGTCTCGACCGCGAACCCCCTCGCCACCGAGGCGGCGTGTGAGGTGCTCCGTGACGGGGGAGACGCCGCGGATGCGCTGGTCACCGCGCAGTTCGTCCTGGGACTTGTCGAGCCGCAGTCCTCCGGGATCGGAGGAGGCGGCTACATCCTCTACAACGACGCCGAGTCGGGGGAGCTGACCGCCATCGACGGGCGCGAAACGGCACCGATCGCCGCCACGGGCACCTATCTCAGCCAGGTGTCCCGCGAGGACACGAGTTCCCCCACCCCGGACGCACGTAGTTCGGGGCGCTCCATCGGGGTCCCCGGGATCGTCGCCGCCCTCGGCGAGCTGCATGAGGACCACGGGTCGACTGACTGGGCGGACCTGCTGGCACCTGCGGAAAGTATGGCCACAGACGGCTTCCGCATCAGCGAGCGGATGTCGGCGTCGATCAAGGGGTCCGAGGAAAGCCTGAGCCGTGACCGGGACGCCAGGGCCTACTTCCTGGACGGTAACGGGGACGCCAAGAAAGCCGGGGACCTGCTGAAGAACCCGGAGTACGCCGCAACGGTCTCGACCCTCGCCGACGGCGGCGCCGACGCCCTCTACACCGGCGATCTCGCCCGCCGCATCGTCGAACGCGTCAACAGTCGTGACGGTGGCACCACTCCGGGAAAGATGAGTACCGCCGACCTCGCCGCCTACTCGCCGGAGACCCACGACGCGGTATGCGGACCCTACCGTGACACGGTGGTCTGCGGGATGCCGCCGTCGAGCTCGGGAGGGATCACCGTTCTCAGCGCCCTGGGCATCCTGGAGAACGCCGACCTGGGGCAGTACACCCCGTCGGACGTCACCGCCGACGGTGCGGTCCCCGACGCCGAGGCTGTCCACCTCATCAGTGAAGCGGAGCGACTGGCGTACGCCGACCGCGACACCTATGTCGCAGACACCGCCTTCACACCGTTGCCCGGAGACTCACCCGATGCCCTGCTCGACGCGGACTACCTGCGCAGCCGGTACGAGAGCATCGATCCGGAGGTCTCGATGGGGGAGGCCGACCCAGGCGAACTCGAGATGGCGGTGGCGAAGGGTGCGGACCAGCCGGAACACGGCACCAGTCACGTCAGCGTCATCGACGGTGACGGCAACGCGGCATCGATGACCACCAGCGTGGAGGCCGCGTTCGGGTCCTTCCACATGGTCGGCGGCTTCATGCTGAACAACCAGCTCACGGACTTCTCCGAGGACGCCGTCGACGAGGACGGCAACCCGGTGGCCAACCGGGTGGAGGGGGCGAAACGGCCCCGGTCCTCGATGGCGCCGACGATCATCTTCGACCGTGAGGACGGCGACGGTGGCGCCGACGGCGGTCGCGGCGACGTCCGGATGGTGCTCGGCTCCCCCGGGGGAGCCGTGATCCCGCAGTTCGTGGTGAGGACGATCGTCGCGCTCGTCGACTGGGGCATGGACCCCCAGCAGGCCGTCGGCTCACCCAACGTCGGCGCACGGAACAACGACGAGACCGGTGTCGGGGGCGAGCACCCCCTGATCGGCGGTGGAGAGGCCGCCGACCGGCTCACCTCCGGTCTCGAGGACCGCGGGCATGACGTCACCACCGAGGAGCAGTCCAGTGGACTCTCCGCCATCGTCCGGCAGGAGGACGGCACGCTCGTCGGAGGGGCAGACCCCCGCCGCGAAGGCATCGTACTGGGTGGCTGAGCAGCGCCGGGAGGCCGGTGCGACGGCTACTCGGTCGATTCCGTGGCACCGGCCCACTGGTTGATGCCGCGGTCCACCGCCCACCGGTCGATCTCGGTGAGTTCCCCGTCGGTGAAGGACAGGTTGTCCAGGGCGTCCAGCGAGTCGTCCAGCTGATGCACCGAGGACGCGCCGATCAGGGCACTGGTGACCTCCGGCCGGCGCAGCACCCAGGCGATCGCCATCTGCGCCAGGGACTGCCCGCGCTGCTCCGCGACGGCGTTCAACGCACGGATCGCCTCGAGGGTCTCGTCGTTGAGGAAGGACTCCGACATCTTGTGGTCGCCCAGGCGTGACCCCTCCGGAACCCCGTCGAGGTACTTCCCGGTCAGGAGGCCCTGTGCCAGGGCGGAGAAGGCGATCACGCCGAGGCCCTCGTCGGCGCAGGTGGCCAGCAGCTCGTCCTCGACCCACCGGTTGAACATGGAGTAGGACGGCTGGTGGATCGTCAGCGGGGTCCCCAGCTCACGTGCCACCTCCGCAGCCTGCCGGGTGAGGGCGGGGGAGTAGGAGCTGATGCCCACGTAGAGTGCCCGACCTGACCGCACCAGATGGTCCAGGGCGCTGACCGTCTCCTCGACGGGCGTCTCGGGATCGGGGCGGTGGTGGTAGAAGATGTCGACGTAGTCCAGGCCCATCCGTTTCAGGGAGGCGTCGCAGCTGGCCACGAGGTACTTCCGGGAACCACCGAAACCGTACGGGCCGTCCTGCATGTACCACCCGGCCTTGGAGCTGATGACCAGCTCGTCGCGGTAGGGCCGGAAGTCGGAGGCGAGGATCCGGCCGAAATTCTCCTCCGCCGAGCCCGCGGGCGGGCCGTAGTTGTTCGCCAGGTCGAAATGGGTCACGCCCCGGTCGAAGGCGCGCCGGAGGATTGCCCGCTGGGTGTCGAGGGTGCGGTCGGCTCCGAAGTTGTGCCACAGGCCGAGGGTGATCGCCGGGAGCTTCAGCCCGGAGCTGCCGCTGCGGTTGTAGGGCATGGCAGCGTAGCGGTCGTCGTCGGCACGGTAGATGTCGGGGAAGGAGTCGCTCATGCACTCCGAGAGTACGCGCGATCGTGTATCCTGCGTATCACTTACATTCGCTACCTGAAGGAGTTGAGCGTCCACCATGGACGATGGTCCTTGTCCGAGTATGAAGGGCGGCCACAGCCGCCCGCCCCGTGCAACGTCCGCACCGGCCTCAGGGGGTGACCGGTGAGCCCGTTGCTGATGCTGCTGCTCGGCATCGTCCTCATCCTGGCCCTCATCGTTGCCAACGGTTACTTCGTGGCCCAGGAGTTCGCCTACATGTCGGTCGACCGGGCCCGGCTCCGCGCACTGTCCGCCGACGGTGACGCCTCCGCCGCGCGTGCCCTCGCCGTGACCAGACGGACGAGCTTCATGCTCTCCGGGGCACAGCTGGGTATCACCGTCACCGGCCTGCTCGTCGGCGAATTCGCGGAACCGCTGATCGGCGGTTCCGTCGGGGAGATGATCGGTGGCGCGGGCACCGCCGCCGTCGCGGCCACCGTCACCCTGCTCGTCGCCACGGTCGTGCAGATGATCTTCGCCGAGCTGTACCCGAAGAACCTCGCCATCGCCTCCCCGGAACCGCTGGCACGCGCACTCGCCCGGTCGACGCAGGCCTACCTGTTCCTCTTCGGCTGGCTCATCGCCTTCTTCGACTGGTCGAGCAACGCCCTGCTGCGGCTCGTGGGGGTCACCCCCGTCGAGGACGTGGACTCCACCGCCGACCGGAAGGACCTGGGGCGCATCGTCGCCGATTCCCGTGCATCCGGTGACCTGCCCCGGGAGTTGTCGATGCTCATCGACCGCATCCTGGACTTCCCGGAGCGCACCGTGGAGCACGCGATGGTGCCGCGCGCGCGGCTGGGGGAGATGGATCCGGGCACGACCGTCGCCGAGGCGCGGGCGCGCATGGCGGGCGGGCACACCCGCTACCCGGTGCTGGGGTCGGTGGAGGACGCGGAGACCCACGAAGAGGAGGAGCGCCTCTACGGGGTCCTGCACCTCGAGGACGTCCTCGACCCCGACCTTGACCCGACGACCACCGTGGACCTGCTGGTCCGCGAATCCGTGGTGGTGCCCGAGGTGATGGCGTTGCCGGATGCGCTGGTCGCGCTGGAGGAGTCGGACAACCGCCTGGCCTGCGTGGTCGACGAGTACGGCGGTGTGTCCGGCGTGCTCACCGCGGAGGACCTGGCGGAGGAGCTCGTCGGTGAACTCACCGACGAGCATGACGCCCCGGAGCACCACATCAGCCGGGAGGCCGCCGCTCCCGGCGATGTCGAGACCTGGCGTGTCGCCGGGGACGAGCACCTCGACGAAGTCTCCCGCGTCCTGGACGTCCGACTTCCCGACGGTGAGTACGAGACGCTGGCCGGCCTGGTCATCGAGGAGCTCGGATCGCTGCCCGAGGTCGGCGACGTCATCCCCGTCCCGTTGCCGCGGGACCCGAGGGAAGTGGTCGACGACCGGCCGCAGAACCGTGTCCTGGTCGCTGAGGTGACCGAGATCGGCAACCACGTACCCACCGAACTACTCGTCCGTCTGGAGGTGACCGAGGATGAATGACCTGACCGTGATCCTGGTGACACTGCTGCTCCTGGTCGGCAGCGCCTTCTTCGTGATGATCGAGTTCGCGTTGCTCGGTGCACGCCGCCACCGGCTCGAGGAGGCCGCCGACAAGAGCGTGGCCGCCAGGGCCGCGCTCCGCGGCGTCAACGAACTGACCGTGATGCTGGCGGTCGCCCAGCTGGGCATCACCGCCTGCACCTTCGCCCTCGGCGCCGTGACGAAACCCGCGGTGTCCGGTTGGCTGAACCCCCTGTTCTCCGCGTGGGGGATCCCGGACGGCGCTGCCTACACCGTGTCCTTCCTCGTCGCCCTGCTGATCGTCACGTTCCTGCATCTGGTGATCGGTGAGATGGCGCCGAAGTCGTGGGCGATCGCCTTCCCGGAACGGGCGGCGCGGCTGGTGGCGGTACCGGCCCGCGGGTTGGCGTGGATCCTCCGTCCGCTGCTGCTGTGGATGAACCGGGTCGCCAACCGCCTGGTGAAGATCTCCGGGGTGGAACCCGTCGACCGCGCCGCAGCGGCGGGGCATGACGCGGCCACCCTGCGTCACCTCGTCGAGCACTCCGCAGAGGAGGGCGCGCTGGAGGCGGAGTTCCAGTCCCAGATCGCCGGTGCACTCGACCTGCAGCAGCGCACCCTCGGGGAACTGCCGGGGACCAGGGTTCCGCATCTGGCGTCCTCGGCGACGGTGGCCCAGGTGCAGGACGCCGCCCGGGAGACCGCGCAGATGCGCGTCCTGCTGGAGGTTCCCGAGGTCGGCACGACGGCACGTGTGCTCCACGTGCGGGACACCTTGCTGGAGGCGAGGACGTCACCTGCAGCTCCGTTGGCGCGGGACCTGCTGGTGCTCCCGGCGTCGATGCCGGTCCACGAAGCATTCCGCCGTATGCGTGAGGAGAGCGAACAGCTCGTCGGGGTCCGTGACGACAGCCGTGCCGGTGGCGGCGACGATGACGGTGGCGACGGTGGCAGCAGGCGCGACGGCGACGACCTGCTGCTCCCCCGGGTGGTCACGCTGCCCGAGATCCTGGCGTTCGTCCTTCCCCGGGACCCGGGTGCCGACCGGGGGACACCTCCGCAGCCGGTGGCCTGACCGCAGGCGGTGCCGTCGGGTCGTCGACGGGGAAAAGGCACCGTTCTGTGCCCGGGTTTCGTAGTGAACCCGGGCACAGGACGGTGCCTTTTCCGCAGAGCACAGCCCGCGGCCCGCGGTCACACCTCGGGAACCAGGTGCTCCGGGATGCGCATCGTGATGATCTCGTCCCGCGTCAACGCACCGTCTGCCAGCACCTCGGCGCTCACGTAGCGGGCGCGGTCCTCCGGCAGGGGAATCCTACGGACGTGGCTGAGGACGGAGTTCAGCCGCCCGTCGCCGGCCGCGGCGTTCTCCGGCGAACCCCAGGCGCGCCAGGCCAGTGCCGTCACCAGGGACGCCAGGGTCACCCCGGTGGGTTCGTACGGCGGGGCGGCCTCGGAGGCTGACCGGGGTGTTGTCGAACCGTCGGCGGAGAAGGCGCGGCTCGCCTCGCGGCCCTTCCGGGGTCGCACGTGCAGGTCCTGCTGGCCGATTCCCACGACCGTGCCGTCGGGGTTGCGGATGACCGAGGTGCAGCTGACGTTGAAGTACCCGTCGGCGGCGACCCGGTCGCGGATGGTCGCCACCAGATCATCGTCCACATCCACGGACAGCAGGGCGCCGTCCTGTCCCGGGTTGAGGAACTGGAAGGTTCCGGTCCGGGTCCAGGCCTCGTAGTCGAGGCCCATCCGCCGGGCCACGAGAGTGCCGAAGAGGATGTCGGTCATGGCGAACAGTGTGCCGCCGAAGGCCGCGTTGTTCGGGGTGCGGTTCATCGGGCTGAGCCGCAGGACGACCTCCCCGTGGGACCAGTCGTCGGCGATGTTGCGGAACCGGATCCCGGATCCGGCCAGTGGTGGCCAGAACCGGGTGACCTGCTGCAGCCCCCGCGGCGTCGAGAAGACGTACCGGGTGACGTAGTTCTCGACGGAGCGGTAGATGCGTACGGGCAGGGGCCGGCGTCGGTCGGTGCTGCGACGGGTGACCTGAGTCGTCATGGTCGGGTCTCCTGGGTCTCTTCTACGGGGAGGAGTCGTTCAGGGATGTGAAGCTCCAGGATCTGGTCGCGGCTCAACGCCCCGGTCGTGAGTGCTTCGGCGGCGACGTACCGTGCCTGGTCCTCGGGCTGGGGGATGCGTCGGACGTGGCTCAGGACCGAGTTGAGCTGGCCGCCACGGTCCGAGGCGTCGTCTGCGCTGCCCCAGGCACGCCAGGCGACAGCGGTGACCAGTGAGGCGAGGGTGATCCCGCGCGGCTCCAGCGGTGGGGCGGACTCCCCGACGCCACGCGCGGTGGTGGAGCCGTCCGTCGAGGTCGGGCGACTGGCCTCCCGTCCCTTGCGCGGGCGGACGTGCAGGTCCTGCTGTCCGATCCCTACGACGGTGCCGTCGGGGTTGCGGATCACCGAGGTGAAGGCGACGTTGTAGTAGCCGTGCGCATCCACCTTCTCGACGATGTTGTCGATCATGGCGTCGTCGACGTCGACGACGAGTTTCGCGCCGTTGCGGCCCGGGTTCAGGTACTGGAAGCTCCCCGTCCTGGTCCAGGCTTCGTAGTCCTTGCCGAGTCGCTTCATCACCAGCGTCCCGAACAGGATGTCGGTCATGGCGAACAAGGTGCCACCGAAGGCGGCACCGTGCATGTTCCGGTTCAGGGGGCCCAGGCGCAGGATCACGTCGCCCCGGGACCAGTCGTCGGTGATGTTGCGGACCTTCACCCCGGCACCGGCCAACGGCGGCCAGACGTCGAGGGACCGTTCGAAGGCCTGGGGGCCGGAGAACACACGCTTCATGACCTGCCCCTGGGCTTTACGGGCCAGCTGGCGAGCACGGGAGGTGTTTGTTCGAGAAGTCATAATATCTGTAACACTACATTCTGTCTCCGGTGCACGAGAACAATTATGTGAACATGGCAGGCTCAGCGGGAGCGGCGTAGTCTGTGACAGTGAAAGGAGCGATTCACACCATGAGTAACTTCACTGTCCCGGGCCTGTCCGAAGGCGACGCCAAGCAGGTCATCGACATCCTGCAGGAGAGGCTCACCGCCTACAACGACCTGCACCTGATCCTCAAGCACGCACACTGGAACGTCGTCGGACCGACGTTCATCGGTGTCCATGAGATGCTCGACCCGGAGGTTGAGCGCGTCCGTGGCGACGCGGACGACGTCGCCGAGCGCATCGCCGCCCTCGGTGGTGAGCCGGTCGGTACCCCGGACTCCCACGCGCCGGGTCGCGACCCGCTGCAGTACCCGATCAACAAGGGCACCGTCCAGCAGCACCTTGCCGCGTTGAACGAGGTCTACGACAGGGTCATCGTCGACACCCGTGAAGCGGACTCCGCTGTGGACCAGCTCGATCCGGTGACCGAGGACCTCATCGTGGGCCAGGTCCGCGAGATGGAGAAGTTCCAGTGGTTCATCCGCGCCCACCTCGAGGACGGTAACGGCAACATCTCCGGCGGCGCATAGTCGCGACCGTCCGTTTTCCCCGGTTGCCCCTGGCCAGCCTCTGGTCAGGCACCAGTCAGCCGCTGCCGGCCCTGTAGGGTCGGCAGCGGCTTCCCGGTGTCTTGGGGGAGGTCCGGGGCCCGCTCAGCGGGCGGGCCTGCATCGGCCGCCCTGACCCCTGCGCCATTCACTGTGCCAGTCTCTGGCCCCGGCACCTTACGGAGTTGAACCCACCCCATGACCATTGCCGCACCATCGCGTCCCGACGCCTCCCGAGACTCCGCGGACCTGCCGCGGCGTATGCCGCGGACCCGGCGGGGACAGATCATCGCCGGTGCCGCCGTACTGCTGGGGATGGTGTTGCTGGTCTGGCAGGTGGCGGGGGTGGTCGGGCACTTCCGGGAGAATTTCCTCTTGGATGTCGGCGTCTTCCGTGATGCAGGACGGGCCATTGTCGAGGGTGGGGGGCTCTACGGGGACGACTTCGACTCACGCAGCGGTTTCGCCTTCATCTACCCGCCGTTGGCCGCCGCACTGTTCGTCCCGTTGACCTGGTTCGATGAAGGCCTGATGGAGACCCTCTGGACGGTGGCCTCGCTGCTGGCGGCCTGGGGTGTGCTGGCGATGGTGGCCGACCGGCTGCGGCTGCGGTGGGCGCCACTGGTGGCGGTACCCTTGCTGGGCTTCGCCCTGTGTCTGGAGCCGTTGCAGACCCACCTGATGTACGGTCAGATCAACGTCTTCCTGGTGCTGATGGTCACCGCTGACCTGCTGGGGTACACGCCTCGGTGGTTGCGGGGAGCTGGTGTGGGTCTGGCGGCGGGCATCAAGATCACCCCCGCGGCCTATGCACTGGTGTTCCTCGTCTCGCGACGCTGGGGTGACCTGGCACGTTCGGCGGGGACGTTCCTGTTGACCGTCGTCCTCGGCTGGCTGATGCGACCGGCGGAGTCCCTGTTCTACTGGACCGAGGAGTTCTTCAACGGCGACCGTGGTGGCCCGCCGGAGTTCAACGCCAACCAGGCGATCACCGGACTGTTGGCCAAGGGAGGCGTGGACGGTGATCTGGCGCAGACCGTGATGATTCCGGGACTGCTGGTCATCGCCGTGCTGTCCGGTTGGGCCGCGTGGCGGCTGGTCCGGGCGGGGCGCCCCGTGACCACGCTGTTGCTGCTCATCCTGGCGGTGAGCATCTCCGCCCCGGTGGCGGTGACGCACCACTGGACCGGCATCATCGTCGCCGTCGGTCTGCTGGTGTCGCTGGTGCTGGGGGTCGAGGGGCAGCCGCGGGACCGGCTGACCCTGGTGGCCGTGTCGGTCCTGCTGCTGGCCAACCTGCTGCTCGACAACAGCGTGGGGACGCGGGAACCGCTCTACCGCATGTTCGAGGGAAACTGGCTGCTGGAGAACGTGCAGGGGATCGCCGGCGTCGTGTGTTTCGTCCTGTTGCTCGTGGTCGCACGACGCAGCACCCCGGTCGCCGAATAACACCCCTGTCGTTCCGCCCCTTAGTATGTGATCCGTAACTACCACACCAGACTCAGGGGTCACATGAGGTTCTTCGGCCGGCCGGCCGCCGTCGTACTCGCCACCACAGCTGCGCTCGCCCTGTCGTCCTGCGACAACACCGGGGACAGCGCCACCGGGGCAGCCGGTGTGACGACGGGGACCCTGCAACCGACCGGGGCCGGAGCTGCAGAGGCAGGGGAGGCCGACGAGACCGGGGACGTGGGGGACCCAGGCGAGGCCCCCGAGTCTGATGCCCCGTCCGGGCACGCGGACCCGGCGGTGCAGGACGCGGTCACCGCCCTCGGGACGCTGGAGGTCAAGGGGCGAGCCCCGAAGACCGGGTACAGTCGCGACCAGTTCGGACAGCGGTGGAAGGACACCGACCGCAACGGTTGCGACCAGCGTAACGACGTGCTGGCCAGGGACATGGCCGAGGTGCGGCGGGACGGGCCGTGCACGGTCCTCGCCGGCACCCTGGACGACCCCTACACTGCGACGACGATCAATTTCGTGCGGGGCCAGGACACCAGCACGGCCGTGCACATCGACCACATCGTCGCGATGTCCGACGCCTGGCAGAAGGGTGCCCAGCAGCTCACGCCGGAGCGTCGGGAGGAGTTCGCCAACGACCACCTCAACCTCCTCGCCGTCGACGGGCCGGCGAACATGCAGAAGGGCGACGGGGACGCGGCGACGTGGCTGCCGTCGAACCGGCCGTTCCGGTGCAGCTACGTCGCCACCCAGGTTCAGGTCAAGGCGAAGTACGGGCTGTGGGTCACCGCCGCGGAGCGCGACGCCATCGCCCGCGAGCTGGAGAAGTGCGGGGCTGACGGCATCGCGCCGGTCGACGAGGTCCCGCCCCCTGCCCCGGCGGCAGAGCCGGAGCCCGCGCCGGAGCAGCCCGCTCCAGCGCAGCCTGCCGCACCTGCCGGGGAACCGGGTGGGGAATCGGCGGGGGAGGTCTACTACGCGAACTGTGCGGCGGCACGTGCCGCCGGTGCGGCGCCGATCCTGCGCGGTCAGCCCGGGTACCGTGCGCAGATGGACGGCGACAACGACGGCGTCGCGTGTGAGTGAGTAGACGCCGCTCCGGTGGGTGTCTGGCCAGGGGCAGGCTCTACAGCAGCTGCCAGGCCGCCGCGGCGGCGAGTGCGCCGACCGCGTTGAGTGCCCAGTGCAGCCCGATCGGGGCGATCACGCTGCCGGTGTGGTGGCGCAACCAGGTCAGGCCCGCGCCAGCGGCAGCGGTGGCGACCACCGCACCGCCCACTCCCAGCCACTGTGCCGCCGTCCCGGATCCGAGGAAGGCGGTGAGGCCGGCGTTCGTCGCCGTCAGGTTCAGCGAGCTGGCGATGTGCCACAGGCCGAAGAGCAGGGAGCTGCCGAAGAACACCAGTTTCGTGCCGCCCATCCGGGCCAGGGTGCCGTGCAGGACGCCGCGGAAGGCGAGTTCCTCCGGCAGTACGGTCTGCAGCGGGATGATCACCAGGGCGGCGATGAGTGCTGTACGCAGGCTCGCGTAGGACTCGTTGAAGAAGAACTCCCTGGTGAACGGCAGGGCGACGGCGATGCCGACGCCGACGACCACCAGGGCGGCGGCGCCGACCCCGTACAGCAGCCCACGGCCGTGGGTGTGCCGGCCCAGCCCGAGGTCGCGCCAGGTCATGCCGTTGGCGCGTGCGATGACCAGCAGGATCGCCACACCGACCGGCACTGTGGTGGCGACGGCGGCGAGCTGCGAGAAGTGTGCCGTGACGTTGATCACGGCCAGGGCGGCGACGACCGCGACGACGTTGAGGATGTCGCGGGTGCGGATGCGCCGTGACGACACTGCGGCGGTGGCGGCGGTGGCGGTGGCGGCACCGGCGGCCGGGCCGGTGGTGCGGCGGCGCAGGAGGGACGACGGGGTGAAACGTGTGGTGGTCAGGCTCATTGCCGTCCCACGTTATACGGGGATCGGTGGTGGTCGCGAGCCCTCGGAGAGGTACGGCGTCAATCAACATGGACTCCGGACGCGACTGACAGCGAACCGACAGGAAAAGGGTGAGCCACGCAACGTTCCATTCGTGGGGACGGGGCGGGAATGGTTTTCGGCACCTGTGGCGTTACAGTATGGACACAACAGGTAGACAGATAAGTCTGTTCGGCCCCGTCGTCGCGTCACGTCACGTGCCGAGCCGCCGGACAGCATCAGGGCCCTCACCCCGTAGGGCCGGGAGAGACAGGTACACACGCATGTCGACAACACAGGAACACCGGAGCAGCCGCCTTCCCGGCTGGCTCACCGGGTTCGGAGCACAGGTCATCGCCGGCCTGATCATCGGACTCGCGCTCGGCTTCGTCGCCCGTGCCCAGGGCGCGGACCTCCCCGACGACGAACAGGGCTGGCTGGGCACCCTGCTCGACGAGGTCGGGTCAACCTACGTCACGCTGCTGAAGCTGATGATCCCGCCGTTGATCATCGCCGCGGTGATCACCTCGGTGGCGAACCTGCGCAAGGTCGCCAACGCCGCACGGCTGGCCGTGAGCACACTGATCTGGTTCGCGATCACCGCCTTCTTCTCCGTCCTCGTCGGCCTCGGCGTCGGACTGGTGATGAAGCCCGGTGAGGGGACGTCGGTGGACGCCGCCAGCGCCGCCGAACCGTCCAGCTCCGGGTCCTGGCTCGGCTTCCTCGAGTCCATCGTCCCGGACAACATCCTGGGCCTGGCCGCTTCGTCGAACTCGGACGGGGACATCGGACTGAGCTTCAACGTGCTGCAGCTGCTGGTCATCTCCATCGTGCTGGGTGTGGCCGCGGTGAAGGCCGGCAAGTCCGCCGAGCCGTTCCTGGCCGTCACGGAGTCACTGCTCACCGTCGTGCAGAAGGTCCTGTGGTGGATCATCCGCCTCGCGCCGATCGGCACGGGTGCCCTGATCGGCCACGCCGTCTCCGACTACGGGTGGGACGCCCTGGGGTCGCTCGGCAAGTTCGTGCTCGCCATCTACATCGGTCTGGCGATCGTCATGCTGGTCATCTACCCGGCCGTGCTCGCGTTCAACGGGCTGCCCGTCGTCGGGTTCTTCCGCCGCGTCTGGCCGGTGACCTCGCTGGGCTTCATCACCCGCTCCTCGATGGGCGTGATGCCCGTGACCCAGCGCGTCACCGAGCGGTCGATGGGTGTGCCCACCGAGTACGCGTCCTTCGCCGTGCCGCTGGGTGCCACGACGAAGATGGACGGTTGTGCCGCGGTCTACCCGGCGATTGCCGCCCTGTTCGTCGCCCAGTTCTACGGGATCGACCTGGGGGTCACCGACTACCTGCTGATCATCTTCGTGTCCGTGATCGGTTCGGCGGCCACCGCCGGCACCACCGGCGCCACCGTGATGCTCACGCTGACGTTGTCGACCCTGGGGCTGCCGCTCGCCGGTGTGGGCCTGCTGCTGGCCATCGAGCCGATCATCGACATGGGCCGCACCGCGGTGAACGTCACCGGCCAGTCGCTGGCCGCCACGGTGGTCGCCAAGCGGGCCGGGATCTGGGAACGTGGGATCTGGGACGCCGCCCAGGAAGGCGGGTTCGAAGGTGCTGCCGGGGAGGACAGCCACCGGGCCCACGTCGACCAGGAGGCAGTCGATGCCACTGAGGTGACTGAGGCCGCAGAGGTGAGCGCCGACGCGGACAAGGCCGGTTCTTCAGTGCGGGGTTGACGCCAACGGCGGCTACCCGGTCAGCCGGACGTGAGACCAGGCGTCGCGCAGCTCCGGGACGGGATCGGAGACGGTCTTCTCCCCGGCGTCGAAGATCTGTGTGGCGAAGTCGTCCCGGTAGGGACGCCACCCGGGGTCACCGTGGTGGATGAACTGCCGCCACCGTCGCTGCATCACCGTTGTCGTCGCCGCCATCCGGTCGCGCCCGCCGAGTGCGAGGGCGCCGGGACCACGCCCGGCGTCATAGCGTCCGAAGAGAATCGGCAGGTCGAGCGCGTGTGTCGCCCCGATGCCGGAGACGTCCAGTGACGGGGTCGACAGATCGAGCCGGTACATCCAGGCGCGACCGGACGGGTGCTGGGCGGCCAGCCGCATGGACGGGGCCGTGAACAGGGCGTCGCCCACGAACCTCCCGGCCTCGCCCCGGCGCCGGCCGTCGCCGTACAGCGAGGACAACACGGCGGGGCCGCGGTCGGCGTCGACGAGTGACGCGAACCCCTGTACCTGTCCCTGGAGTTCCCGTCGTGACATCCGGTTCCACCGCATCAGCACGTACTCGTCGAGGTTGGTGCCGATGAGCAGGGGGACGTCCAGCGGTGCGCCGGGTTCCAGTGGGTGGCGGGGCAGCAGATCGTCGAGGACGGGGGCAAAGGCACCGGCGATACCTGAGCCTCCCCAGGAGGCGGTGTTGAGCTTCTCGGTCAGCCAGGCGAGTTCCTGGTGCGGGGCCGTCAGGAGGTTGCTGTCCGGACGGTCGGCAAACAACTCCAGGGCCGTGTTGCTGAGGTTCCGTGCCTGTTCAGGGGAGTGGACCATTGCTGCGGCGGGGGACTGGGCGATGAATCCGGCGACGAGTCCGTCCATTCGGGGTGATGCGCTCAGTGCAGTCACCATTGCGCCGCCGCTCGACTCGCCCATGACGGTGATGCGGGACGGGTCGCCGCCGAAGACCCGGGCGTTGTCGCGGACCCACTCGACGGCGGTGATGATGTCGGACAGTCCGGTGTTGGTGTCGTACCGGTCGCTGTCCAGGGCATCGGCATGGCCGAGGGCGAGTTGGCCGACGATGCCGACCCGGTAGTTCACCGCGACGTAGACGGCGTCGGTGGCGGCGGCGAAGTACTCGCCGGAGAGCAGGGGTTCACGGGCGGAGCCGTGGATGTTGGATCCGCCGTGGAGGTAGACGACGACGGGTCGGTTCACGTGCCCGTCACTGAGTCCGCCGGTGCCCGGTGTGGTTCCGCTGCGAGGGACGACGACGTTGAGCCAGAGGCAGTCCTCGGATCCGACCCATCCGTGGCGGGCGTCGCGCCACTGGCTGCAGTATTCGCCGGGTCGGTCGGCGACGAATGTGCCGTCCCAGGGGGCCTTCGGCACGGCACGGCGGAACCGCAGTTCGCCGACGGGCGGCTCGGCGTAGGGAACACCACGAAAGGCCACGCCGTGGTTCACGGCGTGGCCTCGGAGGTCACCGGTGGTCGTGGTCACGGTCCACCGGTCGGCGACGGTAGTGCGGAGCGTCTGCGGTCCCTGGTGCATGGGGACCAGCCTAACCCTCAAGAGGTGGAGGGGATGAGTGCCCCGTCGGTGAAGAACTCCGACTCGATCTCGCTCACGGTCATCCCCAGCGCATTCTTCGCTTTGCGCACGACCGGGCTGCGCCCGACGGTGGTGACACCGGAGACGACGGACTCGCCGCCGGACCGGGACTCCAGGCTGAAGACCACGAGGTCCTCGTCCTCGCTGACCAGGACGAGCTCATGGTCGGAGGGATGGCTCGAGGGGCCGGGCTGGCCGCTCTGCACCGGCCGGCCGGTCGCGCCAGCGAGGTTCAGCATGAGCCCGTACTGCCGTGACCACCCCTTCGGGGGGCTGAGGAGGAAGCGGTCGGTGTCCTGTCCTGCCATCGTCAGCCCGACGATACCGCCGAGCAGACGGGCGGACCCTTCGTCCTCGGGGAGTGTGACGGTGCCGTCCTCGGCGTGGATCTCGACGCAGTCGCCTGCGGCCCAGACCCCGGGGACGGTCGTGCGACCGTACTCGTCGACGACGATTCCGCGGCCGACGTCCAGCCCTGCGGAACGGGCCAGCGACACGTCCCGGTCAAGGCCGACAGAGACCACCATGACGGCCGGATCCAGGTCGGCGACGGCGGCGCTGAGGTCGTCGTCGGAGAGCCCGCACCGGATGTCGATGCCGTGGGCGGTGTGCTTGTCGCGCAACCACCGGGCTGCGGCGGCGGGCAGGATGCGACGGCAGATGTCGTCCTGCGCCTCCAACACAGTGATGGTGGCGTCGGTCAGTGTCGACGCTCCCGCCGCTGCCTCGAGCCCCAGGATGCCGGCGCCGATGACGACCACGTTGTCGTCTGCGGTCAAGGACGTGAGCGTCTCCCGCAGGGACGTCGAGTGCTCCGGGGTGCGGATGTAGTGCACGTTCCGGCCCTCGAGCCAGGGGGTGTCGAGGTGGCGCGGCGAGGCGCCGGTGGCGAAGATCAGCTGGTCCCAGGCGTACTGCTCTCCGTTGACCGTGACGGTGCGGCCCGTGGTGTCCACGGCGTCGACCTCGCTGGACAGGTGCAGCGAGACGTCGACGTTCTCCGCCCCGTCGAAGACAGCGCCGGGGAGGGCGACGTCGTCGGCGCTCTTGCCGTCGATGAGGATGTCCTTGTTCACGGACGGGCGACGGTACGGGCGGTGGGATTCCCTGGTGAAGACATCCACGGTCGTCGGGCCGACAGTGTCCCCGGCCGCAGCGAGGAAGGCCTTGAGTGCCGAGTGGGCGGCCACACCACCGCCGATGACGGCGATGCGCTGGTGGTCGGGTTGAGTCATGAGCTGATCCTGTCTGTTTCTGTCTGCCTGGGGTGGTTCTGTGTGGTCGGGGAACGCCGTCTACTTGCGGCTGATCTGGACCATCTCGAAGTCGGCTTTCGCCGCTCCGCAGTCCGGGCACTCCCAGTCGTCGGGGATGTCGGCCCAGAGGGTGCCCGGGGGGAAGCCCTCTGCAGGGTCGCCTTCAGCCTCGTCGTAGATGTACCCGCACTGCAGGCATTCGTAGACTTTGTAGTCGTCCATGGTGAGCTCCTTTCCTGAGCTGGTAGACGGTGCAGCAGTCGCGGCAGTCATCTAGCTGACCTTGTCGAAGTCGACTTTGTCGCGGACGCCGCAGTCAGGGCAGAACCAGTCTTCAGGGACCTCGTTCTCCCAGTCGAACCCGGGGGCGAACCCTTCGGCCTGGTCTCCGGCCTCGGTGTCGACACGATAATCACACAGGGGGCACTGGTACACAGCCACGGTGGGCACCTGTCCTTTCTCTTCTCAGAATGCAGTTGGTGGGGAGGGGCTGGTCAGGCCGTGGGTGCGGGGCCGGCGGCTCCGCCGGCGCCGGCAGCGTAATCAATGGGCTTGCGGTTCTTCGGCCGCGGGATCACGTGGGTGGAGGGAACCCCGGGGCCGCGGTAGATGCCGACGATGCCGGGCAGCAGGAAGAACAGGGAGATCAGGATCAGCCAGGGGGCCACGGCGTGAAGGTAGGGCGTGCCGTAGGCGCCGAAGATGCCCAGTACGAGGGCGCCGGCACCGAACAGGCCGGACACCGTGCAGAAGAAGTAGTGCTTCTTCGGGTTCGTCATCTTCTGCGGCGGTGCCTGGTTCTCAGGGATGTCAGCGCCGCCGGTGGAGCGCAGTGAGTCGAGGTCGGGTGACTGGTTGCCGGGGTTGGCTGTGGCGGTCATGGCTCAGGACTCCTTTGCCGCAGCGGCGACGGGTGCCTTCTTGGCCCACTTGGCACGCAGCTTGGCGGCCTTGCGCGGGTAGAGGTTGGCGCGCTCGGTGTCGTAGTTGTAGTACTGCATCAGCCGCTTGTCCATGATGGCGAACCACAGGGGCGGGAACGACGCCACAGCGATCATCGTCGCGTAGCCCTGCGGAAGCTCCGGGGCGTAGACATCAGAGCGCAGTGACTGGTACCGGCGGGTCGGGTTCGCATGGTGGTCGGAGTGACGCTGCAGCTGGTACAGGAAGATGTTGGTGGTCAGGTTGTCGGAGTTCCAGGAGTGCTCCGGGGAGCAGCGCTCGTAGCGACCGTCCTCGAGCTTCTGGCGCAGCAGGCCGTAGTGCTCCAGGTAGTTGACGAACTCCAGCAGTGCGATACCGATGACTGCCTGGATCAGCAGGTAGGGCAGGATCCCGATACCGAAGCCGATGAGCAGGCCGCCCCAGATCAGGACGGTGATCAACCAGGCATTGAGCACATCGTTGTCGAGGTTGAACTGTCCCTTGCCACCGCGGGCGAGACGCTTCTTCTCGATGTCCCACGCGCGGGGGATCTGACGGGGGATGGACCGGATCAGGTAGGAGTACACGTTCTCGCCCATACGGGAGCTGACCGGGTCCTCCGGGGTGGCGACCTTCACGTGGTGGCCCTTGTTGTGCTCAACGTAGAAGTGACCGTAGGCGGGGACCGCCAGGACGATCTTGCCGAGCCAGCGCTCGAAGCTGCCCTTCTTGTGGCCGAGCTCGTGGGCGGCGACGATGCCGATACCGGACGTCATGCCCATGGTCCAGGCCAGGCCGGCCTTCTCGTACCATTCGAGGCCGCCGTAGGTCCACTGCCAGCAGCACATGATCAGGCTGGCGAGCATGAGCGGGAAGTACAGGTAGGAGATGACCCGGTAGTACTTGGTCTCCTCCAGCCACGGGACGAACTCCTCCGGCGCATTCTCGCCGTCGCGTCCGAGGATCGCGTCCCCGAACGGCACAATGATGAACACGGCGATGGGGCCGAGGAACCAGGAGGCGGAGATGAGAGCCTCAGGAGCGCTGATCGCCCGCATCCACTCGACGACGCCCCAGATGATCAGGGGCATGGCGGCGGGCACCATGCTGAGGATCCAGGCGTACTTCTTCTTGTCCACCCACTGCTGTTCCTCAGCAGTGAATCCGTTGTCTGTTGTGACGCCACCCGTGGTGGGTGACGTCTTCTTGTCTGTTGTCGTCATGGCTAGGCGACCTCCATCTGACTGGCGCGAAGTGTGTTGTGGAACACACACTATGTAAAGTGTGGTTCACAGTACAATATGTATTCGCGGAACACAATGTTTCTCGGAAAAAATCCGGATGGCTCACTACAGAACGCTGTGACCTGTGGTTATGTGACCATGAAGGGGTGGTGGCGAAAGATCTCGCGCCTAGCAGGGGGATCCGGAAGTTATGTACACGGGGGCGTTCTAGCGTGTGTCTGCGCCGGGTGCAGCGCCGCGGTTCCCGGGGCGAGGGGTGGGGTGTGTTCCCCGAGGAATGCACGTGGACGAGGACACTGTATCGTGATCGCCATGCCGGCATGGTCTGAACTGCGAGAACTCATCGAGTACGGTTCTGCTGCCCCGATTCGGGCAACGATGACACTGTGGGGTGAACCGGACGGCTCCCAGTACGGATGGGTGATGGGTGGGGAGAGAATCGCGTCTCTCGTTCTCGGCCCTGGGACGTACTGCTTTACCCGCCATCACCGAGCTCGCGCCGTCAGAGAGGTGAACGGGACGCCGCGTCTGGTCGACGACGGTGAGCGTGCCGTGGTCATGCAGGAGGCATCCCCGCTCGAGGCCACAGGGTGTCTCGCGCTGACCAGCTCTGCAGGAGCGCTGTTCAGCAGGGATCGCCTGAATATGGTGTTGGATAGGGTGTATCCGGCGGGACCCGCCGAGCAGGTGACGCACGACGGCCGGGCGGCCTGGCTTGTCCCCGGACTACCGACCCGGCACTACAGGCTGCCCGAGATGCCGCGGACCATGGTTATCGACGCCGAGACCGGAGTTGTGGTCAGGGTCGACAACGGTGACGGCGGTGGAGAACTGACCGACCTCGAGTGTCCAGCGTCGCTCCCGCTCGGCGATGCCACTTGGCGGCCTGAGGACTCAGCGAAGTACGGGATCCCCGTCGCGCCTGAACCATGGCGGCCACGTAGCTCTGACGCGCAAGGCGATGCGCTGCAGGAGGACGCTGCCCGGGCGACGGAGCCGCCTGTCGGGGAGTTCACCCGGTTCCTGGAGAGTTACTCCCAGCCTGCCCCCGCTCCTGTTCCAGAAGGGCACAGGTCGTTGCTTATCGTCGGAAGTCCGCCAGAAGATCCGTCCGACCGGCTTCCCGCGTGGCACCGTGGCACCACAGTCGGCTTACGTCTCCGTTTCGAGGAATCGGACGGTTCCGGCGGGGGCACCTATCCGACGTTCGTCGAGCCGTGCACGGTCAGGGCGTGGGCGGAACCTGTGCAGGACGGGGAGCCCGTGGACCAGAGGATGAACCGGAGAGGGTTCAGATGGCAGACCGTCCTCCGGGGTGACGGATGGACGGCGCAGTGGGACGCGGACCGTCCGGTCATCGGGTATGTCGAGGTGACCGGCGTGTTCCATGCGGGTGCGGACTACGGGCATCCGTATTCCCCGACGAGGGGGAAACTCACCAGGGTCCGGCTCGGGTGCGACCTGCGGCACCAGGATGCCGCGACGTCTGCTGTGCCCCTACCGCCCGTCGATGTCATGGACGTGCGTGATCTGCCGTTCTGGGACAACGAACCCTGGTTCGGTGGTGTGGACCATTTCCTGCTCTCCATGGACCTCGACGCTGCGGCACCTCCCGTGGTGAAAGAGACGCACGAACCGCAGGGGGTGCACCATTTCGCGGTGTCCCGGGACGGGGACACCACGACACTGTGGCGCCCGGAGGGCGGCGCGCTGCCTGCACTATGGCGCACTGACCTGGGCACCGGTGACACCGGACGGGTGCTCCTGCCCGTGGTGGTGCACCCGTACGGACATACCCCGTACTGGGAGTTTCCTACGCATGACGGAACATCGCTGCGCGTCCGGTGCGCTGGCAGGGAGTTCCTCGTCGACCGGGACGGCGATGTCCGGGATGCCCCTCCGGAGTCGCCGGCCTTTCCCGGGATCACTGGTATCGACGACACACCGAGCCACGTCCGCCGGCATCCCGACGGTGGATGGATCGTCGTGTATGTCGAATGGGACGTGGCCCCGGACGGCGGGTGCATCCAACACCTCGGTCGGCTCAGCGACGACGGTGAGGTCACCTGGGTCGAGAGCCTCCTCAACGTCCCCAACGTGTCATTGGTGACCGCCGGCGGCCGGATCTTCACCGGCATGGAGAACCTGCTGACCGTGCGGGACAGTGATCTCGGCGTGGTGGTGCGCCGCCGACTGCCCTGGCATGTCGAGAGCCTGGTGGAACTGGGGCCGTGGTTGGGGATCGACCGTCGCGGTCGACGCCCCGGGATCGTAGGCGCGGATGACCCGGGAGACTGCTACAGCCTGCTTGACCCGCAGACATTCGATTCTGTTCTCGATATCGATATCAATCCCGACCTGTCTTTCAGGACGTATGCACGGTGGTTCGACGGCGAACTGTGGTTCGCGGACGGTCGTCTGCGCGTCTTCACCCCGCAGCAGGACGGAACGTGGACGTCCAGGGACATTGAGCCGCCAAGGTAGCGTGGTAGGGATTCCGCACTATTCTGAACTGCGAGAACTCATCGAGCACGGCAACGGCCTGGACGGCCCACCGGTCCGCGCCGTCCTCCGGCTGCCCGGTGATCCCGGCAGTCTGGACCTGACCGTGCAGGCCGGGGAGCCCGTAGAGGTCCTTCACCTTCCCGCCGGCGACTACCGTTTCCTCTGGGCGGACGGACGACGGTCCCTCACCATGGAGGACGGCACCCCGTTGTTGCTGGAGGACGGTTCCCGGACGCTCATACGCGCCGGGGACGGAGCGGTCGTCGATGCGACGGGCGGACGGGTCGACGTCCACTGCGTGGAATCCGCACTCATCACGCGCCGCCAGTACGTCCCTGATCGCACAGGAGAGGTTCATCCCGCACAACGTGACGGTCGGGAGTCGTGGTCGATCACCGACAGCGGCTCCGAGTGCATCGTCGATGCGGAGACCGGTGTGGTGGTGTCTCTCTCCGCGACGTGGCAGGGCGGTAAGCACGCAGAGTTCATCGACGTCGAGTTCCCCGAGAGTATCGGTGACGAGGAGTTCCGGTGGGCCGGTGAACCGGCCGACAGTATCCACGTCGACCGTCTGGCGCGTCCCGTTGACGAGGCCCGGGCACGGGCGATCGTCGCCGGGGAACTCGGCCGGATCGCCGTACCCGAGCCGCCTGCCGCGCCCGCGGACCATAGGGTCCTGCCGGTCACCGTTGAATGGTGGGTCTACATGGACCTGAATCGTCCGACGTATGACGTGGGGAGCACAGTCGACATGTTCCTCTGGTTCAAGGAAATCGATGCGGGCGACACAGATGACACAGATGACACAGACGGCACAGTGGTCACGGTCGACGCCTACGCCGAGGAAAGGACGGTGGAGCGTCCCGTGGGCCTGACCAACGGGCGGTGGTCAATGATCCTGCGTGGTGACGGATGGTCGGCCTTGTGGGAGGCGCCGCGGCCTGTTCTGGGACAGGTGCGGTTGACCGGCCGCTTCCACCAGAGCTCTGACAGGGCGGCGGAGACACCACTTACCCCGACCCGCGGTCGAGTGACCAGACTGCGGTACAGGTCCGGATACACGGCCGTCGACGTCCCTCACACCCGACATTCGCTTCCGAAGGTGTGGGTTCGGGGAGGGAGCCGGATCGGCGTCGACCCCGTCCTCGTCACGCTGGACCTGGACGCGGCCACCCCGCCGGAACCGGCGCAGCTGGAGCGTCCGACAGCACTGCACGGGTTCGCCGTCACTGGTGGCGCCGACGCCCCCGTCCTGTGGCGCGGGGACATGCGCCTGCCGATCGTCTGGCGGACCGACGTGACCTCGGGTGAGTCGACGGCGGTGGCGTTGCCGCTGAGTATCAACGCCGCGGAGATGTACATCGCGCGGGTGCGTGGGAAGGCGGGTGACGGATGCCGCGTGGACGCGGCCGGACACACGTTCCTGGTGGGGGACGACGGCAGCGTCGTCGAGGAGGAACGTCCCGCAGTGCTGGAAGACTTCCCCGGTGCCGTCCGGCATCCACACGGCGGATGGGTGGTGAGCAGGTACGACATCGAGGAATCCTGGACGCATATGGTGAAGGGCGGAATGTACGGCTTCCCCGTGGACCGGGGCGTCCAACGGCTCGGCCGACTCGCCGACAACGGCACCGTGGACTGGACACGGGAACTGCCAGTCGGGCCGTTCGAGTCCCCGGCGGCGCTGCTCGTCGCCCGCGGCGTGCTGATGACCTGGCAGGGGACGACTGTGAGCTATCTCGACGATGACCTGCAGGAGATCCGCACCGCGAAGATCGAGAGCGCCGACGGCCACGACATCCACCATGTGACCGCGTCCGACGGCTGCCTTCTGGTGAGCAGTGACACCTATGACGGACAGAGCGAACTCCGGCGCCTCGACCCCGAGACACTGGAGGTGCTGCTCCTGGTGGACGGTCCCGGACGGCCCCGCCACCTGCAGGTCGACGACGCCGCGACAGCCTGGTCCGCCGACGGGACCTCGTTGCGCCTCCACACCCGCGGTGCGGACGGCGAATGGGCCTCGAGGGAGATTGACGTGCACCACTCCGGCGGGGAGTAGCCTGACCCCGTATGAACGAGCGCAACGCACTGCAGATCACCGATGTCACCGTCCGCCGCGGGGAGAACCGTCTCGTCGAGGACGTCAGCCTCACGATTCCGGCCGGGAGTCACTGGGCAGTGCTGGGGCCGAACGGGGCCGGCAAGTCCACGATCCTCAAACTGGCCGGCGGACGGTTGTACCCCACCACCGGCAGCGTGCAGATCCTCGGTGAGCAGATCGGACGCACCGACGTCCGCGAACTGCAGAAACGCATCGGCTACGTCGACCCGAAACAACGCCTCGACGACATCCCCGCCTACGAGGCCGTGCTCTCCGGGGTGTCGGCGTCCAACGGGTACATCCAACGCTTCGACTACACCCCGCACCAGGGGCACGCTACCGGGATGCTGGAACTGGTGGGGATGGACGACAAGTCCGACCGGCTGTGGAGCCAGATGAGCCAGGGGGAGAAAGCCCGGACACTCATTGCCCGTGCACTGGTCACAGACCCGCAGATGCTGCTGCTCGACGAGCCGTCCACCGGGCTGGACCTGCCGGGGCGCGAGACGTTGCTGCGGGTCGTCGACGACCTCCGGGCGTCCCACCCGCAGTTGACGACCGTGCTGATCACCCACCACGTCGAGGAGGTCGCCGCCTCCACCACCGACGTGCTGATGGTCCGCGACGGTGGTATCCAGGCGTCCGGGCCGGTCGACGAGGTGATGACCGCGGAGAACCTGGGGGTGCTCTACGGCATGGATGTCCAGCTCCAGCGGGTCGAGGGGCGATGGTTCGCCTTCAGCACTCCGGCGGTGGGATAGGCTCTCAAGGGTGACTGACACCAGCGAGCCCGTGACAGAGAAGAAGAAGCGCCCGGCGTGGGTGGAGTACCTCGTCACCTTCGTGGTGGCGATACTGCTGCTCGGCCTGTTCAACACGTTCATCGGACGGCTGTACCAGATCCCGTCGGAGTCGATGGAGCCCACGCTCGTCGGGTGTGAAGGCTGCACCGACGACCGCATCTTCGTGGACAAGGTGTCCTACCGCTTCGGTGACGTCGATCCGGGCGATGTCGTGGTGTTCACCGGTACCGAGGCATGGTCCGAGGACTATGTGTCGACCCGGTCGTCGCAGCCGCTGGTCAAGGGGCTGCAGACCGGGCTGGAGAAGATCGGGATTCTTGCCCCTGACGAGTTCACCTTGGTCAAGCGCGTGATCGCCACCGGTGGTCAGACCGTGCAGTGCCAGGAGGGCGACCCCGGCATCATGGTGGACGGGGAGAAGGTCGACGACTCGTACACCCTGGACCCCAAGGCCTACCCCGTCGACCCGACCACCGGGTCCGACGCCTGCCAGGGAGAGTACTTCGGTCCCGTCACCGTGCCGGACGACAAGGTGTGGCTGATGGGCGACAACCGGACGAACTCGAAGGATTCGCGCTACTACAACCTCGCCGGTGATCCGGAGCAGGGCATGATCCCGCTGGACGACGTCGTGGGCAAGGTGCAGTTCAAGGTCTGGCCGCTGAGCCGGATCGGTGGGGTCGACTAGGTACCTCTGGCCCCCGGGCGCGGGGAAGTGGCGGTGTGTGCCGAGAATAGTTCTAGCCGGGGGCACGCTTCATGCCGGGAACCGTGCCCCCGGCTAGAACTATTTTCCTGTGGGGTCTCCGGCGGCGTGACTACCCTTGCGCCGGAGCTACTGCAGCGGACAGAATGCCTGCATGGGGGAATTCAGGGGCGAACTGTGGCAGTCGGCGGAACGGGCGGGGCGTATTCCGCCGGGCCGGGGTCCGCTCTACACGCGACGCGTCCTGCCGACGCGCCTGCCTGAGAAACGGGTCGGCCTGATGGCGTCCGGGGTTCCGCGGCGTTCGATCGACAGGACGTACGAGCGGGTCATCCGGGGTGTCTGTCTTCCGCCTCCGCCGGACCGCCATCTCCGGCATGCACGGCTCGGTCCGGAAGGGCACCACGGCAGCACCGGGATCTTCCGGCACGATGTCGTCACCCGTGCCCGTGCACACTCACTGTGTCATCCGCGGGCGGTCGTGGGGTACTGGGCGGCGGCCGCGTGCCACGGCCTGGTGCACTGGGCGGACGAAGCGCCGGTGGTCCTGTTCACGGGGACATCGAAACAGGGGAGTATGGCCTCGGTGGGGCGGGCCGGACCGCCTGCGGACAGTAACCGCCCGGTGTTGCGGCCCCTGCCTCCCGGTCTACGCACGGTGCGGCCGGACCTCGCGTTCCCTGACCTGCGGGTCGTGGACGCCCCGACGGCGGCGGTGCAGTGTCTGACCACCATCCTCTCCGGTAAGCAGAGCTGGAGTGTCCCGTACGTCGAGGGACTGTCTCCGGAACATGTCCGCGCCGTCCAGTTCATCGACGCCTTCCTCCAGTGCACCTGGGTGACCGTCCGGCAGATCATCGAAGCGGCGCGCGGCAAGGTTGACGCGACCACGGCGAGGAGGCTGTGCGCGCTCGCAGACCCGGGGTTCGGTGCTGAATCGCCGCGGGAGACCGTCTTGCGACTGATCGTCCGCAATGAACTGCCGGACGGTGTCGCCTGGAGGACGCAGGTCACGGTGGACCTGGGGACGACGTCGACGCATCCGGACATCGCCTGCCCGGAGTTGAAGATCGCGTTGTACTACGACGGCGCCCACCACGCGGCGGAGAAGACGACCGACACCGACTTCCGGTTGTTCCAGAAGCTCCGGGACATCGGGTGGGAGGCGGTGCGGGTCAACAGTGCTGCGCTGGAGGAACGTACCGAGATGATGGAGAGCATCCGCAACGCCATCGCCCGGGCGGAGAGGCGCTGGGGGCGGCAGCTGGAATAGTTCTAGCCCGGGGCGCGCTCCCGGGTAAGAAGCGTGCCCCGGGCTAGAACTATTCCCGGGAGGGCCTCACCGTCACGCCTCGCGCGTGTTCAGCACACCCTCGGTCTCGATCGTGTCGTCGTCGTTCTCCGTGCCGAGGCGTCCCTTGGACAGCTTGTTGACGACCAGGGCGATCGCACCGTCGCCGGTGACGTTCGCGGCGGTACCGAAGGAGTCGATCGCGATGTAGGCGGCGATCATCAGGGCGACCTGGTCGGCGTCGAAACCGAGGTTGGACTGCAGCACACCGACGGCGGCCATGATCGCGCCACCGGGCACGCCGGGGGCGGCGATCATCATGATGCCGAGCAGCAGGATGAAGCCGATGATCTGGCCGGTGCTGACGTCCATGTCGAACATGTGGACCACCGCGAGCGCGAACAGGGCGATCTTCATCATCGATCCGGCGAGGTGGATCGTCGCGCACAGCGGGACGACGAAGCCGGCGACGTTGTCGGGCACACCGTTCTTCTTCGCGCTCGCCAGGGTCACGGGGATCGTCGCCGCGGAAGAGGACGTGCCCAGCGCGGTGGCGTAGGCGGGGAGCATGTTGCCCAGCGCCTTGACGGGGTTACGTCCGGTGACGGCGCCGGCGACGAGGTACTGGGCGATGACCAGCAGGATCGTCATCACCACGGCGAGGACGAGGACCTTCGCGAAGGAGGAGATGACGTCCATGAGGTTGCCGTTCATGCCCATGGACAGGAACACACCGAAGACGAACACCGGCAGCAGGGGGATCACGAAGGTGGTGATGACCTTCATGACGACGCCCTCGAGCTCACGGGCGGCATCGTGCAGGATGTCCGACTTCACCGCGGTCATCGCCAGGCCCACGCAGAATGCGAGGATGAGGGCGGTCATGACCTCGAAGGGTGCGGGCATCTCGATCTCGAAGAAGGGGCTCAGTGCGCCTTCGTCGATGTCGACGAGGGTGTTGATCTTCTCGTCCCCGAGGAGCCAGCCGTAGGTGGCGGTGGCGACGCCGAAGGCGATGAGCCCGGAGATGATGGTGGAGGCGTAGGCGATGCCGGCGGTGAGGCCGAGCCATTTCCCCGCCCCGCGTCCGATCCCCGAGATCGCCGGGGTGATCAACGCGAAGATCAGGACGGGGATGAACAGGTCCAGGAAGTTGCTGAACAGACCGTTGAAGGTCACGAACACCCGGGCCAGCCACTCCGGGAAGAAGAGACTGAAGACGATACCGAGGATGATCGCGACGACGATCCGGAACAGCAGGGAGCCCGTCAGCTTCTTGAAAGTCATGGTGGTGACGATATGCCACCGCGCGCCTTCCGGCATAGCGGGGGTAGTACTTTTGCCCTCTGTAGTGCCCGGCTACTTCTTGCCTACTCCTTGTCTACTTCTTGTCGAGGCCGAGTGCGTCGGCGATGGTGAAATGCAGGTCCGTCTGGTCGGTGAGTCCGGCGACGTTCGCTGCGGACGGGCCGTAACCGGCGACGCGCAACTGGGTGCCGGTGTGACCCTGCGCTTCGGTGTCGACGTTGTCCGAGGTGGCGTAGGCGATCGTCATCTCGGAGCCTTCGCGGGTGACCAGGTTGCGCGACAGCCCGGGGTACACGGTGGCGCGGGCTTCCTCGACGCTGATGCCCTTGTCGTCGGCGATGGCCTTGATGTCGTCCTCGCTCATGCCGCCGACGATCTGGCTGGTGTGCGCGTGATCGGCGGTGACGAGGACGAGGGTCTCGCCGTCCTTCTCGGCGAAGGCGAGCGCCTCCTGGACGGCTTCGTCGAGGTCGACGGTCTCCCCGATCTGGCCGCAGGGGTTGGCGGCGTGGTCCTCCTTGTCGATGGAGGCCCCCTCGACCTGCAGGAAGAAGCCGTTCTCCTTGCCGGCGTCGTTGTTGCTGAGCAGGTCGATGGCCTTGGAGGTCATCGAGACGAGCTTCGGGATGTCGTCGGTGCGCTCGGGGTTGTCGGTGCACTCCTGCGCGGGCTTGAGGTAGCCCTCCTTCTCGGCGATGTCGCCTTCCCAGCGCACGGGCATGTTGCCCTCCGAGAACAGTCCTAGGACGGGGGAGTCCTGGTTGGCCTCGGTGAGCGCGTCGAGCTCCGAGGCGTTGGTGGGCAGCTGGTAGCCGCGGTCCTTCGCCTGGTCCAGGAGGGTCTTGCCCTCCCACTCGCCGGCCTTGGCCTTCTGCGTGAAGCTCTCGGCGCCGCCGCCGAGGGTCACGTCCGCACGCGACTCGAGGTACTGCTCGGAGATGGAGCCCTTGCCGCCCTTGTCCAGCAGGTCGTCGCCGCAGGCTTCGGCGTCCTCGGGACCGTAGCATTTGCGCTGGTCGACGTGGGCGGCCTGGACGGCGGGCGTGGCGTCCTGGATCTCGGCGGTGGAGACATTGCCGGTGGCCAGGCCCGCGGCCTTCGCCTTCTCGATGAGGTTCTGCTGTGCCTCGCCGTGGATGTCCACGCCGATCGCACCGTTGTAGGACTTCGTCCCGGTCGCCCACGCGGTGCCGGACGCGGCGCTGTCGGTGACGTAGTCCGGTGTGCCGTCCTTGTGCAGGGAGTAGTGGGTGTACTGGCCGGTGACGGGGAGGGCGTCGATGCCCTTGAAGCTGCCGGCGGCGCCCTCGGCGTAGTTGCGGGCGGCGGTGATCTCGGAGTCTCCCATGCCGTCGCCGATCAGCAGGATGACGTTCTTGGCGCCGGTGGCGGCGACGGCGTCGCGCACGTAGTCGCCCTGGTCGCCGTCGAGGCGTCGGGCGCCGCCGTTCTCGGAGAGGTCGCCGTCGGCCTCACGGTGCTGGAGGGTGGGGACGCCGGAGCCGTCGGCACTGTCTGAGCTGTTGTCGGCGCTGCTGTCACTGCAGGCGGTGGCGGCGGCGAGGAGGGATACGGTGCCGACAAGTCCGAGCCCGGTCTTCAGGACGGCAACGGCGGTGCGGGAGTGGTTCACGGTCTACTCTCTGTGGGAACTCTTGGGTGGAGACAACGTCTTTGAACAGACTGTGACGCTACGGAGCCAAGGTGAACCTGCGGTGAGCGTTGTTGACCTGAGAGATGAACACACCGTGAATCTACGAAGAGATATACGGCTCCGGTAATGACGTGACGGTCATCGACAGGACCGAGTCGTTGGTCGAGGGCGGCGTGTAGGGCCTGCATTCAGCCCGGCCGAGCGGAAAAGTCTGTGCCCGTGCAGTTTCAGGTCGCTGAAACTGCACGGGCACAGACTTATCTCTCACGCGGTGAGCCACCGCGGTCGGTCAGGGTGCGGGGACGGACTCCTCGCCGGCACCTGCACTGCTGCCGCTGTTGCTTCCCTCGCCGCCGCCGACGAGCTCGCTGAGCCAGATGATGTCGTCGACTAGGGTCACGCTGTCGAGCCAGTTGGCGAAGATGACGTCCGGACGGGACAGGTCGTCCAGGGCGATGGTGCCCAGGCCGAAGGCATTGTCCCAGGTGACCAGGCTGACCTTGGGGAGCAGGCCGGCGTCGGCGTCGTCGGCGACGGCCTCGATCTCCGGAAGGCTGAGGTAGTTGGGGCGCTCGTCGCCGTTGACCTCGACGGCGGGGAAGAAGACGACACGCTGCCCGAGCCATTCGACGGTGATCGGGTCGCGGAACCCGTAGTCACTGGTCAGCCAGGCGGCCGTGGTGGTGCGGGTGGTTGTCTCCGTGACCGGGTTCCCGGCATCGTCGAGGACCGGACTACCGTCCTCGCCAACCACGGGTGTCTCGACCTCGTCGGTGTAGGTGTCGGAGGTGAGGCGGACGAAGTCCTTGGCGAACTTCAGGCGGTCGTCTTCGGACGTGACGTTGTGCATCAGGTCGTCGAGGAACGGCGTGTTTTCAGCGTCCCCGGTGAACTGCTTGAGCAGGGCGTCGTTGCCGAGGACGAGGGACGTGACGTCGGTGATGCCGACCTGCGTCTGGCGGTGCTCGCCGGGCTCGGGGTTGCGCAGGTCCTGGTAGGTGTCGATGGTGCCGAGGATGTTGGTGCACTTGCCGAGGCCCTCGGCGGTAGCGCGGGAGTTCAGGCCGAAGCAGCTGACTTCCTTGAGCGCAGGGACGTCGAGGTTGTCTACGGTGTCGATCATGTCCTCGACCTCCTCGCCGGCAAAGTCGACGATGCCGTCCTCGCGGAGCCGGTCGAAGTCGAGCGCCCCGCCGAACCAGGTCAGGCCGATTTCGTCGGTGTCCATGTTCATCGCGGAGGCGAAGCCGAGGCGTGTGTAGGAGATGGAGCTGCGGTCTTCGTCGGCGGCGGCGAGCGCGATGCCGGGCAGGCCGAAGAGTTCGTGGGCCTCGGCGGTGGCGTCCCCGCCGCGCATGGAGGCGGCAACCTGGGTCCCGTCACCGATGATGGTGGAGGTACCGCGGGGTGCCGGGCGATCGGGGAGATCGGTGGGCGTGGCGTAGTTGTACTTCTCGCCGGTGAGGTACTCGGCGATCTTCAGGGCCTCGGTGCGCTTGGCGAGGTTGGCGTCGTATTCGACTTGAATCTTCTCGTATTCGATGCAGACGCCGAGGAACTTTCTGAGGCACTTGCCGTTCTCTGTACGGAACGCAGCCTTGTACGGCAACGCAGCATCCTGCTGAACTTGCGCGTACGTGCTGTAGGCGCCCAGGCGTCGGGGCTCGATGCTGGGGTAGCCGAGAGCTTTGGCCGCCGATCGCACCGCCGGGCTCAGCCCGTCCTTGTCCAGGACGACGGCGCTGAGGATCTCGATGAGGTTGCGTTCCCCGAGGCGGAACGTTCCGATCAGGGGAATCGTGATGTCATCGCCGAGGTCGATGGTCATCTCTTCCGCGGCAGCGCCGACCTCGATGTTTTCGGGCAGGACGACGGCGATGCCGTCGCCGGTGGACTGGCTGCAGTCGGCCACCGCGGTGACCTCAGGACTGTCGTCCGACTCCCCGTCGGTGGCTGCCACGTCCAGGGGGAGGTTGCTGAGGTCGCCGGACTGGCAGAGCTCGACGTAGTCGAGGATGAGCTCATTCTCGAGGAGGTCGCCGATCTGGCCGAGGTCGATGTCGGCAGGGTTGGACGCGGGACGTGCCTCTGGTCCGGCGAGCGGCTCCTCATCCGCGACGGCGGTGGGGAGCATCGTGGCGCTGAGGGCGACAGCGGTCACGGCGGCGGTGGCGGTGGTGGCGAAGCGGCGGCGTCTGTTGCTGCGGCTGCGGCGGGGGCGGCGGAAGATAGTCACGGGTTGAGGCTTTCGGTGCTACGGCGAACGGGACAGGTGTGACTGGAGAGAAAGTTTCACACAAGTAACATACGTCACTTCAGTCACATTAGTAACACCAGTAACATTCTTACCCCCGCAGGTACCCCACGGCCGCGGGATTCAGGCCAGTCTCAGTTCGGTGTTCACAGCTCCCGCACGACGCGCGCCGGAGTCCCCACGGCCAGGACCTTCGACGGCAGATCGCGGGTCACCACGGACCCGGCGCCGACCACCACGTCGTCGCCGATGGTCACCCCGGCGCAGACCGTCACCGACCCGCCGAACCACACGTTGCGGCCCACCGTGATCGGCGCACCGTACTCCCAGCCGGAAGCCCGCAGCGCGTGGTCCTCCAGTGGGTGCAACGGTGTGAGGAACTTCGCGCCGGGGCCGATCTGGCAGCCGTCGCCGAGCGTGACGGGGCAGACGTCCAGGATCGTCGCGTCCACGTTGATGAACACGTTGTCACCGAGGTGCACGTTCGTCCCGTAGTCGACGCGCAACCCCTGCCATACTGCGCAGTCCCGTCCGACGGTCCCCAGCAGGTCGTGGATCTGCCCGTCCCACGACTCCTCATCCGCGGGGTCGGTCTGCGACAGCCGGAAGCAGGCGGAGCGGGCCGCGACCGAGGCTGCGGCGATCTCCGGGTCGGAGGCGAGGTAGTAGTCGCCGGCGACCATGCGTTCCCACATGCTGCGGGAGTCGGCGTCGGCGGCGTCGGCGAGTCTGGCGGCGGAGTCAGTCATGCCGACCAGCCTGCCAGACCGTCGTGCGGGGAGGGGTGCGTCCCGAGGTAGACCGCTTGGTCCGGTAGGATGGCCCCGATTAGTTCCCGATGAGCCCCGAGGATTCCAGGAGTGCACACATGAGCAGCGACGACCAGTCCAGCCAGACCGGACAGGCCGGTGAGCATGAGTCACGTGCGGACGCCGGTACCGCCGCCCGCCGTGCCGCTGCACTTCAGGCGGGTCAGCGTCTGACCGACGCCGCGGGCCGTCCGTTCGGCTTCGACACGAACGCCATCCACTCCGGCTACGAACCCGACGGCCAGACCGGTGCGATCAACGCCCCGATCTACGCGTCCACGACGTACGCGCAGGACGGTGTCGCCCAGCTCCGCGGTGGTTTCGAGTACTCCCGCTGCGGAAACCCGACGGTCACCGCACTGGAGGAGACCGTCGCCGCCCTGGAGGGCGCCAAGTTCGGGCGGGCGTTCGCCTCCGGCATGGCCGCCACGGACACCGTCCTGCGCGCCCTGCTGCACCCCGGCGCCCACGTCATCCTCGGTAACGACGCCTACGGCGGGACGTTCCGCCTGCTCGACACCACCTACCGGGACTGGGGTGTGGAGGTGTCCGTCGTCGACACGGCCGACACCGCGCAGGTCGCCGCGGCGCTGCGTCCGGAGACGAAGCTGGTCTGGCTGGAGACGCCCACCAACCCGCTGCTGGGCATCACCGACATCGCCGCCACCGCCGAGGCGATGGCCGACCACCCGGCGAAACTCATCGTCGACAACACCTTCGCCAGCCCGTACCTGCAGCGCCCCCTGTCACTTGGCGCGGACGTCGTGATGCACTCGACCACGAAGTACCTCGGCGGACACTCGGACGTCGTGGGCGGCGTGATCGTCACCGACGACGAGGACCTCGACGGCGAGCTGCTCTTCCTGCAGGGTGGGGTCGGTGCGGTGCCCAGTCCCTTCGACGCCTACCTCACCTACCGCGGCATCAAGACCCTCGGCGTGCGCATGGACCGCCACTGCACCAACGCCCAGGCCGTCGCCGAGTTCCTGGAGGGACGCCCCGAGATCTCCCGCGTGCTGTACCCGGGATTGCCCGGACATGTCGGCCACGACATCGCCGCCCGGCAGATGGACGGGTTCGGTGCGATGGTCTCGGTACGCTTCGCCGGCGGCGAGGCCCCGGCCCTGCAGTTCTGCGAGAACACCCGGCTGATCTGCCTGGCGGAGTCGCTCGGTGGCGTGGAGTCGCTGCTGGAGCACCCGGCGAAGATGACACACCAGTCCGCCGCCGGCTCCGCCCTCGAGGTCCCCGATGACCTGGTGCGCATCTCCATCGGCATCGAGAACATCGAGGACCTGCTCGCCGACCTCGAGCAGGCGCTGGACGCCCTGTGATTCCTGACCCCGCCGCATGCCGTATCGGGATCACCGCCGGTCACACCGTGGTGAACCTGGAGGTGTGGCACCCGGACTGGGGTTCGGCGGCGACGGAGGCCCTGCGCCGCAGTCTGTTCGGTGCGCAGGGACCGTCCGGCGACAGTGTGCCCGACGAGCAGGCGGCTACCGCCATGCTTGAGTCCGCGCTCGGTGTGGAGCGGTCGGACGCCTGGCTGGGCGAGGTGACCGTCACCGACCGCAGCCCGGGTAACGCCGTGAGCATGGCCGACCTGCGGGAGCGGGTGGACCGCATGGCCAGCGAGGCAGTCGACCCGGACGGTCGTCCGACACGGACGGAACTGCACGTCGATCACGACGGGGTCCCCGCCACGGCGCAGGTGGTCCTGCCGTTGTCCCCGGTGGCGGCCCCGGGCTGTGACCTGCACGTGTCGGTTGCCCTGCAGACGGATCCGGTGGCGTCCTCCGACCTGACGATGGCACAGATCGAGGACCGCTCCGGTGCTGTCCGCGAGGCACTCGCCGATACTGTCAGCGAGAACAACGCCGGGATCCTCGCCGTCACCGAGACCCGACCCGGGTCGGACACGCTGCACTTCTACCTGGACTCGGCATCCCCGGCCGTCGCAGACAGGTCGGTGCTGAACACGCTGCGCACCGTGGCGTCGGCGTGGCAGTACGGCGACACGGTCGTCGACGAGGAGAACGACCCCGCGTGGGACGCCGTCCGCACCTACCGTGTGTGAATCATTCACTCCTGGTGAACCGCCGTGCACGAAGGTGTGGATCGGTGTGAATGTTTGCGAATGCGGTGTGAATGACGGGCTCGGCGCCGGTACGTCCGGGAGCTCTGGTGGCACCGGACTCTGCGGTGTAGCTTCAGGTTCATGACCACATCATCATCCTCAGGCGCCTCCTCCGCCACAGCTGCGGTGTCGGGCGGTGTCGTCCATGAACTGCCCGACGACCTGCGTGCCGCAGTGCTCGGTGGCCCACGGGGAGACGGTGACGACGGCAGCCCGTCGGTGAGCAGAAGCGTCCTGGAGCTGTGGGAGGACATCACTCCGCTGGCCCGCAATGAATTCATCTGCTGGGTGGAGGACGCCAAGCAGTCCGCGACACGTGCCCGCCGCGTGCGACGTACCTGTGAGGAACTGGAGGAAGGCAAGCGCCGTCCCTGCTGCTGGCCCGGTTGCAAACACCGCTGAGTGTGGGGACGGTGGGGGCCGTCGTATTCAGCCGAGCACGATCAGGGTCGCGGTAGCGGGTTCCACCGCACGCAGGCTGTGGACGCGCCCCGCCTCGATGTGCACCGCCGAGCCGGGGGAGAGCGTCACCAGATCCGTGCCCCCGTCGCTGTCGTGGTGGACGGATACCTCAACGGTGCCGGCCTGCCCGAGAATCAGGATCGGGGCTGCCGCGGTGTGGTCCGCCATCACGTCGCCCTCGCGGAACGCCAGCCGGGTCACAATGGTTCCGTCTGCCCGGGCAAGTCGTTCAACGGCAGGTTTCGCCTGTGCGTAGTCAGTACGGGGAATGTCGTAGTCGGTCTTCACGGTCCCGGGGTGAGCATCGGCGAGACCGTCAATGTATGTCCAACCGACACGGGACTCGGTGTTCGCGGATGCGGAGTGTGGTGTGGGAGTCATGATGGGCCCCAGCCTACGCACGTGACCCCCGCGTTCAGCGGAACTCCGGGAGGGCATGAGCCTGACTACGATGTCGGGTTGTCGCCCTCCCAGGAAGGGTTTCGGGCCAGAACCCTGCACCGGGGGCGACAATCCGACATCGCGGGGCGTGCGGGGCGGGGCGTGCGGGGCCCTGACCTACCTTCGCGGACGTCCTCGCGGTGTGGTGACCGTGCGGTCGCCGGGGATCCAGAACCGTAGCGGTGCCTCGACGTTCTTCGAGATGCCGATCCGGGGGCCGGCCACCCAGTCGACGGGGGAGGGGGCGGCGGTGAGGGTGAAACCGTCGGCCCTCTCCCCGTGGGTGCTCGGCTCCTCCTGTGAGATCACCGACCCGTTGAGGTCCAGGTCCAGCCCCAGCGTGGCTCCCAGGTTGCCGGGGCCACGGGCCAGCCCGTCCTCGGTGGGCTTCGCGCCCCGGCGACGACGTACCAGGTCAAGCCCCTCGACCACGCGTCCGGCGCGCATGAGGATTCCCGCGCCCGTGCCCTCTTCGCGACACACGAGGTTGCCGGCGCGGTGGATACCGTAGCTGGCGTAGACGTACAGACGGGACGGCGGGCCGAACATCGTGAGGCAGCGTGGGGTCGGGCCCTTGTAGGTGTGGGACGCCGGGTCATTCGCACCGGGATAGGCCTCGACCTCGGTCAACACCACGGCGACGGTGCCGTCTGGAGTGACTCGTCGCAGGGTGGCGCCGAGCAGTTGCGGGGCGACGGTCTCGGGGACGTCGGTGAAGTCGATCATCTCTCCCATGCTGCCACCGGGGACCCCGACACCGCCGTCAGCACCGACAGCACCGAGACCGCCGCGCCGTCGGTCTCCTGCAGCATCAGCGGGTCGGTACGTGGCATCGGGGAGATCGTCATGTCGGCACGCACCTCCTGCAGCGGGATGCCGAGCATGTGGACCCGCGGGTCCACACTCCCGTCGACATGCACGAGCCGTGACGTGGTGAGGTCCACCTCCGGCGCCTTCGAGACGACCTCGGCGGAGGTTTCCGCGCTGGAGAAGACGAACGGACGCAACCTCGCGTCGCGGACCAGCGCGGCGGTGACCGGGTCGGCGGAGTCCCGGGCGGACGACTTGTGCAGCCAGGCGTCCACCAGTGCGGTCGACGCGACGTTCCGGTCGCCGGTCGACTCGGATGCCATGAGGAAAGCCGGTGCCTCCGGATCGATGACCACGGTGGGATGTCCGCCGAGGAAGTGGACGTAGCCGGCGTCGACGAGGCAGAGCAGCTCGGCGGTCCGGAAGGCCGGGGGGCCGGAGCCGACCATCTGGCCGACGCGGCGCAGCTCGGCGTAGGCGCCGCGCCGGGACTCGAGCGTGAAGCGTCCGGGCTGGTCGGCGACCTGGGCGGGCTTGCGGGCGGAGCCGATGACCTGGAGACCGGCCTTGACCGCGGACCCGGTGCCGAGAGTGGCCTCGTGCAGGTCGCGGGTGAGCCGGTCGCCGATGTGACCGGTCAGCTCGTCGATGCCCGGGGCCGTGAGGCCCTGGGACTCCCGGTGGCGCAGGTAGGCGGCGACGGGATCGGCGAATCCGGGGATGTCGAAGCGGTCGGTGGCGTCCGGCACGAGGGCGATCAGTGCCGGGTCGTCGTGCAGGCGCCAGGGGTCGTCGGCGGCGTCGATGACGGCGACGATGTCGTCGAGCACGACGGCATCGACGCCATCGGAATCGGGGCGTAGCAGCACCCGGTAGTACGCCTCATGCGCGTCACGCAGCAGCGCCGGCCACAGCCGTTCGCCGAAGTCGACCGAGCCGGCGGGGGCGTCGGACGGCAGCGCGGCGAGTTCGGCCCGGAAGCGTGGCATCGTCGCCGCGGGTGGGAGAGCCTTGTAGACGGGTTTCGGCTGGTAGGGGTAGCCGTGGTGGGAGGAGACGACGAGGCGGGGTTCGCGTCCGGAGGGCTCGTAGCGCAGCCCGGAGCGGGCGTCGTCGTCGGGCACGAACCGTCCGCCACGGTCGACGGTGACCATCGCCATGAGGTCGAACAGCCCCATGCCCAGGCCGCGGACCAGCACGTCCTCCCCGGCAGGGAGCGCGTCGACGCCCTGGTCGGCGGGGTTGCCGGGGCGGACCCACACCAGCTCGGGGTAGTGCTCGACGGACTGGGCGGTGAAGGTCTCCAGGGCGTCGGGTTCGGTGTCGGTCCATCCGAGGGCGAGGACGGTGGCGTCGGCCTCGATGACGGTGCCGTCGGCCAGGGCGATCCGGTCGGTCCGTCCGTCGTCCGTGGCGTGGATGTCGGTGGCACGGGTGGTGTGGGTGTGCAGGACGAGCCCCTCGGGCAGCCGGGCGACGACGGTGTCGAAGACCCACTGCAGGTAGTGGCCGTAGAGCGCGCGCGACGGGTGGGACTCCGGGCGGGAACCGGCGATCTCGGCGGCGAACTCGTCCGGCACGGCGCAGGGGTGTGCCCGGAACAGTGCGGTCTTCGCCCCCGACGGGTCGGCGGCACCGGTCGCCGACCCGGTCTCCAGTTCCTCGCCGCGCAGCAGACGGATCCACTCGTACATCGTCGGGCCCTCCAGCACCGGACCGCGCACCGAGGAACCGGGTTCGGTGAACAGGGTGACGGCGTCGGCGAGGGTGTTCATGCACAGGGTGCGGGTCTGGTCGGTGCGCCAGATGCGTCCTGTGCCCACGGCGACGTCGTCGACGATGTGGACGGTCACCGGTGGCACGGGGACGTCGCCTGACCGGTCGTTGGTGCTGATCAGTGCGGCGAGTCGTTCGAGGACGGAGATGCCGCGGGGCCCTCCGCCGATGACGGCGATGGTGCTCATGGGCACCATGGTATCGACCCGTGTCCGCTGTGTTACTGTGGGCGCACCCTAGAAGAACAGACAGCTCTGTTCAGTTCTGTTGAAAGCACTATCTCTGCTGATGACGTTTCCTTTCCGCACTGCCACACGACGGACACGACGGACACGACGGACACGATCTGGCCGGCGGTGGACCGCCGCCGTCCTCGCGGCCGTGACCTCCGTGACCCTCGTCGCGGGCCTCGCCGCCTGCGCCGGACCGTCCGACCCCTCCGACCGGGACGGCGCGTCCCGCGAGCTGATCTACCTGGAGTCGTTGCCCTTCAACTCCCTGTACCCGCCGGCGGCCGGGTTCTACCCCAACGGCGGCATCGTCAACAACATCACCGACCGGCTGCTGTGGCAGGACCCGGACACCCTGGAACTGCACCCGTGGATCGCCACGGACCTGCCCGAGGTCAACGACGACGCCACGGAGTTCACCTTCACGCTCCGCGACGACGTCACCTACTCCGACGGCACCCCGCTGACCGCGGAGAACGTCGTGCGTAACTTCGACCTCTACGCCCTGGGCGACACCGACCGCGGGCTGAGCTCCTCGGAACAGATCAGCGCCTACGACCGCGGTGAGGTCCTCGACGAGCGCACCGTACGTTTCCACTTCACCGACCCCGAGCCCGGCTTCCCCCAGGCCACCAGCTCCTTCAACGCCGGACTGCTCGCCGACGCCAGCCTGGAACGCTCCGACGACGGCTTCGCGCCGGGCAACGCGACCGCGGTCATCGGGTCCGGCCCGTTCGTCATCACCGACGAACAGCTCAACACCGAGGTCACCCTGGACGCCCGCGACGACTACGACTGGGCGCCCCAGGGGGCCGAACACCAGGGGGCGCCGCAGATCGACCGGGTCAGCGTCGCGATCACCCAGGAGGACAGTGTGCGGGTCGGCGGCCTGAAGTCCGCCCAGGGCGACGTCGCCCGCCAGATCGAGGCGCCGGAGGAGCAGCACCTCGCCGACGAGGGCATCGGGATCCTCTCCGCCCCGACCAACGGTGTGAACAACCAGCTCGCCTTCCGTTTCCGCCACCCGCTGCTCTCCGACATCCGGGTCCGTCAGGCGATCATCGCCGGCGTGGACCGCGACCGCATACTGAACTCGCTGTTCAGCGACTCCTACGTCAAGGCCACCTCGGCGCTGGCGAGTACCGCGGACGGCTACCGGGAGCAGAAGGACGCCTACGTCTTCGACCCCGACCGGGCCCGTGACCTGCTCGACGAGGCCGGCTGGGTGCCCGGGGACGACGGGATCCGGGTCAAGGACGGCGAGCGGCTGAGCCTCACCGCCAATGACTCCGAACAACAGCCGCGCACCCGCGAGGTGATCACCATGGTCCAGGAGCAGCTCCGCGCGATCGGCGTGGAGGTGAACCTCTACCCCGGCGACGTCGCCGCGCAGAAGGCGGCGCAGGTCAACCAGGACCTCATCCAGCTCAACGTCACCATGGTCGGACGCGCCGACTACGACGTGATCAAGAGCCAGTACTACTCGCAGAACCGTAACCAGCTGCTCAACTACGACACCGAGGACGAGTCCGTCGGCGACCCGGAGCTCGAGGAACTCCTGCTGAAGGTCTCCGGCTCCGTGGAGGAGGACGACCGTGCCGCCGCCAGCGGGGACGTGCAGGACTACCTCACCGACCAGGCCTACGTCCTGCCGTTCTTCGAGGAACCGCAGGTCTACGGGGTCCAGGACTACATCCACGGCTTCCGCACCGACCCCATCGGACGCCCCTGGTTCTACCCCGTCAGTATCGCCGACGGAGCCGACGGAGGTGACGAGTAGATGGAGACACTGACCCCCGGCGCCGTGCTGCGCCGAATCGGCCAGTCCCTGCTGGTGCTCTGGGCCACCTTCACCCTGGCCTTCATCCTGTTGACCGCCCTGCCCGGCGACGCGGTGCAGACCCGGTACGCAAACCCCGAACTGGGCCTGTCCCAGGACGAGATCGCCCGGATGCGCGAGGCCTACGGTGCGGACGAACCGGTGCTGACCCGCTACTGGAACTCCCTGACCGGCATGCTGCGCGGCGACTTCGGCTTCTCCATGGAGACCGGGACCCCGGTGTCGACGATGCTGTCCGAGGCACTGCCGAGCACACTGGTCCTGGCCCTCACCGGCTTCCTCCTGGCGGTCGTCCTCGCCGTGCTGATCGCCGTGCTCGCCACGTCCGCACGCTTCGGCTGGATCCGCAGTGCCCTGCGCGCCCTGCCACCGCTGTTCATCTCCCTGCCCGCGTTCTGGCTGGGCATCATGCTGATCCAGACGTTCAGCTTCCAGCTCACCTGGGTCCCGGTCATCCACGCCAGCCCGGTGCAGGAGCTCATCCTGCCGTCGATCGCCCTGGCGTTGCCGCTCTCCGCACCGGTCGCCCAGGTGCTGATCCGCGGCATCGACGACGCCACCCGCCAGCCCTACGTCACCGTCGTACGGGCCCGGGGTGCGGGGGAGCAGTGGATCCTGTGGCGCAACGTCATGCGCAACGCCCTGCTGCCCGCGCTGACCATCGCCGGGGTGACCTTCGGGGAACTCATCGGCGGCGCCGTGGTCACCGAAGCCGTCTTCGACCGCTCCGGGCTGGGGGCGGCGACCGTGGACGCCGTCTCCAACCGTGACACCCCGGTCCTCATGGCGGTGGTGGTCCTGGCGGCGGCCGCCTTCATTCTGGTCAACCTGATCGTGGACCTGCTCTACCCGGTCCTCGACGCCCGACTGCGCAGGACGGTGACGGCATGACGACATCCAGTGCCCCCACGACATCCACTGCATCCACTGCACCCGCGGCGCCCGTGCTGGGTGCGCTGCGCTCACTGCGTCCCGGTGTCTGGCTCTCCGGCGTCATCGTGCTCATCGCGGTCGCCTGGGCGCTGGTGCCCGGCCTCTTCGCCACCGGCGACCCGACGTCCTCCGGGGACACCGCGCCACTGCTCGCCCCGTCCGGCGAGCACTGGTTCGGCACCGACGCGGTCGGACGTGACCTCTACACCCGCGTGGTGTGGGGAGCGCGGCAGTCACTCGCCGGCGCTCTGCTCGCCGTACTGGTCGGCATGGTCGCCGGCTCCCTGCTGGGGCTGCTGGCCGGCGCACGCCGCGGCTGGCTCGACCCGGTGATCATGCGCGTCGTCGACGTGCTCCTCTCCATCCCGTCGCTGCTGCTCAGCCTCTCGGTGATCATCCTGCTGGGCTACGGCACGCTCAACGCCGCCGTCGCCGTGGGTGTCACCAACGTCGCCGTCTTCGCCCGTCTGGCCCGCTCCCAGGTGCTCAGCGTGGCCGGCAGCGATTTCGTCGAGGCCGCCTACGGCTCCGGGGGGACGCGGATGCAGGTGCTGTGGCGCCACATCCTCCCGAACTCCCTGACCCCGGTGGTCGCCCTGGCCGCCCTGCAGTTCGGCAGCGCGATCCTGCAGCTGTCCACCCTCGGCTTCCTGGGGTACGGGGCCCCGCCGCCCACCCCGGAGTGGGGACTGATCATCGCCGAGGGGCGTGACTTCATCGCCACCTCGTGGTGGCTGACCGTCCTGCCCGGCCTGGCGATCGTCCTGGTCGTGCTGGCGACCAACCACCTCAGCCAGTCGCTGCGGAAGGGAGCTGCGTGATGAGCGAGAGTATCGAGTGGGACGACGGTTCCTGGCGTCCCGACCACACCGGCGCAGCCGTGACAGTCGGCGCTCGGGCGGGGAGCCACGAGACCCCGCTGCTGGAGATCCGCGACCTGGCGGTGTCCTACCGCACCCGGCGGGGCGAGGTGGACGCGGTGAAGGACGTCAACCTCACCGTCCGCCGCGGCCGGGTCACCGCCATCGTCGGCGAGTCCGGCTCCGGCAAGTCGACCTCGGCGATGGCCACGCTCGGCCTGCTGCCCGACAACGCCACGGTGAGCGGTGAGATCCTGCTCGAGGGACGCAGCCTGCGCAACCTCAGCCGGCGCGAGTGGCGCACGGTGCGCGGTCGACGGATCGGCCTGATCCCCCAGGACCCGAACAACTCCCTGAACCCGGTGAAGACCATCGGCGAGTCCGTGGGTGAGGGGCTGCGGATCCACCGCCGGGGAGGCCGGAAGGCCGGCGCGGCACGCCGGGAGAAGGTCGTGGAACTGCTCGGCACCGTCGGCATCGACAACCCGGAGCTGCGTTACACCCAGTACCCGCACGAGCTCTCCGGCGGCATGAAACAACGCGCGTTGATCGCCGCGGCGCTCGCCCTGGAACCGGACCTCATCATCGCCGACGAGCCGACCAGTGCGCTGGACGTCACCGTGCAACGCACGATCCTGGACCTGCTCGACCGGATGCGCGACGAACTGGGCCTCGGCGTCCTGTTCATCACCCACGATCTGGCCGTCGCCGGTGACCGGGCCGACGACCTCGTCGTGATGCGCTCCGGCGAGGTCCGGGAGGCCGGCCCCACCGACCGCATCCTCACCGAGCCGCGGGACGCGTACACCCGTCGCCTGCTCGACGACGCCCCCTCGCTGGTCAGTGCGGTGGAGGCGGCCAGTTACCGCAGCGCCGTCCCCGCCGACGGGACACCTCCGCTGCTGCAGGTCACCGGCCTGCGGCAGGAGTTCGGCTCGACCGTGGCGGTGGACGACGTGTCGTTCTCCGTGATGCCGGGCACCACCCACGCCATCGTCGGTGAGTCCGGTTCGGGCAAGTCCACGGTCGGCCGCGCGGTCACGGCCTTCCGCCGTCCGACGGGCGGGGAGATCCTGCTCGGTGACACCCGGGTGGACGCCCTGGACGTGAAAGGACGCCGTGACCTGCGCCGCAGGGTGCAGATGGTCTACCAGAACCCCTACAGCTCACTGGACCCGCGGCAGAGTGTCGGCCGGATCATCGCCGAACCGCTGCAGAACCTCACCGACCTCTCCCGGACGCAGATCCGTGGGCGGGTCGACGACATCCTCGACCGCGTGGCGCTGGGGACCGCCGGGTCGGGCATGACCGACCGTCGGCCCGCGGAGCTGTCCGGGGGACAGCGCCAACGTGTCGCCGTCGCCCGTGCCCTGATCCTCGACCCGGACCTCGTGGTCCTCGATGAGGCCGTGTCGGCGCTCGACGTGACCGTCCAGGCGCAGATCCTGCACCTGCTCGACGAACTGCAACGCGATCTCGGGCTGACCTACGTCTTCATCTCCCACGACCTGGCGGTGGTCCGTGAGATCTCCGACACCGTGTCGGTGATGTCCGGCGGGCGGCAGGTGGAATCAGGGCGTACCGAGGACATCTTCGAGCACCCCGGCACGGAGTTCACCACCCGCCTCCTCGACGCGATCCCGGGGCGGCGCTACCGCTCCGGAGGACTTAACCTGGGACTATGAGCGACAGCAGCGACACAGACAGCACAGACATCATCGATTTCCTCGCCGGGATTCGACCGGGCGAGCCCCTCGCCGACCTGCGGCGCAACCGCGCACAGGCGCGGACGAATGCGCAGCACAGCTTCCGGGTGCTCCTGGAGGCGGGCGACGACGCCGGTTTCACCGACACGGAGCGCTACGTCGTCGCCGCTTTCGTCGCCGGGCTGCACCAGGGTCGCGGTGCGGCTTTCTACACCGACCTGCTCGGCGACGTGGCTGACGGCGCAGAGGGGGACGCGGTCATCAATGCGGTGACGGAGTCCGTCGACGCCGGGCTGACCGTCGGCCCGTACGGCACCTACCGCGAGCCCGACCTGGCCGACGAGTCCGTCGGCGGGCCGGAGTTCACCGTCGACCCCCGCGTGCGCGGCGTGCTCGGTGAGAAACTTGCGGCCGCCCTGGAGTTCGCCCACCTGTTGGTCTTCCATCCGCGGGACTGCCGCCCGGAACGGTTGGCACCACTGGCACAGTCGGGATGGGCACCGCGGCAGGTCGTGAGCCTGGCACAGCTGATCTCGTTCCTGTGCTTCCAGCTGCGCGCGGCGGCGGGACTCGCCGCGGTGAGGGCAGCGGACTCGACGCATGCACCTTTAGGCGGCGGCAGCGTTGTCCGCCGCCCCGGAACCGCCCAGGAACCCGGCGAGTTCCCGCCGCTCACCGGAGGAGCCTTCGACGTCCTGACCTACCCGGAACTACACCGTCCCACCCGCTTCGTCAGTCACAGCCTGGGCTGGCAGCCGTGGGTGCCGCCGGTGGAGGAGGCCGACCTCACCGACCGGCAGCGCACCGCCCTGGTCGACCCCATGCGGGCAAAGTCCGCCTACTTCCGTCTGCTCGCCCACGACCCCGATGCGCTCGAGGCCAGGACACTGACCGACAAGGACATCTTCTACAACGTCACCGACGGCGCCGGGCGCGCCGAGCGGGAGGTCTCCGCCGCGGTGACCAGCCGGTACAACGGCTGCGTCTACTGCGCCTCGGTCCACACCGGACGCGCCCTGCAGGAATCCACCGGACGCGAGGACGATGTCCGACGCCTCTGTGACGAGGGCGTGGCAGCCGACCTCGGCTCCGAGTCCTGGAACGCCATCGCCGCGGCGTCGGTGGCGCTGACCTCGACGCCCGTCGGTTTCGGCGTCGAGCACGTCCGTCGGCTCCGCGCCGCCGGACTGGACGACGGTTCGGTCATCGACGTGATCAACGGGGCCGCCTTCTTCAACTGGGCGAACCGGCTCATGCTGTCTCTCGGGGAACCGGAGCTTCCGGCCCGCTTCCGGTAGGGCGTACCGTGGTCGCCATGGCAGAATTTCCCACAACGTCTCGCATCGCCATTCCCGGCACCGATCTGGAGATCACCCCGCTGAACCTCGGCGGGAACACCTTCGGGTGGACCTCGGACACGCAGGAGTCCTTCGACGTCCTCGACGCGTTCCTCGCCGCCGGCGGCAACTTCATCGACACCGCCGACATGTACTCCCAGTGGGGTGAGGGGCACTCCGGCGGTGAGTCGGAGACCGTGCTGGGGGAGTGGTTCGCCGAGCGCGGCAACCGCGACCGGGTCGTCCTGGCGACGAAGGTCGGCGCGATCCAGGACGCGCCGGGTCTGGCGCACGACACGGTCGTGGCGAACCTCGACCGGTCGCTCCAGCGGCTGCAGACCGACCGGGTGGACCTGTACTACTACCACTACGACGATCAGTCCGTGGCCATCGCCGACCAGGTCCGTACCGCCGCTGAGCTGGTGGACTCCGGCAAGGTGCGCTACATCGGCCTGTCGAACTACTCCACCGACCGGATGCGTGAGTTCTTCGAGACGGCCCGCGAGCTCGAGCTCGACCACGCCATTCCGCTGGCGATCCAGCCGCAGTACAGCCTGCTCTCCCGGTCCAGCTACGAGGACGGCCCCCGGCAGGTCGCCGAGGAGTACGGCGTCGGCGTGTTCAGCTACTTCTCCCTGGCGTCCGGTCTGCTGACCGGCAAGTACCGTAGCCGCGAGGACCTCCAGGGTGCCGCCCGTGAGGGGCAGACCGGTGGCTACTTCGAGAAGGACGGGAAAGACCGCGACCCGTTCACCGTCGTCGAGGCCGTGCTCACGGTCGCCGAGGCCCACGACGTCGAGCCCGCGGCGGTGGCGTTGGCCTGGCTGCTGGCGAAGGGCGTCACCGCCCCGATCGCGTCGGCACGGACGACCGACCAGGTCGCGCCCCTCATCGCGGCGACGACGCTGCAGCTCAGTGACGAGGAGATCGCCGACCTCGACGCCGCCTCCGACGGTTTCTGAGTAGACTCCGGGACATGAACACGCATGCTCCGGACAAGAACGCCGGCGGTCCGCAGGGACTGCCGGTGATCCGCCCCGAGGCCGCCGACGGCGGGGACGCCGGCGAAATCCGGTCGATGACCGCTGCCGCGTTCGACGGCATCGAGCAGTCGGACGGGCACGAGCCGGCGATCATCGACGCCCTGCGCGACGCGGACGCGTTGACGTTGTCGCTCGTCGCGGTGCGCTCGGGCTGGGTCATCGGTCACATCGCCGCGTCGCCGGTCACACTCAGCGGCGACGACGCCGCAGAGGGCGCCGGCCGGTGGTTCGGACTCGGACCGCTGTCGGTGTCCCCGGCGCACCAGGGGGAGGGGATCGGTGCGGCGCTGATGCGGGCGGCACTCGAACTCCTCGATACCGAGCACGGTGCCGCAGGCGCCGTTCTCCTCGGCGACCCGACCTACTACGACCGCTTCGGTTTCGAGGCACGCGACGGGCTCACCATGGAGGGCCTGCCGGACGACCACGCCGCGTACTTCCAGGCGCTGCGGCTCGACGGGGAATCGTCGTACCCGCGTGCGGTGGTGAGCTACCACCCCGCCTTCGGTGCGTGAGGCCTGGGCGGGCGGGCGCGGCAGGAGGAGGTCATGACGCCCTGACGCCTGCAGCGGCGTGGTGAGTCCGTCGCCAGCGGGGCGGGGGGATAGTATGTGACCGCTATGGAATCGACAGAGACACGACGCCGGAGCCGGTACAGGGGCCACCGCAGGGACATTGACGGCCTGCGTGGCCTGGCGATCGTGCTGGTCGTGGTCTTCCACGTCTTCGTCGGGCGGGTGTCCGCCGGTGTGGACGTGTTCCTGCTGCTCGGCGGGATCTTCTTCTTCAGTCCGCAGATCCGCAACGCACTGAACCCGGCTGGTCTCACCCTCGTGCAGTCCTTCCTGCGTATCTTCCGTCGGCTCTACCCGGCGCTGATCACCGTCGTCACCGTCGCCGTGGTCAGCGCGGTCCTGATCTTCAACCGGGTGCGCTGGCCCGAGGTGGGTGAGGACGCCGGAGCTTCCCTGCTGTACATGCAGAACCTGCACCTGGCCAACCTGGGCCAGGAGTACGCGGCGGTCAACCGTGAGGTCAGTGTCTTCCAGCACATCTGGTCGATGTCGGTGCAGATGCAGATCTACCTCGGCTCCCTCATCGTCATCGCAGCGGTGGCGGCGATGTTCCAGCGCCACGTCCGGTCCAGCTCGCAGGTCCTGCACTGGGGCCTGGTGGCCGCCACTCTGGCGAGCTTCGGCTACGCCACCTGGCTCGGCGGCCATGACCAGGGGGCGAACTACTACTCCCCGCTGTCCCGGTTCTGGGAGATCGGGCTGGGCGGCCTCTTCGGCATCTGGTTGCTGGGGAGGGTCCTGCCCGCGGTGTGGGCGCAGTTCCGCCTTGTCGCCGGGGTCGTCGGTCTGACGTTGATCATCGGCACCGGGCTGTTTCTCGACGGTGCCGCGCAGTTCCCCGGCCCGTGGACCCTGGTGCCGTTGGCGGGGGCGATGCTCGTCGTCCTCGCCGGCAACCCGGTCGCCGGGGAGGAGGACGCGCCCACCGGCGTCACCGCCCTGCTGTGCACCGTGCCGTTCCAGTTCTTCGGCCGCATCGCCTACAGCCTGTACCTGTGGCACTGGCCCGCACTGGTCCTGGTCACCTACCTCATGTCCGACGGTGCGGACGTGGGGGAGCCCGGCGGAGCCTCCGGCTTCTTCAACGGCATCACCGCCACGCTCGGCGCCGGGGAGGGCATCCTCGTCGGTGTCGTCGTGGTCGCGGTGTCCGTCCTGCTGGCCTGGGCGACGTACCGGTTCATCGAGACCCCGCTGCGGCAGCAGGCGAAGCCGGACCGGGCACCGGCCACCACCGTGCTGTCGCCGTCGTACGTCCGGACCTCGGTCAGCGGACGCCGTGGGCTCGTCGGCGGAGTGTCAGCCCTGGTCATGGTCGTGGCAACGGTGAGCGTCGTCGCCTTCGGCCCGGTCGTGGAGTACCGCAACGAGCAGGCCGCCGCCACGGACGCCGACGACATCAACCCGGCCGACTACCCCGGCCCGGCGGCATTCCTGGCAGGCGCCGACGTCCCGGGGGACGTCCCCGTCCAACCCGACCCCGCCGTCGGGGAGGAGGAGATGCTGCCCGAGACCCAGAAGGACGGCTGCTTCTCCGGGTTCGCCGAGCCCAACGTGATCCTCACCCACCAGTTCAACTCGACGGACACCCCGTGCGCCTACGGCGACGTGGACTCCGACCGCACCATGTACCTCGCCGGCGGATCGCACTCCGAGCACTACCTCAACGCCCTGGAGGAGATCGGCGAGGAACAGGGGATCAGGATCGTCCCGCTGCTCAAGATGGGGTGCGTCCTCGGCATGAACCTGCCGCACCTCAGCGGTGACCCGTACCCGGAGTGCGCCGAGTGGAACGAGAAGGTCCAGCAGTTCATCTTCGACAACCCGCCGACCGACGGGGTGTTCATGCCGGTCACCCGACCGACGACCATCGAGGGCAACGGCCCGGACGTCGTGCCGGACGAGTACGTCGCGATGGTGCAACGGCTCACCGACGCCGGCATCCACACCTGGGGCGTCCGCGATACCCCGTGGCACATGGCGGGGCCCGGGGTGCAGGGCAACGCACGGCTGTGCGTCGCGGAGGAGGCCGGTGACGGTGCGGGGAACGACTGCGGTGTCGCCGAGGACACCAGCATGGCACCGGTGAACCCGGCGCCGGCGGCGTACCAGGGGCTGGACGTCACCCAGATCGACCTCACCCCGGCGCTGTGCCGCGACGGCCGGTGCCCGGCCGTCGTGGGCAATGTCCTGGTCTACCGGGACGGACAGCACTTCACCTCGCTGTTCTCGGCCCTGCTGGCCCCGGAACTGAGCCGGCAGATGTACGACGCACCCTGACGCGGCTCCGGTGTCGTTTTCACCCCTCCCGCGGCGGGTGGCATGCTGTACCGGTTATGAACGTCAGACAACCCCACGTGCGCCCGGCAGAACGGACGGCGCCGGCGGCCCCGGCGGCACGCTCCGCACTCCGACGCACCGACATCGACGGCCTGCGGGGCGTCGCGATCGCGTTGGTCGTGGTCTTCCACGTCTTCGTCGGACGGGTGTCTGCGGGAGTGGACGTGTTCCTGCTGCTCGGCGGGGTCTTCTTCTTCGGCCCGCAGATCCGCAACGCGCTGGACCCGGCGGGGCTGACGGTGGTGCAGTCCGTCCTGCGGATCGTCCGGCGGCTGTATCCGGCGCTGGTCACGGTGGTGGGGGTGTCCCTCGTCGCCGCCCTCGTGGTCTATGCGCCGGTACGGTGGTCGGACACGGGAATGGACGCCGCGGCGTCCCTGCTCTACCTGCAGAACCTCAACCTCACGGCCCGCGGGAACGACTACGCGGCGATCGGCACGGATGTCAGCGTCTTCCAGCACATCTGGTCGATGTCGGTGCAGATGCAGATCTACCTCGGATCGCTGGTCGTCATCGCCGGGGTGGCGGTACTGTTCCGGCGGCGGCGCGGATTGTTCGCCGTCCTGCTGGGGGCGGCCACGCTGGCCAGCGCCGTCTACGCAACCTGGCTGGGAGGGCACGACCAGGGGGCGAACTACTACTCGCCGTTGTCCCGGTTCTGGGAGATCGGTCTCGGCGGACTGTTCGGCATGGTGGCGCTGGGACGGGCACTCCCCGCGGCGTGGCGTCGCCTGCGTCTGCCCGCCGGTGTCGTCGGGCTGGCGCTGATCATCGGCACCGGGCTGTTCCTCGACGGTGCCGCGCAGTTCCCCGGCCCGTGGACCCTGGTGCCGTTGGCCGGGGCGATGCTCGTCATCCTCGCCGGCAACCCGGTGGAGGGGGAGCGGAACGCACGGAGGACCGGTGTGACCGGGCTGTTGTCGACCACGTCCTTCCAGTTCCTGGGACGCACCGCCTACAGCCTGTACCTGTGGCACTGGCCGATCCTGACACTGGCCACGTTCGTCGTCGCCGACCGGGTCGGCGTGGAGGACTCCCCGTCGGGCACAGGCACGTCCGGAACCGCCACCGCCGGCGGACTGCAGGGCATCACCGCCACCCTGGGTGCCGGTACCGGCGCAGCGGTCGGTACCGGGGTCATCGTCGTGTCACTGCTGCTGGCCTGGGCGACGCTGCGGTTCATCGAGGAGCCGCTCCAGCAGACCCGCCGTCCCCGCCGGTCGTGGGTGCTCGGCGACCGTGCCTACCTGCGCGCCGCGTCGCAAAGCCGGGGCAAGGTCTCCGTCGCTGCGGTGATGGTCGTGGTCAGTGTGGCAGTGACGGTCTTCGGGCCGACGGTCTCGCACTACAACGGGACCCGTGCCGCGGCACTGGCCTCCGAGCCCCTGGACCTCGCCGACTACCCCGGACCGGACGCGTTCCTCGCCGGCACCGGAGTGCCGGAGGGTGTCGATGTCATCCCGGACACCACCGAGGTCACGCCCATGATGCCGCAGACCCAGGACGACGGGTGTTTCGCCCGGTTCTCCGGGACCGACCTCGTCCTCACCGAGGACTTCAACGACTCCGACGTCCCCTGCGCCTACGGTGACGTCGAGTCGGACCGCACCATGTACCTCGCCGGCGGCTCCCACTCCGAGCACTTCCTCCCGGCCCTGGACGAGATCGGGCGCGACCGCGGCATCAGGATCGTCCCGGTGCTGAAGATGGGGTGCGTGGTCGGCATGACGTTGCCGCGCGTCAACGGCGACGAGTACCCCGAATGCGCGGAATGGCAGCAGAAGGCGCAGGACTACATCGTCGACAACCCGCCGACCGACGGGGTGTTCATGACCGTCACCCGCCCGAGTTCGATGCTCGGCGACGGACCCGACCAGATCCCGCCTGAGTACGTCGACGTCGTCGGCAGGTTCTCCGACGCGGGCATCCACACCTGGGGTGCGCGTGACACCCCCTGGCTGATGAGCGGGCCCGGGAAGCAACTCGACGCGCGCGTCTGCGTCGCCGAGGACCGTGACGGAGACTGCGGAGTCGCGCAGGACGACGCCCTGGCCCCGGTGAATCCCGCCCGGGCCGCCCTGCAGGGGCTGGACGTGACCCACATCGACCTGACGTCGGCGTTGTGCCGCGACGGCCGCTGCCCCGGCGTGGTGGGCAATGTGCTGGTCTACCGCGACACCCAGCACCTCACCGACCGGTTCTCCGGGCTGCTGGCCCCCGAGATCAGCCGGCAGATGTCCGGTGCCCGTCCGTCGACCGGAGTGTCGTGACGCATTACGGCCTGAGAACGGACTTAATATCTAGTCCGACATGAAGTCGACAACCACCGATACCGGACACCGGCCCGCCCCCGTCCTCGGGGGACGTCGGTCGACCCGTCGTACCCACCGCCGTGACATCGACGGGCTGCGTGGGCTCGCCATCGCCCTGGTCGTGGTCTTCCACGTCTTCGTCGGACGGGTCTCCGCCGGCGTCGACGTGTTCCTGCTCATCGGCGGCATCTTCTTCTTCGCCCCGCAGATCCGCAACGCCCTGAACCCGGCCGGACTGACGCCGGTGCAGTCCGTCCTGCGGATCGTGCGGCGGCTGTACCCGGCGCTGCTCACCGTGGTGTCGGCGGTGATGGTGCTGACGCTGGTGGTCTACCCGGTCTCCCGGTGGGCGCAGGCCGGTGGGGACGCGGCGTCCTCCCTGCTCTACGTGCAGAACCTGCACCTGGCGTCCGAGGGTAAGGAGTACTCCGCGGTCAACCGGGACGTCAGTCTCTTCCAGCACATCTGGTCGATGTCGGTGCAGATGCAGATCTACCTGGGATCCCTGCTGGCCATCGTGGTGCTGGCCGCCATGTTCCGGAGGAAGGTCAGTACCGGGGCGCGGACCCTGCACCGCGTGCTGTCGGTGGCGACCCTGTTGAGCTTCCTCTACGCCGTGTGGCTGGGGATCCACGACCAGGCGGCGAACTACTACTCGCCCTTGTCCCGGTTCTGGGAGATCGGGGTGGGCGGACTGTTCGGCCTCTGGATGGTCGGCCGCGGCATCCCGTGGGTGTGGCGGTGGCTGCGCTGGCCCGCCGGTGTGGTCGGCCTGGTGCTGATCGTGGCCACCGGTCTGCTGCTCGACGGCGCAGCCCAGTTCCCCGGACCGTGGACGGTCGTTCCGCTGGCCGGGGCGATCCTGGTCGTCGTGGCGGGGACCCCGGTGGCTGAGCCGGACGGTGACCGCGTGCGTGCCGCGGCCGAGGGACGCACGGTCCCGTCCGTGGGGGTGACCCGGCTGCTGGACGGGCGGGTGTTCCAGTTCCTCGGGCAGGTCTCCTACGGGCTGTACCTGTGGCACTGGCCGCTGCTGGTTCTGGCGACCTACCTGTTCTCCGACGCGGCCGGTGAGACGGCCGGGGGCGGGGCCGGAGCTGAGGGGGACGGCCTGGCGGGCACCACGGCGACCCTGGGCACCGGTCGGGGTGCTCTCGTCGGGACGGGTGTCATCGCCGTCTCCCTGCTGCTCGCGTGGTTGACGCACCGCTACGTGGAGACCCCGCTGCGTCAGAAGGGGAAACCGGGGCGCTCCTGGATGCTGTGGGACCGTGCGTACTGGGCCGCCCTGCTGCGCTCACGGGCGAAGGTCGTCACGGTGGCTGTCATCGTCGTCGCCTCGGCCGTGGTGTTGTCCTCGGAACGCCTGGTGCAGATGCACACCCACCAGACCACACTGGTGGCCGAGGTAGACGGTCCCGAGGCGGAGGAGTACCCCGGTCCGCGGGCGTTCCTGGAGGACGCGCCGGTGCCCGCCGGCGTCGCCGTCCAGCCTGCCGCCGTGTGGGACCCGGCGACCATGCTGCCGGACAGCTCGCTGGACGGTTGCCTGGTCGGGGTTGACGGGGAGGACCTCATCCTCACCCACGACAACAACGACTCGGACATCCCCTGCGCCTACGGCGACACCGACGCCGACCGGACGATGTACCTCGCCGGCGGATCGCACTCCGAACACTTCCTCCCCGCGTTGGACATCATCGGCCGGGACCGGGGGATCAAGGTCGTCCCCCTGGTGAAGGTGGGCTGTGTGCTCGGCATGAAGATCGAGCGCATGAAGGGAGGTGACTACGACGAGTGCTACGCCTGGCAGGACAAGGCCACCCGCTACATCCTCGACCATCCGCCGAGCGACGGGGTGTTCATGCCGTCCACCCGGCCGACCGCCCGCACCGGTGCCGGCCCCGACCAGGTGCCGGACGGTTACGTCGAGGCGGTCCGGACGTTCACCGACGCCGGCATCCACACCTGGGGTGTGCGGGACAACCCGTGGCGTCAGACGGACGGGCAGCTGGGCAACTCGATGCTGTGCGTCGCGGACGGCGGTGACCCGGACGACTGCGGGCCCTCCGCCGGGCAACTCCTCGAGCGCAACCCCGCCCTCGACGCCTACGACGGTCTCGACGTCACCCACATCGACCTCACCGCCGCCTACTGCCGGGACGGTGTCTGTCCGGCTGTCGTCGGCAATGTGCTGGTCTACCGGGACGGCAACCATTTCACACCCACCTGGGCATCGCTGATGGCCCCCGAGCTGGAGCGGCAGATGTACGAGTCGGACTCCGCCGGGGACCAGCGACGCATCGACGCCGACGCCGCCGACGCGGTACGGGCGACGGACGGGGAGGGCGCCGGGGCGACGGCACCGGCGTTGGCGCCGAAGGACGTCTTCCGGCTGCCGAAACCCGGCGATGCACCGGTGACTGACCAGGGCCAGGATCAGGCGCCGGAGCCGGCCCCGCCTGCCGTCGACCCGGGCTGGGTGGATCCGGGCTGGGTGGATCCGGGGTGGGTCGACCCCGGCTACGTGGCCCCGGGGTACGTCGCTCCGGGCTACGTCGAACCGGGATACGCCCCGCCGTACTGACGGGTGGGCCGGTCAACCCCGTTCACCTGGGTCGTCGCGACGGTGCCGGACCCCCGTGTAACACTCTGCGGCCTGGATGTGTTCTGAAACCGGCGTGATGGGCGGTATGCTGTACCGCGCCATGAACTCTTCCACCACGCAGCCAGGGACGAACAGCGCGCCCGCCGGACGTCCCCGGCCGGCGCACCGCCGGGACATCGACGGGCTCCGTGGCCTGGCGATCGCGTTGGTGGTTGTCTTCCACGTGTTCGTCGGACGCGTGTCGTCCGGTGTGGACGTGTTCCTGCTCGTCGGCGGCATCTTCTTCTTCGCCCCGCAGATCCGCAACGCCCTGAACCCGGCGGGTCTCACGCTCGTGCAGTCCTTCCTGCGTATCTTCCGTCGCCTGTACCCGGCGCTGATCACCGTCGTCGGTGCGACGCTCGTCCTGGCGGTGGTGGTCTACGCCGAAGTCCGGTGGGTCAACGCCGGGACGGACGCCACGTCCTCCCTGCTCTACGTGCAGAACTTCCACCTGGCCAACGAGGGCCAGGAGTACACGGCCATCAACCGGGACGTGAGCCTGTACCAGCACATCTGGTCGATGTCGGTGCAGATGCAGATCTACCTCGGCTCACTGGTGGCCATCGCGCTGCTGGCGGCACTGTTCCGGAAACGGGCGAAGGCAGGGGCGGCACTGCTGCACTGGCTCCTGGTCGCCGGTACGGTCGCCAGCTTCGGCTACGCGACCTGGCTCGGCGGTCATGACCAGGCGACGAACTACTACTCGCCGCTGTCGCGTTTCTGGGAGATCGGTCTGGGCGGCCTCTTCGGCATCTGGCTGCTGGGCATCGCCATCCCCCGGTCCCTGCGGTGGGTGCGCTGGCCGGCGGGCCTGGTCGGCCTGGTCCTGATCATCGTGACCGGTCTGTTCCTCGACGGTGCGGCACAGTTCCCCGGGCCGTGGACGCTGGTGCCGCTGGCCGGTGCGATGCTGGTCATCTTCGCCGGCAACCCGGAGTCCCGCCCCGGCACGTCCGGCGACGGGGGCGCTGCACCCGCCCCGTCGACCGGCGTCAGCCGTATGCTCGACGGCCGGGTCTTCCAGTTCCTGGGCCGGACCTCCTACAGCCTGTACCTGTGGCACTGGCCGCTGCTGACACTGGCGACCTTCTGGTTCTCCACCTCGACCGCCTCCCAGGCCGGCGGACTGCGTGGCATCACCGCCACGCTGGGGGCGGGCACGGGTGCGGCGGTCGGCACCGGCGTGATCGTCCTGTCCCTCCTGCTGGCGTGGCTCACGCTCCGCCTGGTGGAGACGCCGCTGCGCCAGAAGTCCAAGCCGCACCGGTCGTGGGTGCTGTTCGACCGCGGCTACTGGCGCAACACCCTGCGTGCCCGCGGGAAGGGCGTCGCCGTCCTGGTCATCATCCTTGCGACCGGTGCGGTGTTCGCCTTCGCGCCGATCGCGCAGGCCCGCATCGACAGTCGTGCGCGCGAGCTCAGTGTGCAGGACGTCGACCCCGCCGAGTACCCCGGGCCGAATGCGTTCCTGGAGGACGCCCCCGCCCCCGACGGCCTTCCCGTCCTGCCGGACCCGTCGGACGACGCGCCGATGCTCGCCGACACCCTGAAGGAAGGGTGTCTCGCCCACTTCGACCACACCGACCTGGTGATGACGAAGTGGTTCAACGAGGAGGACGAACCGTGCGTCTACGGCGACGTCGACTCCGAACGCACGATGTACCTCGTCGGCGGCTCGCACTCGGAGCACTACCTGCCTGCCCTGGACCTCATCGCCAAGCAGCGCAACTTCAAGATCGTCCCGATCCTCAAGCTCGGCTGCGTCATCGGCATGGACATCCCCAAGTGGGACGGCTCGGACTACCCGGAGTGCCGCGAATGGCAGCAGAAGGCCGAGGACTACATCTTCGAGAACCCGCCGTCCGAGGGCATCTTCATGACGGTCACCCGGCCCACCACCATCGAGGGTGACGGGCCGGACCAGGTCCCGCCGGAGTACGTGGAGATGGTGCGCCGTCTCTCCGACGCGGGCATCCACACCTGGGGCGTGCGCGACACCCCCTGGGTGCTGGACGCGCCCGGCGTGCAGGGCAACGCCCGCCTGTGTGTCGCCGAGGACCGTGGCGACGACGAGGACTGCGGTGTCGACGAGGCGGAGTCACTGGCCCCGGTGAACCCGGCGCTGGCGGCCTACCGTGGCCTCGACCTGACGAACATCGACGTCACCGATGCGGTGTGCCGGGACGGACGCTGCCCCGGTGTCGTCGGCAACGTGCTCGTCTACCGGGACGCACAGCACTTCACCAACCTCTTCGCCGCGATGCTCGCCCCGGAGATCGACCGGCAGATGTACGATCCCGCCGCGGTGGAGGAGTCCCGTCGGGCCGCCGAGGACGCCGATGCGGCCGCGCCCGCGACGCCGGACGGTGAGGTGCGCAAGGACGTCTTCCGCCTGCCGAAGCCGGGGGAGGAGGGCTACGTCGACACTCCGGCGCCGGAGCCGGAACCTGCTCCGGAGCCTGCCCCCGCGCCGGCCCCGGACCAGGGGTGGGTCGATCCAGGCTGGGTGGATCCGGGGTGGGTCGACCCCGGCTACGTCGACCCCGGTTATGTGGACCCCGGCTACGTGGATCCGGGCTACGGCTACGCGCCGCAGTACTGACCTGCGGCGCGCCGGTCAGTTCCCGTCTGTCGAGTCACCGGACCCGTCACCGGCCCCGTCGTTGTCACTGGCGTCCATGAGGTCCTGGACGGTGGCGAACTCGTCCAGCCCGAAGCGCTCCAGCAGGCCGTCGGAACCGTCGGACGGCCAGACCTCTGTCCCGGAGACCGGGAGGAACCCCAGGGAGTCGCCGTCGGGCAGGCAGAAGATGACGGTGTCCATGGCGGTCAGGTTCAGCAGCGCGTCCCCCAGCAGGTCCGTGGGGAAGAGCGTCACGAGGATGACGTCGGGCGGGCCGTCGGCGCCGTCTGTCCCGTCACCGGTCCCCTCGCCGGCCACGAGCGCCGGCAAGGACGTCCGGATCTCGGGTGTGGAGCGGATACCCTCCAGGTAGGCCTGGGCCAGGTTCTGACGGTGCAGGCGTTGGTTGGTGTCGTCGTCCTGCAGGGACCGCACGTACATCGCCGGGGCAGTGCGGGGCATACCCTCCGGGCTGGTCTCCTGGTCGACGGCCCACTCGGCGTAGCTGCGCATCGCCGGCTTCTCGTCGCCGGAGAGGAACTGGAGGTCACGTGTGGCGGCGTACTTCGCCTCGGAGAGCTTCTGCGCGCTACCGGTCATCGGGGCGTTGATCCCGTAGTAGGTCCACTGCGGTGCGCTGGTCGGGTCGTGGCGGAACACGACCTGGGCCACCGGGGAGGCGGCGGATCCCGGCTCACTCATCGTCGGACACCCCCGACGCCCCGGTCTGCTGGAGGACGGCGACCATGAAGTCGCCCTCCCCGAAGGGCCGCAGCTCCCAGGAGGAGAACCGCTGAACGATGCGCAGCCCCGCGGCAGCGGCATCGTCCTCGAAGGACTCCACGGAGCGTCCCCGCGACAGCCCGAAGCCGACGACGAGGCGCCCGCCCGGAGCCAGCCGGGACGCCAGGACACCGAGAGCCTGGCGGTGGGCGGCGTCGGGGATGAAGGCCAGGACATTGCCGGCGGAGACGATGAGGTCGAACGGGCCGGCGGGCACGTCGTCGGTGGAGGCCAGGTCACCGATGTTCCAGTCGACCCCGGAGCCGGCGTAGCGTTCCCGGGCGTAGTCGACGAGCTGCGGGTCGATGTCGACGGCGGTGACGACGTGACCGCGGGCGGCGAGGCTGACGGCGACACGTCCCGTGCCGGAGCCGGCGTCGAGGATGCGGGCGTTGCGGGAGGCCATCGCGTCGATGAGACGGGCCTCACCGTCGATGTCCTTGCCCTCGTGTTCGAAGCCCTCCCATCGGGCGATGTAGCGCTGCGAGTGGGCGGGGTCCGCCCCGGTGACGGACGCCCAGGTGGTGGAGGTGGTTGCTGTCGCCGCACCGGACTCAGGTTCTGAGGGTTCTGAGGGTCCTGACGGTACTGACGGCACTGACATGGGCTGGATCGGACTCATGCCCACCAGTATGCCACCCGGCCTGACGGGCGGAAATGCGCGGAGTTGTGTGGGAGTTGTTTCTCATCCCACCGTGTCGAGGATCTCCTGTGCTGTCGCCAGGCAGGCCTCGCGGTCGGTGTCGACCAGTCCGATGCGGGACCGCCGGTCGATGAGGTCCTCCACGGTCAACGCACCTTCATGGGTGACGTGCCAGGCGAACTCCGCGCGGACGGTGTCGATCCCCGGCGCCACCGGCTCCAACGGATCGTCCACCGGGCAGGTCCGCAGCACGTCCGGTGCCTCATGGCCGAAGCGGGCGATCATCGAGTCCGGCAGCCCGGCCAGGTCGCTGGAGCGCACCTCGCGCACCCCGGGCGCACCGGGAGCGCCGACGAGCGGAAGGGAGGTCGTGAGACACGGCCCCGGCGTGGCACCGGTGTCGCGGAGCTTCGTGGCGACAAGGTCCACCGTCTGCTCCGCCATCAGCCGGTACTCCGTGAGCTTGCCGCCGGTGACGGTGATGAGGTTGGCGTCCTCCCCGTCCCCCGTGAGGATCACGTGCTCGCGGGAGAGGTCGGCGGTGGAGGCCGGGGCGTCGCCGTCCGCGCCGTTGTCCGGGTCGTTGAACTGCACCAGTGGGCGCAACCCCGCGAAGGCGCCGAGCACGTCGGCGGTGGTGAGGTCCACGGCGAGGGCCTGGTTGACGACGTCGAGGATCCACTGGACGTCGGAGTCGGGGACCTCGGGCACATCCGGGATGGTGTCGCTGCCGAGGTCCTCGTCGGTGATGCCGATGTAGCAGCGGCCCAACTGTTCGGGGAGGATGAAGCAGAACCGGCTGGTGTGCCCCGGGACCGGGACGGTCAGTGCGCCAGCGGGGTTGCCGACCTTCGCCGCGTCGATGACCAGGTGCGTCCCACGGGACGGGCGCACGGTGACCTGCGGGTCGAGCTTGCCGGCCCACACCCCGGTGGCGTTGACCACCGCGCCGGCGGTGACGGTGACCGGGGACGAGTCGGCGTCCAGTTCGTCCTGCAGGACGACCGACCCGCCGTGCGCCTCGACGGCGCGGCAGTGGGTGACCACCCGGGCGCCGTACCCGGCGGCGGTGCGGACGATCGCGGTGACCAGGCGGGCGTCGTCGATGAGCTGGCCGTCATGGTTGAGGTAGCCGAAGCGCAGGTCGGAGGTGTCGACCGCCGGGCAGAGGTCGATGACACGCTGACGGCTGACCGTCCGCGACGGCGGCAGTGTGGTCGACGGCGTCCGCGCGGCGATGCGCAGGGCGTCGCCGGCGATGAAACCGACACGGGGCGCGGTCTTCTGGCCGCGGGTGTAACGGTCCTGCACCGGCACGACCTGGGTGACGGCATGGGTGAGGTGCGGGGCGGTGGTGCCCATGAGGATGCCACGCTCCAGGGCGGAGCGCCGGGCGATGCCGACATTGCCGGTGGCGAGGTAGCGCAGTCCGCCGTGGGCGAGTTTCGACGACCACCGTGACGTGCCGAAGGCGATGTCGTGGGCGTCGACGATCAGGACGTCCAGCCCGCGGGTCACGGCGTCCAGCGCGATGCCGGCTCCCGTCACACCGGCACCGATGACCACGAGGTCGACGTGGGTGCCGCCGTCGCGCAACGAGGCGAGCTCGTGGGTGCGGCGGGCGGCGTTGAGGCGGGTGGCGTCGGCGGTGAAATGCGGCATGGTGTCGAGCATATGTGGTGTACCGGACGCAGGTGGCGTAACCGGTATGCCACCGGAACACGCCGTTCCCCCACCCGGGTGCCGGTCCGCCGGGTATCTTTTCAGGCATGAACAACGCCAGCTCTGTCCCGGTACCGCCGATGAAGTTCAACCTGTGGGGCACGGTCGACGAGGCGAAGCCGCTGGGTGACTCGACACGCGGCATGCTCGCCACCCTGATGGGAGTGCGGGAGGACGCCTCCGCCACCGCCGCGAAGGACCTGCCCGTCGACGCCGTCACGGTGAGCCCGGTTCGGCTGTCGGAGACGGACCTGCAGGCCTTCGCCGACATCGTCGGTGCGTCGCATGTCTCGGTGGAGGACGCCCAGCGGGCTCCCCGTGCCCGCGGGAAGTCGTCGCTGGACCTGCTGGAATGGAGAGCGGGACGCTCCCACGTGATCTCGGCGCCCGACGCCGTCCTCGCGCCGGGTTCCGACGGGGAGGTCCTCGCGGTCCTGGAGTTCTGTTCCTCCGAGGGTATCGCCGTGGTGCCGTTCGGGGGAGGGACCTCCGTCGTCGGTGGGTTGACCCCCACTGACACCGACGGTGCACGGAGCTTCCGCGCCGTGGTCAGCCTGGACCTGGTCAGGTTCGACGAACTGACCGACGTGGACACCGAGTCCGGACTGGCGACGCTCGGGGCAGGGCTGACCGGGCCGGCCGCCGAACTACTGCTCGCCGACCACGGACTGCAGATCGGGCACTACCCGCAGTCGTTCCCCTACGCCACCATCGGCGGCTACGCGGTGACGCGGTCCTCCGGCCAGAACTCCGCCGGGTACGGACGGTTCGACGACATGGTGCGTGAACTGACCCTGGTCACCCCCGCCGGGGTGATGTCCGTCGGGCACGCCTCCCCGGCCTCGGCCGCCGGACCGGACCTGCGTGAGCTGGTCATGGGTTCGGAAGGCACCTTCGGTGTGGTCACCCGGGTCCGGCTGCGCGTCCACCCGGTCCCCCAGGTCAAACGCTACGAGGCCTTCACCTTCCCCGACTTCGGCACCGGCGTCGCGGCACTGCGCGCGGTGAAGCAGACCGGGACCGGGCCGACGGTGATCCGCCTGTCCGACGAGATCGAGTCCTCAATCAACCTGTCCTCCGGCGACAAGGCCGGGGAATCCAGCGCGCCGCCCGGATGCATGTGCATCACCATGTACGAGGGCACCGAGGCCCACACGGCGTCCCGGCACAAGGAGACCCGTGACCTGCTGCTCTCCCTGGGGGCGACGAGCGTGGGGGAGGATCCCGCCCGGCACTGGGAGCAGGGACGGTTCAACGCCCCGGTGCTCCGCGACTCCCTGCTGGACTCCGGCGCGTTGTGCGAGACCCTGGAGACCTGCACCGACTGGTCGAACGTCCCGCGGTTGAAGAAGGCGGTCGGTGAGGCGCTGGCCGAGACGCTGAACGGGTCGGGGACGATGGCACTGATCATGTGCCACGTCTCGCACGTCTACGCCGAGGGGTGCTCGTTGTACTTCACCATCGTCGCCGCACAGAAGGGCGACCCGGTCACCCAGTGGCGCACGGCGAAGACCGCGGTGACCAGGGCGCTCACCGAGAACGGTGGCACGGTCACCCACCACCACGCCGTCGGCGCCGACCACCGGCCCTTCATGTCGGCGGAGATCGGGGAGCTCGGCGTCGAGATCCTGCGGGCCGTGAAGAACCGGCTCGACCCGGCGGGCATCCTCAACCCCGGCACACTGATCGGAGCATCCTGATGAGCGGCGACGGGAACAGCTACGAGGTCGGCCACGTCGACCTGAAGCGTATCGCCCTGCTGACCAACCCCCACGCCGGCAAAGGAGGCGCCGCCTCGGCGGCGGAGGAGGCCCGTGACCGTTTCGCCGACCACGGCATCGACGTCGTCAGTATCCAGGGTGCCTCCCCGGCAGGGGCACGCGAGCTGGCCGGACGCATGGTCGCCGAGAAGGAGATCGACGCGCTGGTCGTCTGCGGCGGTGACGGGCTGATCAACCTCGCACTGCAGGAGCAGGCGGGGTCGTCCACCCCACTCGGTATCATCCCGGCGGGCACCGGCAATGACCATGCCCGTGAATACGGCATCCCCACCCACCCGCGTCGGGCCGCAGACGTGGTCGCCCGGGGCTTCTGCACCACCACGGACCTGGGGAGGATGCGCAACGACGCCGGCGACGAACACTGGTTCGGCACCATCGCGTGCGCGGGTTTCGACTCGTTGGTCTCCGACCGGACGAACCGCATCAGCTGGCCGAAAGGGCAGATGCGCTACAACATCGCCATCGTCGCCGAGTTCCTCAACTTCCACTCGATTCCCACCCGACTGGTGCTGGATCCCGGGACAGACGGGGAGCGGGTACTCGAAGAGAACATGACACTGGTCGCGATGGGCAACACGAAGAGCTACGGCGGCGGCATGCTGATCTGCCCGGACGCCGACCACCATGACGGGATCCTGGACATCACCGTGCTGGAACGGATGAACCGGGTGAAGGCGGCACTGAAGTTCATCAAGATCTTCGACGGCAGTTTCGTCGAGGAGGAGGGGGTGAGCACCTACCGCGCGAAGAAGGTCCGCATCGAGATGACGGACGGGAAGGGGGCCCACACCGGCCAGCCGATCAACGGTTACGCCGACGGTGACATGTTCGCGCCGCTGCCGATGGAGGTCGAGGTCGTGCCTGGCGCGGGGCGCTACCTGGTGCCACGGCCGTAGTGTCCGCCGTTTCTCCGTCGCAGTCTGCCCGTCAGGCGGAGCTACGGAGCTGACACCGACACGTGGGGGCGTTTCTGGACGAGAGAACCGCCCTCACATGGTCGTACCGGCGGGCGGTCGGGGTGCGGTCCGTAGGCGGTCAGTAGGTGGTCAGTGCGCGGCCGGGACTCCGGCGGCGATCTTCGCGGCGTCGATCCCGTTGGTCCGGGTCAGCGTGGCGCGGGTGAGTGGCGGGGACACCGGTGCCGCCGCCGAGCCGTCCGTACCGTCCTTGCCGTTCTTCCCCTTCTTCCCGCTGGACCCGGTGAGTTTCCTGATCACCTTGCCCGCCACTACGGGATGGTCGATCTGGGCGCGGGTCACGCGGGCGTTGAGCATGCTCGGGAGCTTCATAACCGCTGATTCTAGGTCACCGGAGCAGCTAGTCTCGGGGATATGGGCAACAACAACGACAGCGCAACCAGCACAGCACGTCGCCTCGCCGTGGTGACCGGTGCTTCCGCAGGGATCGGGGAGGCCACCGCGTCTTCCCTGGCCGCCGACGGGTGGGACGTCGTCCTCGCCGCGCGGCGCCCGGAGAGACTTGAGGAGGTCGCCGCACGTATCGGGGTGGACGCTCCGGACGCCACCACCCACGTCGTGCAGGTCGACGTCACCGACCGGGGGAGCGTGGACGCCCTCGCGGCCGCCGTGCATGATCTCGGGGGCGCGGACCTGCTGGTCAACAACGCGGGCGGAGCAAGGGGACTCGATCCGGTCCTGGAGGGGGACGTCGAGGACTGGCGGTGGATGTACGAGGCGAACGTCATCGGCACACTGCAGGTCACCCAGGCACTGTTCCCGGAACTGACCAGGAAGGACGCGCCGCAGGTCATCAATGTCGTCTCCATTGCCGGGCGGGGAGCCTACCGCGGCGGCGCCGGGTACAACGCCGCGAAGTTCGGGGAGACCGCCCTGACGGACGTGATGCGCATGGAGTTCGCGGAGAAGGGGGTGCGCGTGTGCCAGATCGACCCAGGTCGGGTGGCCACGGACTTCAGTCTCAACCGGTTCAAGGGGGACGCCGAGCGGGCGCAGCAAGTGTACGAGGACGTCCTGAACCTCACCGCGCAGGACATCGCCGAGACGATCCGCTGGGTGGCTGACCGTCCGGCGCACATGGACGTGGACACCATCATGATCAGGCCGGTCGACCAGGCGTGACCGTCTGCTCCTACCCGGCGGCCGTGACGCGGGCCGCCTCGCGTCCTGCGTCCGTCGGCGCCAACCCGGACTTCATGCCGGCGAGTTTCGCGTTGATGTTGTCGGCGACGGTGATCGGCGGGTAGCCCCCGGCACCGTCGGCACCGTCGGCACCGCCGACGCAGCCTGGCAGCGTCTCGATGACGGCGTCGTGGTTGCCGTCGAAGAAGAATGCGGCTGACCTGCGTCGGATGATCTTCCCGTCGACCACCGGCGGGTCGACGCGGTGCACGGTGGACATCCACCGGTCGTTCGTCCAGCGGGCCATGGCGTCGCCGAGGTTGACGATTAGCGCGTCCTCCGCCGGTTCGACCGCGTGCCACGTCCCCTCCCGGTCGAGGACCTGCAGGCCAGGGACGCGGTCGGCCCAGAGCACGGTGAGGATGCCGAAGTCGGTGTGCGCCCCCATGCCGGTCAGTTCGCCGGCGAGCTCGATGTCGCCCTCCGGAAGGGTGTAGTGGTTCATCTTCAGGGCGTCGATGGAGTGGTCCACCATCCCGTCGAAGTAGCCGGACGGCAGGGCCAACGCGTCGGTGAATGCGGTGAGCAGGACGCGGGAGACCCGCCCGGCTTCGCTGAACCAGGCCTCGACGTTCGGACGGAAGGACGGCGCGATCCTGGTCGGCCAGGAGTTGTCCGGGTAGCTGGTCTCGGGGAGGTCGAGGCCGGGGAACCAGGAGCGTTCCGAGCCGACGGTGATCGCCTCGTAGAAGTCGTTCATCTGGTTGGCGGCGGCCACGCCCAGGCTCATGCTGAGCGACTCGCTCTTCGGCGGACTGTAGCCGCGGTTCTCGCCGGGGCGGGTGTAGCTCTTCTTCGTGTCCAACGGTTGGGCGAAGAACTCGTCGAGGGCGTCGGCGAGTCCGTCCCGGACGTCGGACGGGATGCCGTGGCCGACGATCTGGAGGAAACCGACGCCGGCGCACGCCGCGTCGAGCTGCCGGGCGACCTCGGCGCGGGCGTCCTGCACGGTGGGGTCGTGCGCGTCGGAGCTGGAGAGGTAGGGGGAGATGTCGATGACGGGGATGGTGATGCTCATGAGATGTCCTCACTGATGAAGCGGGGGTCGAAGAGGTCGGTGGCGGGGATCTGGTCGGGGAGGTTTGAGCCGGAGTCGTTGAGGACGGGGATCAGCATGTCGATGGCGGACTGCGCCTTGTCCATGTCGTAGCTGCCCCAGACGTCGTCGTCGCCGGGGGCGATGATGTCCTCGTCACGCAGGGTCCCAGCGGAGGCGGTGGCTTCGTCGGCGGTGTATGGGTTGAAGGCGTTGTCACTGCCTACCCAGTCGATGATCAGGTCGTTCGTCGCCTGTGGGTCCTCCACGTAGTTCTTCCCGGTCTGCTGGACCATGGGTACGAGCTTCTCCAGGCAGTCGGACATCTCCTCGATCCGTTCGGGGCGCACGGTGAGGTTCGCTCCGTAGGTGTCGTAGCCGACGTCGCGGACGAGCTGGTAGCCCACGGGTTTCATCCACGACTCGACCTCGTTCTCGTACCGGTAGGGCTCGGAGTTCGCGAAGCCCTGCTGGGCGATGGACGGGTCGGCGACGAAGCGGGCGGGGGCACCGTCGTAGCTTGTGTCGAGCTGGTCCTGGTCGAGCAGGCCCTCGGCGACGAGCCAGCGGGGGAAGACCTGGTCCTGGGAGACGACGACGGAGGTGCCGGTGCCGCCGATGTCCTCGATGCCCTCCCAGTCCGGGTGGGTCTCCGGGTCCCACATGACGATCGAGGGGTTGGTCTTCAACAGCGGGGTCAGTCCCACCACGCGCTGGCTGTCGGCGGCGACGACCATCTGGTCCTGGTGGACGAGGCCCAGGTCGATCGATTCGTCGGTGTACATCTGGTCGGGCACGGACTGGAAGCCGATGGATGCGCCGCCGGCCCGCAGGGTGAGGTCGACACCGGTGTCGCCGCCGTCGAAGACCAGGGAGCCGGTGGTTGACTTGGACTGGTCGTCAATGGCGTAGTCGGGTCCCATCAGTCCGATGACACCGGCCTGGTCGGACTGGGGCTGCCACTGCAGTTGGATGTCGATGTTCTCCGGACAGACGTCGTCGAGGCGGTACTCCGCGGCAGCGGGTTCGATGTCGACGTCCGCCCCGGAACCGGCGTCGTCCGTGCAGGCGACGAGGCCCGTGGTCAGTGCGGCGGCGCCGAGTGTTGCGGTGAGTGTTCGTGTGGTGCGTCGGACGGTCATGTTCTCTCCTCATGGGTGATTGCATGTAGAATCTAGGTCGTGACCAACGCTCTCCGCTACTGGTTCGCGGGTGGTGATCGAGGGTATTCTGATGGAAATAAAGCAGATGGATGATTGTTTATTGCAGGTAGAGTGGTCGTCCTGCGACGACGGCCTGCTCCGGGAGTGGAGATCATGGAGATCAGAATTTAACCTGGGAAACTATTCCGTAATACATGTAATCGTCCGGACTGAACGGGACGAGAGGCGCCGAGAGGAGCACTGTCATGTCTGACATGGTGACGGCGGACCGACGTAACGGCGCACTGCTCGCCGAATCGGTTCTGCAACGACTGCGTGAGGAGATCATCACCGGAGGACTGCCGCCGGGCACGCCGCTGAGTGTGCCGGGTATCGCCTCACGGTTGGGGGTGTCCCGGAGTCCGGTGCGGGAGGCGGTTCAGCAGCTCACCGTCGACGGGGTCGCCGAATACCGACCACATGCAGGAGCACGCGTGGCGGTGTTGGACAGGACTACGCTGGAGCAGGTCTTTGAGCTGCGCGAGGTGTTGGACGGAAAAGCTGCAGGGCAGGCGACCGCAAGGGTGACACAGGACGAGATCGTCGAGCTGCGGGAGATGCTCGAGGTCCAGGAGCGCAACCTGGCGGGGAAGCCGGACCCGGTCCGTGACTCGAGGATCGACCTGGCATTCCATACGCGCATCCGGGAGATCTCGGCGAACCGACCGTTGTGTGAGGTGCTGGCGCGGCTGGACATCCAGGGGTACCTGTACCGGTCCGATGCCTGGCACAGTGAGCTCAACGCGCGGATGTCCCTGCAGGAGCACCTGTTGATCGTCGATGCGCTGGAGCGGGGCGACGTACATGCAGCCTCCGCCGCCGCTTCGTCTCACGCCGGTGCGGTGCTCGTCCGGATTCTCCGGGGGTGAGACCCGCGTCACGGGGGTATGTTATGCTAGTATCGCTATTATTTATGGACAATGTTTTATGGTGCAGGTCAGCGGTCATAGGATGAAAGCATCATGAATGCCAGACTCACTCTCGAATCCCTGCGCTACGCCGACGCGGTGGCGGACACGGGATCGTTCAGCTCAGCCGCGCGTCGCTTCGGGGTCACTCAGCCGGCACTGTCCATCAGCATCGCCAAGCTCGAGGAGCACCTCGGCGGACGTATCTTCCTGCGTAACCCGCGGGGGACGTCGCCGACGGCGTTCGGTGCGGCCGTGCTTCCACGTATCAAGCAGATCATCACGGACGTGACCCGGATGGAGGTCGAGGCGGAGTCCTTCACCTCGAGCAGGTCCGGCACCGTGCGTGTCGGTGTCTCGCCGAAGATCGACAAGGCCATCGTCGGACAACTCAAGGACGCGATCCACGGTCCGAACGCCCTGGCCACCGGGCACGACGTGATGCTGCTGGAGGCGGAACTCGAGCCGCTCGAGGAGTTCCTGCAGGCGGGAAGCCTCGACATGATCATCGTCCCGGCGCTCGGGTCGCTGCCGGGGTACAGTCACCGCTTGATCGATTCGGACTACCTTGTGTTGGTCGATCCGGCGGGGGAGGGGGAGGGTGAGACGATCACCGTCGACCAACTCGCCGAACGTGAGCTGATCCTGTGCCGTCACGGCTGCGGTATCACCCGCATGGTTTCCGACGTGTTCGCCGAGGCCGGGCAGCAGTTGAAGCGTGCGGAGATGGAGGTCACCCACTGCAGCGCCCTGCCCGGCTGGGCGGACAAGGGCATGGGCGCGGTGGTGCTCCCGGAGCGGCACGTCCGGGACGGTATGCCGTCCCGTCGAATCGTCCGGGAGGACGGGACGCAGGTGGAGATGTTCTACGAGCTGGTCTGGGACCCGGGTTCGGCGAGCGCGGTCTACCTGGACTCGTTGGCCAAGTTCCTGGTCTCAGTGTCGCCGTGGTCACATAAGAACAAGTGATTACCCCATAATGACAACGGTCTCACCAGGGGAAACTCGCCAAACCTATAGTCGGATTACCGACACCGTGTGACGGCACCGGCTGACGACCGGGCAAGAGTCCGCCACCGACGCTTCAGGAGGTTTGGACCGTTGACTGCCGTTGCCCCGCCCGAAAAGAAGGACACCCCTCACCTCCGGCCTGAGAGCCGGCCCCATGGTGGACGATCCCGCAAGGGAGGCCACGCATGGACGATGTTGACAACCACGGACCACAAGCAGCTCGGCATCATGTACATCGTGATGGCCTTCATCTTCTTCTTCATCGGCGGCCTCATGGCGCTGCTGATCCGCGTGGAACTCTTCCACCCGGGCCTGCAGTTCCTGTCCAACGAACAGTTCAACCAGCTGTTCACCATGCACGGCACCATCATGCTGCTGCTGTTCGGCAGTCCGCTGGTGTTCGGGTTCGCGAACTACGTCATGCCCCTGCAGATCGGTGCGCCCGACGTCGCCTTCCCCCGGCTGAACGCCCTGGGCTTCTGGCTGACCACCTGGGGCGGCATCATCATGCTGTCGGGTTTCATGACCCCCGGTGGTGCCGCCGACTTCGGCTGGACGATGTACATGCCGCTGGCCGACGCCATCCACTCGCCGGGTGTGGGGTCACACCTGTGGGTCATCGGCGTCGGTGTGGGCGGTGTGGGGACGATCGCCTCGGCGGTCAACATGATCACCACGATCCTGTGCCTGCGTGCACCGGGCATGACGATGTTCCGCATGCCCGTGTTCACCTGGAACATCCTGGTCATGTCGCTGCTGGTGCTGCTGATCTTCCCGCTGCTGACCGCCGCCGCCCTCGGCGTGCTCTATGACCGGATCCTGGGCGGGCACATCTACGACTCCGCCAACGGTGGCGCGATCCTGTGGCAGCACCTGTTCTGGTTCTT